>NZ_JAHTGR010000002.1:0-662337 GCF_019166075.1 Duganella violaceipulchra | reverse complement strand
TGCTCGGCCAGGGTGTTGGCGGCGCTGATCACTTCGGCTCGCTCGGCGTGTCGCCGGTGCTCAGGCCCAGCAGAGTGGAAAGTTTTTTTTGGACGTCGATGATCAGGTCGGCCTTGGCCAGCTTGGCGCGCAGGCGTTCGACTTCTTTTTCCAGCTCCCGCACCCGGCGCGCCTCGGTGGCGGCCGGATCGACTTTCGGTCCGCGCTTACGCTCCAGCGCGCCGGCCTCGTCGGCAAGCTGACGTTGCTTGCGCCATGTCGCGAGATGGGACGAATAGATGCCTTCCCGCCGCAGCAAGGCGCCAATGTCGCCCGGCGCCACGCAGGCGTCGGCGGCAGCGAGGATGCGCAACTTCTCGGCCTTGGAGAAGGCACGACGTTTGGCGCTGGGAACAACCTCCGGGTCAGGGCGTTGGACTTCGACGGACGATGCGTTGAGGCTGTCTTGCTGGGCTGCTGAAGTGCTAATTTGATGCTTTCGGTTGTGCATATTGGGGACCTACCGCTGTACTCTAAATTAATCGGGTAGGTGTCTCAAGTTATATTGGCACAGAGGGGACGCAATATAGATTCCGGGATTGTTGCCGGAATTCATGGTGCATTTATCACCGTCGCGCACTACCTTCTTACCTTCAATACGGACGGTTCCGCTACCTTCAACCGGCTTAACTTCGCCACTAACAGTCCCCGACCTTATCCCCTTCCCGGTACCGGGCTCGTCGCCAGTGCAACGTGGCTGAGTACTACGGTCAAGAACATACGCTGGACGTCCATTGAAATTAACGGTACGTGCAGCATTCATACTGTTCGATAGGTCTTGTGTTACCGGATAAGGAATGGGCACCATCACACAACCAACGGGTGTTTTGTTTATTGATGGGGCAGTACTGATCGCTTTGAAAGAACCATCCTTACGCGCGCCGATCTTGTTGCTGCTCTTTGGGCCCGGGACCGGCGGATTTTGCTTTGCTCTTGCAATATCCGCCTCTATTGCGGCGATTTTTTGCTTCAGCCTTTTCTCTTTTTCGTTAAGCTCTTCGAGTTCATCCTTTAATCGAAGCTCCTTGGCGACCTTGTCCGCCTCCAGATCCCCCTTGGCATCCGAGAGTTTCAACCGATCAGTCATAACGCTACCACCTCATCAGTTGCGCCAGAATCCGATGTCGTTCTCGACATTACGTTTTCATTGCAACGAGCCAAGTCTCTTTCGAAAAAGGTACGCATACGGAACTCGCAGAGATCGATCCCGCTGATTTCGTCGACCGAAATCGCAGCCCGCCAAACCAACGCCAGTTGGTGGTTTTCCGGTTCGACGATCACCGTGTCGATCAACAGGGGCCGGAAGTATGCATCGCCACGCTCCAGCTGCATCAACAAAAAACACTCATGCTCGGGCAAAATCAAACGCAGCAATGTGTTGCCGCGATCGGTCTCTCGGAGGCAAGGTGTGTTTGCGGGGCAGAGATTAATTAACTCGACCACATCGGCCCCCGTCAGAAAATCAACCTGTTGATCCGGCGGAGCCGCGTTCCATATTTCAAAGTCAAAGCCCTTTGGCAAAGGTGCATTGGAATTGACAAAGACATCGTCGACCTCACCCAGCATGGCTCTTCGTGCCGGGTGGGTCTTGCTTCGAATTCCGAGTCCGGCCGGGTCAATAGATGGCGATCCTCGCGCATGCCAGAATTGGCTGGCGGTGATCTTTGATTGCAGATTCTCAACCTGGGGCGCTGCGACGCTCACGGTCTTTGTCGCTTTCAAATACCACTCCGGCGCGAAACCCACGCCATGCACGTTTGATTCGTAAGCTACGTGCGCAAGCGGAGGTTTCCTCACCGATATGTGGGCATCCGGATGGGCTGCCGCCTGCTCCGCTGTCAGCCGATTCTTCAATGGCACACGCCGAGCGACAGGATCGTTTTCCTCAATTCTGCATTCGCCCCCATAGGCATATTCAGCACGCAGCGGAAGTGAATTGATCAACTCAGGATTCGTGAGCTTCCAAGGATTTGGTTGCAGCAGCCAGAAAGTTCCCCATTTCACCAACCACTGCAAAAAACGCACCGTGCTCGCTCTTTTTCGGAGGTGGCGCCTTCCCGAAATCCTCAAGACCTTTTCGATCAGCTTCTGCCCATCTCGCACAACATTCAGTCCCGCAAGAAAGCTGGTAACTGCTTTACCCTTCGGCGCATAGGCGACGGCATTCACGATGACATCGCACTTCGGCTTGTAAGGGCAATAATCCGACTCTTGCCGCACGCCCCCGCTGAAGCCCTCGCCAAAGTACATGTCGGTGTCGCACAAGGGCGCTTGCTCATCGGCGTACTCCAGCTTGCCGGATGAAAAGTCGAATGTCTGTCTCAACACGAAAACGTGAAATCGCTGCTCGTGCTGGTCGATCGCTTCAAAAGCTTGAGCCGGGAACGGAGTATGATTGACGACATTCATGACGCCTCCTAGTTGATATCAACGTCCTTGCCGTTAATACGAACAGGACCGGAGGCTCCGATATCGATACTGGTTCCAGATATCGTGATCGCACCGCTCGCCGTCAGCTTCAAGCTTGCACCACCTACTTTCACCTCGAAGGAATCCGCAGCGACAATCGTGTAGCTCTGGCCGACCTCGGTCTTTTTGTCCAGGCCTACTTTTTCGAACTTTGACTGTCCAACCACAGTAAGCATCGTCGCTCCGACAGCGACGCCGTAGTCGGCGCCAATTTCCATCGTTTTTGACAAGCCTATGGTTTCCTCTTTCGCCAAACTGACACGTTCAATTTTCGTCATATGGATGACGACCTTTTCGTGGCCAGTTACCGTTTCACGACGACTTCCACCGATCTCGATATGCTCATCGTTGCCTACACGTTCGGCGCGATCATGATGGATAGTGATCTTCTCGTCGTTACCAACCGTCCCAATGCGGTCATGCTTGACCTCTACCACCTCGTTGTGGCCAACGCTCTTCGTCCGATCATTACCCACCGAGTGCGATTCATCGTGTTCAACCTCAATGCGCTGGTCTTTCTCCGCATGAAGCCACACCTCCTCGGCGCCCTTCAAATCCTCGAAGCGAAGCGCATTGGCGTTCTCCGTTTTGCCTCCGATACTTGAACGAGTGACCACCCCGCTCTGCGTCTTGTTGGCCGGTAGTTCCCAGGGCGGCATGTTGGCGGAGTTGTAGACACTGCCAATAATCAGCGGGCGATCGCAGTTCCCGTCCAGGAATTGCACCACCACCTCCTGCCCAATGCGCGGGACACTGATCTGCCCGAAGCCAGCACCTGCGGCACTCGACATCACCCGCACCCACGGAGAGCTCTTCTCGTTGTACTCGCCCTCCCGGTCCCAGTGGAATTGCACCCGCACCCGACCGTACTCATCCGTGTAGATCTCTTCGCCCTTCGGCCCCACCACGGTGGCCGTTTGTACGCCATAGATTCGCGTGTCGTTGCTGTGCATGCCCAACCGAGGCCGCCAGCGTATGGTCCTGCGCAAACAGGTAAAGCTGTTACTGTATTGCGAGGCTGTACCTTGTCCATCATGATAATTATTGCTGGCGGTGTGCCGCACGGACAGGATCAGATACTCACGTTCGGCTTTGTCGTTGGCGGGCACATCGCAATCACCACTGTCGTTGTAGCCGCCGCTGAAATGGCCTGTCAAAGTGAAGCACCGGCCCGGTTGCGCCGCGCGTTCGTTGCTCTCGGCGATAAAGTCCTGCCCACGAGCGTCGATGATGTCCATCCTGCGATGCGCCAAGGCCTCGCCGTCATCGTCATCCTTGAAGCCGTATGCACCTGCATCGAGGTAGACTTCATACGGTTCGACGGCCCCCTGTTCATTAAGCGATGGCCGTTCCATACGGTCACTACGCGATTGCTTGAAGTTGTAGCTGTTCACCGCAACTCTTCCCGACGACGCAATCCGTACTGGCCGCCATTGCCTGATTCCGTCATGCTCCATCGCCCCTGCCTGGCTTTGATACTCGATCTCTCCAAGACCAGCAATGCTCTCCGCTTGCGTGCTGTCGTCACCGATGCAGAGCGTGTGGCCATCTTCGCTGTGCTCATACCAGTAATGCATTCCGGCCGCCTCCAGCCGACGATGCAGGTGGTTATGATCGCTTTCGTTGTACTGCACCGCCATTGTCAGATCGGGAGCCGCTTCAATCAGGCGATATTCGTAATCGCGCTGAAGATAGTTCTCGAAGGTCTGATCGAACAACTCGGTCAGGCTAAGGTTTTGGAATACCTTGCAGTCGCCGCGCAAGCGTAGAAAGGCCAGCCAGGGCTTGAGCACCATTTGATAGAAGGCGAAGCCGCCGTCGGTTTTGATAAAACGGAATTCAAAAACATAGCCGTTGAAGTAGCGCAGCGTGCCGTCATCGCGCACCAGCGAGATCGTGACCATCTTGCCGATGACAGATTTCAATGGAATCAGCGCATCGTCGGACAAGACTTCGACCTCGTAATTAAAATCGCATGACAACGCCTCATCGGCGACGATGGCATTGGCCAGCATGATGCTGTCCGGGCCGTCGCCTTGAGGGAAATCGAGACGCAGCAGGCGCTGGCCCTGTGGGTCGCTACTGAAAGCCGCAAGTATCGCTGTGACGCCCTGAAGCAGGTTCATATTGACCAGTCCTTTGTGCGGGAGCTTGAGACGAGTGATCCACTTTAACGAACGCAAGCAGGATTGCCTTGCGGCCGATCACGTTGTAGTGCAGTCTGCTATCAGATCAGGTAGTACAAGTCATCGCGCTCGCCACATGCCCCGCTGGACAACAAAAAGGAATCGATGCCCAGCCGCGCCGATTGGATTGAGGATGAGCCAGACAGTTGGATGCCGCGGACGTCCTCCGCCCGCAGTATCAGCTGAATCTTGTACGTCAGCGTTGGCGTCTCGAACATAGCGAGCACCTTGCGCAATGCAACGGCGCCGGCTCCGCCAGCGAGAAAATCGTCATACTGTGCTTTATCCAACGGTCCAAGGCGGACGGTCGCGGTCAGATCACGGCGCCAAATGCGCGCCCCCAATATAACGCCGGTATCCAGTTGGCTATTCGCCAGCCCAAGGCGATTCTCATGACGCTTTTCCAGTCCATGCCATCGTCCCGTATTGGCCTGAACTGAAACAGGAATCTTGAAGTAATCCGCCAGCACACGCTCTATCATCAGCGCTGAGACTGGCCGTTGGGAAAAGGCTGCCGCATAATAGGCCGCGACAGGATCGGACAGCGTTTGAGCTTTACTGCCCGACAGCGACAACAACAACGGCATCAGGGCGTCCGCCTGTTCACGACAGGGAAGTTCCAGCCTATGTTTTTTCCACGCCTGATAAAACAGAGCGACCAATCTGTTGGAAAAGATGTCGAGAAAGGCATGCGCGCCATCGTGGTTTTCGTTCTTCCGATAGGCGGCGAGGCGTTCGCCATAATGGCTGGGCAACACGCCGTGATTGCCCAGTAGTCCAAAGAAGGTGGGCGTGATGCAGATGCGATTGAACTGCCCCTGATTGAGAGCCGCTAAAAGTTCTCCCTCATCGGTGACGCCAGAACAGTCCGCAGTCACTTCCACATCCAGCGCCTCGATTTGACTGGCCGGGAAATTTTGCGAGCTACTGTTCCTGAATTGCAGGTAGTCCGTCAAAACTATATTCCGCGGTACACCTTGCGAGACCAAGAGCCGCTCAAAAATCCGGACCGCCTGGAAAAACTCAAATCGATGTGGTTCTTCGAGCAGTTGCCGGACTAATCCAGCAGAACTGCGCCGCTTCGTGGTGGGCATCGTACAAGCTCCTCTCCGCTGCGATTGGAAATGACGATCAATTGGCTAAAGACGTTTATCTGGCAATACAAACCAAAGAAATGATCCAGCGTCCGTGCGAAAGCGTAAATGCTGCTCCCCACGAAAGCCTCTTCGTCCAGCGTCATGCGGATCTCGATACCCGGCATCAAGGAAGCTGTCGGTACGCCCCTCACCCACGTTGTGGCAGTTCGATATTGCAGGTCCGTCACGCCTTGTATCTGGCGCAGCGTAATCGTGCTACGAGGAAGGTTATAGAGAGTCAGCATTTCACGGAACTCATTCAACCCAACGCTGCTGAGGGAGCGATGATTGAGCGTCAGATGAGAGATCAGCCGCCAGTGTGCACCATTGCCGGATTCAAAGCGGCGGACGGCGCTCGGACGACGCAACAATCGCACCGGCGTGCGCGTCAGCGTGCCATCGAGCGTCAGGTCGCCATCGGGACTGCCGTAGTTCAGGGACTCGGGCAGGTGGCGATTGCTGCATAACAGCTCAACTGACAGCGTCTGAGCCTTCTCCGCCAGCGGCGCCATGTCGGTATCCACCAGACTGATGCGCATCTCGTGGCCTGGGCTGATGTCTGCTGTGATGCCATCGCGCCGCATGATCCAGTAGCAAGCCGCTTGTTGGCCGTGCCGCATGCTGTAGAAAGGACGCACACTTTGAATGCCATCGCGACGCGAGACGTCTGTGATCAAACTTGCAGATTGAATACCGAAGATCTCATACGCGTCCGGGTTGGCGCTGTCGGCCAATAGTGCGTAGTCAACTGTCGTATGGCGCACGTCCACCGGTGCGGCAGTGCGCTTGAAAAGGTTGACGACAGGCGCACAGTTTAAGAGCAAATTTCTTTCCGATAACTTGCTCAAGGTCTGCGCCAGACAGCAGCCGTTCTGTGCGTTCTTGACGACCAGATGCAGCGTAAAGCGACGACATCCAGTTGGCATGGAGCGAACAATCCCGCTCCACGCCAAATCAAAGAAATTAAACTTCTCCGGGAAGGCAAAGTACTCCGTCAGCAGGCGGTATGCCGGATGTGATCGCGCTGAAAATGGTATCAACGCCTGATCTTCGGAATATCCAACGGTGGAGATACACGGCTTGCTGATTTCCGTCCAAGCTCCCTCGTCAACAAACGAGATGTAGGCCGAACCAACGCGCATGAACAGCGTGTCATGCAGCGCGGCACACAGCGTAGGATCGGCGTCGATGAACAGCCGTATCTGCTCGAAGCTAAGAATATCCAACGCCGCTTTACCTGCACTCTCGAATGTTAGCGCAATCGTCGAACTCGCGTCAGCGCTTAAGCGTATCGAGGCCGGGGCATTGAGGATCGGGATATATCGCGCTTCGGCCAATCGGATCGGCGCGACGACGATGTCGGACGTTGTAGTAAATTTGCATTTCACTCCACGCACCGGCGCCGATTTCAGTATCGTTCCCCGGGGGACGACGGTAACAATCTCGGGTAGTTCGCGCGTGTCGCGCCGAAAATCCAGTTGTACGATCGAGCACGCGGGAAAGCTGCGTAGGTAGTGCGGATACAGCATCTCCAACAGCGATTCGGTGAACATGGGATAGTCATCGTCCAATCGCTTGGAGACACGAGCCGCCAGCAGTGCGCTTGCCTGTATCAGGCGCTCGACATGGGGATCCTTGCAGGTATCACCAGACATTTGCAAGTTGCCTGCAATGCCAGGATATCGTTCAGCAAAACTGCGACTCAGACGCCGCAACAGTGCCAACTCGGCTTCGTAATGCGGCAATAGATCTTTCATCGTCCGCTCCCGCGTTTCATGACAGACCATGCTGCCATCAAAGCGGAGTAGCTTAATTGACGAAAAACAAGTTTACCATGGGCCCATGCCGGCCTAATCCTGCATGGTTATCCGCACCAGGTCGGCGACGTTGTCGACCCCCAGCTTGGCCATCAGCCGCGCCTTGTGCACTTCGACCGTGCGCACGCTGATGCCCAGCGCCGGCCCGATCTCGCGGTTGTGGCGGCCCGTGACCACCAGTTGCATCACCTCGCGCTCGCGCGGCGTCAGCTCGCTCAGCAGGCTGACGCTGCGGCTGCGCCGCTGCTGCTCGCTGTGCACGCTGCGCGCGCGCGCCAGCGCCTCGTCGATGGCGGCGATCAGCTTGACGTCGTCGAACGGCTTTTCCAGGAAGTCCACCGCGTCCGCCTTGAAGGCCGCGCGCGCCATGCTGACGTCGCCGTGGCCGCTCATGATGATCACCGGCAGCCCCCAGCCGCGCCGCAGCAATTCCATCTGCAGGCTCAGGCCGTCCATGCCGGACATGCGGATGTCGATCAGCATGCAGCCGCGCCAGGCCGGCTGCCACGATTGCAGGAAAGCTTCGCCGCTGGCGAACATCGCGGTGCGGTAGCCGCGCACGCCCAGCAACAGGCCCAGCGCGTCGCGCACCGACGGGTCGTCGTCGACGATGAATACGGTTAAATCATGCTGCATAGCCCACCTGCTCTCCATCCTGCTCGATAGGACGCGCCAAAGGCAGCGCCATCCTGAAAATTCCATGCTCGCCCACTTCGGCCCACAGCGATCCGCCGTGCGCCTCCATGATGGCGCGGCTCAGCACCAGCCCCAGTCCCAGGCCGCTGGCCTTGGACGACACAAACGGCTCGAACAAGCGCGCCGCCAGCGCCGCCGACACGCCCTTGCCGCTATCCTCCACCGTCAGCTGCAAGCAGCCACCCTTGCCTGTCTTGCGCTTGCCGTCCAGCCGCTGCACCGACAAGCTGATGCGGCGCGCGCCGGCCGGCTGCTCCTGCACCGCCTCCAGCGCGTTGGCCAGCAGGTTGCGCAGCACCAGCTCCAGCTGCAGGCGGTCGGCCAGGATCGCCAGCGGCGGAATCTCGCCCACCACCAGCTCGACCCCGTGCTCGCGCAGCTGGGCGAAGAACTGCTGGCTGATGCCCGACACCAGCTGGCCGGCGTCGACCGGCTCAAGCTTCATCGCGCCGGTGCGGAAGAAATCGCGCAAGCGCCGCACCACGTCGGCGGCCCGGCCCGATTCGGCGATCATGCGCTGGATCGCGCCCTTGAGCACCTCGCCGCTCTCGCCCCGCTCCAGCAAATATTCGCACGCCTTGCCGTAGGCGCCCAGCGCCGTCAACGGCTGGTTCAATTCATGCGCCAGCGCGGCGGCCATCTCGCCGGCCGCCGCCAGCCGCATCGTCTGCTTGAGCTCGCTGGCGACCTTGCGCAGCTCGTCGACCGCGATGCCGATCGAAAAGCCCACCAGCGCCAGCACCGCGTCCAGCATCTGCAATTCATGCACGGCGATGTTGACCGCGTGGTTCCATTTGACCAGCGCGCCTATGCCCGCCTGCAGCACAAACACCATCAGCGCCGTGCCGAACAGTCCCTGGCGGAACGCCGCCCAGATCACCGGCAGGAACAGGAAATAAAAATGCTTGAACTCCGAGGTGGCGATGGTGCCGAACACCATGTCGAGCACGCCGATCGCCAGCGCCAGATAGGCCAGCGTCTCGGCCCGCCACACCGTCGCCCGCAGGCGCTGGCGGTCGCCCGCGCTGGCCAGCATCCAGATCAGCGGCATCGACACCAGCACCCCGACCATGTCGCCGATGCCGAAGCGCAGCACCGCCTCGCCCCACTGCCCGGCCGGGATCAGGCCGGCCGCCGACAACACGGAGATATAGCCGACATCGTTGATCATGGTGCCGACCACCACGATCAGCACCCACTGGAACAGGCGGTCGCGGCTGTCGAACACGCCGCCGTCGCCGAACTGGCGCCGCAGCGCCGCGCCCAGCAGGCCGTAGCCGGCGCTCAGCCAAAGCGAACTGAGCAGACTGACCGTCCAGCCGGCCGGCATGCCGCGCACCAGCAACTCGCCGCCCACCAGCGCCACGAACCACGGCAGCGCCGCGCGCCAGCCATGCCGCAACCAGAACACCAGTCCCAGCGCCGGATCGGGATTCCAAGGCGTGATGTTCAAGCCATAGAAGGAATCGATATAAGTCGCCCAGTCAAATAGCAGGTACAACGCTATGAAAACGGGGAATTCCAGGTAACGCAGGCGGGAGGGAGACATACGGGACGCTTTGTATCGTTATGTAGCATTATGCATTGCCAGAATTCATCGCGCATTGCTTTTTGCAACTACGCGTTCCCCTTATCCCCGCGCTTTCCCCTCTATACAACAATTACATTTTCGAAGCGGCAATTATTAAGGGAAAACCGTAAGCCTTTACCCCAATTTACAATACGTTACACTGGATTTACCATGTCCACATGTCGTAATGGCACTCCCCATTGACGAGAAGACACTAAAGTAGCCATGCCGCCTTATCCCGCCGGCCGTGAATGATGTCTCCCGTGCAGCTGCACGCCATACCATCCCTTGCAGCCCGATTTACATGAGAGACGTAAGATGTCGCAGTTAATCACCCTCCGCTCCGGCGTGGCCGACTTCAGCGGGCTGAAGCAGCTACGCGAAACCTTCAAGCTGTCGCTGCGCGCCTTGCTGCATCGCCAGGCCACCGTCGGCTGGCTGCAACTGCTTAATTCCCATCCGCTGTTCATGGACCTGGTCAAGGCCCGCCCGCGCCTGCTGTACAAGATTTACCGTCCCTACCTGAGCAACACGATGACCTGCGCCCAGCGCGTGGACCTGCTGCAACAGCACTACCGCTTCATCTTCCGCCAGGGCCTGGGGCCGCTGACGGTGCGCGCCGCGCGCGGCGCCGTGGTGCTGGGCAGCGTCGAGGGCAAGAGCGGCCTGCGCTACCAGCTGGAGCTGCGCGCCATCGAGCCGATGGAACGCGAAGGCGAACTGGTGCTGCAACTGAAGCAGGACGGCCTGCTGGTCTACAGCTGCGCGTTCTCCTTCCTGCAGGGGGTGCGCGGCGTGGTGCTGGGCATAGGCTGCATGCAGGGCTCGAAAAGCGAACAGGGCCTGCAAGTGATCAAGGACGCCACGCGCGAGCTGCACGGTCTGCGACCCAAGAACATGATGATCAAGCTGCTGAGCCAGATCGGCCACGACTACGGCTGCGTCGAGCTGCGCCTGGTCAGCAACGTCAACCGCGTGGTCTGCGGCGCCTCCCGCCAGGGCAAGGTGCACGCCGACTACGACACGCTGTGGCAAGAGCTGGACGCCAGCCGCCGCGCCGACGGCGACTGGCGCCTGCCGTGTCTAGCCATCGCGCCGCCGGACCTGGCGGCGATCGCCTCGAAGAAACGTTCGGAAGCGCGCAAGCGCCATGAGACGCTGATGGCCATCAGCGCCGCCATCCGCGCCGGCCTGAGCGCCCCGCGCTTCGAGGCGGTGCCGACGCCGCTGGGCCAGAACTACAGCACCCGCCCCACCGTCGCGCACGATGACGACGAATACGCGTTGGCCTGAAAAATCCGGTAACATGGGTTTTTCGTCCAAGGAGAAATACCATGCGTGTGGATATTTATTACCGAGATGAAGCAAAAGGCAAACACAGCTATCTGGCTGTGCCGGAGGGCAAACCCATCCCCGAGGAAGCCACCAACACCGACTGGCATCCCGAGGCCAGCCACGTCGAAGTCGACGATGGCCTCGACGATTTGTCCCGCTACCACATCGTCCACCCCCTGGAGCAGATCGGCGCCAAGGGGTATGCCATCACCAGCATCAGCGAACAGATGTAACTAGTACTCGATCGCGACATCCTTGGCGCCCAGCACCTGCTGGAGCGCCAGCTGCAGCTCGTCCGACGGCGCCACGCGCCATGCCTCGCCCAGCTGCACCACGCAGCCCACGCCCTGCGGCGTGATGCGCGCCGACACCGGCAAGCCGTCCGCGTGGCGGTGCGGCGCCAGCACTTCGGCCATCTTGCGCACGTCCACCGAGGTCGGCAGCGCCATGCCCAGCTGCTTGCCGTAGTTGACGCGCGCCGTCACGATGTCGAACACCTTCTCGGCCGAGATGCGCAGACCGCCGGAGAAGCGGTCTTCCGACACCTTGCCGACCACGGCCAGGAACTCGTCGTCCTTGAACATGCGCTTGTTCTCTTCGAACACTTCCGCATACACGGTCACCTCGACCACCGCCGTCTTGTCGTCCAGCGTGACGATCAGGATCTTGCCGCGCTGCGTCATCTGCGGGCGGATGCCGGTGATCACGCCGCACAGCATGCGCGGCTCGCGCGACGGCTCCAGCTCGGCCAGCTTGGTGCGGGCGAAGCGGCGCGCCTCCGGCGCGAACGAATCGAACATATGGCCCGACAGGTAGAAGCCCAGCGCGATCTTTTCCTCGGCCAGCTTCTGGCGGTCGGTGAACGGCGCGGCCTTCACGTATTCGGGCGGCGCCACCAGATCGGAATCGTCGCCGCCGAACAGGCTGACCTGGTTGGCCGCCTTGGCCTCCTGGTCGGCGCATTCCATCGCGAAGCTGACCGTGGCCAGCAAAATGGCGCGGTCGATGGCCAGGCAGTCGAAGGCGCCGGCGCGTATCAGCGATTCGATGGTGCGGCGGTTGATCTGCTTCTTGTCGACCCGCTTGCAGAAATCGAACAGGCTGGTGAACGGGCCGCCGGCGGTGCGGGCGGCGATGATGGCCTCGATCGCGTTCTGGCCGGCGCCCTTGCAGGCGCCCAGGCCGTAGCGGATCTGCGTGACCTTCTTGCCCGTCACCGAAGGCGGCGGGCCGTCCGGCATGAAGCGGAAGTCGGACTGGTTGATGTCCGGCGGCAGGATGGTCAGGCCGCAGATGTCGATCGAATCCTCGACCAGGATCTTGACCTTTTCGGTGTCCTCCATCGCCAGCGACATGTTGGCCGCCATGAACGCGGCCGGATGGTGGGCCTTCAGGTAGGCCGTGTGGTAGGACAGCAGCGCGTAGGCGGCGGCGTGCGACTTGTTGAAGCCGTAGCCCGCGAACTTTTCCATCAAGTCGAAAATCTCGTCGGCCTTCTGCGCGGACAGGCCGTCCTTGGCGGCGCCGGCGCGGAAGATCTCGCGGTGCTCCGCCATCTCCTCGGCCTTCTTCTTACCCATCGCGCGGCGCAGCATGTCGGCGCCGCCCAGCGAGTAGCCGCCGACGATCTGCGCCATCTGCATCACCTGCTCCTGGTACACCATGATGCCGTAGGTTTCGGACAGAATGGACTCGGTGCGCGGATCGGGATAGTCGAATTTTTCGCCGTGCTTGCGCTTGCAGAAGTCCGGGATCAGGTCCATCGGGCCCGGACGGTACAGCGCCACCAGCGCGATGATGTCCTCGAAGCGGTCGGGACGCGCGTCCTTCAACATGCCCTGCATGCCGCGCGACTCCAGCTGGAACACGGCCACGGTCTTGGCCTTGGTCAGCAGGTCATACGAAGGGCGGTCGTTCAGCGGCAGGCGCGCCAGGTCGAACTCCGACTCCTTGGGATCGAGCATCTTGATGTAGCGGACCGCGCGGTCCAGGATGGTCAGGGTGGTCAGGCCCAAAAAGTCGAACTTGACCAGGCCGACGGCTTCGACGTCGTCCTTGTCGTACTGCGACACCACGCCGCCGTCGCCGCCCTGCGTGTACAGCGGGCAGAAGTCGGTCAGCTTGCCCGGCGCGATCAGCACGCCGCCGGCGTGCATGCCGATATTGCGGGTGATGCCTTCGACCTGTTGCGCCAGGTCCAGCAGCTGCGCCACTTCCTCCTCGTTCTGCTGGCGCTCCTTGAGCATCGGCTCTTCCTCGATCGCCTCGGCGATCGACACCGGCTTGCCCGGCTTGAACGGAATCAGCTTGGAGACGCCGTCGCAGAAGTTGTAGCCGAAGTCCATCACGCGGCCGACGTCGCGGATCGCGCCCTTGGCCGCCATGGTGCCGAAGGTGGCGATCTGCGATACCGCGTCGCGGCCGTACAGGTCCTTGACGTGCTGGATCACGAGGTCGCGCTTTTCCTGGCAGAAGTCGATGTCGAAGTCGGGCATCGAAACGCGTTCGGGATTGAGGAAACGTTCGAACAGCAGGTTGTACTTCAGCGGGTCCAGATCGGTGATCTTCAGCGCATACGCCACCAGTGAGCCCGCGCCCGAACCGCGGCCGGGGCCGATCGGCACGTCGTTGTTCTTGCCCCACTGGATAAACTCCGCCACGATCAGGAAGTAGCCGGGGAACTTCATGTTGATGATGGTGTTGTTCTCGAACTCCAGCCGCTCCTCGTAGCGCTGGCGTTGCGCCTCGCGCTTGACCGGGTCCGGATACAGCTGCTCCAGGCGTTCCTCCAGGCCCTTCTTGGTTTCCGCGCGCAGGAACTCGTCGATGGTCATGCCCGGCGTCGGGAAGTTCGGCAGCTGCGGCTTGCCCAGCGTCAGCGTCAGGTTGCAGCGCTTGGCGATCTCCACCGAGTTTTGCAGCGCGGCCGGCAGGTCGTGGAACAGCTCGCGCATCTCGGCCTGCGACATGAAGCGCATCTGCTCGTTGAAGCGGCGCACGCGCTTGTTATTGGCCAGCATTTCGCCTTCGGCGATACAGGTGCGCGCCTCGTGCGCGATGAACTCGTCGGGGGAGATGAACTGCACCGGGTGGGTCGCCACCACGGGCAGGCCCAGCTTGGCGGCCAGCGCCACCGCGTGGCGCACCTGGGCTTCCTGGTTGGCCTGGCCGGCGCGCTGGATCTCGATGTAGAAATGGCCGGGGAAGATCTCGGCCCACTTCTCGGCGTTCTTTTCGGCCAGCGCCGGGTTGCCGTTTTCAATCGCCGTGCCGACGTCGCCGAAGTGCGCGCCGGACAGCGCGATCAGGGCGTTGGCGGGACTGACGTCGGGCAGCAGCGCATAGGTCTTGGCGGTGCGTTCGACCAGCCACTCGGTGCGAATCTCGGCGCGGCCCTTGTACTGGTTGGTCAGCCAGGCTTGCGACAGCAGCTCGCACAGCTGCAGATAGCCCATGTGGTTTTTGGCGAACAACATCAGCCGATGCGGCTTGTCGCGGTTGTCGTCGTTGGTGATCCAGACGTCGACGCCGACCACCGGCTTGATGCCCTTGCCGCGCGCGGCCTTGTAGAACTTGACCATGCCGAACATATTGGACAGGTCGGTGACGGCCAGCGCCGCCTGCTTGTCCTTGGCGGCGGTGGCGACCAGGTCGTCGATGCGCACCAGGCCGTCGACGATGGAGTATTCCGAGTGCACCCGCAGATGGACGAAGTCTGGTCCCGCCTTGGCGACGGCAGGCGCCATCGCTGGGTTCGCCGCCACTTCTTGTTCGTTTGCTACCATGTTCATACGCCGCTCAATGCTGGTTCAATAACCGGCTATTTTACCGTGCGGCGGCCGGGTTCGATAATCTGATTTGCTAGGCTGTCACGCGATGCGCACGCCAAGCCCGCATCCGGCGCAGGATATCTCCCGCTTTGGTCTCCAGTCCCTTTTTGTCCAAGTAGAAATCCGGATTTTTGGCCAATAGTTCCGGATCATCCGTGGTGGAATCGACATCGCCAAAAAGTTCGTCAAGCAGCAAAAAAAGCGGCTCATCCAGTTGTTCTGTCTCAGCCTGGAAGCGCTCCATGAAAGCGACACTGAACTCCTGGATGGAAAGCTTATGGGCCAGAAAGCGCTCCAGCAACTCGCAATACATTTCAAATGCATTATTCACGATGTCCCTCCTCCCAACCTGCCAGTTCTAATTACATACTCTAGTTGCAGTGAACTTAATCTCCAAGCGGAAAGATAGTCTCCGCTGAGCGACCGGATCACATTCAGCCCGGAATCGATATCAACAAAATGCGTAACCGGACGGTTCCGATAATACCCTTTTCGCAACAGCGTACTAGGCGATTCAACGTGCCTCCTCAACGCCCGCTGAAATGCGAAGAGCGTCTTGAGATTCGCGTTTCCAACAACGCCAAAACTAGCCGCGTGTCGAAAGGTGTGCTGAAGCTGCTTGATCCGGAATTGAATCGATCGGTCTTCATTAATATCCATTTGACATCACCCACGCCTGTGAGGTTCAAATGAAGATGATGCGGCGAAAAAGCCAGCCCGTGCTGACACCACGCAAATCCATCAATCCGAATACTTTGCATGACTACTTTTTAAATACTGCTACGCTATGAGTTTGATAAGCGAATCTGAAGTAGGGCATCATCATGAGATTTCCAATTGCAATTGAACCCGGTGACGCAACCCATGCTTTCAGCGTTGTCATACCTGATCTTCCCGGTTGCTTTTCTGCGGGCGACACGTTAGATGAGGCGATCGACAATGCCGGCGAAGCTGCAGAACTCTGGCTGGAAACCGTGATTGCGGAAGGAGGCGATGTTCCGCAGGCACGTTCCTTCGCAGAACACCACGCGAACCCTGAATTTTCCGGGTGGATTTGGGCGATAGTCATGATCGATCCCGCGGCATAAAAAATCAGGAACACCACTTAATAAGCTCATCACTTGCGCCGACTGCTGCGAGGAGTAAAGGGCTGCGCCTGTTCACGAGGTTCCGCCAATGACGCCAGCGAATCCGCGACGAGGCTGGCCGGCAAATCCGGGTTTTCCAGGGCCGCGCGTCCCAAGCTATTGATCGCGTCCCCCTGCTCACCAGGGTGCAATACCAGCCAGTCCCTCAAGGCTTGGTTGATACGCGTCTGCCATCCAGGCCCGTCTATCTTGAAAGCAGCGACGATATCACGATCCAGGCGAAGCTTAACTGCGACCTTTGTAACGGCTTGCGGGGGGCGTCCACGCTTAACCAATACCCCCCCACGGTACAGGCTCGCCTCCGCAAACCAGGCTTCGCTCAACGCTGGAGCGTCATCCTCGTCAACCAAGGTATCTTTTGAATAGGGCAACTTCTTTTTCATTCGCATACCTCATCGAAATAATGCGCCGCGCATGCTGACGCCAAGTCCAAACCAACACGACAGTCCGACTACGCAATAGCCCCATCGTGACGAAACGATCCTCACCATATTCAACACGCTCATCGAGCCAAGTGAACGTATCACCACCAAATATCTGAGGCGCGTCAGCAAAATCCAGTCCCCGGCCGACCAAGGTCGCAGCGCGCTTTTCAGGATCAAATTCGATCTGCATATTTATTGTACCCCCAATAAATATTGACGGCATTGAAGCGGCCTATTTTTCGGCCCGCACGACTGACAAGATACCCCGCCCGGAAAAACCCACATTGACGAATCAGGCCTCAACATCTGCACATTTTTTAAGCACAAAAGAGTCATTCACAGCAAGCTCGCGTATAATGTCGGCTCTTCACATTTTTTGATCATGTCCACCATGCACGCTAATACTGCTTTACAAGCTGAAGCGCATGCCGCCGCCATCGCTGCCGCTGCCGCTCACGTCAACATCGCCGCCTACAAGTTCGTCACCTTCGACGACACCGAAGCGATGCGCCCGCTGTACCAGGACATCTGCCAGCGGCTGGGCCTCAAGGGCACCATCCTGCTGACGCCGGAAGGCATCAATATGTTCCTGTCCGGCCCGCGCAGCCACATCGACGAGTACCTGGCCTGGGTCCGCAGCGACGCCCGCTTCGCCGACCTGGAAGTGAAGGAAAGCTATTCGGTCGAGCAGTCGCACAAGCGCATGCTGGTCAAGATCAAAAAAGAAATCATCACCATGCGCATGCCGCTGATCAAGCCGGAAGAAGGCCGCGCGCCCTTCGTCGAAGCGCACACGCTCAAGCGCTGGCTCGACAGCGGCGTCGACGACCACGGCCGGCCGGTGGTCATGGTCGACACCCGCAACGATTTCGAAGTCGACGTCGGCACCTTCAACCACACGGTCGACTACCGCATCAAGAAATTCACCGAGTTCCCGGAAGTGATCGCCGCCCACAAGGACGACTTCGCCGGCAAGACCGTGGTCACCTTCTGCACCGGCGGCATCCGCTGCGAAAAGGCGGCGATCCACATGCAGAACATCGGCTACGACAACGTCTACCAGCTCGAAGGCGGCATCCTCAAGTACTTCGAGGAAGTCGGCGGCGCCCACTACACCGGCGACTGCTTCGTGTTCGACTACCGTACCGCGCTCAATCCCAAGCTGGAACCGACCGAGACGGTGCAGTGCTTCGTCTGCCGTTCGGTGGTCACGCCGCGCCAGCAACTGGCGCCGGAATACGTGTACGAAGTGTCGTGCCCGCATTGCTACGGCAAGGACAAGGCCGCGCAGGCGAACTGATATTTCCCCGGATTCCTGTTGCCTATTGCCCATTGCTTCAGGTTCAATAATTCCGCATAATTAACTTAGTCCGCCATCGCCGCCTACGTGCGGCAACCAAAAAACAGACCGCGCAGGTCTGTTTTCACGTAGAGGGCAATATGGGAATTTATCGGTTGATCCTGGCGATGCTGGTCGCCATTTCGCACGTGGGCGTCACGTTCTGGGGCTACAACCCTGGCGTGTTGGCCGTTGTCTCGTTCTTCCTGTTGAGCGGCTACGTGATGACCATGTTGATCGACAAATACTACGACCGCCCGGCCGCCGTGCCCACCTTCTATCTGGACCGCGCCGCCAGGCTGTTCCCGCAATTCCTGTTCTACATGCTGCTGGCCGCGCTGTGCATCCACTTCCTGCATCTGGAGTCGCCGCCCTACCTGAGCCAGCTCAACGGCGTCAAGTGGCTGCTCAACTTCCTGATCCTGCCGCAGGGCTTTTATATGTACTGGGCCGACGGTGCGCTGGTGCTGCCGCAAACCTGGTCGCTCGGGCTGGAGCTGACGTTTTACCTGGCGATCCCGTGGATACTGATCCAGTGGCCGCGGCGCGGCGTCTACCTGCTGTCGGCCGCATCGTTGGTGGTGTACTGCTGCGCGTATTCCGGCCTGATCAACTCCGACCATTTCGGCTATCGCCTGCTGCCGGGCACGCTGTTCATGTTCCTGTTCGGCGCCTCGCTCAACCGCGATACGGCCGGCGCACGGCGTTACCGAGGCGTCGTCTACACCTTGCTGGCGTTGCTGTATGTGGGCCTGTTCTTCAGCCCGCGCCTGTATGGAATGAATTTCAATAAGGAGGTGCTGGCGGGACTGCTGATCGGCATTCCGGTCGTCATGGCGATCCGCAGCCGCCCCTTCTCGCGCATCGACGAGTTCTTGGGCAACCTGAGCTATGGCATGTTTCTGAACCACTTCCTGCTGATCTGGGTGATCCAGAAGGTCACGGGGCAGACTATCGAGCAGACCAGTGTGCCGCTGCTGCTGGCGGCATCCACGCTGCTGGCCTTGCTGTCCTACCTGCTGGTCGAGCGGCCGGCCTTGCGCTGGCGGCACGGGATACGCCAGGGCAAAGCGACACCCGCGCTGGCTTGAACGAAAAAAAGACCTCGGTTCAAAATGAATCGAGGTCTTTTTTATGGCCGACTATGTTTATTGCAGCGAACGGGGCAGCGCTTCACGCAGCGCATTCTCGTAGGCGATCTTGGCCGTCATGTAGACCGCCAGCTTGGCGTTCAAACGGGCGATCTCCCCTTCGACAAACTGCAGATTGCCTACCTGGCTGCGGGCCTCGTCGTTTAAATCGGCCACCCTGTAGCTCGTGCCGTTGACGGTTACTTCGAGTTCCTGTTCCATCACGCCTCCTGTCATCCTAAGTCCGATCCACTCAGCGGAAATACACGGCCATCGTGCGCACGTCGTCGGCGGACAGCGTACCGGCCGCCGCACGCAGTTTCAACTGCGCCAGCACATAGGTGTAGCGCGCCTGGGCCAGGTCGCGTTCCGTGGCACTCAATTGCCGTTGTGCGTCCAGCAAATCCAGATTGATGCGCACGCCACCTTTGATGCTCTGCTCAGTCGCCTTGACCAGCAAGCGCCCCGAATCGACCGCCTTCATCAGTGCGTCAATCTTGACCACGCTACTGATGACGGAATCGTAATCCTTGCGCAATTCCACGATCGCCTTGTCCGTTTCCGTTTGCAGCTCAGCCTTGGCTTTTTCGCGATTGGCCACAGCCTGCCTGGTGCTCGCATTGACCGAGCCGCCCGAATACAGCGGAATGTTCAGCTGGATACCGACGCTACGCGAAGTGATAGTCTGGTCGATGGTGTTAGTCGAGTCCGAGGTACTCTTGCCATAGTTACCCACCAGATCGAGTCGCGGAGCATGCCCGGCGCGCGCCTTGTTGACCTCTTGCTGGTTGATGTCGACGGCAAGCTGTTTGGCTTTCAGATCGGGATTACGCTCCAGCGCGACCCGCTTCCAGGCGTCAAAGCTGAGGGTGTCGTCCGGGCTGCCGCGGAAGTCGGGTGTCATCTTTTCCAACTCACCGACATCGCCACCAATGATAGCTGCCAGGTTGGCGCGGGTGGCGGCCAGATTGTCCTGAGCCTCCAGCAAGGCCGCCTCGGCGACGTCGAGACGGGCGCGGGTTTCCAGCATATCGGTGCGCGTGCCCTCGCCTTTGGTGAACATCAGGTCGTTGACCTTCATCCGTTCGATATAGGTATCGCGCTCGATCCGCGCCAGCGCCAGTTGATCTTGCTTGAACAGCGCCTCGATATAGGCACCGACGACGCGCAGCATCACCTGCTGCTGCTCGCTCAGGTAGACGGCGCCGCTGTAGTCGGTTTGCAGCAAACCTTCCTTGTAGCGCGCCCACGCGTCCAGGTTGAACAAGGTTTGGCGCACCTGTATGTTGGCGGAGCGGCTGTAGTAAATCGGGTATCGTGGTGCACTACCGGTTTGCAAAATATCGGTGCGGTTCTTACTGTCGGAAAAACTGGCCGAAATATTCGGCAGCAAGCCCGACAAACCCAGCGTTTTGTTTTCCTTGCCGCCTTCATTCGTATAGTAGGCCGCACGGAAGACCGTATCGTTTTTCAAGGCGGCGTTATAAGCTTCCATCAAGCCCAGCGCGGAGGCGCTGGCGCCATGCAGCATGGCGCCAGCGCCCAGCAGCGCCGCGAGCAGCGCCGCCGGTTTCAGACGTGGTACGCGCATCGTCATCATTCCTCCGACATCGAAGTCTTGGCGCGGTCAAATACCGGCTTGAGCAGATAGCTCATCATGGTGCGTTCGCCAGTCTTGACGAACAGCTCCACTGGCATACCGGGGCGCACCACCAGTTTTTTATGCTGCATCACTTTCATGCCTTCCGGCGTGACGCGCGCCTGCACACTGTAATACGGCGTCCCGTTATGCTCATCGATCAGGCGGTCAGGCGAAACCTGACTGACCACACCGGCAATGTGCGGCGTGGTGTTGCTATTAAACGCGGAGAACATCAACTCCACCGGCAAGCCGGTATGGACCTTGTCGACCAAATTGACGGGCAAGCGCCCTTCGACGATCAACGCATCTTCGACCGGCACCACATCCATCATGCGGAAGCCAGGTTGTACCACACCACCACGGGTGAAGACGGCCATGCCGATCACCACGCCATCGACCGGCGAACGCACCTCAACATTGCTGACTTGGTAGTTATCCGCCACTTGACGGCTCGTCAGACTGTTCGCGTCTCTCTGGACCTCTGCAAGTTGTGTGCGCACGTCGCGCTGGTACTCTTGCACGCGCTGGGCTCGCTTCAAGGTGAGCTCGGCGATCTGACGCTGCACACGCCCGATATTGCCGATGTCTTCCGCGATCGAACCATTGATTTGCGAATAGGTGCGCTCATAGTCCAGCAGCTTGGTACGTGCCACGTAGCCGTTGCGTTCCAGGTCACGCAGGCCATCGAGCTGCTCTTTCAAAATCGCCAGCTGTTCCTTCTTGCTGTCACGGGTCGATTGCAGACCCGTCAATTGGTACTTCATCCCCGCGACGCTCTCATCCGCAGCCGCCAATTCATTCTGCAAACCAGATTGACGTGCGTTGAATAATTGGGACTGCGAGTTGATATTTTCCTGGACCCGTGGATCAGCCTTGATGGCTTCCAGCTCGGCCGGAATCGCCACGGATTTCTTGCCGTCGCGTTCGGCGATCAGGCGCGCCTCGGTCGCCAGCGCGGCGATGCGCTGGACCTTGGTCATCTCGGCTTGGGCGACCACCTGGACGCCATTCATTTTGACGAGGACTTGCCCCTTCTTCACAAAATCGCCTTCCTTGACCAGAATGTCTTCCACCGTGCCACCGGACTGGTACTGAATCGACTTGCGATTGCCTTCCTTGGCGACATTACCCGACATTGGCACGCCCTTGTCGAGGGGGGCGAAACAGGCCCACACCAGGAAACCCAGCACGCCGACCACCACAATAATCCAACCCAGGCGGCTGTAAGCGCTGGCGTCCGTGTGGACCGTCAGCGGCTCCACATCGTGCGTAATGACATCGCTCGCCAATGCCTTGCTCTCAATAAGTTTCATGTTCACTCCTGCTCCGTAGTGGCCGCACCGGTGCGGACAGTAGCCGCTTGCTGTGCTTCCTGCTGTGCTTGTTGTGCCTGCTGCTGGGCTTGTTGTGCTTGCTGCTGTGCTTGCTGTGCCTGGGCTTGCGCTTGTTGCTGCGCCAGAGCGTTCTTCTGGTTCGCCTGCTGCAAGGCCGCCAGCACCTGATCGGTCGGGCCAAACACGTCAACCACGCCATCGCGCAGCAACAACAGCTTGTTGGTGATGCCAATCGCGCTGGTGCGGTGGGTGATCAGCACAATGGTCTTGCCATGCTGGCGCAGATCGGCCACGGCATTGAGCAGCGCCTGCTCGCCCACGTCGTCCAGATTCGAATTCGGCTCATCGAGCACGATCAGCGAAGGGTCACCGTACATCGCCCGCGCAAGACCGAGACGCTGGCGCTGACCGCCGGACAGTCCCGCGCCACCGTCGCCGAGCTTGGTGTCGTAGCCGTCTGGCATGTGCAATATCATGTCATGCACGCCGGCGCGCTTGGCGGCCAGGACGACCTTTTCCGGATCCGCATCGCCGAAGCGGGCAATATTGTCGACGATGGTACCGCCGAACAATTCGATATCCTGCGGAAGATAGCCAATGTTCGGGCCAAGTTCAGCTTTGTTCCAATTGAAAATATCGGCGCCGTCAAGGCGCACTTTGCCGCTTTGTGCAGGCCAGACGCCCACCAACAGGCGTGCCAAAGTAGACTTGCCCGAGCCGCTAGGGCCAATGATGCCCAACACATCACCCGGTTCGATCGCGAAATTCAACCCTTTCAACAAGGCCGCCTTGGCGCCAGGTGGCGCAGCAATGAGCGCCTCCACCGCCAGGTGACCCTGCGGTTTTGGCAGCGCCATACCAGCGGCGCGGGCCGGGTTGGCTTCGAGCAGCTTGCTCAGACGCTCGTAGGCGCTGCGGGTGGTGCTCCAGGTTTTCCAAACGGCGATCACCTGCTGCACCGGGCCGAGCGCGCGGCCCAGCAAGATCGAGGCGGCAATCATCATGCCGGAGGTGATCTTGCCATCCAAGACCAGCAGCGCACCAAAGCCCAACACCAGAGATTGCAACGAAACCTGGACAAATTTGGTCACCGCGCCAACCAGTCCGGCCTTTTCGCTGGCCTCCGCCTGCAAGTGCAGGAATTTGCCATGCAGCTTGAACCAACGGGCCATCAGATTGGGCAGCATGCCCATCGATTCGATCACCTCGGCGTTGCGCAGATTGTTCGTGGCCAGTTGACCAGCCGCGATCGCCATCGCATTCGCTTCGCTCAAAGGCTTCTTCGACACCTTTTCGTTGACGAAGGCCAGAATGACCAAGATCACCGTACCCACCAGCGCGAACACGCCCAGCGAAGGCTCGAACATGAAGATCACCAACAGATAGATCGGGAACCATGGCGCGTCAAAGAAGGCGTAGAGCGCGTTACCGGTCAAGAACTGGCGCAGTCCGGTCAAGTCTTGCAGCGACTGGCCCGCATTGCCACCGGCCTGCTTCAGATTTTGTTCGAAGGCCGCCGTGTACACGCGACGGTTCAACTGCATGTCGAAACGGGCGCCGACGCGTACCAGCACAAAACTGCGGATCAATTCCAACGCACCCATCAACAGATAGGCTCCCAGCATCATCAGTGTCAACATCAACAGCGTGATTTCATTGCGGCTTTGCAGTACGCGGTCGTACACCTGCAACATGTACAGCGACGGCGCCAGCATGAGAAGATTGGTGATCGCGCTAAAGGCGCCGACCGTGTAGAAGGTGCTTTTAAAACTGAGCAATACCTGCTCGATTTCGTTTTTCGGATTCAATAGTGATTTCATAGGATCTGGCTTGCAAAGTGCAGCGGGACGACGCAAGTAAGTCGGCGAGTATCTAGTGGAAATGTCGCCCTTGCGGCCAATGGTGCGCGAATTGACGCAGCACAATTATTTAAAGACGAGACATTATCGCCGAAAAACGGCATGAAATGTGATGAGCATCACATTATTCGCGAAAAAAGCCAAAAACTTGCAATTAATGCCAGATTTTTGAGGCCGGGGAGCTGTTTTCCCGGCCCTTAATTAGCTTCAGAGCATCTTCAATTGACGCCAGCGTGGCAGTGTATCACGAACGATAGCCTCGATCGCGAGCCGCAACTCTTGCTCGTTTTCTTCCGCCGACTCGATGGACACGCCTTGCTTGGTCAACGTGCGCCCTTGCGCGGCCATGATGCGCCAACCCTCGCGCGCCAGCATCGCCACATCCACCTCGCCCTTGTGATGCTGCAGCAGGGAATACGTCAGGCGCGGCACGTAAGCGGTTGCTACGCCATTTCCCAGTAAAGGCGAACACAGCGCGTGATACTCATCGCCATAGGTAGTCTGCGCCGCGATCGCGCGGTTCATCCGGTGCCCAGCGTCAGGCGTGGCGACAGCGTCGGGAGCGGGATAGAGCACTGCCTGCGACGACGCGCTCAGCATCACCACTGTCTGCACCAGATCCTCGAACGCCCTGCCCTGTAGTTGCGGCAGCGCGGCCAGCTCACCCAATGTGTGCGGCCGTAGCGCCAGCGCGTCGCAAATCGGATCGAACACCTCCGGCGCGCTGTTGACGACCCCTATGGCCAACTTCATCTCGGCGCTGGCCTTGTCACGTGGAACCATCAGGGCCACGCCTGTCTTACGTAGCCATTCATGGCGGCGCAGGCTACCCAGCGGACGGGCGCCCCGAACAAACACATCCTTTCGGAAGCTCGTATTCAGGAAATAGTCGCGCAACGTCTCGCGCATCGCCGGGTCCGGCAGGCGATTGATCAGCGCCTTTTGCTCAGCACTCAGATAAAGCTGGGTGTAGATGAAAGGCAGTTCGGCGGAGCCGGCGAAGTCCAGCTTTGCCGCAGCCAGGTCGCGCGCCACATCGGCGTGGTACATCGGCTGCCAATGCTTGTGCATGTATTCGTGCACCAGATAATTGCGGTTGTGGGTCTTCAGGCTGTCAAAACGGGCCTGGCTGGTCGGATTGAACTGGAAGTAGCGGGCGCCGGCCTCTGCCATCTGTTGCATGAAGGTGGCGGCGTCGCCTACCTGAATGTCGCTGCGGTTGGGGAAGGCATCGCCGTACTCCACCATCAGCCGCTGCATCGGCAGGCTGCCGGTCCAGCCAGGCAAGGCGTTATAGCTGATGTAGACGATCCCGCCCGGCTTGAGATAGCGGGCGATGAAGTCGACGATGTGGCGGCGGTTTTCGGCAGTCACCCAGGTGTAGATGCCGTGCAGCGTAATGAAGTCAAATTGTGGCAGGTCCGCCACGGCGTTTTGCGCCAATTCGGCAAAACTGTTTTCCAGCAGGGTCAAATTGTCCAGCTCTGCCGATTTGGACAGGGCGCGCGCGCCGGCGACATGGCCGGGATTGAAATCGGCGGCGTAAAACCGGCCGGACGGATTGGCCGCCGCCAGCAGGTTGACGGTTAGGCCGCGGCCAAAACCCAGCTCGAAATAGTTGTAGGGACCGTCAAGGTCGACCGGCGCAAAACCGTTGAGGACGTTGACAAAATTGAGCATGTGCGGGCTCTGTTCCTGATAAAAACCCGCCGTGTATTCCACATCCGAAGCATATCCCGCCGTCCAATCCATGAGCCAATTCCCCAGTAAGTCCCTACGTTGAAAGATACAAAAAAGACAGTATAACGAATACCGCAAAGGATAGATATCGCCCAGTAGATAGCGTGCTCGCGGGAGTCAAACGGCAATAAAAAAACCCGCCACCTTTGCAGGTGACGGGTTTTTTGCATGCATGGCCCTCGGTCAGCTGAGGGCCGGGAGAACTCGCCCAGAACAGCGGCGAGTCTCCTTTTGCATTACACGATGGTGATCGCGTGGCCAGCGTTGGCCAGGGTGCTGTTGCTCAGGTCAACCAGGCCGGTCAACTTAACAACGATGTCGGTACCAGCCAGGAACGCGCCGCCTGCATCCACATCTTCAACGATGTAGGTTGCGCCGCCGAACTGGAACCACGATACGTGGCCAGCACCTTGAGCAGCTGCGTTGTTCAGGAAGGTCTGGTAGTCGTTCACGCCGCTCGTCAGAGCCGCGCCCATCTTGCTACCAACCACGCCTGCGAAGGCGGTCAACGCGCCGTTGTTGATGATGTCGCCAGCAGCGATATCGGTAACGGTGGTGAAGATCGCGCTCGACTGGTTAGCTGCGCCCAGAATCAGCGTATCAGCGCCAGCGCCCAGGGTTACGGTGTTCGTGCCCGAACCAACGGTCACGGAGTCAGCACCACCGCCTACGGAGATGGTGTTGTTGCCGTTACCGACGATAACGGTATCCACGCCAGCGCCGCCGGTGTAGGTGTTGTTACCGCTGGTTGCGGTGAAGATATTGGTGCCGTCGCCGAACGAAACGATGTTGTTACCGGTGGTGCCGGTGACGAAGGTGTCGGAACCCGAACCGCCGGTGATGGTGTTGTTACCGGTGGCAACGCCGTTTACCAAGTTGGTACCATTGCCCAGGTTCAGCACGTTGTTCAGTGCATTGGCGATGGTAACCGTGTCAGCACCCGTACCGCCGGTGTAGGTGTCAGCAACGGTAGCTGCCGACAGAACGATCACGTTGGTACCAGCTGCGGAACCGTGGATGTTCACTGCCGAGGTGGTCACGCCCGAGGTCCATGCCAGGCCGCCAGCAACGCCGGTGCCAGTCAGGCCGCTAGCGTCCAGAGTGGTCAGGGTGGTTGCGGTCAGGCCGGTCAGGTCCAGGCCAACTGCGCCGCTAGCGGTCACGGTGGTCACGCCCGAAGCGGTGATTGGAGCAACGTAGGCAGCGGTGTTAGCGGTGGTATCGGTGTCGATCGTGGTGATCTTCAGCGATTCAACGTTCGAGATGGTGTAAGCAGCGGTGTTGGTGAAACCATCAGCAGCAGCGAATACCAGGTTGACGTTGTCGTTGGTGCCCGAATCCGACGCCAGAGCGATCGAACCAGCAACGGTCGTAGCGCCAGCTTCGGTGAACGTGAAGTTCGCAGCAGCTTGGGTTACGGTCAGAGCAGCGGTCGAACCAGCAATTTTCAGGTTGTTGATCGCGCCAACTTTCGACATGTCGATTGCAGCGGCGCCAGCAGCGTCGCTCAGGCTCAGCACTTCGAAGTTGGTGACGCTGGCAGCGAACAGAGCGGAACCAGTTGCGGTTACGCCTTGAGCGCGGGTCATGACGATGGTGTCGGTACCGCTGACGCCGCCGTCGATCGAACCGCCGGTGCCAACTGGACCACCGTAGGTCACGACGTCGTCGCCGGCGCCGGTGGTGATTGCCTTGGTGCTGGCAGTCGAGGTGGTGATGGTGTCAGCGCCTGCGCCGCCGGTGTACTTCTGGCCAGCCAGCAGAGCGTCCGAAATCGTTACAGCGCCGGTGCTGGTGCTGGTGATGGTAGCAGCTGCATCGAAGGTGTGCGAAGTCAGGGTAAGAGCTTTGTCGCCAGTGATGGTCACAGCGGTAACGCCAGCAGCGGTCAGGCTGTTCAGGCTGTTAGCAGCGGTGGTCGACGAGATGGCCAGGGAGGTTGGAACCGCGCCCAGAGCGACGGCACCAGTGGTGGTCACGCCTTTCAGGGTCAGGGTTTCAGCGGTAACGGTGGCGGTGGTCAGCGCGCCGTTGGTCTGGGTGAAGCTGGTGCCCGTGCCGGCCAGGGTGACGTTGTTCAGTGCGCCCGAGTTAGCGGTGGATGCGCCGAAGTTGTTCAGGCTCACGGTGGTGATCACGCCAGCGGCCGTTGCCGAAGCAGCGTTCACGTCGGTGATGGTCACAGCGCCGTCGGTCAGACCAGCAACACCGGTGACGGCGGTTACGCCGTCGGTGGTGACTTTGCCTGGAGCGACTGCGGTCGCGCCGGTCGCGCCGACAGCGACGTCGGTTACGTTGGTAGCAGCGGTGGTGCTGGTGACGGTGATCGCGTTACCGCCAGATACCGCGCCCGAGCTGAAGCCGGTGAAGGTGCCGGTGACGGTACCACCGCCAGTTGCAGCAGCCACAGCGGCGATGACCGACGCGGTGGTCGCGCTGGCACCAGCCGACAGGCCAGCGAAGATTGCTGCGACTTGAGCGGTGGTAGCGGCGCCACCAGCGGTGAAGGTCAGGCCAGCAACGGTGATGGTGTCGGCAGCGGTCATCGCAGCAGCGTTGAACGTTACGACCGACGATTCGGTCACAGCAGCGATGGTGTTGACTTGAGTAACAGCAGCGCTCTGGTTCACGGTCACAGCGGTGGTGACTGCGGTGCCGGTGACGTTCACAGCGGACTGGATCGCGGTGGTGTTGTTACCGGTGGTGGTGATCACTGCAACGTTGTTGGTCGCGGTTTCGGTGATCGAAACGGTCGAGCCACCTTTGACGGTGATCGTGCCGCCGGTGTTGGCTGCGCCAGGAGCATTGTTACCGGTCAGGGACACGGTTTCCGACACGGTGACTGCACCGGTAGGAGCGCCGTTGGTGCCGGTGCCGATGGTGATGGTGTTGGCAGCTGCGCCGGTTGCGCCGGTTGCAACAACGTTCACCGAAGTGCCGCCGTTGATCGACACTGCGTTAGCGCCCAGGGTGCTGGTGGTGACGTTGATTGCGCCAGTCGAGCCCGAGATAGTCACTGCACCAGCATCGTTGGTGGTGGTAACTGCCGAACCGCCGGACACGGTCATGGTGCCGGAGATAGCGGATGCGGTCACTGCGGTGGTGGTTGCCGAAGTTACCGAAACTGCGCCTGCGCCAGCGGCGACCACGTTCACGTTGGTCAGGCCGGTGTAGCCGGTGGTGGTGGTGGTGTAACCTGCACCAGTTGCGCTGATGTTCAGGATTTCAACGTTTTTCAGGGTGTTAGCCGCTGGATCAACGATGTTGCTGGTCAGCACGTTCAGGGTGTCAACGCCGTCGCCGCCGTCGATGTTGTCGAATGCGCTCCAGGAATTGTTGGTCGTGGTTGCATCGAAGGTGTCGTTGCCAGCAGCGCCAACAACCGTGTTAGGGCTGACGGTCAGAACGGCGTTCTGAGCGACGTACTTGGCTGGCAGCAGAGCAGCAGCAGCAGCATCAGCAGCAGCAGCGGTCACAGCGGCGGCAGCGGTAGCAACAGCGGCGGTAGCAGCGTCGAATGCGGTTTGAGCAGCTGCGTCGTCGGTGGTGACTACGGTAGCTTTAGCAGCGTTGTTGTAGGTCGTTGCGTCAACCAGGGCAGCGTCAGCCGAAGCTTTAGCGGTGGCGGCTGCGGTAACTTCGGTAGCGGCCAGAGCGATTGCGGCGGTTGCGGTAGCAGCCGAGGTAACACCAGCGATGCCAGCGGCAGCAGCGGCGTGGGCGGCGGTAGCCGAACCAGCATCGGTAGCAGCGGTAGCAGCTTTGGTGGCGTAGGTTGCCGAGGTGTTCAGAACAACAACGGTACCAGCAGCGTCAGCGGCAGCAGCAGCGACGGTTTTAGCGGTGTTCACAGCGGTGGTAGCAGCTGCGTCATCGGTTGCGGTGTCGGTGGTCTTAGCAGCGGCAGCAGCGAAAGCGGCAGCCTTGGCGGTTGCGTCAGCAGCAGCGGTGGTAGCGTCGGTCGAAGCGGTGCCGGCTTTGGTGATGGCGGTGCCAACAGCAGCGTCAGCGGTGACAGCAGCAGCGTCGTCGGCGACAGCAGCTTTAGCAGCGGTGTCGGCGGTTGCAGCGGCGACAGCGGCCTTGGTCGCTGCGTTCGTAGCGATGGTCAGGTCGGCATTTGCAATTGCCAGTTGCTGTTGAGCAGCAATCAATTCCGCACCGGTGGTAGCAGCATCAACTGCAGCTTGAGCGGTTACTACGGCTGCGGCAGCGGCGGTCTTGGTGGCAGCGGCGGTAACGGAAGCAGCAGCAGCATCGGTAGCGGTAGCGGTCAGCGCGGTTGCATCGGTCAGGTCAGCTTTGGTGTGTGCTGCAGCTTTGGCAGTGATCGAATCGGTAACAGCTTGCGAAGCGGCAACAGCGATGCCAACCTTGGTCGCGGCGACGGTAGCAGCAGCGTCGGATGCGGTTTGTGCAACAACCGAAGCGGCCAGATTTGGGTTGTTAGCGGTCTGAACGTTGGTGACGGTCGAAGCCAGCGCGGTTGGAGCGATAGCGGCGGCCAGCGATGCAGCGTCGGTAACGCTGGTGATGAAGGCTTTACCTACGTCAGCAGCTGCCGAGGTCGAGTAAGCAACAACGCCGCCTGGGGTAGCGAGCAGTTTGTCAGTGAAAGCAACGGCTGCAGCGGCTTTGCTTGCGTAAGCGATGCCGTCTGGGTTGCCTGGAGCCATAGCGCCGTTGGCGATCGTGCTAACGATCTGAGCCAGGGTGTAGACGTGGCCGTCCAGCTGACCCGAGTACAGCAGCGCGCCGCCGTTGTCAGCGTGACGACCGAACAGGTTCAGGTAGATCTTGTCGATGATCGCCAGGCTGTTCATGCCGGCGTAGGTGTTGGTGTACTCGACCGACTTACCGAAGTCAGCAGCAATACTGGCCAGGGTAGCGGTGCCGGCGGTCAGAGTGGCTTCGTAGAAAGCCAGGCCACCTGGATCTGCAGGACGGTTGAAGTACGCAACGTACAGCTTTTGCAGATCGAGAGTATGAGTAGCCATGTAGTGCTCCTAATGGAAAATATGATTGAAGTTAAATTTTGCAGTGCACGGAAATTCGCCACTGCAACCTAACGTACCGAATAATGTCAGAAGGTATTGACCGCTTGATGTGACGCGGGTCACAAAATTGAACAATATCCTCTGAATCTTGATAGTTTATTCACCAACATTAATACGGCGGATCATTATCAGAGAAGATCGCGGCTAAAGCAAGACATGTCGAACTGTCCACTCCAGCGCTGCCCGTCATAGGGCGCAGGCGGTATTTTGACCTGGGAGCGGGTTTAAATATGCAAGCTTGTCGGGACTGCCAAACCAGCCATGCTCCGGCAAAGAAAAACCGCCATTTATTCAAGCCAATAAAAAGACCGCAGCGCGAATGGCGGAGAAACTGTTGCAGAATTGCATCACCAATATAAAACAACCCCCGGCCCGGCTCGGCGCCGGATCGGGGGCTGTCTGGGACTGCGGGCGCCGGGCCGCGTTACGGCTTGGTGACCACCGCCTGTTGGCGCCACAGGGTAGCACCATAGACCGCACGGTTGCCGCTGAGGCGGGCGTCAAACAAATAGGCTGCGGTGCCGCCGTTTTCCGAGCTGAGCACACCATTGAGCGCCATATTGGTGGGCGCGTTGAAACGGCTCTCGCCCGAGAAGCGCCCATCGCTGGCGACATCACCCTTGGACTGCAAAGCTATCCGCTCAGTCTTATTGACAACATCAAAACTGGTGGCAAAGGTTCGATTGTCAAAATTAAATTTCAACACACCATTTTCAACTTTCGCCACCACCACCGGGATCGCCGTGTTGTCACTATGGATATATGCCTCGCTCTGCGTCAATTCAAAGCCCACCGAGCCGCGCTCGGGAATCAGATAGTCCTTGCCCTGGGTACGCATCAGGGCAAAATCGTCATTCGTGGAGACCAGCTCGGAGCCCTTGTTCAGCTCAGCCACAAAGTCCACCTTGACCGGCAGGTCCAGTACCGGCTGCCAGCGGCCCCAGACGATCTGGCGCTCGGGAAGCACGGGCGGCACCACCACCGGCGGCGTCACCACCGGCGGTGTCACCACCGGCGGCGTCACTACGGGCGGCGTCACCACTACAGGCGGCGTCGGCGTGACCGGCGGGCTGACCTCGCTGATCGGCGGCACGGTGACGATGCCCGTGGCGTCCGGCGGATTTTTCCCGCCCGCCGTATTTTGCGTTAATTGCTGAATTGCAACAGTCTTTTGCGCTTCCAGCCCCGGCATGCCAGCCACCCCGCCCCCGCCGCCGCCCTGCTTACCGGCCGGTTCTTCCGGACGCGGCGGCGCGCTCACGTCCGGCGCCAAGGTGGCGTCCTGCAACAGCTGGGGCGCGACCTGGCCGCGGTGAAATTGCAGCAACTGGCCGCGCTGGGTGGCCGACAGCTCGCGGCTGCTGCTGCCTTCGCACGGGCCGATGCCGTCCGGACGGCAGGCGCCGGTGAAGCCGCTGATCGTGATGCCGCCCGAAATGACGGCCACGCGCGAGGTATCCTGGTCGGTAAACACGGTGAAATCGGTGCCGCGCACGCCGATCGCGGCCACCGGCGTGTTGAAGCGGAAGTTCTGGCGCGCCGCCTTGACGGCCTCGCCGGACTGGCTGCGCGCCACGCCGCTGAGCAATTCGAGCTTGATGCGGGTGTTGGCCGGGTTGGCGCGGTCCACATGGTAGGCGGCGATGCGCGCCTTGGTCGCCGGGCGCAGGATGAACAGGCCGTTGTCGATCGTCTTAATATAGAGGGAGCCATCCTTGCCGGTGCTGAGCAGCTCGCCCTCGCCGATCGACCCGTTGAGCACCGCGGCGTGGTCGCCCACCCGGACCTCGCCAGCGACAAAGATGATGGTGCCGGCCTCGGCCGCCTGGACCGCAGGCGCTGCCAGCGCGACGGCGGCCATAATCAGTAGTTGACGCAACATGGTATTCCCCTTAATTCGGTCATTATCCTGCCCTCAGGATAGTTTTCCGTGACAGCTATCACATTTTACGCAATTCAATTTTCCACGCCCCTCTACTTACACTTTGTAGCAAAAGGCCGCCCCGGCCGCACCACCCGGCGCCACGAGCGGCTATACTGTCAGATTAATCCTATTGTTCCCTCCCAGCACTTTTCCACCTTGATCGACACCACCCCTCCTCTAGCCTGGCGCCTGCCCGCCCTGCCGACCGGCCTGGTCCGGGCAGTGATCGCGGCGGTGGCGATAGGCCTGGCCCTGTGGGCGCAATGGCTGGCGCCGGTCGACGGGTCGCTGTTCGCCGACGAGTGGCTGCGCGACCATTTCATCGAATGGCGCCACAGCGTGGCGCCCGAGCCGCGGGTGCTGGTGGTCGACATCGACGAGGCCAGCATGCGCGAGCTGGGCGCCTGGCCGTGGCCGCGCGCGCGCCTGGCCGACCTGGTCGAAACCCTGCTGACTCAATACCACGCGCGCGGCGTCGCGCTCGACATCGTGCTGCCCAACCCGGCCGACGCCGAGGGCGACCTGCGCCTGGGCCTGCTGGCGCGCCACGGCCCGCTGGTGCTGGCCCAGGCCTTCGATTACAGCCGCGACCGGCCCGAATGGCTGCGCGAGGGCGTGCTGGCGGGCGCCCGCCCGGCGCTGCCCGGCCGCGCCGACGGCACGCCGGCCACCGGCTACATCGCCAACCAGGCGGTGTGGGCCGACCTGCCCCATGTCGGCAACATCGGCTTCATCCCGGACCGCGACGGCACCCTGCGCCGCCTGCCGCTGCGCACCAGCTTTGACGGCAAGCTGTATCCGGCGCTGAGCGTGGCGCTGGTCAATTGCTGCGGCGGCGCCGGCCTCGGCGCCACGCTGGCGCGCGACCCGCTGCAGCGCGTGTCCTACCGGCGCGACTGGGACGCCTACACGGTGGCGTCGGCGGCCGACATCCTGGCCCAGCGCATCGCCCCGGCCGGCGCCAGCGGCCGCCTGGTGCTGGTGGGCTCGTCCTCCCTGGGCCTGGGCGACCGCGTCACCACGCCGATCGCCGCCAACCGCCCCGGCCTGAGCGTGCAGGCGGCCATGCTGTCGACCTTGCTCGACGAGCAACAGGGGCTCGCGCCGGCGCGCTGGCCGGGCCGGCTGCTCGGCAGCGCCGCCGCGCTGCTGTGCGTGCTGCTGGCCGGCTACGCGCTGCCGCGCCTGTCAGCCGTGCTCAGCGCCGCCCTGCTGGCCGCGCTGTCGGCCGCCTGGCTGCTGGCGGCCTACGCGATCAGCCCGCACGACCCCGATTTCTCCACCACCGGGCCGCTGGCCAGCACGCTGTTCCTGCTGGCGGTGGCCGTGCCCTACCAGTGGCAGCTGAGCCAGCGCGATTCGCGCCACCTGCTCGACACGCTGCGCCAGTACGTGGCGCCGGCCGTGGTCGAACAACTGCTGCGCAGCGACATCGCCGACCCGCTGGCGCCACGCCAGCTCGACGTCACCACCCTGATCGCCGACATGGAGGGCTACACCACCCACGTCGAGGCGCTGCCGGTGGCCGAGGCGGCCGAGCTGACGCGCGCCTTCCTGGCCTGCCTGACCGGCCCGGTGATCGACCAGGGCGGCACGCTGGACAAGTACACCGGCGACGGCCTGGTGGCGTTCTGGGGCGCGCCGCTGCCCGACCCCGACCACGCCGACCTGGCGCTGGAGGCGGCCGCCGCCATCGTCGAGCGGGTGGCCGCGCTCAGCACCCAGCGCCAGCGCGACGGCCGCGCGCCGCTGCGGGTGCGCATCGGCATCGAGAGCGGCCTGGCCTTCGCCGGCGATTTCGGCACCACCTTCCGCAGCATCTACACCGCCGTCGGCGACAGCGTCAACACCGCCTCGCGGCTGGAGCAGGCCGCGCGCGACCTGCCGCACGACATCATCATCGGCGCCGGCACCGTGCGCCGCGCCAAACGCCACCGTTTCCTGCTGCTGGGCGAACGCCAGCTGCGCGGCAAGGAACAGCGCACCACCCTCTACACCCTGGAACCGCGTATGGACCACACCCCCACCTCTCCGGCCGCCCGCCAGGAGTCCGCCGCGTGAGGCCGGCCGCCATGCGCCGCTCAGGCGCCGGCCTCTGCCTGAGCCTGGGCCTGTGGCTCGGCCTGGCGCCGGCCGCGGCCGCGCAAGAGCAGAGCGACCCGTCGCACGCCAACGACCTGTACCAGGAGGCGCTGCAATCGATCGCCGAGGGCCGCAAGAACGACGCCAGCGAGGCGCTGCAGCGGGTGATCGACAAGGAACCGCTGCACGCCGGCGCCTGGCTGGACCTGGCGCTGATCCAGTGCGGCCTGGGCCACCTGGACCAGGCCGAGCGGCTGTTCGCCATCATCGAGCAGCGCTTCGCGCCGCCGCCCGGCCTGCGCGCGCTGATCGCCGAGGCCCGCGCCGGCGGCTGCCAGAGCTGGACCCCGCTGAGCCAGTACAGCCTGACCGTGGGGCGCGGCATCGACCAGAACGTCAACCAGGGCTCGAACCGGCGCGGCACCGGCCTGAGCGCCCAGGAGGTCGACACCGGCTACGACCTGGCGCCGGAATTCCGCCCCAAGCACGACCAGTACAGCATGCTGTCGGGCGAGTACGTGCGCGACCTGACGCCCAACGGCACCATCGGCTTCGTGCAGTTCCAGGGGCGCCGCAACGACCACCTGAGCCAGTACGACAGCTCCTCGCTGTTCGCCGGCACCGAGACGCCATGGCGCTTCGGCAACTGGACCGTGCGCGGCAGCACCCTGGTCGGCCTGATCACGCTGGGCGGCCAGCTCTACCAGCGCCAGGTCCAGCTGCAGGCCCGGATCGGCCCGCCGCTGCCGCTACCCTTCGGCGTGCAGTTCAACCTGGTCACCAGCGTGAGCCGGCTGCAATACCTGACCCTGGACAACTTCGACGCCAACAACGGCGAACTGCGCGCGCAGTTCACCCGGCGCAACGGCGACAGCGTGCTCAGCGCCAGCGTCGGCACGCTGCAGGACCGCGCGGTGGGCGACCGCCCCGGCGGCGACCGCCACGGCGTGGCCGCCAGCGCCCAATGGCGGCACCGCTACGACAACGCGCTGACCGCCGACCTGGGCTACAACTGGCAGCGCTGGCGCGGCAGCGAGGTGTATTCGCCCGGCATCATCGACCAGGTGCGCAACCAGAACACCCACACCCTGCGCGCCACCTTCAGCTACCCGCTCACCAAGAACCAGAGCGTGCAGCTGGAATTGCGCCAGGTCCTGAACCGCGAGAATATCTCGGTGTTTCAGTACGACAACCGCCAATTGCAGCTGAGCTGGCAATGGCAGGGGCCATAAGCGGCCTTGTAAGCTGAGCGGCAGGCGCCATCTGCTACACTATCGAGGCCTTTCCACTCCCAAGCACGCATGAAGTCGACCAGCATCCCCCTCCCCGCCGCCACCCCGCCCACCACGGGCGTGGCCGACAACGCCGCGCCACCGCCGGCGCAAGGCACCAACGCGCCCAGCGAAGAGCGCAATGTCCAGGTGCACCTGCGCAAGATTCCGCTGCTGTCCGAGCTGTCGGACGAGGAAATCATCCGGGTCAAGGCCGATTTCCGCTTCCGCCACTACCAGAAGCGCGACGTGGTGCTGCACAAGGGCGGCAGCGGCGACGGCCTGCTGTTCCTGCTGGCCGGCCAGCTGCAGGTGATCGACGTCACCGAGGACGGCCGCGCGATCGGCCTGCGCCTGCTGGTGCCGGGCGACTTCTTCGGCGAGATCGCCCTGATCAACAATTCCACCCGCTCGGCCTCGGTGGTCGCCACCAGCGAGGCGCTGGTGGCCTTCCTGCCGGCGCCCACGGCGATGCACCTGTTCTCGCACTCGCCGTCGGTGGCCAAGCAAATGCTGCAACACCTGGCGCAGAAGATCCAGCGCGACTCGGAATTCCGCGCCCTGCTCAGCATCAACAACACGGCCAAGCGCATCTACTCCTTCCTGGTGCTGATGCAGAAGAAAAACCCGGACGGCACCGTGGTGGAAAACCTGCCGACCCACCAGGACATCGCCAACATGATCAACACCAGCCGCGAGACCGTCACGCGCGCGCTGCTGACCCTGGTCCAGCAGGGCATCGTGCAGAAGGAGTCGCACCGCCTGCTGATCAAGGACCCGGACGCGCTGCAAAAGCTGGTCCAGGGCAGCTGAGGCGGCGCCATCCCAACAGGCGCAAATACAGTGTGACAAGCTGTAACATGTTACTTGCATAACAAGACGTGCGGTATAATCCCCGTCTCGTAATTTTCGTGCCCGCCCGCCTGTACATGATGCCAGTCCACCGCCTTCTTTCCCGTTCACCGCGCCTCGCACGGGCCGCATGATGTCGCTCGCCATGCTACGCGGGCTATGGCACTACCGCGGCTTCGTGCTCGGCAGCGTCAAGCGCGAATTCCAGTCCAAATACCGCAACACCATGCTGGGCGCCGCCTGGACCGTGCTCAGTCCGCTGGCCATGATCCTGGTCTACACGCTGATCTTTTCCCAGGTGATGAAGAACCGCCTGCCCGGCAACGCCAGCGAATACGGCTACAGTATCTACCTGTGCGCCGGCGTGCTGGCCTGGGGCATGTTCGCCGAGATCACCTCGCGCGCGCAAAACATGTTCCTCGAACAAGCCAACCTGCTCAAGAAAATCAGCTTCCCGCGCATCTGCCTGCCGCTGATCGTGGTGCTCAACGGCCTGGTCAACTTCGGCATCATCTTCGGCCTGTTCACCGTGTTCCTGATCGCCTCCGGCCAGTTCCCCGGCTTCGTGTTCCTGGCGCTGCTGCCGGTGCTGCTGATCCAGGTCGCGCTGGCGATCGGGGTCGGCATGGTGCTGGGCGTGCTCAACGTTTTCTTCCGCGACGTCGGCCAGTTCTTCCAGATCTTCATCCAGTTCTGGTTCTGGTTCACGCCCATCGTCTACCCGGCCAGCATCCTGCCGCCCGAGGTGCGCGGCCTGCTGGTGTGGAATCCGATGGCGGCCGTGATCGAGGCTTACCAGACCATCCTGGTCAGCGGCCAGCCGCCGCAATGGCTGACGCTGCTGCCGGCGGCCGGCGTGGCGCTGGCGTCCTGCCTGCTGGGCTTGCAACTGTTCCGCAAACGCGCGGGCGAAATGGTGGACGAACTCTGATGGGCGCGATTACTGTTAGCAATCTGGGCAAGGCCTACAAACTCTATCCCAACCGCTGGTCGCGGCTGGGCGAATGGATGCTGCCGTTCAACGGCCCGCGCCACCAGCTCAAGTGGATCCTGCAGGACGTCAGCTTCCAGGTGGCGCCGGGCGAGGCGGTCGGCCTGATCGGCATCAACGGCGCCGGCAAGAGCACCCTGCTCAAGCTGATCACCGGCACCACCCAGCCCACCACCGGCGCCGTCCACATGCAGGGCAGCGTGGCCGCGCTGCTGGAGCTGGGCATGGGCTTCCATCCCGACTTCACCGGCCGCCAGAACGTCTACATGGCCGGCCAGCTGATCGGCCTGACGGTCGACGAGATCAGCGCGCTGATGCCCGACATCGAAGCCTTCGCCGAAATCGGCGACTACCTCGACCAGCCGGTGCGCGTGTACTCGAGCGGCATGCAGATGCGGGTGGCGTTCGCCGTCGCCACCGCGCGCCGCCCGGACATCCTGATCGTCGACGAGGCGCTGTCGGTGGGCGACACCTACTTCCAGCACAAGAGCTTCGAACGCATCCGCCAGTACCGCCGCGCCGGCACCACCCTGCTGCTGGTGTCGCACGACAAGCAGGCGATCCAGTCGGTGTGCGACCGCGCCATCCTGCTCGACGGCGGGCGCCTGGCGCGCGAAGGCAAGCCGGAAGAGATCATGGACTACTACAATGCCATGATCGCCGAACGCGAGAACAGCACGCTGCGCCTGAACCAGCGCGACGACGGCAAGCTGCAGGTGACCTCCGGCACCGGCGAGGCCACCGTGGCCGAGATCGTGCTGCTGAACGACGCCGGCGAGGCGGTCGAAGTGGTCGACGTCGGCCAGGAAGTGACGCTGCGCATCACCGTCGCGGTGCACGAGGCCATCCCGCGCATGGTGCTCGGCTACATGATCAAGGACCGGCTGGGCCAGGCCATGTACGGCACCAACACCCACCTGAAGGAACTGCCGCTGGAAGACATGCAGGCCGGCCAGCGCGTCACCTACAGCTTCCGCTTCGCCGCCAACCTGGGCGCCGGCAGCTACTCGGTGGCGACCGCCATCGTCAGCACCGCCACCCACCTGGTCAACAACTACGAGTGGCGCGACCTGGCGCTGGTGTTTACCGTGGTGAACATGCAGCGCCCCCATTTTGAGGGTTCGGCCTGGCTGGACCCCGCCATCGAGATCACCCGCACATGAGCTTTATCTCCTACGCCCAGAACTATGAAGACGTGCTGCTGTGGCGCGCGCTGCAGGACGTGCCGGCCGGCTTCTACATCGACGTCGGCGCCAACGATCCGGAGCTGCACTCGGTCACCAAGGCCTTCTACGACCAGGGCTGGTCCGGCATCAATGTCGAGCCGATGCCGTCCTACGGCCCGGCCTTCCGCGCGCAGCGCCCGCGCGACATCAACCTGAACGTGGCGGCCGGCGCCGACAGCGGCAGCATCACCCTGTTCGACGTGCCCGACGTCAACGGCTGGGCCTCGACCGACAGCGGCGTCGCCGCCGCCCACCGCGCCCACGGCCACCAGGTGGTCGAGCACACGGTGCCGCTGCTGACCTTGGCCGAGATCTGCCGCCAGCATGTGCGCGGCGAGGTGCACTTCCTCAAGATCGACGTCGAAGGCTTCGAGGGCGACGTGTTGCGCGGCATGGACTTCACGCTGTGCCGGCCGTGGATCGTGGTGGTCGAAGCCATCATGCCCAACAGCCGCGACAGCAACCACGGCGACTGGGAAGCGCTGGTCACCGGCCACGGCTACCAGTACGCCTGGTTCGACGGCCTGAACCGCTACTACGTCGCCGACGAGCACGCCGGGCTGGCCGCGCGGCTGCAGCTGCAGCCGAACGTGTTCGACGATTTCATCACCCACCACCTGGACAAGGCCTGGCGCCGCGGCAAGGACCTCGACCAGCAGGTCGAGAGCACCTGGCAGCTGGCGCGCAACGCCGACGCCCGCAGCAGCGCGCTGGAGCAGGACGTCACGCGCGCGGTGCGGCGCGGCGCCGAGCTGGAGCAGGCGGTCGCGCGCGAGGCCGGCCATGCCGCCGCGCTGGCGCAGGACGTGGCGCGCGCCGGCCAGCGCGCGCAGCAACTGGAACAGGCGGTACAGCGCGGCGCCGAGCGCGCCGACCAGCTGACGCAGCAGGTACTGCAGGCGCGCCAGCAGCTGCAGCAACGCCAGGACCAGGTGCTGCAATTGCAAGCCGAGTTGCGCCAGTCCGAAACGGCGGCGCGCCAGCTGGAAAACAATCTGCACCAGACCGCCGAATGGGGCGCGCAGCTGGAGCAGCGCCTGCTGGCGGTGTACGCCAGCCGCTCGTGGCGCCTCACCGCGCCGCTGCGCGCGCTGACGCGGCGCGGCGACAACAGCCTGCCCAGGCGGGCCGGGCGCGCGGCGCACGCCGCCGTGCACCGCGGCGTGCGCTGGCTGAGCGCGCGCCAGGCGCTGCGCCGCGTGCTGATCCCGCTGATCAGCCGCTCGCCGCTGCTGAGCAGCACCCTGATCCGCAGCCTGGAGGCGCTCAAGCAGCGCGACCCGGCCGCCGGCGCCGCCGACGTGCCGCACCTGTTGCGCGAACTGCCGCTGTCGGCCCGCAAGGTGCTCGCTGACCTGCGCCGCGCACAACACACTAACGAACACTGAACATGCGCCTTGTAATCGATCTCCAATCCTGCCAGAACGGCGCCGCCCGCGCGCCGGACGCGGTGCTCGCGCTGGCCCAGGCGCTGCTGCGCCAGGGCGCCGCCCGCGCCACCCCGCACACCGTCCTGCTCGCCCTGGCCGCCGGCCAGAGCGAGCACATCGACCGCCTGCGGCTGGCCTTCGACGCCCTGGCGCCGGCGCAACTGCTCAGCTATGAAGTTCCGGCCGGCCACGGCTGGAGCCACCACGCCGCCACCCTGGTGCGCGACGGCTTCCTCGCCAGCCTCAACCCGGACGCGGTGTTCGCGCCCGGCCTGTTCGACGTCGCCCTCAACGACACCGTGTTCGGCCCCGGCCCCGACGGCGTCAGCATGGTCTACACCGACGCCGGCGCCGGCGCCGACAAGGCGCTGGCCGAACGCCAGCAGGCGGCGCTGCGCGGCGCCACGCTGGTGCTGCCGGCGATCACCGCCGAGCTCGACGCCGAGGCGGCCGCCGCCGCGCTGTGGCTGGCGCTGGAACAGGCGCACGCGGCCCGGCTGGCGCAGCGCGCCGGCGCCGTCGCCGGCGGCGCCCGTCCGCGGCTGGCCTACATCTCGCCGCTGCCGCCCGAAAAATCCGGCATCGCCGACTACAGCGTCGAGCTGATCGCCGAACTGGAGCCGTACTACGACATCACGCTGGTGGTCACGGCCGCCAGCGCCGGCGGCGTCGCCGCCACCGCGCTGGGCGGCCGCCTGCCACTGCTCACGCCGGAACAGTTCGATGAGCAGGCGCCGCACTTCCAGCGCCTGCTGTACCACTTCGGCAATTCCAACGCCCACCAGTACATGTTCCCGCTGCTCGAGCGCCACCCCGGCATCGTCGTGCTGCACGACTTTTTCCTCAGCGGCGTGATCGACAACATGGAACGCGAGGGCGTGCAGCCGCTGGCCTATGTGCGCGCGCTGTACGCCTCGCACGGCCACAGCGGCCTGCTGGCGCACAAGGAACTGGGCCACAACCCGTCGATCTGGGCCATGCCGAGCAACAAGGCGGTGCTGGATCAGGCCGCCGGCGTCATCGTCCATTCCGATTTCTCGCGCACGCTGGCCGAGCAATGGTACGGCCCCGGCAGCGCCGACAGCTGGCGCACGCTGCCGCTGCTGCGCGGCCTGCCGCCGCAGGCCGCCGGCCACAGCGCGGCCGAGCTGCGCGCCGCCGCGCGCGCCAGGCTGGGCATCGCCGAGCACGAGTTCCTGGTGTGCAGCTTCGGCATGCTGGGCCCGACCAAGCTCAACCACCGCCTGCTGGACGCCTTCCTGGCCTCGCCGCTGGCGCGGCAGGCCGATTGCCGGCTGCTGTTCGTCGGCGAAAACGAAGCCTACCGCTACGGCGGCGAGCTGACGCAGCGCATCGCCGGCGCCGCCAGCGAAGCGCCCGCCAGCATCGCCATCACCGGCTTCGTCAGCACCGACGATTACCAGCACTACCTGGCCGCCAGCGACGTCGCGGTGCAGCTGCGCACACAGACCCGCGGTGAAACCTCGGCCTCGGTGCTGGACTGCCTGCTGCACGGCGTGCCCACCATCATCAACGCCCACGGCGCCGCCGCCACCCTGCCCGACGCCGTGCTGCTCAAGCTGCCCGACCTGTTCGAGGACGCCCAGTTGAGCGCCGCGCTGGCCGAACTGTACGCGCAGCCGCAACGCCGCGCGCAACTGGCGCAGGCCGGGCGCGAGCATGTGCGCCTGCACCACGCGCCGGCCGCCGTCGGCCGCCAGTACCACGCCGCCATCGAGGAGCTGACGCGCAGCAGCGCCGCCGCCCACTATCGCCAGCTGGTGGCCGCCGTCAGCGCGATCCGCCCGGCGCCGGAGGACAGCCAGCTGATAGTCGCCGCCGTCGCCATCGCCGCCAACCAGCCGGGCACGACGCCGCGCCAGATGCTGATCGATGTCTCGGCGCTGGTGCAGTCCGACTACAAGACCGGCATCCAGCGCGTGGTGCGCAGCATCGTGCTGGCGCTGATCAAGGCGCCGCCGGCCGGCTACCGCGTCGAGCCGGTGTACAGCGAAGGCGGCAACCGCAGCTACCGCTACGCCCGCAACTTCAGCGCCGAGATGCTGGGCGTGCGCTCGCCGCAGCTGGAGGACGCGCCAGTCGAAAGCCGCGCCGGCGACCTGTTCCTCGGCCTCGACCTGGCCTCCAACATCACCTCGCAGAACCAGCCGCAGCTGCTGGCGATGCGCCGCCGCGGGGTCGCCGTCTGGTTCGTGGTGTACGACCTGCTGCCGGTGCTGCGTCCCGAATGCTTCATCCTGGCCGCCGACAAGTATTACGTCGACTACCTCGACACCATCACCTACGCGGCCGACGGCATCGTCACCATTTCGCGCGCCGTCGCCGACGAGCTGGCCGCGTGGGTGGCGACCCGCCCCAACCGGCGCCAGGCGCCGCTCAAGCTGGGCCATTTCCACCTGGGCGCCGACCTCGACGCCAGCGCCCCCAGCACCGGCCTGCCGGACAACGCCGCGCGCGTGCTGCAGGCGCTGCAGGAAGCGCCGACCCTGCTGATGGTCGGCACCCTGGAGCCGCGCAAGGGCCAGGCCCAGGCGCTGGCCGCCTGCGAACTGCTGTGGGCGCGCGGCGTGGCCGTCAACCTGGTCATCGTCGGCAAGAACGGCTGGCTGATGGAGGCCCTGGTCCGGCAGCTGGAGCAGCACCCGCAGCGCGAACAGCGCCTGTTCTGGCTGCCCGGCGTGTCGGACCAGATGCTGGCCCAGTTGTACCAGCACAGCTCGGCGCTGCTGGCGGCCTCGGAAGGCGAGGGCTTCGGCCTGCCGCTGATCGAGGCGGCCCAGCACCGGCTGCCCATCATCGCGCGCGCCATCCCGGTGTTCCGCGAAGTGGCCGGCGAGCACGCCTACTACTTCGACGGCAAGTCGCCGCAGGACCTGGCGGACGCCATAGCCGCCTGGCTGGCGCTGCACGCGGCCGGCCAGGCGCCGGCCTCGGCCGGCATGGCGTGGCTGACCTGGCAGCAGAGCGCGCAGCAGTTGCAGCAGGCGCTGCTGTCCGACGCGGGCCGCCACGCCAGCGTCGGCGGCGGCGGCGTCGCCCCGCAGCTGCTGGTCGACGTCTCGGCCGTGGCGCGCGAGGACCTGAAGACCGGCATCCAGCGCGTGGTGCGGGCCCAGCTGTCCGAACTGATGGCGCTGCACAGCACGCGCTACCAGGTGCTGCCGGTCTACCTCAGCGACGAGGGCGGCCGCTGGCACTACCGCTACGCGCGCCGCTACCAGCACACGCTGACCGGCACCGACAGCTACGGCGTGATCGAGGACGAGGTGCAGGTGGCCGCCGGCGACGTGTTCTACAGCCCCGACTTCTTCCCCGGCGCGGTCACCGAGGCCGGCCGCATCGGCCTGTTCCAGCGCTGGCGCGACGCCGGCGTCAGCGTCAATTTCCTGATCCACGACCTGCTGCCGCTGCTGCGGCCGGAGTTCTTCCCGGCGCGGGTGGGCGACGTGTTTGAACAATGGCTGCACACCGTCAGCGGCAACGCCGACCGCCTGCTGTGCATCAGCGGCGCGGTGGCCGACGAGACGCGCGCCTGGCTGCTGCAGCACGCGCCGCAGCGGCCGCTGCCGCGGTTCGCCGTGCTGCACCACGGCGCCGACATCGCCGCCTCGCTGCCGAGCACCGGCCTGGCCGACGACGCCGCCGCCGTGCTGGCCGACATCGGCGCCGCGCCGAGCTTCCTGATGGTCGGCACCATCGAGCCGCGCAAGGGCCACCTGCAGGCGCTCGACGCCTTCGAGCAGCTGTGGGCCGCCGGCGCCGACGTGCGGCTGGTGGTGGTCGGCGGCGAAGGCTGGAAGGGCTTGCCCGACGGCCAGCGCCGCACCATCCCGGCCATCATGGCGCGCCTGCGCGGCCACCCGGAACTGGGGCGCCGTCTGCACTGGCTGCAAGGCATCAGCGACGAATACCTGGAGCGGGTCTACCGCGACTGCGCCTGCCTGCTGTTCCCGAGCGAGGGCGAAGGCTTCGGCCTGCCGCTGATCGAGGCCGCGCGCCACGACCTGCCGCTGCTCACGCGCGACATTCCGGTGTTCCGCGAGATCGCCGGCGAGCACGCCCAGTACTTCAGCGGCGACGACGGCGCCGCGCTGGCCGCCGCCGTGCGCGAGTGGCTGCGCCTGCACGCGGCCGGCCAGGTGCGCGCCTCGTCCGGCATGCCCTGGCTCACCTGGGCCGACAACGCCCGCCAGCTGACCACCCTCTTATTCCCGGCCGGGGAGCAGCCATGAGCCGGACCGCCACGCCGCCGCAACACAAGGACACCATGACCCCATCCGCCACGGCCGAACGGCGCATCGACGGCACGCAAACGCCGCTGGTCGTCGACCTCGACGGCACGCTGATCTATTCCGACCTGCTGTGGGAAGCGCTGCTGCTGTTCCTCAAGCGCCACTTCTGGCAAGTCTGGAAGCTGCCGCTGTGGCTGCTGCTGGGCAAGGCCGGCTTCAAGCACAAGATCGCCGGGCTGGTCGAGATCGATCCGGCCACCCTGCCCTACGACCACGGCCTGCTGCACCATATCGCGGGCCAGCAGCGCGCCGGCCGCCGCATCGTGCTGGCGACCGGCAGCGAACGCCGCTTTGCCGACGCCATCGGCGCCCACCTCAAAGTGTTCGACCTGGTGCTGGCGACCGAGGAAGGGGTCAACCTGACCTCCGACAACAAGGCCGCCGCGCTCGCCGCGCTGTATGGCGCCCAGGGCTATGACTACGTCGGCAACGCCCGCGCCGACCTGGCCGTCTGGCTCGGCGCGCGCAACGCCTATTCGGTCACGTCGACGCCGTTCACGCTGGCCGACGGCCGCCAGACCACCCACCTGGGCAGCCGCCGCGGCGGCGCCGCGCGCGCGCTGCTCAAGGCGATGCGGCCGCGCCAGTGGCTCAAGAACCTGCTGGTGTTCGTGCCGATGCTGGCCGGCCATGCGCTCAACACCGGCGCGCTGCTGCAGTCGATGGCCGCCTTCGTCGCCTTCTCGCTGTGCGCCTCCAGCGCCTACCTGCTCAACGACGCCCTCGACGCCCACGACGACCGCCTGCATCCGGTCAAGCGCAAGCGCCCGATCGCCGCCGGCAGCCTGCCGCTGCCGCTGGCGCTGATCGCCAGCCCGCTGCTGGCGTTCGGCGCGCTGGCCTGGTGCGCCAGCTACGACTGGCTGCTGGCGGGCACCGTGCTGATCTACTTCATCTGCACGCTGAGCTACTCGCTGCTGCTCAAGCGCCTGCTGATGGTCGATATCGTCACGCTGGCCATCCTGTACACGCTGCGCATCCTCGGCGGCAGCGCCAGCACCGGCATCGAACCGTCGTTCTGGCTGCTGGCCTTCTCGTTTTTCCTGTTCCTCAGCCTGGCGCTGCTCAAGCGTTACAGCGAGCTGTTCAATCTGCACAGCCAGGGCAAGGAAAAAACCAGCGGCCGCGGCTACACCACCGCCGACAAGGCGCCGATCAGCATCATGGGCGTCAACAGCGGCTTCCTGTCGGTGCTGATCTTCATGCTGTACTTTAATTCGCAAAACGTGCTGGTGCTGTACCCGCATCCCAACTTCCTGCTCGGCGTGGTGCCCTTGCTGGTGTTCTGGTTGGGACGGCTGTGGACGCTGGCCTTCCGCGGCCAGGTCAACGAAGACCCGGTGCTGTACGTCAGCAAAGACAAGGTCAGCCTGGCGGTCGTCGCGCTGTGCCTGGCGCTGGTGCTGGCCGCCTCCCGCTCACTATGATTGCCCATCCATGAATCCCACTCTCATCGGCTACCTGTGGTGCGCCGGCGCCGCCCTCGCCAGCGCCGCCGCCACCCTGTTGATCAAGCTGTCCGGCCAGACCGGCGGCGGCTGGTCGCCGCTGCGGCTGCTGCTGCTGGGCGGCGCCGGCGGCACCTATGTCGCCGGCTTCGTCTGCTATTCGCTGGCGCTGCAACGGCTGGAGATCAGCCTGGCCTATCCCGTCATGACCGCCATCACGCTGGCGCTGATCACCCTGCTGGGCACCCTGGTGCTGCAGGAAGCGCTGACGCCGGCCAAGCTGGCCGGGCTGGCGCTGATCGCCGCCGGCGCCTTCGCGCTCTCGCGCTAACCTTTTATGTTGAACGCCATGTCCCTCGCCACTCCCCGCATCGCCGTCGTCATCCCCAGCTACCGGGTGACGCGCCATATCCTCGGCGTGATCGCCGGCATCGGCCCCGAGGTCGAGCGCATCTATGTGATCGACGACCAGTGCCCGGACCAGTCCGGCGCCCACGTGCGCCAGCACTGCGCCGACCCGCGCGTGGTGGTGGTCACCCACGAGCAGAACCAGGGCGTGGGCGGGGCCGTGATGAGCGGCTACCGCGCCGCCATCGCCGATGGCATGGACATCATGGTCAAGGTCGACGGCGACGGCCAGATGGACGCGCGCCTGATCCCGGACTTCATCGGCCCCATCGTCGACGGCGCCGCCGACTACACCAAGGGCAACCGCTTCTTCGACCTCGAGCAGATCCGCCAGATGCCGCCGCTGCGCCTGTTCGGCAACGCCATGCTGTCGCTGCTGACCAAGCTGTCGTCCGGCTACTGGGACTTGTTCGACCCCACCAACGGCTTCACCGCCATCCACGCCAACGCCGCCCGTCACCTGCCGTTCGACAAGATCAGCCGGCGCTACTTCTTCGAGACCGACATGCTGTTCCGCCTCAACACCCTGAACGCGGTGGTGGTCGACGTGCCGATGGACGCCAGCTACGGCGACGAGGTCAGCAACCTGAAGATCTCGCGCATCATCACCGAGTTCGCCGCCAAGCACGTGCGCAACTTCTTCAAGCGGCTGTTCTACAACTACTACCTGCGCAATATGTCGCTGGCCTCGATCGAACTGCCGCTGGGCGTGGCCATGCTGGCCGGCGGCGCCATCTACGGCGTGATCCACTGGATCGACTCGGCCCGCGCCGGCCTGCCGACGGCCCCCGGCACGGTGATGCTGTCGGCCCTGCCGGTGCTGATGGGCACGCAGCTGATCCTGGCCTTCCTGGCGCACGACATCGCCTCGGTGCCGCGGCGCGCGATCCACCGCCTGAGCCACCTGGGCCGCCGTGCTTAAGCGCCTGTTCTGGCAACCGCAGTTCCTGCTGTTCGTGGCGGGCGGGGTGCTGTGCGCGCTGCTCGACATCGGCGTGATGCAGCTGCTGATCGGCATGGGCACGGCGCCGCTGGCGGCCGCCACGGCCGGCTTCCTGAGCGGGCTGCTGGTCAACTACGCGTTTCACGCCAAGGTCACGTTCCGCCAGATCAGCAGCGGCGCCACGGTGGCGCGCTACCTGTGCGTGGTGGCGCTCAACTACCTGATCACGATGGCGCTGGTGGCGCTGGCGCTGCACCTGGCCGGCGCGGCGCTGGCCGGCAAGCTGGCGGCGCTGCCGCTGGTGGCGGTCAATGGTTATTTCCTGAGCAAGCATTGGATATTCAAATGATCACTTTCGCTCCACTGCGCACCGACGCGCCGGCCCTGGCGCAGTATGGCGCCCTGTTCGCCGCCTGCTTCCCCGGCGCCAGCAAGTTCACCCCGGCCTATCTGCAATGGCTATACGCCGCCAACCCGGACGGCGCGGCGGTCGGCTACGACGCCTGGGACGGCGACACCCTGGCCGCCCACTACGTCTGCATTCCGGTGCGCGTGCGGCTGGAGGGCCAGCAGGCGCGCATGCTGCTCTCGCTCAACACCGCGACCCACCCCGCCTACCAGGGGCAGGGCCTGTTCACCAAGCTGGCGCAGCAAACCTTCGACGCCGGCCGCGCCGCCGGCTACGACGGCGTGTACGGCGTGGCCAACGCCAACAGCACGCCCGGCTTCATCCGCAAGCTCGGCTTCCAGCTGGTGCGGCCGCTGGAGGCGCGGGTCGGGGTCGGCCCGGTCGGCCACGCGGCGCCGGCGCGCGCCCCGGCGCCCGCCTTCGAGCGCCTGTGGAGCGCCGCCAGCCTGGCCTGGCGCTGCGCCAACCCGGACAATCCGGTGCAGGCGCGCCGTCACCGCCGCCGCTGGCAATTTCACGCCGCAGCGGTCGGCCCGGCGCGCGCCTACGCCGAACTGGAGCTGGACCCTGGCCTGGACGCCGGCGCGGCGCCGGGCGGCGCGGCCGGCGCCTGGTCGCCGCTGCGGCTGTACATCGGCCTGCTGCCGGACGAGCAGCGCAGCTTCGTCGGCTATCCCAGCATTCCGCGGCGCCTGCGGCCGTCGCCGTTGAACCTGATCTACCGCTCGCTGTCGGGACGCGTGGCCGCGCTCGATCCGGCGCGCATCCACTTCACCTTCCTCGACTTCGATGCCTACTGACCGCACGCCACCGGCCGCGCTGTTCCTGTTCGCCCACCAGGACGACGAGTTCGGCGTGTTCCAGGCCATCGAGGACTGCCGCCGGCAGGGCTGGCGCGTGGTGTGCGCCTACCTGACCCACGGCGCCCACGGCAGCGCCGCGCGCCGCAACGACGAATCGCTGGCGGTGCTGGCGGCGCTGGGCGTGCCGGCGGCCGACGTGCTGTTCGCCGGCGACACCCTGGACATCGTCGACGCCACGCTGCCGCGCCGGCTGGACGCGGCCGGCGCCTGGCTGGCCGGCCACATGGCCGCGCTGCCGCGGCTGCAGCTGGTCTGCGCGCCGGCCTGGGAAGGCGGCCACCACGACCACGACGCCCTGCATTTCCTGGCGGTGCACACCGCCGCCCGCCTCGGCCTGGGCCGGCAGCTGCGCCAGTACGCGCTGTACCACGCCCACCGCTGCCCGGCGCCGTGGTTCCGGGTGCTGTCGCCGCTGGCCGCCAACGGCGCGCCGCAGACCAGCGCCATCGGCTGGCGCGACCGCCTGCGCCATCTGCGCCTGTGCCTGCGCTACCCGTCGCAGCTGACCACCTGGATCGGCCTGTTTCCCTTCGTGCTGGCGCACTACCTGCTGCAGGGCCGCCAGGCGCTGCAGCAGGCCACGCCGGCGCGCACCGCCGAGCGGCCGCACGCCGGCCCGCTGTATTACGAACGCCGCCGCTTCTACCGCTGGGAGCAGTTGCAAGCCGACACCAGCGCCTGGCTGCGCGCCCAACCCGCTACGCAAGACCACCACGATCACTGATATGAAACCATTGCCCCCCCTGGAAAAAAACCTGTTCTCGTCGGCGCTGTTGCCGGCCCTGCTGCTGGTGTTCTGCTACCTGTTCCTGCGCAACAGCGGCATCTATCCTATCGTCTTCATCGACGAGTGGAGCTACAGCAGCAACACCCGCCTGCTGCCGCTGTCGGCCGCGCAAGTGCCTTCCTACCTGTACTTCAGCCTGTTCAAGCTGACCAACTACTGCGGCGACGGCTTCCTCGATTGCAACCGCATGCTCAACACGGTGCTGTACCTGCTGGCCGCGCCCTTCATCTACCTGCTGGGCAAGCGCCTGGCGCCGGCGCCGGTGGCGGCGCTGCTGGCGCTGGCCGCCGCGCTCAGCCCCAACAACGCCTACACGCCGTTCTTCATGCCGGAGGCGATGTACTTCCTGGCGTTCTGGGTCTATAGCTGGGCCAGCATGGCGTTCTACCAGCAGCCCACGCTGGCGCGCGCCGCCGCCCTGGGCGCGCTGCTCGGCCTGATGGCCATGGTCAAGATGCACGCGCTGTTCCTGATCCCCAGCCTGTGCGTGTTCCTGGCCTTCGTCGCCTTCGACGGCCGCGCCGCCGACAGCGGCTGGCGCTGGCTGCGCCGGGCCGCCGCGCTGGCGCTGGTGGCCGTGCTCAGCGCGCTGGCGGCGCGCATGCTGGTCGGCTGGGCGCTGGCCGGGCGTCCCGGCCTGAGCCTGTTCGGTCCGCTGTACGCCGAGCAGGCGGCCTACACCGCCAAGGCGCACGTGCCGCTGCTGACGATGGCCGGGCTGGCGCTGCACAATCTGCAGGGCCATATGATCTCGCTGGCGGTGCTGTTCGGCGTGCCGCTGGCGGCGCTGCCGGCGGCGCTGCTGCTGGGCGCGCGCAGCCAGGCGCGCGCCATGGTGGTGTACAGCGTGCTGGTGCTGGGCTCGCTGCTGGCGGTCACCGTGCTGTTTACCGCCTCCATCACCGGCCTGGCCGAGGGCGACACCGCGGCCCGCATCCACACCCGCTACTACAACTTCGCGCTGCCGCTGATGCTGCTGTGCGGGGCGGCACTGCTGTACGCGCCGGCGGCGGCCGCGCTCAAGCTGCGCTGGCGCCTGCTGGCCGGCGGCGCCGTGCTGGCGCTGGTGGTGTGGGGCCGCTACCACCTGCTGCACTCGTACGCGCCGACCATCATCGACAGCGCCGAGATGCGCGCCTTCTCGCTCAACGCCGCCAGCTTCAACACCATGGCCGGCCTGGCGCTGCTGGCGCTGCTGGCCTGGATCTGGCGGCCCCAGCTGGGCCTGCGCCTGTTCCTGTTCGCCGCGCTGCCGGTGACCACGCTGTACTGCGCGGCCAACACCGCGCACGAGGTGCGGCTGTCGATCCACGCCGACGCCTACACCAAGGCCGGGCTGTTCGCGCGCCACTACCTGAGCCGCGAACAGGCCGACGGCCTGACCGTGGTGGCGACGGAAATCGGCGGCCTGCTGCGCACCAAGTTCTTCATCGAAAACACCAACGTGGCCTTGCTGGAGGTGCCGCGCAACGCCACCGAGGTCGACTGGGCGTCTGTGCCCGACAGCACCCAGCTGGTGCTGCTGGTCGGCGCCTACCAGCCGCCGGCCGGGGCCCGCATCATCGCCCGCAAGGACGACATGGCGCTGTTCGAACTGCCGCCGGCCGAGCCGGGCGTGCACCTGCTCAGATTCTCGCGGCCGCTGAGCGGCGGCTACGTGCTGCGCACCAGCGGCCTGAGCGGACCGGAGCCGTGGGGCAGCTGGACCGACGGCCCCGAGGTCCGCATCGAATTCGCCGCGCCGCTGGCCAAGCGCCTGCGGCTGCGCCTGACCGGCCACGCGTTCGGCCCCAACGTCGGGCGCGAGGTGGTGGTCACGCTGGGCGGCCAGCAGCAGCGCTTGCGCTGGACCGAGCAGACCGCCCAGACCACGCTGGAGTTCGACACCGACGGCGCCGCGCGCACGCTGGCCATCACCATTCCGCAACCGGCCTCGCCCACGTCGCTGGGCCAGAACGGCGACACCCGCGCGCTCGGCATCGCGCTGGAACGGATCAGCGTGGAGGACCGCGAGCTGGCCACGCCGTGACGCGGCGCGGGGGGCGGTGTTGTAAAAACATCGCCCATTGTGGTCATTTGGCAATTAACATATACTCAACGCCCTCCCATCACGAGCCCTTACCGTCCATGCGCCGTCTGATTTCGTCCAGTTCGTTTTATACCGCCGCCCTGCTCGCTTGTCTGCTGTATCTGCTCAGCGCCTGGCCGGCGGTGCACAACGGCGACGTCGCCGAATACACCCTCACCACGCTGGCGGTGGCCAACCACGGCACGCCCGACATCCGCCTGGCCGACCTCGAGGAAGGCCAGCGCCGCCTGCCGTGGCTGGCCTACGACTATTCCGAGATCGACCGCAACCTCAAGCACCAGCCGGGCATCGTCAACCTGCCATTCGCCAAGGGCAGCGGCGACAAGATCTACGCGGCCCACTTCTTTGCCTTTTCCGCGCTGGCGGCGGTGCCGTTCAAGCTGCTGCCGCTGGCCGGCATGGACCCGTTCAAATGCTATCTGGCGCTGAACCTGTGCTGCGTGTTCATCCTCGGCCTGTCGCTGCGCCGCCTGCTGCAGGACAACCTGAAGGCGCTGTGCATGCTGGGCCTGGCCCTGACCTGCGGCATCTGGGCCTATCTGCGCTGGACCACGCCGGAGACCATGGCGGTGGCCGCGCTGCTGTCGGCGCTGGCCCTGTTCAGCTCCGGCGCGCCGCTGCGGGCCAGCCTGCTGGCGGCGCTGGGGGCGATGCAGAATCCGTCGATCGTCTTCGTGTTCGGCTGGATGCCGCTGCTGCGCCTGGCGCTGGACTACCAGCCGGGCCGTCCCTGGCGCGCGCAGCTGGGCGAGGCCGTGCAAGGCGCGCGCGGCCTGGCCTGCCTGGCGGGCGGCGCCCTGCTGGGCCTGACGCCGATGCTGTGGAACCAGCTCAATTTCGGCTTCCCCAGCCTGATCGGCCACATCTACACCCGCAGCGATTTCGTCAGCCTGACCCGTCTGCACTCGCTGTTCTTCGATCTGAGCCAGGGCATGATCATCGGCCTGCCGGCGGTGGCGCTGCTGCTGCTGGCGTGGAGCGTGCGTCTGCGCGGCCAGCCGGCGCCGGCCGCCGGCCTGCTGCGCCTGCTGGCCGCGTGCGCGCTGCTGACCCTGATGCTGGCGCTGCCGACGCTGGGCGTGGTCAACTGGAATTCCGGCGCCCAGGGCGTGATGCGCTACGCCACCTGGATCGCGATGCCGCTGCTGTTCGCGCTGGCCATGCAGCTGCGCGCGCGGCGCCGCTGGCTGGCGCCGGTGCTGGCCGTGCTGCTGCTGCAGATCGGCGTCAGCGACGTGCTGGGCCGCTTCCGCTATGTCGAATTCAGCCCGCTGGCGCGGCGCGTGCTGGAGCACGCGCCGCAGCTGTACAACCCGGAACCGGAACTGTTTGCCGAGCGCATCAAGCATATCGACAACTACTTCGACGAACCCGAGGTGTACGCCTACCGCTACCACGAGCGGGTCACCAAGACCCTGTACCATGACGGCACCCCGGCCGCCATCGTCAAGCTGTGCGGCGAGGGCGGCGCGCTGTCGCCCGACAACGCCTACGTCGACAGCACGCGCGGCTGGCGCTACATCAACGGCGAGGTCAAATGCGTGGCGGCGCCGCACTGAGACGAGGGGCGCCGGCCCGCGCCGGCGCCCGCCATGCTGAAAATTAATAAACTTTTCCGTTTTCATAAGCAGTTGCCATATAATCCATTCCGATACTGACTCTCGTCCTCTCGGAATACCATGAATCAAGCCGCCCCCCTCGCCGGCCAGCCCGTCCCCTCCCCCGACTCCACCAGCCATCCGGTCACCGAACTGAGCCGCAAAACCCTGGCCGTCTTTGCGCTGCTGCTGGCGCTGGCGCTGCTGACCCTGGCGCTGTCGCGCGACGCCGGACTGAGCGGCGACGGCGAGGAATACATGCTGACCACCATCGCCCTGGCCGAGCACGCCACTCCCGACCTGCGCCTGAGCGACGTCGCGCTGGCCCGGCAACTGATGCCGGCCTACACGGCGGGCGGGCTCGACGAGCTGGCGCAGGGCATCGCCAGCCACGCGCAGGTGCCGCGCCAGGGCTATTTCCGCGGCAGCGACGGGCGCGCCTACAGCCTGCATTTCTTCGGCTATCCGGCGCTGGCGGCATTGCCGCTGAAGCTGCTGCTGTGGAGCGGCGGGCCGCCGCTGCAATGCTTCCTGGTGGTCAATGTGATGCTGGTGTGGGTGCTGGCGCTGTGCCTGCTGCGGCTGTTCCGCTCGGCGCCCGCGGCGCTGGCCGGCACCGCCCTGTTCCTGGCCTGCGGCGGCTCGCTGTACTGGACCTGGAGCAGCCCGGAAATCGTCAGCGCCGCCGCGCTGCTGGCCAGCCTGGTCTGCTTCTGCAGCGGCGCGCCGCGGCGCGGCGGCCTGCTGGCCGGCATCGCCGCGATGCAAAACCCCACCATCGTGTTCGTGCTGGGCGCCGCGCCGCTGCTGGCCTACGTGCTGCGCTACCAGCCGCTGCTGGGCTGGCGCGGCAACCTGCGCCGGACGCTGAGCCCGCGCATGCTGGCCGGCCTGGCCATCGGCCTGCTGGTGTGGGCCATGTCGCCGGCCTTCAACCTGGCCGAGTTCGGCACCCCCAGCCTGATCGCCAAGGTGGCCACCGGCGCCGCGCTGGTCAGCCTGGAACGCCTGCATTCGCTGTATTTCGATCTCAACCAGGGCATGATCGTGGCCATCCCCGGCGTCGCGCTGGCGCTGCTGTGGACCAGCTGGCGCGGCGCGGCCTCGGCGCGCGGGCGCCGCCTGCTGGCGCTGCTGCTGACCAGCTTGCTGACGGTGGCGTTCGCCGTGCCGGCGCTGGCGGTGCACAACTGGAACTCCGGCGCCTCCGGCGTCATGCGCTACGCCTTCTGGGCCGCGATGCCCTTCGTGTTCCTGCTGCTGTGGCGGCTGCGCGAACTGCACGGCCGCGCCCGCTGGGTGCTGCTGGGGCTGCTGGCCTGCAGCCAGCTGCTGGCGATGAGCAACGCCAAGAGCTATGCCTACACCGAATTCAGCCCGCTCGCCAAATGGATGTTCCGCCACGCGCCCTCGCTCTACAATCCCGAGTCCGAGATCTTTGTCGAGCGCCTCACCGGCATCGAGGACAGCCGCGACCGCACCAAGGTGCACGCCTACCGGGTCAACGGCGTGACGCTCAAGGCCCTGTACCACAGCAGCCTGCCCGACCCGGAAAGCCAGTTGTGCGGCAACGCCCCGGTCGCGCCCGCCATCGGCGGCCCCGACCGCTGGCTCTACCTGAAACAGCTGCCGGCCTGCTGGCCGGCGGTGAACCTGGGGGCGGTGCAGTTCACCCGCGACCAGACGCTGCTGCTCGGCCGCGGCTGGAGCCAGATCGAGCCGCAGCACGGCGCCTGGAGCGACAGCAAGCAATCGCTGATGCTGGTGAGCTATCTGGGCGACACGCCGGCGCACCAGATCACCCTCCGCGGCTATTATTTCGAGGGCAACCGCCGCACCCGCGTCAAGCTCAACGGCGTGGACCAGGGCTGGGTCGACCTGCAGGCCGGCACGGCGCTGGAGCTGCCGCCCCACGGCGACGGCGCCGGCGTGCGCATCGAGCTGACCCACGAGGCGCCGCACAGTCCCGGCCCGCAGGACAGGCGGCAGCTGGCGTTCTACCTGCAGGGTGTGACGCTGCGCTGACGATAGCGATTGCTACTCCGGCAAGACTACCGTACATTGCAGTGGTGATGTTTAACGTAGTCCGATTTCGGAGAGTGTTAGATGGAATGTATAGTTTGCGGCCACAGCACGGCGGCCGGCCTGACAGCCTGGCATCGCACCTGCCCGGCCTGCCATTATGAGAGCGCGGCGCTGCCGCCGACCATCAACGACGCGGCGGTCCATCTGCAGGTCGACGAGGCCGAGCGCGAGACCGGCCTGAAAGCGATACGGGTGGCGAACTTCCAGACCATCATCGATTACGCGGCGCGGCTGGCGACGCCGGGCGCGCAGCGGCTGCTGGACGTCGGCGCCGCCCACGGCTGGTTCCTGGAGGTGGCCAGGAAGCGCTTTCAGGTGCTGGGCATGGAGCCCGACACCACGGTCGCCAGCCGCACCGCCGCGCGCGGCCTGCCGGTGCGCAACGGCTACTTCCCCGACGCGCTGGAGGCCGACGAGCGCTTCGACGTCATCGTGTTCAACGACGTCATCGAACACATCCCGGATATCCGCGCGGCGCTGGCCGCCTGCCGCGAACGGCTGTACCCCGGCGGCATCCTGATCCTCAACCTGCCCAACAGCCGCGGCTTCTTTTACCAGCTGTCCAAGCTGCTGGCGCGGCTGGGCTGGCGCGCGCCGTTCGACCGCCTGTGGCAAAAGGGCCTGCCCTCGCCGCATGTGCACTACTTCCAGGCCGACAACCTGACCGCGCTGGTCGGCCAGCAGGGCATGGAGCTCAAGCTGCGCGCGGAACTGCCTTCGGTGCGCGCGGCCGGCCTGCTGGAGCGGCTGCGCTGCGCCGGCCAGGGCACGCCGTTCAGCAACTACCTGCAGTATGCCGCCATCATGCTGAGCATCCCGCTGCTGCGCCTGTTCCCCAGCGATATCGTGGTGTGCGCCTACCGCAAGCCGGACGCCTGAGCCGTCGGCCCGAAAAAAAACCGGCCAGCCCGGACGCGATCAAGATCGCGTCCGGGCTGGCCGGTTATTGATGTCCGCGCCTGGCTTACTGCTTGGGCGCGCCGCCCAGCAGGAAGGCGATCTTCTGCTTGGGCTTGGCCGTCGCGGCGCCGCCCAGCGTGGCGGCCGGCGCCGGGGCCGGCGCCTTGGCCGGCTCGTACGGTTTGAGGAACCATGGATCGACCTTCTCGCGGCGGCTGCCGTAGGACGGCGCACCGGCGGCGCGCGGCGGGCGCTCGCTGCGTTCGCCACGGTCGCCGCGCTCGCCACGGCCGGCCGGCGCGGACGAGGAGGACGACGGCGCGCCGCGGCCGCCCTCGTCGCGCCGCGGACGGCGTTCGCCGCGCTCGTCGCCGCCATAGCTCGGCGCCGGGTTGAAGCCGTCCAGCTCGCCGCGGCGGATGGTCTGCTTGATCAGTTTCTCGATGTCGGCCAGCAGGCGTTCATCCTTGTCCGAATAGATCGACAGCGCGTCGCCCGAGGCGCCGGCGCGGCCGGTGCGGCCGATGCGGTGCACATAGTCTTCGGCGTTGTACGGCAGGTCGTAGTTGATCACGCACGGCAGGTCGGTGATGTCGAGGCCGCGCGCGGCGACGTCGGTGGCGACCAGGATGTCGATCTCGCCCTTCTTGAACGATTCCAGCGCCGCCATGCGCTCCTGCTGGGTCTTGTCGCCGTGGATGGCGACCGCCTTCATGCCCTCCTGCTCCAGGCCCTTGGCCAGGCGCGAGGCGCCGATCTTGGTGTTGGAGAAGATGATCACCTGCTTCAGTTCGCGCTGGCGCAGCAGATGCGCGGTCAGCGCGTGCTTCTGGTTTTCCGGCACCTTGTAGACCACCTGGGTGACCTTGTCGGCGGTCTGGTTGCTGCGCGCCACTTCGATCGTCACCGGGTTGGACAGGAAGGTGTTGGCCAGCTTCTTGATCTCCGGCGAGAACGTGGCCGAGAACATCAGGTTCTGGCGCTTGGCCGGCAGCAGGTTGATGATGCGCTGCAGGTCGGGCAGGAAGCCCATGTCGAGCATGCGGTCGGCTTCGTCCATGACCAGCATCTGCACCTGGCCGAGGCTGATGTTCTTCTGCTCGACGTGGTCCAGCAAACGGCCCGGCGTGGCGATGACGATCTCGACGCCGGCCTTGAGGAGGATGGTCTGGCCCTTCATGTCCATGCCGCCAAACACCACGGTCGAGCGCAGCGGCGTGTGCTGGGCGTAGGCCTTGACGTTTTCGGCCACCTGCACCGCCAGTTCGCGGGTCGGGGTCAGGATCAGCGCGCGCACCGGGTGGCGCGCCGGCGAGGTGCTGGCGCTGGCGTGGGCCAGCAGCATCTGGATGATGGGCAGCGCGAAGCCGGCGGTCTTGCCGGTGCCGGTCTGGGCCGCGCCCATGACATCGCGCCCCTGCAACAGCACGGGGATGGCCTGGGCCTGGATCGGCGTCGGGTGCACATAGCCCTGGTCGGTCAGCGCGCGCAGGATGGCCGGCGACAGGCCGAAGTCGGCAAAACGGACTTCGGCGGGCTCGGCGGCTGCAAGGGCGGCCACAGCGGCAGGCGCGGCCTCGGCCTCGGCGGCCACGGCTTGCTGGGCGGCGGACTCAATAACGGTCGGGGTGATGATCTCGGTTTCGGACATAATGTGTGCGGCGGCCCTGCGGCGGACAGCCAAGCTTTCTTCAATTAACGGCATATCTGTGCTGCCGGCCCGGCGGAGGTACGACTTGGAGGAGTGCGGTGGGGCCGGCGGGCGGACACGCGGTGAGCAGGATACAATGAGCGCCGTAAACTATACCCTAATTTCCGGCAACTGCGCTAAAAACCACCGGCTTTTATATTAAAACCCTTGCATCAATGGTATGTATAATAGTCAATCCGACCAGATTAGCTGATTAAATCGAGCGCTGCTCCGCACGCGCAACCCGTTACGCCACCGGATATCCTCTACATGCACGTGCTGCGCCGCTGCCCTTCCCTCCTGCTGTCACTGTTGTTGTTGCTGACCTCCCTGCTGGCCTGGCTGCCCGCCGCCGACGCGCTGGCCGCGCCCGCGCCGTCGCTGCGCTTCAAGAAACTGGGCCCGCTGGGCGGCGACGAGCCGTCGATGCTGTCGCTGTTGCAGGACCGCAAAGGCTATATCTGGGTCGGCACCCACACCAACGGCCTGTACCGCTACAACGGCTACCAGGCGGTCAAGTACATCAACACCCCCAACGATCCGCGCAGCCTGCCGCACGACCGCGTCTCGGCCATCTACGAAGACCAGCAGGGCCGCATCTGGGCCGGCACCCAGAACGGCCTGGCGCGCTTCAACCCGGAAAGCAACGACTTCACCGTGTTCGCGCCGTCCGGCAAGGCGCCCAAGAACCACCGCATCATCAAGAACATCATTTCCGACGGCAAGAACGGCATGTGGGTGGGCAGCTGGGGCGGCCTGCAGCACTTCGATCCGAACAGCGGCAAGTTCACCGTCTACGCCCACGACGACGCCGACCCCGCCAGCCTGGCCAGCAACGACCTGAACGCGCTGGCGCTGGACGCCCGCGGCGGCGTCTGGATCGGCACCTGGCCCGGCGGGCTGGACTACCTGGCGCCCGGCGCCAGCACCTTCCAGCACCACCAGGTCGATCCGGCGCCCAAGCCCGACGCCCGCGTCAACATCGTGCGCGCGCTGCAGTTCGACAAGAACGGCATGCTGTGGATAGGCACCGAGTCGGGCGTGATCCGCTGGGACGGCAAGCGCGACTGGGACAGCCGCAAGGCCATCGCCTCGCCCTACAGCCGCATCACCAACTTCAACCTCGACAACAAGGGCACGCTGTGGTGCACCACCTTGTCGGCCGGCCTGCTGCGCTGGAACGAGGCCAGCGGCGAGTTCGACCAGTTCGTGCACGCGGCCGACGATCCCTACAGCCTGCCGGGCGACAATCTGCGCGCGGTGTTGCAAGACCGCGGCGGCATGCTGTGGATCGCCTCCTTCACCGACGGCATCAGCCTGGCCAACCTGTCGAGCGAGGGCTTCACCCGCCACGTGCCGTTCCGCATCGACAGCCGCTCGGCGCCGGCCAGCAACGCGCTGCTGAGCCTGGCCCGCGCGCCGGGCGGGCGCATCTGGCTGGGCGGCAACGTCGGCATGAGCTTGTACGATCCGGCCACCAGCACCGTCGTCAAGAGCTACCACGCGGACGACAAGCAGCCGGGCATGCTGAGCCACTCGATCGTCTACAGCATGTACCAGGACGAGGCCGGCAAAGGCCCGCTGTGGCTGGGCACCTCCAACGGCCTGAACCGACTGGACACGCCGGACAGCGCCTTCCAGGTCATCCACTTCGGCAACACCGCCAGCGACTACATCAACGCCATCGCGCCCGGCGCCGGCGGCGTGCTGTGGCTGGCCACCGGCAACAGCCTGATCCGCTACGACATCAAGAGCGACGCCCGCAAGATCTACTACAACGATCCGCAAGACCCCGGCACGCGCAGCGTCAACGGCACCTCGGCGGTGCTGGAAGACCGCAACGGCCGGGTGTGGGCCGGCTCGGAATGGAATGGCGGCGGGCTCGACCTGCTGGACCCGGCCACCGGCAAGTTCCGCCACTACCGCCACATTAATAACGACCGCGCCAGCCTGAGCGACGACAACATCGCCAGCCTGCACGAGGATGGGCAAGGCCGCATCTGGGTCGGCACCAGCAAGGGCCTGGACCTGGTGGTGCTGGCGGCGGACGGCCAGGTCAGCTTCAAGTCGTACGCGGCGGCGATGCGCGCGCCCAAGATTTTGTCGATCGAGCACGACCGCGACGGCAAGATCTGGTGCAGCACCATCGCCGGCCTGTACCGGCTGGACCCGGCCACCGGCCAGGTCAGCCACTTCAGCGCGTCCGACGGGCTGACCGAGGGCTACACCGTCAACTCCTCCTCGATGGGCGAGAACGGCGTGCTGTACTTCGGCGGCGTGCACGGCATGACGGCGGTGACGCCGTCGGCGGTGCGCACCAGCTCGGTGCCGCCGCAGGTGGCGATCACCGACATCACCGTCTTCAACCACTCGCTGCAGGACGGCAAGCCGGGCGAGAACGTCAAGGCCGAAGGGCCGGTGACCTCGCCCACCGCGCTGACCCTGTCGGCGCAGGCCACCGTGTTTTCGCTGGAGTTCGCGGCGCTGCACTACACCGAGCCGGGCGAGAACCGCTACGCCTACCAGCTGCAAGGCTTCGACCGCGATTGGGTCGAGACCGACGCCGCCCACCGCAGCGCCAGCTACACCAATCTGAACCCCGGCCACTATGTGTTCCGGGTCAAGGCCGCCAACCACCTGGGCGTGTGGAATCCGGAGCCGGCCACGCTCAACATCACCATCACGCCGCCGTTCTGGCAGCGCTGGTGGTTCCGCGCCGGCGGCGCCGTGCTGATCGTCGGCTCGCTGCTGCTGGCCTACAAGATCCGCATCCAGCGCCTGACCCGCCACCAGGCCGAGCTGAAGCAGCTGGTGGCCGCGCGCACCGGCGAGCTGGAGGAATCGAACCGCAAGCTGGCCGCGCTCAGCACCACCGACGGCCTGACCGGCGTGAGCAACCGGCGCGGCTTCGACCTGGCGCTGGAGGCCGAATGGCGGCGCGCCGCGCGCACCGGCCAGACGCTGGCGCTGTCGATGCTGGACGTCGACTACTTCAAGAAGTACAACGATCACTACGGCCACCTGGCCGGCGACTCGACCCTGCGCACCGTGGCCGAGCTGATCACCACGCACGGCCGCCGCACCACCGACCTGGTGGCGCGCTACGGCGGCGAGGAGTTCGCGCTGCTGGCGGCCGCCACCGATGCGGCCGACGCCTTCGGCGTGGCCGAGGAAATCTGCGCCGAGCTGGCGCGGCGCCAGCTGCCGCATGCGCAGTCGCCGTTCGGCATCCTGACCATCAGCATCGGCGTGGCGGTGATGGTGCCGACCGAGGATAGTTCGCCGGAACTGCTGGTGCAGATGGCCGACCGCGCGCTGTACCGGGCCAAGGAAAAAGGCCGCAACATGGCGCTGCTGGCCATGCCGCCGATGTAGGGAAGTGGATGGACGCGAAACAAAATAAAACCGACGCGGCGGCCGACGATGCCATGCCGTTGCCGCCGCAGGCGCCGCAACCGGGCGACTGCTGCCACAGCGGCTGCAGCTTCTGCGTGGAAGACATGTACCAGGATGAACTGGAGCGCTACCGCGCCGCGCTCAAGGCGTGGCGCGAGCGGCACCCCGGCGCTGCCTAGAACGTTTCCCACTCGTCGCCGGTGCTGGCCTGGACCGGCTTCTTCAGCGCCGGCCGCGCCGCGGCCGCCACGCGCGGCGGTGGCGCCACCGGCTTGCGGCGCGGCGTCGGACGGGCCGCCGGCGCGCTCGACGCCAGCAGCTTGAACACGCTCACCACCTCGCTCAAGCTGGCCGCCTGATCCTGCATCGACTCGGCCGCCGCGGCGGCCTGCTCCACCAGCGCGGCGTTCTGCTGCGTCACCTGGTCCATCTGCACGATGGCGGTGTTGACCTGTTCGATGCCGCTGCTCTGCTCCACGCTGGCCGAGGTGATCTCGGCCATGATGTCGGTCACGCGGGTGATGCTGGCGACGATTTCCGTCATCGTCCGCCCTGCCTGCTCGACCAGCTGCGAGCCGGTCTCCACCTTCTCCACTGAATCGCCGATCAGCTGCTTGATGTCCTTGGCCGCCGCCGCGCTGCGCTGCGCCAGGTTGCGCACCTCGGACGCCACCACCGCGAAACCCCGGCCCTGCTCGCCGGCGCGGGCCGCCTCCACGGCGGCGTTGAGCGCCAGGATATTGGTCTGGAAGGCGATGCCGTCGATGACGGAAATGATGTCGACGATCTTGCGCGACGATGCGTTGATCGACGCCATGGTGCCGACCACCTGCCCCACCACGTCGCCGCCCTTGACCGCGATGCCGGACGCCGACTGCGCCAGCACATTGGCCTGGCGCGCATTGTCGGCGTTCTGCTTGACGGTGGAAGTGAGCTCCTCCATCGACGACGCCGTCTCTTCCAGCGAGCTGGCCTGTTGCTCGGTGCGCGACGACAAATCCTGGTTGCCGCTGGCGATCTGGCTCGACGCCGTGGCGATGGTGTCGGTGCCGCTGCGCACCTGGCTGACCAGGGTTTGCAGATTGCCCGTCATGTCCTTGAGCGCCTGCATCAGCTGCCCCGTTTCGCAGGCGGACTTGACGTCGATGGCGCGCGTCAGGTCGCCGCCAGCCACGTCGCGCGCCAGCGCCACCGCTTCCTGCAACGGCGTCGAGACGATGCGCGCCACCCACATCGCCAGCGCCATGCCGACCACGATGTTCAACGACAGCAGCACGATGGCGGTCCAGCGCGCCGTCTTGAAGGTGTCGGTGGCGGCCTTGCTGGCGGCGTCGCCGCCCTCCGCGTTGAGCTTGACCAGCTTGTTGGCGATGGCCGTCAGTTCGCCGAGGATCTTGGCCGAGGCGCCGCTGGCCACGGCGCGCGCCTCGACCTTCTGATTGGCGCGCGACAAAGTCATCATCTTGCCGTGCTCGCCGAGGAAGGCGGCCAGGCTGGCATCGAATTCAGCGGCCAGCGTTTTTTCCTCGGCGGTGGTGATCAGTTTTTCCAAGCCCTGGCGATGCGCCTTGAGGGTCGCCATCGTGTCTTCCATGCGCTTTTCGTAGCCGGCCATGCCTTGCGCCTCTTCGTTGAGCAGATGCGCCAGCTCCCAGCGCCGGTAGTCGCCGACGTCGGCGCGCAGTTCGAGCACCGCGCGCACGCTGGGCATCCAGTTTTCCGCCAGGTCGGTCGAGGCTTGATTGACCTGGCCGATCGACAGGATGGAACACACGCCCATCACCAGCGTCAGCAACAGCACGGCGCCGAAGGAAACTATGAGCTTGCTGGCTATCTTCAGGTCGTAAAACCATTTCATGGCGGTCTCCTCATCGCAGCTTGGGGCCGTCCAGTATGCAACGATGTCGGGCCCGCCACCAGCGACAACATCGCACTGTGTTGCGCCAGCAACAGGTCAGCGGCGGGCGCTGGAAAAGTCGAACAGGTTCATCAGATCGCCGATGGCCGGGCGGTTGCGCGGCACGTAGGGCGAGCCCTTGTCGTGGACGGGATTGGGCAGGTTGTCGCGGCTGCGCGCCGACAGCGGCGGCAGCGACCAGTTGCGCTCGATGAACTTGGCGATCGAGGCGTGGTCGTAGTAGGTGTGGTCGACCGCGCCCTTTTTTGCCCACGGCGAAATCGCCAGCAGGGGTATGCGGGTGCCGTCGCCGAAGAAATCGATCGCCTGCACGTAGCCGGAATCGTAGTAGCCGCCGCCCTCGTCGAAGGTGACCAGGACGACGGTGTTACGCCACAGCGCCGGATTGGCCTGCACGCGCTCGAGCACGCCGGCCACCAGTTCGTCGAAGCTGGTTTCCATCGCGTAGCCGGGATGGCCGGAGATGCTGTCGTAGGGCGCGATCACGGCCACCGACGGGAACGTCGCGGCATCCTTGACGTCGACGTAGAACTGCATCAGGTCGACCAGCTTGTCCTTGTCCGGACCGTTCATCGTCGAGCTGAAGAAGGTCGGCGTGTCGCACATGCCGCAGTATTCCTTGTCGACTTTCTTGCCGTCGTTGCGGCCGCCGCTATACCACTTCCACGACACGCCGCCGGCCGTCAGCGCATCGCCGATGTGCGGCATCGGCTGCGGCGGCAGCAGGAATTTATCGGGGCCCAGCGGCAGCGGCTCGCCCAATGGGCCGAACGCGGGATCGAGGTTGTTGACCATGTAGTAGTGGCCGGGCGCGCAGTTGCCGTCGTTGAAGGCCGGGTACGGCAGTTGCGCCAGCAGCGCGCGGATGCCGGCCACGCCGGGCTGGGCCGGATCGGCGCAGTTGACGTAGGTGCCGCCGCGATAGCCGTCCTCGGTGTACCAGTTGTTGGTGCCGGGCTGGGCGTCCGGATTTTCGATCTGCTTGGCCGGCGGCACGGCGGCCTGGCCGTCTTCCGTGTAGTAGCCGACATCGGCCGTGGCCAGCGCGAAGTAGTTGGCGGTGGTGCCGCCCATGATGGGTTGATGGTAGTTGTCGGCGATGGCGTACTGGTCGGCCAGGCGCTTGAACAGCGGCGCGTCGCCGCGCGCCATGTTGTAGAAGCCCATGGCGACCGCGCCCTGCCCGGTCCTGCCGGGCGCCAGCGGCGCCGGATTGCTGGGGCCGGGACCGGTCTGGTCGGCCACCCAGACGAACAGGTCGTTCTTGCCGTCGTCGACCTGCTGCCACATCTGGAAGAAGCGGTGGGTCGGATCGCCGGTGTGGGCGCCGTAGCCGACGTGGTGGGTGATCTGGAACGGGCCGTTGGGCAGGTTGGACGGGAAGCGCGCGTCCGCCACATCCTGGCGCTGGCCGAAAGCGCCCCAGGCCCAGGGCTGGGGCAAGACGCCGTAGACGCCGTTGAATGCCGGCGTCGGCGTGTAGGCGCCGCTGGACAGACCCAGCTTCTGCGCCGCGTCCGCGAAGCGCGGCCCCGGCGTGCCATCCCGGTTGACGATTTTCTTCGACAACAGGTTGGCCACCGTCTGGCCTTTGCGCGCCTCATACACGCCGTACAGATTGTCGAACGTGCGGTTCTCGCCGACCAGCACGATCACGTGCTGGATCGGCGTTGTTGCCGCCCCGCTGGCCGTGGCCATCCCTGCAGCCGCCAACATCAGCGCGCCGCATGCCAGCGAGCGGTCCATTTACAGCTTGCCGTTCAGCGTGATGAACACCTGGCGCGGCGCGCCGGTCAGCAGCGTTTGCGCGGTGCCGTTGACATCGCTGGCCTGGAAGCCATTGGTGCCGATCGAGCTGATGTACTGCTTGTCGAACAGGTTGGTGACATTCACCTGCAGCGACAGGTCCTTCAGCATGCCCAGCGACTTCATCTTGTAGCCGGCCGACAGGTTGGCCAGCCAGAACGATGGCACGCCGCCGTCGTTCAGGTAGGTGTAGTAGCGCTTGCCGGTGTACTTGCCGCCGGCGCGGGCGAACCAGGTGCCGTTTTCATACGAGGCCTCGGTGTTGAACAGCGAACGCGGCGCATCGACCACTTGCTTGCCGCTGACGGCCACCAGGTTGACGCCATCCTGGTAGTTCGACTTGTACTTGGAATCGTTGAAGGTGTAGGAGTTGAACCAGCTGATCTCGCGGTTGAACTTCCATACGGCGATCGCTTCCAGGCCCTTGGTGTCGACCTTGCCGACGTTGACGAAGGTCGACGGGCAACCGACGATGCCGGCGCAGGTGGCCACGCTCAGCTGACGGTCGTCGAAGCGGGCGTTGTAGACCGCCACCGAACCCTGGATATCGGCGCGCTTGAAGCGGTAGCCGAGGTCGATGTTGACCGAGGTTTCAGGCTTGAGCTTGGCGATGCCGGCGTTGTAGGCGGCCTGGGTCTGCGAGAACGGGCCGCTGACGCCCGGCTGGAAGGCGCGCATGTTTTTCGATGCGGAAGCGAACACTTCGTCGTCGCTGCTGAGCGCGTAGTTGACGCCGGCCTGCGGCAGGAATTTCTTCTCCGCGTCGAGGTCGCCGGCGGCGCGGCTGCCGAGGATGTTGGTGGCCTTGATGTCGACGTCCATCGCCTTGAAGCCGGCGTTGAACTTCAGCTTGCCGTCCATGGCGCTGAAGGTGTCGGCCACGTAGTACTGCGAGGTGGTGGTGACGAAGTTCTGCTTGAAGTCGGTGCGGAACGGATTGGCCAGGAAGAACATGGTGTCGGCCGGGCCGGTCACCTTGTAGTAGTTGCGGCTGACGTTGTGGTTGCTGCGCTCGCCCCACAGGCCGGCGGTGATGGTGTGGTTGCCCAGTTCCCAGGTCAGGTCGCTGGTGACGCCGTCGCGGCCGATCGAGTACTCGGTGGTGCGCAGCGAGATCGGGTTGGCGGCGTCGGTCGCCACGTACGGCGTGTACCAGTGGCCCTGGCCGTCGTTGTCGTGGTGGTAGATGGTGGTCTTCAGCTCGATCGACGGACCGAAGTTCAGCGCCAGGGTCAAGCCGCCGATGGTGTCCTTGCGCAGGCCGCCGGCCGAGTAGTAGGCGTCGTCCAGGCTGTTGACGCCGCCGGTGAATTTGTTCCTGGCCGCGTCCACGGCGCGCTGCCAGTCGGGCTGGTAGTTGTCCCAGCCGTAGCCCAGGCGACGCACCATTTCCAGCGACACGTCCTGGTAGTCGACTTCGCGGCGGTCGGAATAGTTGAGGAAGCCGGTCAGGCTGTTTTCGCCGAAGTTGAACACGAACTTCGAGTTCAGCTGATCCTGGTCCTGGCCGCCTTCGCCCTTGGTCTTGTCGGTGCGCTGGCGGGTGCCGCTGATGTAGGCCTTGACGGCGTTGTTGATCAGGCCGGTATCGACGCGGGCGAAGGTGCGCGAGGTCGAATCGCTGCCGAAGGTTTGCGCGAAGGTCAGGCCGCGCACATCGCTGGGGGCCAGCGTGAAGAATTGCACGGTGCCGCCCAGGTTGCTGGTGGAGGCGGTGCCGACCGCGCCGGCGCCTTGCGACACGGTGACGTTGCCGACGTTTTCCGACGAGATGGCGCGGCTGATGTGCAGGCCGTTGTTGTTACCGTAGCTCATGTCGCCCAGCGGCACGCCGTCCAGGGTGAAGCCCAGCTGGTTCTGGTTGAAGCCGCGCACGCTGAAGCGGGTCGACCACTCGTAGGCGCCGAACGGATCGGCGGACTGGAAGTTCACGCCCGGCAGTTTTTCCAGGACTTTCAATGGGCTGGTGCCCGGCAGCGCTTCGGCCAGGTCGGCCTTGTTGATGTTCTGCACCTGGCGCGACTGGCCACGGCCGGTGATTTCCACCGTTTGCACAGGACCGACGATGGCGCCGGCCACCGAGCTGTCGGCGGCGGCATCGGCCGCGTCGGCGGCATAGGCGTAGGTCTGGCACGCCAGGGCTTGCAGGACCACCAGGCACAAAGGTTTCAGAGGGAAGCGCTGTTGCATGATTTATTCTTCTTTCTTGCTGGTTAGTGTGGACTGAGACTGGAAACTCAACTCGCAAGATTGTAGGAACTGCATGTGACGCGGCGATGACGGGAATGTGACGGCTTGGTGACATGGCAACATTTCCGCACTCAGGATAAGTACGCGAACGCACCGACCCCTACCCGCCGTCGCCCTAGCATGGGCGTCAACAGGGAGATTGCATGGACATGACGACGCCACAGAGCGGCAAACAAGGTTGGCTCAGCAAGCTGGGGCCGGGCCTAATCACCGGCGCGGCCGACGACGACCCGAGCGGCATCGCCACCTATTCGCAAGCCGGCGCGCAGTTCGGCTACGGCATGCTGTGGACCGTGCTGCTGACCTATCCGCTGATGGTGGGCATCCAGGCGATCAGCGCGCGCATCGGCCGCGTCAGCGGGCACGGGCTGGCGACCAATATCCGCCGCCACTTCCCGGCGCCGCTGCTGTATCTGCTGGTCGGCCTGCTGCTGGTGGCCAACACCATCAACATCGCCGCCGACATCGCCGCCATGGGCCAGGCCGTCGCGCTGCTGGCCGGCGGCCCGGCGCACTGGTATGCGGCGGCGGCCGGCCTGCTGTCGCTGGCGCTGCAGGTGACGCTGCCGTACAGCCGCTACGTCAAGCTGCTGAAGTGGCTGACGTTGAGCCTGCTGGCCTATGTCGCCACCGCGCTGACGCTCAAGCTGCCGTGGCTGACCCTGCTGCACGAGGCGCTGCTGCCCAAGCTGTCCTGGCAGGCGGCCTACATCACGACGGTGGTGGCCATCTTCGGCACCACCATCAGTCCCTATCTGTTCTTCTGGCAGGCGTCGCAGGAAGTCGAGGAGCTGCATGCCGAACCCGGCGCCAGGGCGCTCAAGCACGCCCAGGAGCAGGCGCCGCGCAACCTGCGGCGCATCAAGACCGACACCGTGATCGGCATGGGCTTCTCCAATCTGGTGGCGCTGTTCATCATGCTGACCACGGCCGCCACGCTGGGCGCGCATGGCGTCACGCAGATCGAATCGTCGGCCCAGGCGGCCTCGGCGCTGCGGCCGATCGCCGGCGACTTCGCGTTCGCGCTGTTCAGCCTGGGCATCATCGGCACCGGCCTGCTGGCGGTGCCGGTATTGGCCGGCTCGGCCGCCTACGCCATCGCCGGCGCCATGCACTGGAAGAACAGCCTGGAGCTGCAATATTCCGGCGCGCCCAAGTTCTACGCCATCATCATCGGCGCGACCATCATCGGCACCGCGCTGTGCTTCACCGATATCGATCCGATCCGGGCGCTGTACTGGAGCGCGGTGCTCAACGGCGTGATCTCCGTGCCCATCATGGCGGTGGTGATGTTGCTGGCGGCGCGGCCGGCGGTGATGGGCAAGCTGGTGATCCCGCGCCGGCTCAGCGTGCTGGGCTGGCTGTGCACCGGTCTGATGGCGGCCGCCGTGCTGGCGATGTTCGCCACGCTGGGAAAATAATCGGGTAAGCTGGGGCCTCATCGTTTGAGGAGCTCACCTATGCTGCGATTCTGTGCCTTGCTGGTGGCGGTTTTGCTGTCGCTGTCTGCGCTGGCGTTCGAGCGGCCGTTTCCGGCCAAGGCCCTGCGCGGGAAGATGACGCCCGGCTACTTCCCCGAGGTGAGCATCGACGGCAAGCCGCGCCAGCTATCGCCGGCCGCGCGCATCTTCAACCGCGACAATATGATCGAGATGCCGGCCGCCGTGCGCGGCAGCGACATCGTGGTCAACTACACGGTGGACAGCCAGGGCAATATCGACCGCATCTGGATCTTGACCGCCGAGGAAGCGGCGCAAAAGCTGCCCACCGCAGCCACTAGATAGCGAAGTTGTCAACGTGCGGCCTGTCGAGCAGGCCGTCCGCAAAAACAAGCAGTTCCTCCGCCGGTATGGGTCGGGAAATATGGTAGCCCTGCAGGTAATGGCAACCCATCTTTTCCAGGATGGCCGCCTGGCCGGCCGTTTCCACGCCCTCCGCCACCAGCTGCAGGCCCAGGCTGTGCCCCATCGCGATGATGGCGTGCACCAGGTTGTTGCTGCGCTCGCTGTGCTCGATATCCATGACGAAGGCGCGGTCTATCTTCAGCGTGTTCAGGTGGAACTGGGTCAGGTAGCTCAGCGAGGAGTAACCGGTGCCGAAATCGTCCAGCGAAATACTGACGCCCAGCGAGCGCAATTGCGCCAGCACCGCCTGCACGTGGCCGCCATCGTCGATCAGCACCCGCTCGGTCAGCTCCAGCTCCAGCTGGCGGGCCGCCAGGCCGTTGCTGGCCAGCGCCTGCCGCACCAGCCCGACGAACGCCGGATCGGCAAGTTGCCAAGCGGAAACATTGATGCTGATGGTGATCTCGCCCAGCGGACTGGCCCTCCACTGCGCCACCTGGCGGCAGGCCTGGTTCAGCACCCAGGTGCCAAGTTCGACGATCATGCCGCTATCTTCGGCCACTGGTATGAAACGGTCCGGCGGCACCGCGCCCAGCAAGGCGCTGTCCCAGCGCAGCAGCGCCTCCACCTTGGTCAGTTTGCCGGTGTGGGAGTTGGTGATGGCCTGGTAGACCAGACGGAATTCGCAGGCTTCGATGGCGCCGCGCAAGGCGCCGTCGATCACCAGCGCATCCTTGGCGGCGGCGTTCATGGCGTCGTTGAAGAAGCGCATTTCCCCGCGACCGGCCTTCTTGGCTTCGTACATGGCGATGTCGGCGTTGCGGATGAGCGTATCGCTATCGGTGCCGTGCAAGGGATAGCAGGCGACGCCCACGCTGGCAGACACGCCTATCGCGTGATGCAACAGGTTGAAACTGGCGGACATGGTGGCGATGATGCCGGCCGCGCAGTCGCTGGCGGTTTGCTCGCTGGTTCCCAGCGGCAAGCCGGGCAGGATGACGATGAATTCGTCGCCGCCGAAGCGGGCCAGCACATCCTGCGGCCGCAGGATGGCGTGCAGGCGGCGCGCGAACTGGCGCAGCAATTCGTCGCCGACGGCATGGCCGAAGGAATCGTTGACGCGCTTGAACTTGTCCAGGTCGATGAACAGCACGGCGCATTCCTGTCGGTCGAAGGCGGCATTCGCCAATTCCTCTTCCAGCCGCTTGGACAGCGCGTGGCGGTTGAAGTAGCCGGTGACGGGATCGATGCGGGCCGCCTGATACAGCAGATCGTCCTTCTTTTTGCGCTCGCTGATGTCCAGCAACTGGACCAGGCAGTACACCCGGCCGCGCTCTTCGTAGGGCGAACCGAGCATCTCAAGCGGCAGTTTATTGCCATTGTGCAAAGTCACGACGGCGCTATCGACGATGGGGTACTGGACGCCCTCGGTGACAAACAGGCTGAAATACTGGTCCGCCATTTCACGGGTGAGGCCGGGCAACAGATCGGTGACATGGCGGCCGATCAAGTCGGCCGGACGGTTGAAACCCAGCAAACGGGCGCAACGCTCATTGGCCACCATGACATAGCCGCGGCGGTCGCGGATTAAAAAACCGTTACTCAGGCTATCGATGGTGCGGGCGTAGCGTTGCTGGATCTCATCCTGCACCGCATAAATCAAACCCAGCATGCTGAGGGTTTTCAATATCGTGGTGCCGACAAACCAGATCAAATATAACTCGGGGCCCAGCGTTACCGCGCTCAGGAGATTAAACCCCCCGCGCAAAACCAGGGTAATACCCAACAGGCGATAGCGGTTCTTATTCTTGATCAGGCGTTGGCCGCACCACAGCATCATCGCGCCTAATATGGCGGCGCTGCCGGGAGCGATAATATCCGGATTAACAAACCATACGGCACCGGATATCGCGGCAATTAATATACCAACTGGTAATATCCAGCGTATTTGATAGCGATATAACTCGCCCAGGAAAAACTTGGTCCCGCTCCAATAACCTATCAGGCCGGCGCTCAGCAATACGGCGCACAGTTGAATACGCAGGGATTCGGACAATACCCGGTCACCGATAAACCAGACAATTATTCCACTCATGACCGACAACTGCCCCAGCCCCCAAAACAGGGCGTGCTTTTCCTTGCGCTGCATCAGCCACAGGAAAATAAGCAATGTACTCAGAATAGCGTCCGCCGCAAAAGCGGCCGCTACTGCGGAGAGATGGGCGTAATTACTGAGGTCCGTGCTCATATATATCGGCCGTCGTCTGGCCCGGAATCCTGAAGAACTGTTCTGAGGTAACTATCTCCATTGTATGCCGAACGGCTGCGGTGGCGGTATCTCAGGCCGGATACAGTGTTGCCGATTAGCACAATGCCTCCGTCCATCCGAAAAAGCCCTGGGAACCATGTTTTTTATGCCAAAAATTGGCACGTACCAGCCAGTTTTGAGCTTGGCTCGCTGCGCCAGGCCCAGCACGTGGACAGGCGCTGGCGGACCCACTTGATCCATCAGCCTTATTGCCGATCTATTCCCAGCCATCAAGCGAATAAGGAAATAGCCAGGCCCCACATGACCAGTGCGATCACGCCGTCCAGTATCTGCCAGGCACGCTGCTTGGCGAATACCGGGGTTAAATAGCGGGCGCCCAAGCCCAGGCTGCCAAACCATAATAAGGAAGCGAGCATGGCGCCCAAGGCGAAATACAAGCGTCCATTACCTGCTTGCTGCCCGCCTATCGAACCGAGTAAGACGACGGTATCCAGATAAACATGGGGATTCAATAAACTGAATGCCAGCATGGCGGCGATAACCGTGCGGCGATCGCTGACCGGCGTGCTATCGCCGGCCTCCATGGCGCCGGGATTCAACGCCGACCGGGCCGCCCGCAATCCATACCAGAATAAAAATCCGGCGCCGGCGATCTTAATCCAGAATAAAAGCGTTGGCGCCTGCGTAATCAGCTGTCCCATGCCGGCCACGCCGGCACCGATTAAAACCACATCGCAGATGACGCAAATCGCAATGCAGGTCAATACGAATTCGCGTTTCAACGCCTGCCTCAGCAAATAAGCGTTTTGTGAACCGATAGCGACGATCAGGCTGCCTCCCAGACCAATTCCTTTTAAAAAAGCAGTGGCTTCCATATTTTTCTCCTTGAACGATGGCGACAGCTTACCCATCTCGCAAAGATAAGTATAATTAATATTATTGACCAAATATTAGAGCGGCTAATGAAGCAGATAGACTATCGCGGCCTGGCGGCGCTGGACGCCGTCATCGATCATGGCAGCTTTGACAAGGCGGCCCTGGCCTTGTCGATCACCCAATCGGCCGTCTCGCAGCGGATACGCATGCTTGAAAACAGCGCCGGTGAATTGCTGATCGTGCGCAGCCAGCCGCCCGTGCCCACCGCGGCCGGCCAGCGCCTGATCGCCCATTACCGCCAGGTACGCCTGCTGGAGGCGGCGCTGCTCCACCGGCCGGACTCGGGCGAGGCGCGGCCGGAGATCGCCATCGCCGTCAACGCCGACAGCGCCGCGACCTGGGTGCAGGAAGCGGTAACGCCGTTGATGCTCAGCGGCCAGTGTCTGCTCCACATCCGCCTGGACGACCAGGACCATACGCTGACCATGCTGCGGGAAGGCAGGGTATTCGGCTGCGTGACCAGCGAATCGGCGCAAGTTGCCGGAACGACATCAACGCCGCTGGGCATCATGCGCTATCACTGCGTCGCCAGCCCGGCGTTCGCCCGGCGCTGGTTCCCGGACGGCATGACGGCCGCCGCCGTGCAACAGGCGCCGGCGCTGAATTTCGACCGCAAAGATGCCCTGCAAGAACGCTACATCGCCCGCCGCACCGGCTACGGCGGCCACTATCCCCATCATTCGCTGGCCAGTTCGGATGGTTTTGTACGGTTTATCGAGGCGGGCTTCGGCTACGGCATGGTGCCGCTCCTGCAGTGCGAGCAGCAATTGAAGGCGGGAACGCTGGTGGAAATGACGCCGGGCGACACGCTGGACGTGCCGCTGATCTGGCACCGCTGGGATATCCAGACGGCGCTGACGCGCACATTGTCGGACAATATGATCGCTACGGCGCGCAAGTGGCTACTTTAATACCCTATCGTCCATGGCCGCGAACTCTTGGCGGAGCCGTTCCTCCCATGCGGCCGGGTCGGGCTCATACGTGGTCGCCGCCGTAGTTACCACATTCTCCAGCGGCCCGGCGCGCTGGTAAAGCATCACATTGGTCCAGGCCAGGGTGCCGGCCGGGTAGCTGCACAACAACTTGAACGCCGGATGCGTCAAGGGATAGGTGGTCGTACTGACCAGGGCGCCTTCCTGCATCTCGCGCGCCAGCTTGTCGCCCAGCGCGTCCATCAACGGACCGAAGCAGGTGCTGTACATGAACACCAGGCTGGCGCCGCGCACATCGACCCGGAACATATCGGCTTCGATAAAGGCGATGCGGGAGGCCAGATCGAGCAGGTGGCTGCCGTTCGCTTCGCCGCCGAACGGCAGCCGCAACGGCGTCTCCGGCGTCAACGGCGACGGCAACGCCGCCAGCGCCTTCCCTGCCAGCGCCAGCAAGTTGTGCAGGCGCTGCGCGGCCATCGCATGCCGATAGCCGATCAATTCGACGCCGATGCAGCGCTGGAACGGAAACGCCAGCGCCGCCGACATCACCACCTTGCCCAGCCCGCTGCCCAGGTCGACCATCACGCCGCCGGGACGGATGACCGCGGCGATCGCATCGAAGTAGTTATCCAGTTCATGGCGTTGCAGCTCACCGTAGATCAGGCCGCCGTCCTCCACCAGCCAGGCCCGCACTTCCGCGTCGCCGATTTGCTCCAGCGGACGAAAACCGGGCGGCGCCGGGACGCGCGGCAGCATGCCCTGCGGCTGCAGGCCGGCCGGCAAGGTGCCGATGATCGCGCTCACGTGCGGACGCAAGCGCTGCACCAGGTAATCGCGGCGCGACTTGTCTTCCAGGCAGGCGCGCAGCGCGTAGCCGACTTCGATAAATGTGAGGAAGGGGGAGTCGGGCCTCAGCTCCAGCGGCGGCCGCACATGCTGTTCGCCGCCCTGTATGCTTTGAAACAAGGTTTCGAACACATCATCGGGATGCTGGATGGCGACGACCGGCCGGCTCGCCGCATCATGGGTGCGAAAAACCGGCGGGTTCTGCATGGCGTTGCGGGTCAGGCGCGCAGGGACGACAGCATCTGGTCGACGCTGTCATGGGCGGCTTGCCAGCCGGAGCTGGCGAGCACGGGCGCGCAGACCGGGCAGGCCTCGAAGGGATTGCAGTCGTGCGGCAATTCCTGGTAGAACTTGCCCACCACCGACTTGCCCACATACGAATCGACCGACAGCGGCTTGGCTTTCGGCGCCACCGAGGCCTTGGCCGGCACGAAATCGGCGCCGCCGGGCGCCAGCCAGCGCTCGAAGGGTTCGGTCGGCTTACCGTCGGGAACGTACCATGCCTTGCGCTCGCCGTTCCAGCGCGCGCCCAGAGCCTTGGCTTCGTCTTTTTCCGCAAACGGAACTTTTAAAAACATCATCGTCGCTACTCCGCTAATGGAAGCTGTCATTTTACATGCAGCTCCGGTTGACTGCACCGCACTTCGCCGATATAGTTGCCAAAAGCAAGCATCAGGAGTAGCCCATGCCTCAAGACATGCAACAGCAAGCCTACATCGTGCGGCAATTCAACCGCTACTACACCGTACACCTGGGCCTGCTGCGCGGGCGCTACCTGGACACGGACTATTCGCTCAGCGAAGGCCGCGTCATGTACGAACTATCGATGCATCCCGGCTGCACCGCCAACCATCTGCGCAACAAACTGGATCTGGATGCCGGCTACATGAGCCGCCTGGTGCGTTCCCTCAGCGAGCGCGGCCTGATCAACGGCGTGCGCTCGGAACAGGACAAGCGCGCCACCCTGCTGAGCTTGACCGACGCGGGCCAGGCCGTCATCGCCGACATCAACCATCGCGCCTCGGCGGAAACGGTGCGCATGCTGGGCCAGCTGGGCGCAGCGCAGCGCACGGAATTGCTGGAGGCGATGCGCACGGTGCAGCACATCCTGTCGACCCCGGCCACGCGCGTGGTGCGCGCCACCGCCGCCCAGCTCGACGATGCACGCCATCTGCTGGTCGAGTATTTCGACATCATCAACGTCGTGCTGCGCGACGACGACGAGGCCATCCGCGCCTTCCTCAACGACGCCAGCTCGGCCATGTGGATCGCCTACGTGGACGGCGAAGCGGCCGCCTGCGTGGCCATGCGTGCACTGGCGGAAGTGGCCGGCGCGACCGAGTGCAAGCGCCTGTACGTGGCCGACCGTTTCCGCCGGCGCGGCCTGGCCGAAGCGCTGATGCAGGCGCTGGAAAGCCACGCCGCGCAAGCCGGCTACGACGCCGTCTACCTCGACACCAAGGACGACCTGCACGCGGCGATCCGGCTGTACGAACAGCTGGGCTATGAACGCTGCGAACGCTACAACGACAATCCGCAAGCGACCATTTTCATGCGCAAGCGCCTGCGCTGAGGCGTGCGGCGGATGGCCGGACGGCGTCTGTGAGAAAATCCGGCTTTGAAATTTACGAGCTACAACCATGCCCATCATCGAACCTGTCACCCTGACGCTGGCCGAACTGGCCAGCCGTTGGAACAAGACCTCCAGCCAGCTACTCGAACAGGGCCTGCCGATGTATTTTTACTTCGACGGGCTGGTGTTCGACTTCAGCGACAAATGGCACCGCGCCAACGGCGACGTGAAGGAACAACAGGATCTGGAAGCGCATCAACTGCGCCTGTCCACGGTCGACCTGGACCTGCAACGGCAAGGGCTGCACAAACGCGGCCTGCTGAAACTGACGCAATGGGAAGACGCGCTCAGCGACGACGAACTGCGCAAGCTGCAAGCCGAGTCCGACCGCCTGCACAAGGAAGTCGAACGCCTGACAGCGCTGCTGAAAGAGCGCAACGAAGAGCGCCAGCGCCACGTCCGCAACGGCCTGCTGCGCGCCGCCCCGCGCACCTTGCGCGACATCGCCCAGCACGGCGAGACCAGGTTCCCGCAGTTCGCCTTCATGCCGAACTCGCCAGGCGCCAACGAAAAGATTGCCGCCGGCGCCGTGGTGGCGCTGGAGGACGGCTTCCCGGTCAAGGCGCTGCTGGCCGAGGCCGATCTGGTGATCGCGATGGTCGATGTGCGGGCGGCGGAAGCGTCCGCCAAAACCTGAGCGACAGCAAACTGGACTGCAAACCCGAAGCTGAACTACTATTGGTTATTTCACCTTCGGAGTTGAGTATGAAATCCAGGCTTGCCATGTTGTTGCTGGTGTTGAGCGCGACCGTCTCCGCGCAAGATGCGGAACCCGCTGCGCCCGCCCCCGCGGCCGCCGCGCCGGCGCTCGGCAAGGAGCGCGCCGCCGACCTGCTGGCCCATGAGCGCGTGCTCAAGGCCGACACCCAGGTCAGCAAAACGGCGCAGGTCGTCATCAAGGGCAAGAACATTCCATACAAAGTAACAACCGGTACCCAGCCGGTGTGGGACAAGGACGGCAAGGTGATCGCGTCGCTGTTCTACACCTACTACCAGCGCACCGACGTGGCCGACAAAAGCCGGCGCCCGCTGGTGCTGTCGTTTAACGGCGGGCCCGGTTCGGCGTCCGTATGGATGCACATCGCCTACACCGGTCCCAAGCTGTTGAACCTCGACGCCGAAGGCTATCCCACCCAGCCGTACGGCGTGCACGACAATGCGCACTCCATCCTCGACGTCGCGGATATCGTTTATATCGATCCGGTCAACACCGGCTTTTCGCGCGTGTTGGACGGCAAGAACGACCGCGCCCGCTTCTTCGGCGTCAATGCCGATATCGCCTATCTGGCCGAATGGGTCAGCGCCTTCGTGTCGCGCGAAGGTCGCTGGACCTCGCCCAAGTATCTGATCGGCGAAAGCTACGGCACCTCGCGCGTGGCCGGCCTGGCGCTGGAACTGCAGAACGCGCAATGGATGTATCTGAACGGGGTGGTGCTGGTGTCGCCAACCGAGCTGGGCCTGAAGCGCGAAGGCGCGGTGGGCGAGGCGCTGGCGCTGCCGTATTTCGCCGCCACCGCCTGGTACCAGAAAGTGCTGCCGGCCGACCTGCAAAGCCGCGACCTGAAGGACGTGCTGCCGGAAGTCGAAGCCTTCACCGTCGACGAACTGCTGCCGGCGCTGGCCAAGGGCGGCTTCCTCGACCCGCAGAAAAAAGCCCAGATCGCCGCGAAGATGGCGCGCTACTCCGGACTGTCCGAGACCTTCCTGCTGCAGCACAATCTGGTGGTGCCGCCCGAGCACTTCTGGAAGGAGTTGCTGCGCGCGCAGGGCAAGACCGTCGGCCGCCTCGACTCGCGCTACCTGGGCATCGACAAGAGCGATAGCGGCAACGCGCCCGACTACAACGCCGAGCTCAGTTCGTGGCTGCATTCGTTCACGCCGGCCATCAACCAGTACCTGCGCAACGAGCTTCAGTTCAAGACCGACCTCAAGTACTCGCTGTTCGGCGACGTCCATCCATGGGATTTCAAGAACGAAAAAACCGGCGACAATCTGCGCCTGGCGATGGCCGCCAATCCCTACCTGAAGGTGATGATACAGTCCGGCTACTACGACGGCGCCTGCACCTACTTCGACGCCAAGTACACCATGTGGCAGCTCGATCCGAGCGGCAAGATGAAAGACCGCCTGCGCTTCGAAGGCTACCGCAGCGGCCACATGATGTATCTGCGTTCGGAAGACCTGGCCACGTCCAACGAAGACCTGCGCGACTTCATCCGCAAGGCGACGCCGGCGCCGAACGCGCCGGCCAGGTATTGACGGCAGGCGGCGCCGCGTTCAGGACGCCACGGTCTTGCGCCTGCGGGCCACGACCCCTACCAGCGCCAGGCCGCCGAGCATCATGGCATAGGTTTCCGGTTCCGGCACCGCCAGCACATCGCCGTTGCGCACGGTCATGGCGCCGATCAAGCCGTTCCGCGGGCCTTCGCCATTGATGCCGGCGAAGAAGCTGAAGTTGTAGGCGTAATCCGCGTGCGTGGCATGCGTGCCGGACAACCAGATCATCGCGGGCACGCCGCCGGCGCCAAACGGTCCCTCATTGCGCACGATCGTCTGCGGATTGCCGGCATGATCGAGGCCCGGCCGGTCGCCCAGCACGTCGTAGTACAGGTGGGCCGCATCGGAGCCTATGCCCTTGACGGTGCTGGGATAGAGGTCGGAATCGTAGACGCTGCCCGCGGACGGCAGATGCCATCCGGTCAGGCCGCCCCAGTTGAGGTTGGCCCAGCTGTTGGCGAGTTCAAAGGTCATCACATTGGCGCCCGAGGTGCTGCGCAGCCAGGTGATGTTGTAGTCGGCGTCATACAGATAGGTTGCATTCTCATCCGTGGCCGCAATGGCGTGGAAGAACTGGTCGCGTCCGGCCAACGGCGTGCCGGCCATGGCTGGCAAGGTCACAGCGGCCAGCAGCAGCGCGGCGCCGATGGTGCTCAGTTTTTTCTGATAATTCATGTTAAATCCCCAAGGTTGGAACAGCAGGTTGGGACGCCAATCCGGACGCCCACGGTGATGAATTCACGCGCGCTTGGCGCGCCGTCCAACGACGCCGAGCAAAGCCAGGCCGCCGAACAACATCGCGTAGCTCGATGGTTCCGGCACGGCCGTCACATTGATGTTGTCGACCTGGACGTAGCCTGGGCTCAGGAAATTACCGGTGAGGACGACCGACGCCAGACCATTCCAACCGTCGAAATCGACCGGCGTCAGACCGCCGCCGTTGTGCGCCTGTAAGTAACCCGAAACAGTCGAGCCATTGGCAAACACGCCCTTGATGCCCATCTTGACGTCATTGCCGGCGTAGTCACCCGGCGAAAACTCCAGGCTGTTGAGATTGAACAGCGCGGCGTCCTGGCGGCGGAACGTCACTGCATTGCTTGGGGTGCCCGAGACGATGTCGTAGGCCGCGAATTTCAGCACATTGGTGCCGTTGCCGAAAGGCGCGACGCCGCCGCCGATCGCTTCATAGTCGAGCGAGGTGAAGACGAAGCCCTGTGTGGTGAAGATGGTCGGCCGTATGGCGACGCTGGTCAGGTCGGCGTTATCGAAGGTGATGGTGTCGGCAAACGCCAGCGGCGCGCTGCAGCCGGCGGCGAAGGTGAACACGGACAGCATGGTTTTGATGGAAGATTTCATGACGGTTTCCCCAGTGGTTGATGTGGGATGGCGTTGCGCCATCGCTGCAGCCACTGTAGTCACCGCAGGTCAGCGGGGAAATACGGAAATCACCGTATTTTTATCAACACGTCAACGTTGAGGGGATGAAAACTGCGAAGCAACTGCCGCGTCCCGGCGTGGACGCGATGCGCAGCGCGTAGCCGCACTGCTGGCAGAGGTTTTTGACGATGAACAGGCCGAGGCCGAAGCCCTCGCCGTGGCCGCCCTGCTCGAACGGCAGCAGCAGGCGCTCGCGCGCCGGCGCGGGGATGCCCGGCCCGGTGTCGAACAGCTGGATCTCGACGCCGCCGGGACGCCGCCGCGCGCCGAGCACGATGCGTCCGCTGGGCGTGTGGCGCACGGCGTTGGCCAGCAGATTGGCCAGAATGCGGTACAGCAGCAGCGACGAGCCGGTCACCCGCACATCGCTGGGGCGCACGGACAGGCGCAAGCCCTTGACGTTCGCCTGCGCCTGGAAGGCTTGCCCCAACTGGCCGAACATGGAGGTGAGCATGATCGGTTCGGGCAGGCGCTGGTCCTGCCGCGCCTGTTCGATGAGGTCCTTGAGCAGCGACTGCGCGTAAGCCAGCGTGGCGTCGATGTGCTCGGCGATCGGACCTTGCGCCGGCGCCAGCGCGCTGAACGCCAGCCGCAGCGAGGCCAGCGGTTGGGCGATGTCGTGGCTGGCCGACGCCAGGCGCAGCAGGCGCTCGTTGGCTTGCTCCAGGGCCGCCAGCTTGGTTTGTTCGGCCTGCAGCAGTTGCTCGGCCTCGGCCAGCCGGCGCAGGCGGCTGTCGGCCAGGCGCACATTAGACTTCTCGAGCTGACTGAGGACGGCCGCGCCGAACAGCAGCGCCTCGCCGAGGCAGCCAATTTTCGGCAGGGCCAGCACGGAAAAATACGGCACCCGGTCCACGCCCAGGATGACGAAGATCACCAGCATCAGCGGATTGGCCATCAATATCGTTGCGCCCAGCAGATAGAAGCGCGCCGCCTCGATGCGTTGGCGCACGCCGACGACCGCGACCGCGCAGCCGAATCCCGCGTAACTCAGCATTTGTATCGTCAGCAGCGTGTCGAGTCCGTAGATCAGATGCGCCACCAGCGTCAGCGCGCTGACGCCGAGCAGCCCCCGATGCCAGCGGTACAGCTGCGCCATGCGGGCCCGCATCTGCAGGAAGTCCATGGCGAAACCGACATGCGCCATCAACGCCAGCACGCCCAGCGCGCCGGGGGCCAGCATATTCCAGGCGGGTGCATGCGGCCACAGGAAGGCGAAATTATATCCCTCGACCTGGGCGACAAACAGCGTGTTGGTCAGCACAACCGCGCCATACATGCGGTAGCCCAGCGCGCGCTGGCCGCCGAGGACGAACACAACCACCGGCACCATCGCCAGCATGATGCCGACCACCAGGCCGCTGAACAGATGCGCTTCGGTATCGCTGGCATTGAGCTGGTCGACACGCCACCAGCGCGCCAGCAGCGGCGTCTTGCCGTGGGTGTGATAATAAACGTAGACGGTGGCGCTGCCGGGCGCCAGCGACAACGGCGCCATCAGGCGGCGATGCCGGACCGGACGGTCGGCGTAGTTGCTGGCGGCGTCGAGGGCCAGCACGCTGCGCACCAGTCCGCCCTGCTGCTGGTAGACCTGCACACGGTAGGCGTCCGGTATGCCCAGGTCGAGCAGGCTCTTGCCGCCGATGGCGGACAAATCGATGCGGTACCAGTTGCCGCCAGCCAGTGCGGGCAAGCCGAACGCCGCCATGGCTTGCGCGGCGGCGGCATCTGGCAGTGCATGCACGCATGCATGCAAGCTGGTCTGTCCATCGTGCGACTCGGGACACACCTGGGCCAGCGTATGGCCGGCGCAACAGCACAACAGCAACGCCAACCAGGCCGATGTGAAGAATCTAGCCAACAATGAGGCCTCCCAAGATGTTATCATTATTTTATCACCATTTCTGATAGTCATCTTTATGGATATCCTGCTGGCCGACGACCACGCCATTTTCCGGCAAGGGCTGAAATTGCTGCTGCAGAGCCAGGAAGGGATGCGGGTGGTGGCCGAGGCCGCCAGCCTCGAGCAGGTGCAGCCGGCGCTGCAGCAACAGGCGATCGATTTGCTGATACTCGACTATCACATGCCGGGCGGCGAGTCGTCGGCGATGCTGGGGTATTGCAAGCAGCGCTATCCGAAGCTGAAGGTGATCGCGCTGACCGGCAGCCAGTCCGGCATCGTGCTCAAGCAGTTGCGCGATGCCAGGGCGGACGCGGTGTTGCAAAAGGATTGCTCCGGCCCGGATTTATTGCGCTGCATCGCGCAGGTGATGGACGGCAGGACGGTGCTCAGCGATTCGGTGCAGCAGCAAATCGCCAGCTGCGACGAGCTGTTGACGGCGCGTGAACTACAGACGGTGCAATTGATTTACCAGGGTTACGCCAGCATCGACGTCGCGTCCCGCCTGAACCTGTCGGCCAAGACCGTCGACAAGCACCGGGAAAACGTCATGCGTAAATTGCAGGTGCACAATGTGGTGCAGTTGATCCACAAGGTGCGCGAGCTCAAGCTGGTTTGATCAACGCCGCCAGTTAAACCACGGCGGCGATGTGCGACTCGGGCCGCCGGGCCAGCAGATGGGACAGCCGTTGAAGACCCGCCTGCAAGCGTCCACGGTCCTTGATGCCGCCCAACGAGATCCGAATTGCATTCACGGATACGCTGCCAGTGGCGAAGGCCTCCGCCGGCGTGACTGCGATGCCCTCGCTGTCGGCTGCACGCGCCAGCTGCGAGGAGTTCCAATACGCCGGCAACTCGAGCCATACATGCAGGCCGTCTGCGGCGCCGCTGTACCGCCCTGCCAGAATATCGCTAGCCATCCGGTGGCGCAGGCGCGCCTCGTTGCGTACGCCTTCCAGCAATTGGTCAGCCGAACCGTCGAGTATCCACTGCGTGGCCAGTGCTGCCGTCAGAGGAGCGACCATCAGCGCAAACGATCTCAGCGCGGCCAGGAAGCGTTCGCGTTGGTGCGGGTCGCGTATGAGCACGAAGGCGACACGCAAGCCGGGCGTCAGGCATTTCGACAGGGTGGAGATGTAGGTCACCTGTTCCGGTGCAAACGTGGCAATCGGTGGCGGCGGGGCATCCGCGAGGAGCCAGTAGGGATCGTCCTCGACGATGCGCACATTGCAGCGCTGCGCGATGCTGGCGAGCTCCTTGCGCCGGCGTTCCGGCATGGTGGTGGCGGTCGGGTTCTGTAATGTCGGATTGAGGTAGACCAGCCCAGGCTTGTGCTGGCGGCACGCTTGCTCCAACACCTCGGGCAACATCCCATGCTTGTCCGCTGCCACCGCAATGATGCGCCGGCCGAATTGGGTCGCTGCGGCACGCAAGCCGGGATAAGTCGTTGGCTCCGCCAGGATGATATCGCCAGGCTCCGTCTGCGCAAGGATCAATGCGGCGATCGCCGCTTGCGCACCCGGACAGACGACAAGCTGCCGGGATTCCAGATGTCCAAACATCGGTTCCAGCCATTTGGCGCCAGCCTTACGGTCGGAGTCGCTTCCCCCTCCGAGGTGGTAAGTCATCAGCAATGCATTATCTGCCCTCATCAGTACTTGCGACAAACCTTGCTTCAACATGTCGTCGAAGTCCACGCCATCGGGCGGTGGTGGGGTATTCATGCTCAGGTCGAGGAGCGAAGTCAATTCGACTTTCGGCGCCGCGACATAAGTGCCTCGAGCGCCGCGCCCCTCCAGCAAGTTGCGGCGTCTGGCTTCGTCGTAGGCGCGTGTGATCGTCGTCAGGTCGACGTCCAGCTGGGCTGCCAACCGGCGCTGCGGGGGTAGACGATCGCCCGGTTTCAGCGCCCCGTCCGCCAGCGCCGCCTGCAACGCATCCGCAATCTGCAAAAAACGTGGCCCTTTGTTCCCGGCCAATCGCGGCAACCAGATTGGAGAATTTTCATCTTGCATGGTTTCAACTGGGACAGTTTGTCTCAATGTATGGGAATTGCTTTTTGGTAGTATGCATCAGAGCGTACAGCAGCACCATCTTTGCATGGCAGTCGCCGACGTTTGCTCCGCTCTCAGCCAGGAAAAACTCAAAATGATGGATTGGATCCCTATAGTATTCGTTACATTCAAGGCGCTCGTGCTCGGCACGGGCATGTTCTTCGCCATCAAGTGGCATTACGATCAAGGGAAAAAGGGCAAGGAGAATGAGATGCGCGCGGTGCTACGCGCGAGCGGCAAGGTGGCCGCAGTCTTCGGCCTGGCGCTCATGGGCCTGGGGCTCGTCACCTTCGTCCTGATCAGGATGCTCGGTATGGACTTGACCGTCCCATGATGGCAAAGAATAGTCGGCCGATAGCGAGTGATGCGGCAGTAAACCAATTGCTTCAGATGACGATGTCGAAACCATGGATCTCGAACAGCAACCTCGACGTGGAGTAGAATGGAAAGGACCCGTTCTCACGGGCCCTTTTAGTTTTAGCACAACGCGACTTCTAGGCGACAGCTACGTCCCCAGGCTCCTCTTCAACTGTAGAGGTCCACTTCTGGCGGGACTCAGAAACGATAATCCGCGAATGGCTGATGCGATCAATTATATTCAGCATTTCCACCGTCGCGCCGATGCGTTCGTTACCGTCGTGTGCTTTTTTGTAAAGCATGCGAATAACCAAGTCAGAAGTCTTCGGCACCTTTCCTGTCTTTTCCCATTTTGCAATCGCCTGTTCCGTGCATCCCAACAGTTTGCCAAGCGATTTTTGGGACAGCAACAGCCCACAACGAATATAGCGGAACTCGGCACCGGTGAGCTTTCCAGGTTTACTTGATAGGGCCAGGCAAATTGTCTTAATGAGGCCATCTAAGTCATGAAAGGACACCGCCTTGCCGTATGGTGTGTCCTTCTCGACGTAGCCATTCTTGAGCCAAACGTTACGCAGGCCTCCGTCGGTAAAGTGATACATAAATTCCTCCTAAGTGTACATCGCTGTAACCAGTATCAATGTCGGGTCATCGTCGCTTATTGCCACGATGACGGCTACGTTATGGCCGGCGCTGAAATGCTCCATACGGCATTCGAGTGTCCCGTGCATTGTGTTAGGTTCCGGAGTGCGTTTAATCCTTCCAAGTTTCAGGGTCGACAACACGCACGCCATGGTTATATGACGCGTCTTCATTTGTTGCTTCACATGAGTCGTGAAAAACACATTCCGCGAATCGAGCGACTCGCTCCGAATGTACTCCTCAAGTTGGTTCCGCGACATCTGCGTCCTACGGATTTGAGGTCTTGTCATGCTTGAAGAGTACCTATACAAAATATAGATTGAAATTGCGCGCCGCACAAGATCTAAATCAAATCGTGCACTCATTTTGAGCTAAAAATTTATGACAAGAAATTTCAAAAGAAATCTTACGACAATTTTATTGCATCTCCGACACTCGACTCGCTGGTCGAAAATTCACAGGCCATGAACTGCCATGTAGAAGACGGGCAACGACAGAAAACCAACACTGCGCCCACATGGAATGCACGGACAAAGAAAAAAGGACTTAGGTTTTCACCTAAGTCCTTGTTTTTATTGGTGGGCCTCCCGTGAGTCGAACACGGCACCAACGGATTATGAGTCCGCTGCTCTAACCAAGCATGAGCTAGAGGCCCAGGGTCTTGCTTTGCGCTGGGGGCCTGGCAGCCCCTCCAACGCGCGCTCGTTTTTAAAACGAACTCGCGAGGATAAGGGCTAGCCCGGCCACTAGTCAAGTCTTAGTTGCCTTCCAAGAAGCTTTTCAGCTTGTCCGAACGCGATGGGTGGCGCAGCTTGCGCAGCGCCTTGGCTTCGATCTGACGAATACGCTCGCGCGTCACATCAAACTGCTTGCCCACTTCTTCCAGGGTGTGGTCGGTCGACATTTCGATACCGAAACGCATCCGCAGCACCTTGGCTTCGCGCGGGGTCAGCGAGTCCAGCACGTCCTTGACCACGCCGCGCATCGAGGCATGCAGCGCGGCGTCCGACGGCGCCAGCGTGTTGTTGTCCTCGATGAAGTCGCCCAGGTGCGAATCGTCGTCGTCGCCGATCGGCGTCTCCATCGAAATCGGTTCCTTGGCGATCTTCATGATCTTGCGGATCTTGTCCTCGGGCATCTCCATCTTGATGGCCAGCGTCGCCGGGTCCGGCTCGGCGCCGGTTTCCTGCAGAATCTGGCGGGAAATCCGGTTCATCTTGTTGATGGTTTCGATCATGTGCACCGGAATCCGGATGGTGCGCGCCTGGTCGGCGATCGAGCGGGTGATGGCCTGGCGTATCCACCACGTCGCATAGGTCGAGAACTTGTAGCCGCGGCGGTATTCGAACTTGTCCACCGCCTTCATCAGGCCGATATTGCCTTCCTGGATCAGGTCGAGGAATTGCAGGCCGCGGTTGGTGTATTTCTTGGCGATCGAGATGACCAGGCGCAAGTTGGCCTCGGTCATTTCGCGCTTGGCCTTGCGCGCCTTCATTTCACCGGCCGCCATCTGGCGGTTGATGTTGCGCAGGTCCGGCAGCGGCAGCACGACGCGCGCTTGCAGGTCGATCAGGCGCTGCTGCAGTTCCTTGATGGTCGGGATGTTGCGGCCCAGGATGGCGCTGTAGGCGTGCCCTGCGGCCACTTCGCCGTCCACCCATTCCAGATTGGTTTCGTTGCCTGGGAAGACCTTGATGAAGTGGGCGCGCGGCATGCCGCACTTGTTCACGGCCACGTCCAAGATCTGTTTCTCGATATGGCGCACTTCGTCGACCTGGCCGCGCAGCGTGTCGCACAGCTTCTCGACCACCTTGGCGGTGAAGCGGATGCCCAGCAGCTCGTATGAGATCGCTTCCTGCGCCTTGACGTAGGCCTTGGAGTTGTAGCCCTCCTTCTCGAAGGCGCGGCGCATCTTGTCGAATTGCAGGGAGATGACGTCGAACTTTTCCAGCGCGGCGTTTTTCAACGCTTCCAGCTGTTCGGCCGAGAAACCGGCGGCGCCAGACGCGCTCGCTTCTTCCTCTTCCTCTTCTTCCTCTTCTTCCTCTTCCTCTTCTTCGTCGTCCTCTTCGGCCGGCGCGGCCGCTACCGGCGCAGCCACTTCGGCGCTGTCGTCGACCAAACCATCGACGATTTCATCGATCTTGATTTCATCGGCGCGGATGCGGTCGGAGGCGGCGATGATCTCGGCGATCGTCACCGGGCAGGCGGAAATCGCCTGGATCATGTCTTTCAGGCCGTCTTCGATGCGCTTGGCGATCTCGATCTCGCCTTCGCGGGTCAGCAGCTCGACCGAACCCATCTCGCGCATATACATGCGCACCGGGTCGGTGGTGCGGCCAAAATCGGAGTCAACGGTCGACAGCGCCGCTTCGGCGGCCGCTTCGGCTTCGTCGTCGCTGGTGACGGTGGCGACGTTGTCCGACAGCAGCAGGGTCTCGGCGTCCGGCGCGTGCTCGTAGACGGCGATGCCCATGTCGTTGAAGGTGCCGATAATGCCCTCGATCGCTTCCGGATCGACGATATTTTCTGGCAGGTGGTCATTGATCTCGGCGTACGTGAGGAAGCCACGTTCCTTGCCGAACTTGATCAGGGTCTTGAGTTTCTGGCGGCGGCGTTCGAGTTCTTCCTCGGTGGCTTCCGTGTCCGACGAGAAAGCATCCTTCAGCAGCGCCTTTTCCTTGGCCTTGCGGTCCTTGGCCTTGGCCTTGTCGACCGCTTTCAGTTCGGCGCGTTCGACCGCGTTCAGCGCGGCGACTTCGTCGTTTTCTGGCTGGAATTCTTTCGGCTTGCGCCCGCGCCGGCCCGGCACTTTGACCGACGGCAGCACGTAGCCCGAGGTATCGATGGCAGCGAGCGTGGCCGCGTCGGTGGTCTGGCTGACCGCTGGCGGGTTGCTGGCGACACGCGTTTCCGACTTATCCGCTGTCTTGGCGGATTTTGCGGTCACTTTGCTCGGCTTTGCAGCCGCTTGGGATTCAGGTTTCTTGATTGGCACAGGCGCTTTCGATTACACAACGACTTGCTTATTTAGGATAAAGTTTCTTGCGGCCCTCACGGGCCTACGTCTTCGAACATGCCGACTGCACAAGTCCGACAATACTACGACTTACTTACACCTGGTCGGGCCGACCGGCCTCAACAGAACTCCACCTGCTCATGGCGGAAATTCTACTGCATCAGACACGTGCGTGGGGGCAAGAAACCATGACTAGGTTGGAAAGCGAACGGAACGCTCGCTATACAGCGCCGCCGTAGCGCGCTGACTCAACCAAAGCTGGCCCTGGCCGCCGACACCCGTCTTTCCATGCCGATCAAGAGCCTAACTTACTGAAAACAAACACACTCTGAACTGAAAAACGATGCCAAAACATACAACACTTAGCGTTTTATTATAGCACGTCACTTTTCAATTTCCAGAGGGCAGAAGCCACTTCCAAGCACCACAACCATGACAGAAACATTACTATACAAAACGACCTGCAACATTATCGGTTAGCCAACTCCGCCTGCGCCTCGCGCAACAGTTGATCTTGCTGCGCCGTCAACTCGCGGTAGCGCACGCCGATCTCGTCGGACGACAGGCCGGCCGCGAACAACTGGCTCAACTCCTGCTTCAAGGCGTCGTTCTTCACCTGGCGGATCGCGCCGCGCAGGAACAGCCGCACCGCGTCGAAGTCCGATTCCGGCTCCTTGACGATCTCGCCGATGATGCCGTCGTACTCGTCGCCCTGCGACTTCAAATGCTGGGCGAAGGCGGCGAAACTGCCGTGCGGCCCCAGCGACTGGGCCGACGCCACCAGCTGCGCCAGCCGCTCGGCCGGCTCGGCGCCGAAGTACTGGAACGCCGCCAGCGCCGACTCGTCGATGTCCAGCGCCAGCGGCGGATGCGCCACCAGCAGCCGCACGATCTGCAACTCCAGCCCCACCGGCACCGGCCGCCCGGTGCGCGGCGGCGCCTGGCGGGCGATGGCGACCGGCTTGGCCAGCTCGAACAGCGCCTCGATCTCGGACGGCGTGGTCTGCGTCAGCTGCGCAAGGCCGCGCACGATCTGCAGACGCAAGGCCGTCGGCGTCATCGACTGCAACATCGGCTTGGCGTCGAACTGCGCGCGCGCCCTGCCCTCCGGACTCTGCAAATCATGCTCGCCGACCGCTTCCTTGACCAGGAACTGCGACAGCGGCATCGCCTCGTGGATCTCCTGCTCGAACGCTTCCTTGCCGTAGGCGCGGACGTAGCTGTCCGGGTCGTGCTCGGTCGGCAGGAACAGGAATTTGATGGTCTTGTTGTCCGTCACGTGCGGCAGACAGGCTTCCAGCGCGCGCCGCGCGGCGCGGCGGCCGGCCTTGTCGCCGTCGAAACTGAAAATCACCGTGTCGGTTTGACGCAACAATTTCTGTACGTGGTTGGTGGTGCAGGCGGTGCCCAAGGTCGCGACGGCTTGCGGGAAGCCCATCTGCGCCAGCGCCACCACATCCATATAGCCTTCCGTTACCAGCACATAACCCGCGTCGCGGATCGCCTGGCGCGCTTCGAACAAGCCATACAGCTCGAATCCCTTTGAAAATAAAGGCGTTTCGGGAGAATTCAAGTACTTCGGTTCACCGTGATCGAGGACCCGGCCGCCAAAGGCGATGACCTGGCCCTTGGTGTTCTTGATTGGAAACATCACGCGCTCGCGGAAGCGGTCGTAGCGTTTGCGGTTGCCGCCGTCCTCGTCCACCTTGTCGATCACCAGGCCGGCCTCGGCCAGCGCCACGACGTCGTAGTCGGGGAAGATCGAGCGCAGGTTGTCCCAGCCGGCCGGCGCGTAGCCCAGGCCGAAGCGGGCCGCGATCTCGCCGGTCAGGCCGCGGTTCTTCAGGTAGGCGATGGCGTCGGTGGCGCCGCGCAGCTGGGCGCGGTAAAAGTCGCTGGCGCGCGTCATCGCCTCGGTCAAGGCCAGGCTTTGCGCAGCCATTTGCGCACGCTGGGCCGGCGGTATCTTGTCGTCCTGCTCGGGCACCACCATGCCGACGTTTTGCGCCAGGTCTTTAACGGCGTCGACAAAGCCCATGCCGGAATATTCGATCAGGAAGCCGATCGAGGTGCCGTGGGCGCCGCAGCCGAAGCAATGGTAGAACTGCTTGGTCGGGCTGACCGTGAAACTGGGCGACTTTTCGTTGTGGAACGGGCACAGGCCCATGAAATTCGCGCCGCCCTTTTTCAGCTGCACATAACGTCCGACCACGTCGACGATGTCGACCCGGTTCAGCAAATCAGAAATAAAGGATTGTGGAATCACAGGGCTATGCGGTCTTGTTATGGATCAGACTATACCGCCGCGGTGATCCGGTTTTGACGCGGATCAAGCTGCGGCGGAGGGAACTACCGGGGCATTATGCCGGGGTCAGCGCTTTCTTGACCAGTGCGGACACCACCGTCATGTCGGCGCGGCCAGCCAGTTTCGGCTTGACGATAGCCATGACCTTGCCCATGTCCTGCGGACCGGCGGCGCCCGAGGCGGCCACGGCGGCGGCCACGGCGGCGGCGATTTCCTCGTCGGACAGGCCTGCAGGCATGTAGGCGGTCAGCACCACCAGCTCGGCTTTTTCGATGTCAGCCAGGTCGGCGCGGCCGCCGGCTTCGAATTGGGTGATCGAATCCTTGCGCTGCTTGATCATCTTTTCCACGATGGCCACGGTCTGCTCGTCGTTGACTTCGATGCGCTCGTCCACTTCCTTGCGCTTGATTTCCGCCAGGATCAGGCGGATGGTCGACAGGCGGCCGGCTTCCTTGGCGCGCATGGCGTTTTTCATGTCTTCGGTGATTTGTTCTCTCAAGCCCATGGCGTAGTTTCTCTCAAAAAATTGATGGAGTAAAAATGCGAAAACCCGCTGCGGCGAACCGGAGCGGGTATCTTCCAGATGCAGCGAGATGCAACCCGAGGCGTAAGCGCCATACTACCGGGTTGAATCTGCAGAGCAGTCTTAGAACAGTTTTTTCGGCAGTTGCTGGCTGCGGATGCGCTTGTAATGACGCTTCACTGCAGCGGCCAGCTTGCGCTTACGCTCAGCCGTTGGCTTTTCGTAGAACTCGCGTGCGCGCAGTTCGGTCAGCAGACCGGTTTTTTCGATGGTGCGTTTGAAGCGACGCATTGCGACTTCGAACGGCTCGTTTTCTTTAAGGCGAATAGTGGTCATGTAAAAATTCAAACCGTTTGAGGTTATAGGGAGAAAGAGACTATAGCAGCTTTTGCAGGAAAATGGAAGACGCCTGGCCATCTGAACGGCCAACCGTAAGGCTTTGACTGCAAAAACAACGCGGCGTATGGTGCAATCTTTCAGGAACTTCAACGATTGCGTGACGCCACTAACTTCCAGAGACAGTCAGTATATCAGACTGCTTGCCCCGCCGCCACACCGGATGCCCATGCCCACTGGAAATTGTAGCCGCCCAGCCAACCGGTGACATCCACCGCCTCGCCGATGAAGTACAGGCCCGGCACTTTATTGGCCATCATGCTCTGCTGCGACAGCTCGCGGGTGTCGACGCCGCCGCGCGTGACTTCGGCCTTTTTGTAGCCTTCCGAGCCGTTCGGCGTGATGGTCCACTGGTTGACCGCCGCGCCCAGCTTGCGCAGCTGCGCATCGGGCAGGTCGGCCAGGCGCGCGTCCAGCGCGAAGCCATGCGCCAGCAGCAAGCCTTCCGCCAGGCGCGCCGGCAGCCATTGCGACAGCACATTGCCCAGCTGCTTCTTGATCGTGCCCTTGCCTTCGATCAGCGTGGCGGCCAGGTCCAGCTCGGGAATCAGGTTGATGACGATAGGCGTGCCCGGCGTCCAGTACGAGGAAATCTGCAGGATCGCCGGGCCGGACAGGCCGCGGTGGGTGAACAGCAGGTCTTCGCGGAAGCGCCCGCCGGTCGGGTTGCGGCCCTTGAAGGAGCCGGTCTCCACGTCCACCTCCAGCGCGATGCCGGCCATTTCCACGAACGGCGCCCATTGCTGCGGGTCGAAGGTCAGCGGCACCAGCGCCGGGCGCGGCTCGACCATGCGCAGCTCGAACTGCTCGGCGATGCGGTAGCCGAAGTCGGTCGCGCCGATCTTGGCGATCGACAGGCCGCCGGTGGCGATGACCACGCTGTCGGCTTCAATCTCGCCGCTGTCGGTCTGCAGCACGAAGCCGCCCTGGTCCGCCTGCGCCAGGCTGGTGACCTTGCATGGCATGCGCCAGTGCACGTCGCCGCCCGAGCATTCGTCTTTCAGCATGTCGATGATCTGCTCGGCGGAGTCGTCGCAGAACAGCTGGCCGCGATGCTTCTCGTGGTAGCCGATGCGGTGCTTCTTCACCAGCGCGACGAAGTCGGCCGGCGTGTAGCGCGACAAGGCGCTCTTGCAGAAGTGTGGATTCTCGGACAGGAAGTTGGCGGGACCGGCGTTGATATTGGTGAAGTTGCAGCGGCCGCCGCCCGAGATGCGGATTTTTTCCGCCAGCTTGGTGGCGTGGTCGATCAGCACCACGCGCTTGCCGCGCTGGGCCGCCGTCGCCGCACACATCATGCCGGCCGCGCCCGCGCCGATTACCGCTACATCAAACTTTGCCATATCAAATCCAATCGTCCAAAGGCGTATTGTACTTGAAGGGTCCGGCTGCCTACTCGATCGGCTCGCTCACCCGCTGGCGCGACTGCAGGGTGCGCGACACCAGCAGGCACTGCGCCACCTGCTCGGCGATCGACGGCGGCACCGGCACCTCGCCGTCCAGCACGGACTGGATCCAAGCCGCCGTGGTGGCCGCGTCCTTGTCCTCCGGCAGCAGCGGCAGTTCGCCCACCGAGGTCTGCTTGGGCACCAGCGTGGTGCGCAGGCCGCCGTGGAACCAGTCGATCTGCTGCGCCTTGTTGGCGTTGGCCACCGTCTCGCCCTCGGTGCCGCGCATCAGGAAGGCGTCGCCGCGCTCCGGCAGGGCCGCCGTGGTGAAGTATTCGCCCAGCATCTCCAGGTACTCGGGATGCGTGTAGGACACCAGCCGCAGCGCCGGTCCGGCGAACGGCTGCATGATCTTGACCAGGGTGTGGGTCGAATTGCGCACGCCCAGCCGGCGCCGCAGCGACAGCAGGTAAGCCAGCTTGGGCGCCAGCACGTCGATGGTGATGAAAGCCGGATGCCCCTGCGACATGGCCTCCTCCGCCTCGGAGCGATGCCGCGCGACCGGCAGGCCCAGCGCCTCGAACACCTCGGCCGTGGCGACCCGGCCGGCGTCGTGCGCCACGCCGTGCACCAGCACCGGCACGCCTTCGCGCGCCAGCAGCAGCGCCAGCAGCGGCGTCAGGTTGGCCATCTTGCGGGCGCCGTTGTAGGTCGGGATGCAGACCGGGGCGAACTGGCCCGGCGGCGCGCTGAGCGGTTCAAAAGCGGCCTCGGCCGCGTCGAGGAAGCCGGCGATCTCCTCCACCGACTCGCCCTTGATGCGCATGGCCAGCAAGATGCCGCCCAGCTCCAGCTCGGAAACGCGGCCGTCCAGCATGGCTTCGTACAGATCGTGGGCGTCGTCGCGGGTCATGCTGCGGGCGCCGTTCTTGCCGCGGCCTATTTCTTTGATGAAACGTGCGGCCAGGAATGGTTCGGTGGAATGTGTCGTCATGGCGTCAGCTTAAACCAGTCGGCCGCATTTCGGCTACACTATCCCTCCCCCGCAATAAATATACGTAGAGAATCATGATCTCCCCAGATATCGAAAACATCAACGTCACCTCGTTCGCGCCGATGCCGTCGCCGGAAGCCTTGCACAGCAAGCTGCCGCTGACCGACAGCGCCTCGGACACCGTGATGAAGGGCCGCGAAGCCCTGCGCAACATCATCGACCGCCAGGACAAGCGCCTGTTCGTGGTCGTCGGTCCATGCTCGATCCACGATCCGGTTGCCGGCCTGGATTACGCCCGCCGCCTGAAAGCCCTGCAAGCTGAAGTGGCCGACACCATGCTGCTGGTGATGCGCGTGTATTTCGAAAAGCCGCGCACCACCACCGGCTGGAAAGGCTATATCAACGACCCGGACATGGACGATTCCTTCCGCGTCGACGCCGGCATGGAGAAGGCGCGCCAGTTCCTGCTGGACGTGTGCGAGCTGGGCCTGCCGACCGCCACCGAGGCGCTCGATCCGATCTCGCCGCAATACTTGGGCGACCTGATCGCCTGGACCGCCATCGGCGCCCGCACCACCGAATCGCAGACCCACCGCGAGATGTCGTCCGGCCTGTCGACGCCGGTGGGCTTCAAGAACGGCACCGACGGCGACATCAGCATCGCCATCAACGCCATCCTGTCGTCGGCGCATCCGCACTCCTTCCTGGGCATCAACGCGCAGGGCAATGTGGCGATCGTGCGCACGCGCGGCAACGCCTACGGCCACGTGGTGCTGCGCGGCGGCGACGGCCGTCCGAACTACGATTCGGTGTCGATCGCGATCGCCGAGCAGGCGCTGGCCAAGGCCAAGCTGCCGGCCAACCTGGTGGTCGACTGCTCGCACGCCAACAGCTACAAGAAGCCGGAACTGCAACCGCTGGTGATGGCCGACGTCATCCACCAGATCGTGCAGGGCAACCAGTCGCTGGTGGGCGTGATGATCGAGTCCAACATCGTCGGCGGCAACCAGAAGATCCCGGCGGACCTGAGCGAGCTGAAGTACGGCTGCTCCGTCACCGACGGCTGCATCGACTGGGACACCACCGAGAAGATGCTACGCGACGCGCACAAGCAACTGCAGCACCGCCCGTAACCCGCACCCCGCGACGGCCGGGGTCAGACCCCGCACGGGGCCTGACCCCTTTTGCTGTGGGGTGAACACGCGCTCAGCCGAAGGCCATCACCCTGGTGGCCACGCCGAAAGACCCGGCCAGCGCCGCTTCGGCCTGGCTGGCCGGGGCGCTTAGTTCATCGAGATCCAGGTAGACCTTGCAGTCCTCCACCTTGACCGAGTAACGGCGCGCTGTGCTGTCGCGCGGCTCGACGTCGCCGCATTCGAGCACCGCATGCACCTGCTCCTCGCCGGTACGGAACAGCGCCACGCCCGGCAATTCCTGCCAGGCCAGTCCGCGCGGCACCAGGCGCGCGCCGCTCATGGGCACATCCTTGAGTTTGCAAATCAGCTTCCATCGTCCGGACATCGCGCGCCTCCCTAGTCAACTTACCCTGGTTGTCTAAGCAAAACCGGTGCCACGAAAAACGCCCGGAATCCTGACCGAACGGCAAAACCTCGCACTTCGCCAGTGCGCCGCCGACCTGCCGTGGTGCATGCTTGCACGCACTTTCCATTACAATGGCGGATTCCCCTTTTCATTTGTGCTCCCTTCATGATCGTTCTCGGCGTCGAATCCTCCTGTGACGAAACCGGCCTTGCGCTGTACGACACGCAACACGGCCTGCTGTCCCACGCTCTGTATTCGCAAGTGGCGATGCATGAAGAGTACGGCGGCGTGGTGCCGGAACTGGCCTCGCGCGACCACATCCGCCGCGCCATTCCGCTGCTGACGCAGACCCTGGAAGGTGCCGGCAAGACCCTGGCCGACATCGACGCCATCGCCTACACGCAGGGCCCCGGCCTGGCGGGCGCGCTGCTGGTCGGCTCCTCGGTCGCCTGCAGCCTGGGACTGGCGCTGGACAAGCCGGTGCTGGGCGTGCACCACCTGGAAGGACATCTGCTGTCGCCGCTGCTGGCGTCGCAGCCGCCGGAATTCCCCTTCATCGCGCTGCTGGTCTCGGGCGGCCACACGCAGCTGATGCGGGTGGACGGCGTCGGCCAGTACACGCTGCTGGGCGAAACCCTGGACGACGCGGCCGGCGAAGCCTTCGACAAATCGGCCAAGTTGCTGGGCCTGGGCTATCCCGGCGGCCCGGCGATTTCGCGCCTGGCCGAGTTCGGCGACCCGACGGCCTACAAGCTGCCGCGCCCGATGCTGCATACCAAGGATTTCAATTTCAGCTTCTCCGGCCTGAAAACGGCGGTGCTGACGGTGGTGAAGAACCACGAGGAAAAAGTCATCGCCAATATCTGCGAGCAGGACAAGGCCAACATCGCGCGCGGCTTCGTCGACGCGATCGTCGACGTGCTGACGGCCAAATGCATCTCCGCACTCAAGCACACCGGCCTGAAGCGGCTGGTGATCGCGGGCGGCGTGGGCGCCAACTCGCAGCTGCGCGCGTCGCTGAACGAGGCGGCGGCCAAGAAGAAGTTCAAGGTCTACTACCCTGAACTGGAGTTCTGCACGGACAACGGCGCCATGATCGCCTTCGCCGGGGCCATGCGCTTGATGATCAACCCGGACGCGGCAAAGAAGGACTACTCGTTCAACGTGCGACCGCGCTGGCCGCTGGACGACATCAAGGTCGTTTAGGCTTGCGCGAAGGCGACCGAGGCCAGCACGGCCAGGCCGGCCAGCGCCAGCAGGTATTTGATCTTGCCCTTGCCCAGGCGCACGCCGCGCGCGGCGATGCGCTCGCTGCGCAGACGGTGCTCGTCCGACGCCGATTCGTGGACCACATTGTTCGTTGTTTTTTGTTCAGTTGCGGTATTCATCACAGCCTCCATGTTTAACGATCTTCTTCCTTTCTGGAGGGCAATGCAATTGTCATGCCAACCATCTTGTCCAAAAGTGGCCTATACCATTTGATTTTAGACTTTTTTGTGGCAAACACGCGACACGATACCGCTAGGCAAGCGCGGCCTGCTGCCCCGCCAGCCGCAGCGGCGCCCGCTCCGCCACAAAATCGATGAAATGCCGTACCCGCAGCGGCATCAAGGTGCGCTGCTGGTAGTACATGAACACGCCACTGTTGGACGTGGCTGTGTGCCGCAGCAACGGCACCAGCGCGCCGCTGGCCAGCTCGGCTTCGATCATGAAGACCGGCAGCTGGCCGATGCCCAGGCCGTTCAGCACCGCAGTCAACTCCCCCTCCACCGTATTGAAGCTGGCCACCGCCGGCATCTCCTGGTAGACCGTGGCGCCGTCCACCTGCAACTCCCATGGCATCAAGCGGCCGGTGCTGGGACGGCGGAAGCCGGTGCAGCGGTGCAGCTGCAGTTCCAACACCGTCTGCGGCGTGCCGTGCAGCGCCAGGTAGCCGGGCGTGGCGCACGGCACCAGCACGATCTCGCCCAGCTTGCGGGAGATCAGGTTACGTTCAGGCGGATTACCGGCGCGGAAGCCGACATCGATCTTGCTCTCCACCAGGTCGGTGAAATGGTCGTCCAGCTGCAAATCGAAATGGGCGCCGGGATAGCGCCGCTGGAACTCCGGCAGCAGCGGCACGATGACCGCGTTGCCAATCGACATGGGCGCGACCACGCGGATCAGGCCGTCCACTTCGAGGCGGCTGTTCTGGATATGGTCCAGCGCCTCGTCCAGCAGGCGCAGGCCGGGGTTGGCCAGCTCGAACAGGCGCGCGCCCTCCTCCGTCAGGCTCAGGCTGCGGGTGGTGCGGTGGAACAGGCGCACGCCCAGATGATCCTCCAGCTGCCGCACCGCCTTGCTGACGGCCTGCGGCGTCAGGCCGGCGTCGACCGCCGCCTGGCTGAAGCTCTTGGCGCGCACCACGCCGATGAACAGACTGACTACCCTGGCTTTATCCATATTTACAACCAAATAGTGATAATCAAACAGCTTTCCCATGGCTAGTGTAACAGGTCGCTCATGCCTACACTGGCATCCACCAACTCACCTCACAGCAAGGAAACGATCATGACAGGCACTGCACAAAAAGTATGGTTCATCACCGGCGCATCCCGTGGCTTCGGCATGCTGACGGCGCAACAAGCGCTGGCGCGCGGCGACTTCGTGGTCGCCACCGCCCGCGATCCGCAAGCCGTCACCGCCGTGCTGGGCGAGCATCCGAATCTATTGGCCTTGCGGCTGGACGTCAAACTGGAGGCGCAAGCCATTCCCGCCGCGCAGCAGGCGATAGCGCGCTTCGGCCGCATCGATGTGCTGGTCAACAACGCCGGCTACGGCCTGCTGGGCGCGGTGGAGGAAGCCAGCGCCGAGGAAGTACGCGCGCTGTATGACACCAACGTCTTCGGCCTGCTCAACGTCACCCGCGCCGTGCTGCCGGCGATGCGCAAGCGGGGCGGCGGCCATGTCATCAACATCTCGTCGGTGGGTGGTTATTCGGCCTTTGCCGGCTGGGGCCTGTACAGCTCGACCAAGTTCGCGGTCGAAGGCATCAGCGAGGCGCTGGCGATGGAAATGGCGCCGCTGGGCATCCATGTGACGGTGGTGGAGCCGGGCTTCTTCCGTACCGATTTCCTTGACGCCTCGTCGCTGGTGTCCACCCGCGAGCGCATCGAAGACTACGCCGACACCGTGGGCGCGATGCGCGAGTTCGCCTCCGGCGTCAACCACCAGCAGCCGGGTGATCCAGCCAAGCTGGCCGGCGCACTGCTGCAACTGGCCGACAGCGCCAAGCCGCCGGTGCGCCTGCAACTGGGCTCGGACACGGTGGAACGCGTGCGCGCCAAAAACCAGTTCGTCGAAACCGAGATGGCCCAGTGGCTGGATCTGGCGGTATCGACCGACTTCAACCTTCTGCCAAAAGCGGCTTAAAGCTTGCCCGGCGGGTGCAGCGACAGCAGATCCTCGCGCGGGTAGCCCCAGCCGGGCACGCCCGCCGGACAGCTCCCGGCCTTTGCCGCGTGCAGCGTCGTGAAGTTGCCGCGCGGCGTGGTCGCGAAGCGATAGTCGGCCAGCTCGCCGGTCGCCAGCATCAGCGCCGGCATGCGGGCGAAGCGCAACCAGGCATCCACCTGGCAATTCTCATCCTTCAGCATGCGCAACGCCGTCAGGCTGGCCAGCACCGTGCCGAATTGCTGCACACCCGGCGACAAAGCCAGCACCTGCTGCGGCGATCCGACCAGGCCGGCCGGACAGGCCAGCGGCGCCAGCCACTCCGGCGCCAGGCTGGCCACGCCGCGCCGCAGGCGGTAGTAGCCCTGCTTCTCATTGGTCTCCACGCTGGCATACGACCAGCACAGCGGCTGCGACGGGAACGCCGTCATCGCCACATCCATCACGCGCACGGACGGATCGGCCTTCAGCAAGGCCGCCGTGATCTGCTCACGGCCGTAATGCGAGGCCACGCCCTGCACCGCGATGAAGCCGGCGCCGAACACCAGCGCCAGCAGCAGGCCCGCGCGGCCGCGCGCACCGGCGCGCCACTGCGCCGCGCCGCAAGCCGCCGCGATCAGCAACAGCGCGGCAAACGAAGTCCACGCCAGATAGCCTTTGGCAGCGAACACCACCAGCCCGCCGAACAGGCAAGCCAGGCCGAGCATGCGCAAGGAACGCCAGCGCATGATGAGCGCCATCGGCACACCCATCGCCACCCAGAACAAGGGCTCGACGATGAACACCATGTCGCCATAGAACCAGCGTCCGGTGAACGGATACCACGGGTGGATGCCGTAGGAATTGGTGAAGTCCATCAGCAGATGCAGCGCGAAGCCCAGCCCCACGCTCAGGGCCAGGCCGAGCCGCGCCGGCCGGCTGACCTTCAACAGCGCGCGCGCCGACGGCCAGCACAAGCACAGCAGCGCCGCCAGCAGCAAGGCTTGCGGCAGCGCCAGCAGCGCCGTATGCGTATGCCCGCGATGATGCAGCAGATAGCCCAGCGGATCGGGCAGCAGCTTGTTCAGGAACAGGTCGAGGTCGGGAAAATTGCTGGCCAGCGCGCAGGACACCAGCAGCAGCCGGTGCCGCACCCGCTGCGACGGCGCATCCGCCTCGTCGGGCAGGCTGCGGTGTACCAGTTCGCCAACGCCGAAACCGATAATGCTATGGGTGATATTGTCCATGCACCCGTCTAGCGCTGCACGTCCACGCCGCGCCAGAACGCCACGTGGTCCTTGATCTGCGCGGCCTTCTCGGACGGCTCCGGGTAGTACCAGGCGGCGTTCTCGTTGAGCTTGCCGTTGACGTTCAGGCTGTAGTAGCTGGCCAGTCCCTTCCACGGGCAGCGCGAGGTGTGCGCGCTGGCCTGCAAATACTCCGTCTTGACGCTGGACGGTGGGAAGTAGACGTTGTTCTCGACGATTTCAACCTCGTCGTCCTTCGCTTCGGCGATGACGACGCCGTTCCAGCTGGCGGTGGGCATGGGGGACTTCCTTTCAGTGTCAGGTGGGGCCGCATTCCACGCGGTTGCGGCCGGCGTGTTTGGCGCGGTACAGCGCGGCGTCGGCCTGGCGCAGCAGGCTTTCGGCATCGCTGATTCCCATGTGGTCGAAGGAACCCACGCCCAGGCTGGCGGTCACCGGCAGCAGTCGCGGGCCGGCGTAGTGCAGCTGCGCTTCGATCTTGGCGCGCAGCGTTTCGGCGAACTTGCAGGCGCCTTCGACCGGCGTGTTCGGCAGGATCACGCACAGCTCTTCGCCGCCGTAGCGGCCCGGCACGTCGATCACGCGCACGCTGTCGCGCAGCAGCAGGCCGACGCTGGCCAGCACCTGGTCGCCGACCGCGTGGCCGTATTCGTCGTTGATACGCTTGAAGTGGTCGAGGTCTATCATCACCGCCGACAGCGGCGAGCGGAAACGCTTGGCGCGCGCGGTCTCGAACTTCAGGCGGTGCAGCAGCGAGCGGCGGTTGTGCAGGCCGGTCAGCTCGTCGGTGGTGGCCAGCTGCTCCAGCTCGCGCACGGTCGATTCCAGCGCCTTCTCGTTGGCGCGCAGTTCGATCAGCGCCATCACCTGGCGCGCCAGCTTGACCAGCGTGGCGCGCTGTTCGACGCGCAGGCCGCCCGGCTTGGTGTCCATCACGCACAGGGTGCCGATGGCGAAGCCGTCGGACGAGGTCAGCGCCACGCTGCTGTACATGCGCATATGGGGCTCATCGACCGTCAGCGCCATATGGGCGGTGCGGAAGTCTTGCGTCAGGTCGGGGATTTCGGTGGCGGCCTGGCCCAGCACCGCCAGCGAGCAGTAGCTCTCGCCGCGCGGCAGCTCGCCCAGCTGCATGCCGGCGCAGGACTTGATCCAGACGCGCTCGGCGTCGACCAGCGAGATGAAGGCATACGGCACCTCGCACACTTGGGCGGCCAGCTCGGTGAGGAAGCTGAAGTCTTCGCAGGCGGGGGTATCGAGGATGTGGTAGCGGTGCAGCGCGGCCAGCCGGAACTGGTCGGCCTGCGGACGGGCGATGGACAGCGTGTGTACTTTTTCTGCGGCCAGCATGGGCCTCCCTGTAGCGACGTCGATCTTTTTTGGGCTCCCGGCATGCGGCGGGGCCGAACTATGGTGCTACCCGATCAGTTTATCGCAAAACAGGGACGGCGGGCGCACTTGCCTCCGCCGCTTACCGCATTTTTTAAGCCGCCTGCGCCATGATTTCGCGCAGCGCCTTTTCAAACACCTCGGCCGGCTGGCCGCCGGAAATCAGGTGGCGTTCATTGATGATCACGGCCGGCACCGAGTTGATGCCGTGGCGCTGGAAGAACTGCTCGCGCTCGCGCACCTCGTCGGCGTACTGGTTCGATTGCAGCACCTCGGCGGCGATGGCGGTGTCCAGCCCCACTTCGCCGGCCACGCGCAGCAGCACGTCGTGCGAGCTCGGGTCGTCGCCCTTGGTGAAGTAGGCGCCGAACAACGCTTCCTTCAGCGCCTTCTGCTTGCCCTCGCCCTCGGTCTCGGCCCAGTGCAGCAGGCGGTGGGCGTCGAAGGTGTTGTAGATGCGGCTGCGCTTGCCCATGGCGAAATCGAAGCCGACCTCGGCGCCGCGCGAGCGTATCATCTCGCGCGCCTGGTCCTGCTGCGACGGCGTCGAACCGTATTTCTCGGTCAGGTGCTCGACGATGTCCTGGCCCTCGGGGCCCATGTTGGGATTGAGCTCGAAAGGCTGGAAGTGCATGCTCACTGCCGCCTCGTCGCCGATATTGGCCAGCGCCTGGTCCAGCGACTTGAGGCCGATGGCGCACCACGGGCAGGAAACGTCGGAGACGAAATCGATCTTCAGGGGAGTGGTCATGATGTGCCTTTGCTAAACGGAATTTTCAGCATATGGCGACACCCGGCGCAAAATCAAGCGCCGGGATGGGGGATGGCCTTACTTTTTCTTGCCTTTGGCCGCGTCCTGGCTCTTGCTGCCGATGCGGCTTTCCTTTCCTGCCAGCAGATTCGAAATATTCTTGCTGTGACGGAAAGCCAACAGTGCGCTCATGACGAACACCGCGAACAGCTGCGGCTCGACGCCGAACAGCAGGCCGTAGTAGAACGGCGCGAACAGCGCCGCCACCAGCGCCGCCAGCGACGAGTAGCGGAACGCGAACGCCACCGCCAGCCAGGTCACCAGGGTGGCCAGGCCCAGCCACGGGTTCAGGCCCAGCAGCACGCCCAGCGCGGTCGCCACGCCCTTGCCGCCGACGAAGCGGAAGAACACCGGCCACAGGTGGCCCAGGAACACCGCGATCGCCACCAGCGCGATGGTGGCGTCGCCGATCTGCAACTGGTTCTGGTAGCGGATCGCCAGCCACACCGCCAGCCAGCCCTTGGCGCCGTCGCCGATCAGGGTCATGATGGCGGCCGCCTTATTTCCACTGCGCAACACATTGGTGGCGCCGGGATTTTTCGAGCCGTAGGTGCGGGGATCGGCGATGCCGAACAACTTGCTCATCACGACGGCAAACGAGATCGAGCCGATCAGATAGGCGGCGACGGTCATCCAAACTGTATTCATTATTTCCTCAAAAGTAGTCATGCGCCCGTTGGGGGCCGCTGAATATACACTGCCGACGCCCGATCGGCCAACTAATCAGCCAGCGCGCAGTGCACCGGCCGGGCCTGCAGCAGCTCGACCAGCACCCGCGGCGCGATGCCAACCAGATAACCCCTGCGGCCGCCATTGATATAAATCGTTTCCAGCGCAAGAATGCTATCCTCGACATACACCGGCAGCACCTTGCGGGTGCCGAACGGCGAGGTGCCGCCGATCTGGTAGCCGCTGTGGCGGGTGGCCACCTCCGGCTTGCACGGTTCGACGGATTTGCAGCCGATGCCGCGCGCCAGGTTTTTGGTCGAGACCTTGCAATCGCCGTGCATCAGCACAATCAAGGGTTTAGCGGCCTCGTCTTGCATGACCAGGGTCTTGACCACCGCGTGTTCGTCCACGCCCAGTTCGCGCGCCGACACCGTGGTGCCGCCGTGTTCTTCGTAGTCGTAGGGGTGCTCGCTGAAGACCACCTTATGTTTGCGCAGCATTTGCGTTGCCGGGGTCTCGGAGATGTGCTCTTTTTTAGCCATGCGTGATACGCTGCTTGTGAAGTAATGATCGGGAGTTTCTAATTATGCAGCAGGAAATTCGCTTTGCCACTTTCAATGTTTGCAATCTTTCCCAGCCTGGGGCGAAATTGTACGACAATCTGCCGCCGTTGACGCCGGCCGAGTATGAAGCGAAAGTCCTGTGGACCGCGCAGCAGCTGGACCAGCTCGACGCCGACGTGATCGGCCTGCAGGAAATCTTTTCGCTGGCGGCGCTGCGCGACGTGCTGGCCCACAGCGCGCGCTACCGCGAGGCCACGCTGGCCGGCTTCGACCCCGCGCCCGATCCCGCCACCGGCGCCGCGCGCCTGGTGCCGCAGGTGGCGCTGATCTCGCGCCTGCCGCTGGCGGCGCCGGCCGCCGAATACCGCGCCTTCCCCGACGGCGTGGCGCTGCCGGCCGGCAGCCGCGACGCCGACACTTTCGCCCGCGCGCCGCTGCACGCGCAAGTGCTGCTGCCGGACCAGCGCATCGTCGACGTGATCGTCATCCACCTCAAATCCAAGCGGCCCGACTACAGCAGCGGCGACGACTACGCCGATCCGATGCAATACGCGCAAGCGAACCTGCGCTCGCTGATACGGCGCGGCACCGAGGCGGTGGCCCTGCGCGCCCTGCTCAGCCAGCTCGAAAGCAGCGCGCGCCGGCCGCGCGTGGTGCTGGGCGATTTCAACGACACCGCCGACGCCGTCACCACCGCCATCGTCATGGGCTCCGGCGCGGCCGGCCTGCCGGGCGAGGAACTCAGCGGGCGCATGTTCGACTGCAACCAGATCCAGCTGGGCCGCGACACGCTGCGCCAGGTCGGCTACACCAACATCCACGAGGGCCACTACATGACCATCGACCATGTGCTGGTGTCCGAGGAATTCAACCCGGCCTCGCGCTACGCGGTCGGCGAGGTGCTGGAGGTGACCTATCTGAACGACCATCTGCTGCAGGACAAGCCGGAAGCATCCGACCACGGCCAGGTGCTGGTGCGGCTGCGCCTGTACGGCGCGCGCGATCGCGCCGCAGCCATGTAGTCAGGCGGCGCCGTCCAGCAGGCCGTCCAGGCCGTCGAGCAGGCCCTTCTGCTGCGCGTAGTGGCCCTGGTACTGCTGGCAGCCATGCTGCGCCAGGAAGCTCAGCTGCGCCTCGGTCTCCACGCCCTCCGCCAGCACTGTCAGGCCCAGGCTGCGCGCCATCGCGATCATGGCGATCACGACCACCGGCGGCGCCGCGCCGTCGGCGGCGGCGTCGATGTCGCCGATGAAGGTGCGGTCTATCTTCAGCTTGTCGAACGGATACTCGCGCAGATGGCTGACCCGGGTGTAGCCGGTGCCGAAGTCGTCGATCGCCAGCCGCACCCCCAGCGCCCGCAAGGCACGCAGCGTGGCCGGCGCGGAGGCCACGTTTTTCATGATGATGGCCTCGGTCAGCTCCAGCTCCAGCAACTCCGGCGCCAGGCCCGAAGCCGCCAGCGCCGCGCCGACGCTGTCGGCCAAATTACGTTGCAGGAACTGCGTCTGCGACAGGTTGACCGACACCGCCAGCGCATGACCGGCGTCCTGCCAGCGCCGCGCTGCGCGGCAGGCCTGCTCCAGCACCCACTGGCCGATACCCACCATCAGGCCGCTGTCCTCGGCGACGCCGATGAAGCGCTCCGGCCGCAGCAGCCCCAGCGCCGGATGGCGCCAGCGCAGCAGGGCTTCGGCCGCCAGCGGCCGGGCGCTGGCGATGTCGACCTGGGCCTCGTACTCCAGCACGAACTGCTGTTCGCGCAGCGCGCGCCGCAGGTCGTTCTCGAACGTCACCCGTTCGACGATCTGCGCGTTCATTTCGGGGCTGAAGAACTGGAAGCCGTTGCGGCCCTTTTCCTTGGCGTGGTACATGGCCAGGTCGGCGTTGCGCACCAGGGTGTCGATGTCGGCGCCGTCGTCCGGGTAGATGCTGACGCCGATCGAGGTGCTCACGTGCAGCCGGTGCGGCTCCAGCACGAACTCCTGGCTGATGGCGCCCAGCACGGTGTCGGCCACGTGCGCCACCTGGTCGATGCCGCCGATCTCGGACAGCATGATGACGAACTCGTCGCCGCCCTGGCGGCTGACGGTGTCGACGCTGCGCACGCAGCGCACCAGCCGCGCCGCCACTTCCCGCAACAGCTGGTCGCCGACGTGGTGACCCAGCGTGTCGTTGATGTTCTTAAAACGGTCGAGATCGAGGAACAGGATCGCCAGCCGGCTGCGCTTGCGCCGCGCCGCCGCCATCGCCAGGCTCAGGCGGTCGAGCAGCAGCACGCGGTTCGGCAGGTCGGTCAGGAAATCGTGCTCGGCCAGGTGGCGGGTCTGCTCCTCGGAGCGGCGGCGGTCGGCGACGTCGGCCAGCAGCGCCAGGTGCATCACCAGCTGGTCTTGCTTACGGGCCGAGATGTCGCGGATCGCCGCGACCACCCGCTTTGGAGCGATGGCGGTCAGCAGCACCTCGGCCCAGAACTGGCGCCCGCCGCAACCGACGCAGCACCATTCGAACTGGCGGTTGCCGTCGCGCTGCGCATCGGCCAGCAACTCGGCCAGCGCGCGCGCCGACAACACGCCCTCGGCCTGCTGCAATGGTGACAAATCAACCAGCCCCAGGCCCAGCAAGCGGTCCGGCCGGTCGCACTCGAACAGCGCCTGCGCGGCCGGATTGCAGGCGAGCACGCGGCCATCCTGCAACAGCAGCAAGGCGTCGCTGGTATGCGCGACCATCGCGAGGAAATCCGCGCGCGCGCCGTCATCTCGTTTGTGTGCTGGTGCCACCTGGGCCTCTCCGGCTTAGCGCCAATCGCGCCCTCTCAGGCCTTGCTCATTCTTGCCGCTGACAGGAATCGACCATTGACCTCCGTCAAACGCGCTTGATCCCGCGTTTTTACCGTTCATCCGTATTTTTGCGCGGCCTGTCGCATTTCTCTGGCAGCCGGCCTTGAAAATTCATAGAGTGCCAACATGCGCCGTGGCGACCATTTGATAGAAGAACGATATGAAACTTGAAACCTTGCCCGTCTCCCCACCATCCACCGTGCGCAGCAAACGCTGGCGCAAGCCGTTGGCGGTGCTGGTCGTCATCGGCTTGGCCGGCGGCGGCTGGACCGTCCTGCACAAGAAGGACGCCGCGCCGCCCAGCACCCAGGCGGCCAAGGACGATAAAAAGAAACAGGAAGTCTTCGAGCTGGCCAGCGGCGATATCGCGGCCATCGATGCACGATCATTGGCGGTCAGCTTGCCCTTGTCCGGCTCGCTGGCGCCCCTGAGTTCGGCCACCATCAAGTCCAAGGTCTCGGGCGTGGTGGAGGCCACCACGGTGCAGGAAGGCATGGCGGTGTCCGCCGGCCAGGTGCTGGCCCGCATCGACCAGTCCGACCTGCGCGCGCGCCTGCAACAGCAGCAGGCCATGCTCGACGAAGCGCAGGCCAAGCTGTCGCTGGCGAGCAAGAACGAAACCAATAGCGGCGCCCTGCTCAAGCAAAAATACATTTCGCAGAACGCCTACGATTCGACGCAGAACAGCGTCGACCTGGCGCGCGCCAACGTCAAGTCGGCCGCGGCGATGGTGGAGATCGCGCGCATCGCGCTGAACGACGGCGTCATCAAGGCGCCCATCAGCGGCGTGGTCAGCAAGCGCCACGTGCAGGCCGGCGAAAAGCTGGCGCCGGACATGCCGGTCTACAGCATCGTCAACCTGTCCGAGCTGACGCTGGAGGCGCAGGTGCCGGCCTCGGAGATCCCGCGCGTCAAGGTGGGCCAGGAGGTCAAGTTCAAGGTCGACGGCTTCCAGGGCCGCGAGTTCGCCGGCAAGGTGGCGCGCATCAACCCGGCCACCGAGACCGGCTCGCGCGCGATGCTGGTCTACATCTCGGTCAGGAACGACGACAGCGCGCTGCGCGCCGGCATGTTCGCCAAGGGCAGCATCGTCACCGAGCGTTCCGCCGTGATGCCGATCGTGCCGATGACGGCGCTGCGCACCGACAAGGGCCAGCAGGTGGTCTACAAGATCGAGCAGGGCAAGGTGGTGGCGCAGCCGGTCAAGCTGGGCCTGCGCAACGAGGACGAGGGCTACGCCGAGGTGGTCGACGGCCTGGCGCCTGGCGCCAACGTCATCATCTCCAAGCTCGACAGCGTCAAGCCGGGCAGCCAGGTCAAGCTGCCGGCCAATCTCGCCACGCCGGCCCAGCCGGCCAAATCCGCCATGCTGGCACAGAAGGGCTAAATCATGTGGATCACTAAAACCAGTATCCAGAACCCCGTCTTCGCCACCATGGTGATGGTGGCGCTGGTCGTGCTGGGCCTGTTCTCCTATCGGGAACTGGGCCTGGAGTCCATGCCCAACGTCGACATTCCGGGCGCGCTGATCGAGGTCAATTATCCGGGCGCCTCGCCGGAGGCGGTGGAGAACGACATCACCCGTCCGCTGGAGGACGTGGTCAACACCGTCAGCGGCATCAAGACGTTGCGCGCCAACTCGTGGGAAGGCCGCGCCGGCCTGTACATCGATTTCGAGCTGTCCACCAATATGGACAAGGCGATGCAGGACTTGCGCGACAAGGTGGCGCAGGTGCGCCCGCGCTTCCCGAAGGAAGCCAAGGACCCGTTCATCGTCCGCTTCGAGGGCGAGAACAGCCGCCCGATCGCGCAGATCGGCATCACCGCCACCGACCACTCGCTGCGCGACCTGTCGACCATGGCCGACCAGCTGATCGGCAAGCGCTTCCAGGGCGTGGCCGGGGTCGGCCAGGTGCGCCTGAACGGTACCGCCTCGCGCCAGATCCTGGTCAGCCTGCGGCCCAACGACCTCAACGCGCAGGCGATCGGCGTCGATGAAGTGATCAACGCCATCCAGGCCACCAACACCAACCTGCCGGCCGGCTCGATCAGCTTTGCCGGCAACGAGCAACTGGTGCGGGTCGAGGGCAAGATGAAGGACGCGCGCGACTTCAACAAGATCATCGTGGCGCGCCGCGCCAACGGCCCGGTCTACCTGGAGCAGGTCGCCACCGTGATCGACGGCGCGCAGGAAGAGCTGTCGGTGTCGCGCCTGAACGGCAAGCGCGCCATCACCATCGACATCACCAAGGTGCAGGACGCCAATGTGGTCGAGGTGGGCCGGCGCATCCAGAAGGTCGCCGCCGATCTGCAGAAGACGCTGCCGGCCGACATCACGCTGACCGTGCTCAACGATGAATCGCTGAAGGTGCAAAGCCAGCTCGACAACGTGAAGGAAACCATCATCGAAGGCGCGGTGCTGACCATGATCATCGTGTTCTTCTTCCTGCACTCGTGGCGCTCGACCATCATTACCGGCCTGACGCTGCCGATCTCGGTGATGGCCAGCTTCATCGCGATGAAGTTCTTCGGCTTCACGCTGAACTTCCTGACCCTGATGGCGCTGTCCCTGTGTATCGGCCTGCTGATCGACGACGCCATCGTGGTGCGCGAGAACATCGTGCGCCACCTGGGCATGGGCAAGAACCACCGCCGCGCGGCCGAAGACGGCACCAATGAAATCGGCCTGGCCGTGATGGCCACCACCTTCGCCATCGTCGCCGTGTTCATCCCGGTGGCCTTCATGCAGGGCATCATCGGCCGCTTCTTCCTGCAGTTCGGCATCACCGTCGCGGTGGCCGTGCTGGTGTCGCTGTTCGTCAGCTTCACGCTCGATCCGATGCTGTCGTCGGTGTGGCCGGACCCGGTCAAGGACCGCTTCAAATACCTGCCGTGGCTGGGCCGCTTCATGCACTGGGTGGAAGGCGGCATCGAGCGCCTGCACGTGGTGTACGGCAAGGTGCTGGGCCTGGCGCTGCGCTGGCGCAAGCTGACCCTGGCCTTCGCCGCGACCCTGTTCGTCGCCAGCCTGATGCTGGTGCCGATGATAGGCGGCGAGATGTTCCCCGACCAGGACAACGGCTGGATCAACCTGCACCTGAAGACCCCGGTCGGCTCCAGCCTGGAGTACACCGACAACAAGGTGCGCCAGGTCGAGGAGGCGCTCAAGGCCTTCCCCGAGATCGCCAGCGTGATCGCGGTGGTCGGCACCCAGGAGGGCCGCAACAACGCCCAGATCGACATGAAGCTGCAGGACCGCAAGACCTATAAGCGGCGCTCGCAGAAGGAGCTGGAAGGCGTGGTGCGCGCGCGCCTGAGCAAGATCGCCGGCATCACCATGTCGGTGGGCTGGAAGCCGATCTTCATCGCCATCCTCGGCACCGACGAAGGCAAGCTGGACGCGGTGGCCCACCACCTGATGGACAAGATGCGCAAGATCAAGGGCATCGCCGACCTGGAGTACAGCCAGGAAGGCGCCAACCCGTCGACCACGGTCAAGATCAACAACGAGCTGGCCAGCGACCTGGGCCTGTCGGTGCAGCAGATCGGCAGCGCGCTGCGGCCGTTCGTGGCGGGCGACACCACCAGCCACTTCCTGGCCGACGATGGCCAGAACTACGACGTCAACGTGCAGCTGCCGAAATCCGGCCGGCAGAAAGTGGCCGACCTGGCCGACCTGTCGCTGGCCTCGAGCAAGCTGGGGCCGGACGGCCGCCCGCTGATGGTGCCGCTGCGGCAGGTGGTGGACTTCGTGCCGTCGTTCAGCCCGCAGGTGCTGAAGCGCCAGGCGCTGCAGCGCCGGGTGGCGGTGTATGCCGGCGTCGAAGGCCGTCCGGGCGGCGACGTCGACAGCGACGTCAAGAAGGCCATGAAGGAAATCGACCTGCCGGCCGGCGTGCGCTTCGACGTCGGCGGCAATGCGCAGGACATGGAAGAGAGCATGTCGTCGGCCATGATCGCGCTGGGCATCGCGGTGATCTTCATCTACCTGGTGCTGGCTTCGCAGTTCGGCAGCTTCCTGCAGCCGGTGGCGATCATGATGTCCTTGCCGCTGTCGCTGATCGGTGTGCTGGTGGCGCTGCTCATCACCGGCAGCACCTTGAACATCTTCTCGGTGATCGGCTTCATCATGCTGATGGGCCTGGTGACCAAGAACGCGATCCTGCTGGTGGACTTCACCAACCATGCGCAGCAAGGCGGCATGGGCCAGCGCGAAGCGATCATGTCGGCCGGCCAGGTGCGGTTGCGTCCGATCGTGATGACCACCTTGGCGATGGTGTTCGGCATGCTGCCGATGGCGATCGGCATGGGCGACGGCGGCGAAACGCAGGCGCCGATGGGCCGCGCGGTGATCGGCGGCGTGATCACCTCGACCCTGCTGACGCTGGTGGTGGTGCCGGTGGCCTACACCTACCTCGACAGCCTGGGCAAGCGTTGCGCCCGCTTCTTCAAAGGCAAGGCCCACGACGAAGAGGCCGCGCTGCAGGACGCCATCGAGCCGCTGCACGACGTCAAGAGCCGCAACGAAGTGGCCTGAAAAACCACGGGGGTCACGGGGGTCAAGTCTGACATTCGGACACGGCCTCTGCCGTAACGGCCGTTACGGCAGAGGCCGTGTCCGAATGTCAGACTTGACCCCCGTGGTTTTGGTTTTTTTTTCGTCCCTACTCCGCCGCTGCGGCGTCGCCTTCGGCGGCATCGTCGCCGTCCATCTCCTCCAGCTCGCCTTCCTGGGCCAGGCCGGGGTTCTGCTTCAGCTCGGCCTTGCGCCGGGCTTTTTCATCCGCTTTTTTCTTCTTTTCCAACTCACGCTGGCGCTTTTCATACGCGAAATTTGTCTTTGCCATTTGCCACCTCTTCTTTATACGGTTCGATTACCTGCCCACATTATGACGCACTTACGGCCGGCGCAAGTTTTTCAGCCGCGAGGATGATGTTGCGCATGCAGATGCTTCAGGCGTTCGCGGGCGACGTGGGTGTAGATTTGCGTCGTCGAAATGTCCGAATGGCCCAGCAGTAACTGTACCACCCGCAGGTCGGCGCCGTGGTTCAGCAGGTGGGTGGCGAAGGCGTGGCGCAAGGTGTGCGGCGACAGCGGCGCGCTGATGCCGGCTTTTAACGCATGTTTTTTTATCAAGACCCAGAACATCTGCCGCGTCATCGGCCCGCCGCGCGCGGTGACGAACAGCGCGTCGTCGACCTGGCCGTTGAGGATGATGCCGCGCGCCTCCTTGACGTAGCGCTCGATCCACACCCGCGCCTGCTGTCCGAACGGCACCAGCCGCGTCTTGGCGCCCTTGCCGGTGACGCGCAGCACGCCGTCGTTCAGGCTCAGCTCCAGCAGTTTCAATGTGACCAGCTCGGACACCCGCAGGCCGCTGGCGTACATCAGTTCCAGCATGGTGCGCTCGCGCAGGCCCAGCGGCGTGGCGACGTCGGGCGCCGCCAGCAGGGCCTCCACTTGAATTTCGCTCAAGGTGTGGACGAAGCGGGCCGGCTGCTTGGCCGATACCAGTTTCAGCGTCGGGTCGTCGGCGATGCGGCGCTGGCGCAGCAGCATCTGGTAAAAACGCCGCAACACCGACAATCGCCGATTGGACGAGGTGGCCTTGCCGCTGTCCTGGTGGCGGGCGGCGATATAGCCTTCGATGTCGTGCGCGGCCACCGCCGCCAGCCCCGCCACCTGCGGCCGCTTCTTCTCCAGCCAGGTGGCGAACAGGCGCATGTCGCGCCGGTAGGCTTCCAGGGTGTTCTTCGACAGGCCGTCCTCCAGCCACAGGCTGTCGCAGAACTCGTCGATCAGAGCAGTGTTGTCTGTTGCCATGCGTATTCGCTAGCTCCTTCATGGGCCAGCAGCCAGCGCTTGATGCCCAGCAGGTAGCCATTGGGGTCGTCGCTGTTGGCGAAGCCGCCCAGGCCGCTGGCCGAGGTGACACGGTGGCAAGGGATCACCACCGGGAACCAGTTGGCGCCGCAAGCCTGGCCCACCGCGCGCGGCGCCGAACCGATGTGCCGGGCCAGCTCGCCGTAGGTGCGCACGCTGCCGCGCGGAATCGAACGGATCGCGTCCCAGACCTTGTGCTGGAACTCGGTGCCGGCGCGCTTGAGCGGCAGGTCGAAGGCGAAGTCGGCGTCCCGGCAATACCGCTCCAGCTGCGCGGCCGCCTGCTCGGCGATGGCGTCCTGTGGCGCTTTTGCATCAAAATGGGGCGGCAGGTAACACAGTTCCGTTATCAGACCACTTGCCGTGCGCACGCCCAGTTTTCCAAGCGGCAAATCCAGTACGGCGGAAAACAATTCATGCTGCTGTTGTATTTTCATCACACTCCATGCACCAAAAAATCCGCCTGATGTTGTCGAAATGCACCATTTTGTTGCATTCGAACTACATTAAAAAAACCACACGGTTGCATTGTAAATCCGGGCCTAAGGCGGCAGGCAAAAAAAAACGCACCTCGCGGTGCGTTTCCAAATCCTGCTTCACGTTCCCGGTCGTTTGCCTGTCCCCGTAGCGCGCTTGTGGCGGCCTTCAGCGACTATAACAACGACATTCTGTAAAACGTGGTCTCCTCGATCTTTTGCCGGTATTCAGTACCGTTTCTCTACACACTCCCCACCTACAATTCTGGGCTCTTGCTACCGGGTCGCATATTGATATGCAGTTATCCCTGAGAGCGACGCAATCATAACGTATCTATTTCGCTTTTTCTCCTTTTTTTTCGGCCCGATGACACCCTTGCTTTAAACATGAAACAAATCTGACGCATATCAAGAAAGTTGTGGTATTGGGCTTGAAATTGCCAAAAGACCTAGTAGTACCCCTCATTGCTTTCCTCCCAACAAAATTATAATTTAGGCGAAAATGGCGGATTTCCCGACATCAACAAAACCTTGAGACCAATCATGCTCGCAAAACTACTGGATCATCTGGAGGAGTGGATCATCACCTTCCTGATGGCAGGCGCCACCCTGATCATTTTCCTGTCCGTGGTGCACCGCTACGGCACCGGCCTGCCCATTCCCGGCGTCCAGGACTACCTGCTGTCGCTGCACTTCGAGTGGGCGCAGGAGCTGGCCATCATCATGTTCGTGTGGATGGCCAAGTTCGGCGCGGCCTACGGCGTGCGCATGGGCGTCCACGTCGGCGTCGACGTGCTGGTCAGCCGCCTGCCGGACGCCTGGCGCCGCCGCGCCACCTACGTCGCGCTGGCTTGCGGCATGCTGTTCACCGGCATCATCGGCACCCTGGGCCTGTCCTTCGTGTGGGATAACGGCCTGCACTACGCCCTGTTCAACAAGCTCGGCCTGGATATCAGCGCGCTGACCGAAGGCCCGACCACGCCCGACCTCGAATGGCCGACCTGGTTCATCTACTCGGTGGTGCCGATGGGCTCCTACCTGATGTGCTTCCGCTTCATCCAGGTGTCGCTGGTCTACTGGCGCACCGGCGAGATGCCGCACCAGGACGAGACGCAGGTCGATGGCCTGGACGACGCCGAGGACGACGACATGTTCGCCGTCGCCCACCCAACCCCAGCCCACGGAGGTGCCAAATGAGCGGCGCAGCACTCACTTCAGTCAATGTGATGTCCAAGCAGCGCGCGGCCGCGTGGCTGATCGGCATCGCCGCCATCCTGCTGTCGGTGTGCGTCATCGGCGGCAAGGTCGGCATCGTGTTCGCGCTGCTGCTGGCGCTGATGTTGACCGGCATCCCGGTCTCGATCGCGCTCGGCCTGACGGTGCTGATGTTCATGTACCTGCTGACCCACGTGCCGGTCGAGGCGGTGGCGCTCAAGCTGTTCAGCGGCATCGAAAAGTTCGAGATCATGGCCATTCCGCTGTTCATCCTGGCCGGTAACTTCCTGACCCACGGCGGCGTGGCCAAGCGCATGATCAAGTTCGCCACCAGCCTGATCGGCCACTGGCACGGCGGCCTGGCGCTGGCCGGCATCATCGCCTGCGCCATGTTCGCGCTGGTGTGCGGCTCGTCGGTGGCGACGGTGGTGGCGATCGGCTCGATCATCCTGCCGGCCATGGTCAAGCAGGGTTATCCGAAACGCTTCGGCGCCGGCGTCATCATCACCGCCGGCTCGCTGGGCATCCTGATGCTGCCGTCGATCCCGAAAGTGATCTACGCCATTTCCACCAACACCTCGATCGGCGCGCTGTTCCTGGCCGGCCTGTTCCCCGGCATCCTGCTGACGGTGATGCTGTGCACCACCACCTGGGTGCTGGCCAAGAAGAACGGCTATCCGCGCATGCGCAAAGCCACCTGGGGCGAGCGCGGCAAGGCCTTCAAGGACAGCGTGTGGGGCCTGATGCTGGTGGTGATCATCATCGGCGGCATCACCAAGGGCATCTTCACGCCGACCGAGGCGGCGGCGATGAGCGCGGTGTACTCCTTCATCATTTCGGTGTTCGTCTACAAGGACATGCCGCTGAAGAAAACGCCGGAAGTGCTGAAGAAGTCGGCCAGCCTGAGCGCGATGCTGCTGTACATCATCACCAACGCCGTGCTGTTCTCCTTCCTGATGGCGCACGAGAACATCCCGCAGGCGATGGCGGACTGGATTTTGGCCAAGGACCTGGGCCAGGCCGGCTTCCTGTTCTTCACCAACATACTGCTGCTGCTGGCCGGTAACGTGATGGAGCCGTCGTCCATCATCCTGGTGATGGCGCCCATCCTGCACCCTGCCGCGATCCGCCTGGGCATCGACGCCGTCCACTTCGGCATCATGATCGACGCCAACATGGAAGTGGGCCTGTGCCACCCGCCGGTCGGCCTGAACCTGTACGTGGCCAGCGGCATCTCGAAGATGAGCATCTCCGAGCTGACCGTGGCCGTGATGCCGTGGCTGCTCACCATGCTGGTGTTCCTGGTGATCGTCACCTACTGGCCGGGACTGTCGCTGTGGCTGCCGAAGGCGATGGGCCTGATGTAACTAAAAAAAAGCCCCGTGTGGCCTTGCGACGATCTTGAGCGTCGCATAGCGCACACGGGGCTTTTTTTCATTTGAAACGAGCTAAATTATTTAGCCGCTTCCTTGTTGATCGCCGAGATCAGGTCCTTGCCGATACGGCCTTCCATATCCTTCTGCACCGGCAGCAGCGCCTTGCGCCAGTCTGCCTGCTCTTTCACGCTAGGCGTGTAGATCTCGGTCTTGCCGGCTTTCTTGATCGCTTCCAGCGCCAGGTCGTTGTCGCGCTGGGCGATGGCTTTTTCAAACGTGGTGGCATCCTTCATCGCCTTGTCCAGCGCGCTGCGGATATCGGCCGGCAAACCGTCCCAGAACTTCTTGTTGACGATCACCGCATAGCCCAGGTAACCGTGGTTGGACACCGTCACATACTTCTGCACTTCGTGCATCTTCTGGGTGTACATATTCGATGGCGGATTCTCGGTGCCGTCGACCACGCCGGTTTGCAGCGCCTGATACACCTCGGAGAAGGCCAGCACCTGCGGGTTGGCGCCCAGCGCACGCATCTGCGCGTCCAGCACCTTGGACGACTGGATGCGCATCTTCAGGCCCTTGAAGTCGGCCACGTTATGCAGCGGCCTGTTGGCCGACATGACCTTGAAGCCATTGTCCCAGAACGCCAGGCCGATGATGCCCTTCGGTTCCAGCTTCTTCATCAGGCTCTTGCCGATTTCGCCTTCGGTGACGTTGTACAGCGCGGTCTTCGACGGGAAGATGTACGGCAGGTCGAACGCTTCGAATTCCTTCACGCCCAGCGGGCCGAACTTGGCCAGCGACGGCGCCAGCATCTGCACGGCGCCCAGCTGCAGCGCTTCCAGTTCTTCCTTGTCCTTGTACAGCTGGCTGTTTGGATAGACTTCGACCTTGACGCGGCCATTGGTGGCCTTCTCGGCCAACTGCTTGAAACGCTCGGCGGCCTGGCCTTTCGGCGTATCGGTGGCGACCACGTGGCTGAATTTGATGACGATAGGCGCCTGCGCGTAGGCATTGAAGCTCAGAGCGACGCTCAGGGCCAGTAGAACGGATTTCAATTTCATGGAGTCTCCAGAAGGGATTTAAAATGCAGTATTGTTCTAGTTTGACCGATTTTTACCAATAGTGACAAGGGGCGCAACTGTGGATAACCACAATGGTGCCGCCACTCCAAGGCTTTAACCTGAGTGTCCATGACCGCCACGCCAGCCAACATCCCGCCGCGCCGCGCCCACTACAGCTCTTCGCTGCGCTGGCTGCTGCCCATCGTGCTGGTGCTGTTCTTCCTGGCGATCCTGATCTGGCTACCGTGGCAGGCGCGCCAGATGGAGAGCAACGAGCGCCAGGAACAGCTGATCGCCGACACACTGTGGGTCGAGCAAACCATCCGCTTCCAGCTGGCGCGCGACGAGGAAAGCCTGCGCGGATTGGGTGTCGAGATCAGCGCCGGCCGCCTGCCGCCGGGCCAGACGCACGAACGCCTGGCGCGCCTGCTGAAGAACGGCCACGAACTGCTGCGCGTGATCTGGCTGCGGCCGGACGGCGCCCTGGCTGCCAGCAGCGATCCGCAGGCGGCGCCGGTGGAACTGTCGGAAGCTTCCAAGGCCACCATGGAGCTGGCCCGCAAGACCCGCCATGCGCTGTACACCCAGCCGGAAGCACAAACACCCAACCTGTCGGCCGCTCCCGCCGCGGTGCTGATGGACTATCACGTGCCGCTGTTTCGCGGCGACGACTACATCGGCGACCTGGTGGCCACCTACCAAACCAGCGCGCTGCTGGAGGAAATGGTGCCGTGGTGGTTCGCCCAGGACAACCAGGTCTCGCTGATCGACCGCGACGACAAGGTGCTGGCGCGCCGCGCCGCCGCAGGTCCCGGCCACGGCGTCTACACCCACAAGCGCGCGCTGGACCTGCCCGGCGCCACCATCACGCTGGTGACGGACAGCGTCAAGAGCGAGCCGCGGCTGCTGCCCAACCTGCTGGTCGGCTCGGTGATCGTGCTGTCGCTGGGCTTGTTATGGAGCCTGGTGGCCTTGTGGGGCCACATCTCGCGCCGGCTGGCGGCGGAAGGCGCGCTGCGCCAGCAGATGTCGTTCCGCACCGCGATGGAGAATTCGCTGGTCACCGGCCTGCGTGCGCGCGACCTCGAAGGCCGCATCACCTACGTCAACCCGGCCTTCTGCCAGATCGTCGGCTATCCGGCCGAGGAAATCGTCGGCATGCTGCCGCCCATGCCCTACTGGGCCCCGGAAGCGATGGCCGAGTACCAGACCCGCTTCGCCTCGGTCCTGGCGGGCAAGGTCACGCCGCAGTTCGAAACCATCTTCCAGCGTCCCGACGGCGAACGCGTGCCGGTGCTGATCTTCGAGGCGCCGCTGGTCGACAAGGATGGCAAGCAGACCGGCTGGATGGGCTCCATCCTCGACATTTCGGACCGCAAGCGCATCGAGGAACTGAACCGCCAGCAGCACGAGAAGCTGCAGGCGAGCGCGCGCCTGGCGACCATGGGCGAGATCTCCTCGATGCTGGCGCATGAACTGAACCAGCCGCTGGCCGCCATCTCCAGCTACACCACCGGCGCGCTCAATGTGCTGGCGCGCGCCGACAGCAGCGGCGCGCCGGTCGATTGCGGCATGCTCAAGCCGGCGCTGGAACAGGCCAGCGCGCAGGCGCAGCGGGCCGGCCAGATCATCCGCAGCGTGCACGAATTCGTCAAGAAGAGCGAGCCGCAGCGGCAGGAGATCGGCATCGCCTCGCTGCTCGACGGCATCCGCACGCTGATCGAACTGCAGGCGCGCCAGGCCTACGTCGCCTTCAGCGCCAGCATCCCCGCCGACCTGCCGCCGGTGCGCGCCGACCGCGTGATGATCGAACAGGTGCTGCTCAACCTGACCCGCAACGCCATCGAGGCGATGGCCCACATTCCGCCGCAGCGGCGCATGCTCAACGTGGTGGCCGCGTATGATGCGGCCAATGCGCAGGTCAGCGTGGCGGTGATCGACCAGGGGCACGGCATACCGGAGGAGGTGGCGCAGCGTTTGTTCTCGCCGTTCTTCTCGACCAAGGCGGAAGGCATGGGCATGGGGCTCAACATCTGCCGCACCGCGATAGAATTCCACGGCGGCGCGCTGACCCACAGCGCCAACCCGCAGGGCGGAACCATATTTACCTTCACGCTGCCGGCGGTGCTGGCGGCGGCAGAACAGGAGACTTGAAGCATGCTGCATATCGTCGATGATGAAGCGGTCGTACGCGACTCCCTGACCTGGCTGGCCACCTCGCGCGGCATTGCGTCGCGCGCGTATGAATCGGCGCCGCAGCTGCTGGCGCACACCGAGGCCGGCCAGTTCGACGCCGACGGTGACTGCGTGCTGCTCGACGTGCGCATGCCGGACATGAACGGCGTGGCCGCGTTCGACCAGATGTCCGCGCGCGGCCTGACGCAGCGCATGCCGGTGATTTTCCTGACCGGCCATGGCGACGTGCCGATGGCGGTCGACGCGCTCAAGCGCGGCGCCTTCGACTTCTTCGAGAAGCCCTTCAACGACAACCAGCTGATGGACCGGGTGCAGGAGGCCATGACCAACTCGCGCCAGGCCGGCGCGATGGCGGCGGTGCATGCGCGCCTGGCCACGCTGTCGGCGCGCGAGCGCGAGGTGCTGGAACTGATCCTGGCGGGGAAGATGAACAAGGTGGTGGCCGACCAGTTGGGCATCAGCATGCGCACCGTCGAAGTCCACCGCGCCCACATCTTCGACAAAATGCAGGTCAAGACCGCGGTCGAGCTGGCGGGATTGCTAAAATAAAACCGGGGTCAAGTCTGACATTCGGACACGAGCTCTTCAGTAGTGCCGCGCTACAGCAGAGTTCGTGTCCGAATGTCAGACTTGACCCCCGTGTTTTATTGCGCGGCGATCCACTCGTCCACCACCTGCTCCAGCACCGGCAGCGGCACGTTGCCGGTCTCCAGCACCACGTTGTGGAAGGCCTTGATCGAGAATTTTTCGCCCAGCGCCTTCTGCGCCTTGGCGCGCAGGTCGAGGATGCGCATCATGCCGATCTTGTAGGCGCAGGCCTGGCCCGGCATGGCGACGTAGCGTTCCACCTCCGCCGCAGGGATGCCGTAGTCGATGCCCTGCTGGCGCGTCCACTTCATCGCGTGCAGGCCGGTGTCCACCACCAGCCGGCGCGCGCGGAACAATTCAGCGTCCAGCTGACCCAGATGGCCGACCACGTCGCCGTCGTACCAGTTGTTCTCCGCCGCCAGCTGCTCCGCGTACAACGCCCAGCCCTCGCCATACGCCGAGCCGACCGCGAACACGCGGTCGCGCCGGTAGCGCGGCAGCTTGTCGTTCTCCTGCTGCAGCGCGACCTGGAAGTGGTGGCCCGGCACGCCCTCGTGATACACCAGCGTGCGCATGCCGACGATGCGAAAATCAGGCCCCGGCATCGGCGCCCAGAATATGCCCGGCCGCGTGCCGTCCTTGGCCGGACCCGTGTAGTGGGCCGCCGCCGTCTTCTCGGTGAACGGCGGCTCGCGCTTGACCACCACCGGCGCTTTCGGCGTGACGTCGAACAGTTCTTTCGCGCGCGCCTCGGCGTCGCGCAGCACGCCGTCGTAGCGCGCCAGCAGCGCCGGACGCGGATCGGCGTCCTTCGGCTGCGAGTCCTTTTCCAGCTTGGCCATGCGCTCCTTGATGCCGCCGTCAGTGTAGCCCAGCGACGCCAGCAGACCATCCATCTCCTTCTCGATGCGCGCCACTTCCTGCAAGCCGATATTGTGGATCTGCTCCGGCGTGTAGTCGGTGGAGGTCATCTGCTTGAGCAGCAGCGCGTAAGCCTTGTCGCCATTCGGCAGGCGCCACAGGCCGGCGTCGTTGGTGGTGCGCGGCAGCTGGTCTTGCAGCATCGCGCGGGCCCGTTGGAACACCGGAATAATCGATTGCTTGACGATGGCTTCAGCCGCCGCCGCAAACTTCGCCTGCTGTTCCGGCGATACGTCCTTCAAGCCGCTCATGCGCTGCTTCAGCGTGGCGACGAAAACGTTGTTCTCCGGCGCGCCGTCGAGGAAGCGGTCCAGCTGCCCGATCGATGACTGCGTCAAAAAGGTCGGCATCAGAATGCCGTGACCGGCCGCGCCGCGCGCCTGCACGATGCCGGTGTCCATCTTGCCGGCCACCGCCTTCAGGCGCACCAGGTAGTTTTCCACGTCGCGCTGGTTGCGGATCGGGTGCGCCTGCGTCAGGAAGTTCACCAGCTGCACATGCAGGCCGCCGAACTGGTTGAACACGAAGTTGTAGTCCACGTAAGGCCAGGCATCCACGGTGCCCCGCAAATTCCAGGCGATGCTGGCGGCGCTGGCGCGCTGCTGCGGCGTCAGCGTCTGCTGGTCGATCCTGGCCAGCTGCGCCAGCGCGGTCTTGGCGGCGGCCACTTCGCCGGCGCGGTAGACGATGGAGTTCGGCGTCAGCTTGCGGTCCAGGCGATCCTGCTCCTTGCCGCTGAAGTACTGCTTCTGCGTGGCCTGCTCAGGGTCGTTGCGCAGCTTGGCGTTGGCGACCTTGTCGGCCCAGTCGTCGAAGCTGGCGCCATGCGCGGCCAACGTGAAGGATGCGCCGGCAAGCAGCGCAATGAATCTGGTTGAAGTGTGCATGGACGTGGGCCTTGTAAGAGAAACTCCCGAGTGTAGCGCAGTTCAAGCGTGGCAGGCCAGCGCCCATTCGACGTGCTCGCGCACCAGTTCCGACGGGTGCTCGCGACGCGCCGTCAGCGCCGCCACGATGGCCGCGTCGCCCCTGGCGCCGGCCGCCGCCGCGTTGCCCAGGCCGACCGCGATATTGCGCAGCCAGCGTTCGTGGCCGATGCGGCGTATCGGGCTGCCTTCCAACTTGCGGTTGAATTCTTCCTCGCTCCAGGCGAACAATTCGACCATCGAGGCGCTGCCCAGGCCATGGCGCTCGTCGAAGTCCGGCAGCACCGCGCGCTGCGCGAACTTGTTCCACGGGCAGGCGGTCTGGCAGTCGTCGCAGCCGTAGACGCGGTTGCCGATCAACGGCCGCATCTCCAAAGGGATTGCGCTTTTCAGTTCAATCGTCAGGTAGGACACGCAGCGCCGCGCATCGAGCTTGCCCGGCCCGAGGATGGCCTGGGTCGGGCAGATGTCGATGCACGCCGAGCACTGGCCGCAATGGCTGCCGGTCGGCTGGTCCACCGGCAGCGGCAGGTCGACCAGGAACTCGCCCATGAAGAACATCGAGCCGGCGGTACGCGACAGCAGCAAGGTGTGCTTGCCGCGCCATCCCAGGCCGGCCTTCTCCGCCAGCGGCAGTTCCATCACCGGCGCCGAGTCGGTGAAGACGCGGTAGCCGAACTCACCGATCTCCGTCTTGACCTTGTCGGCCAGCTGCTGCAGGCGCGCGCGCAGCACCTTGTGGTAGTCCCGGCCGCGCGCATAGACCGAGATCACAGCGGCGCCGGGATCGGCCAGGCGGGCCTCCTCGCGCGCGCGCCAATCGTTGTCGCCACCCGTTTCCGTGTCCCTCGGCAGATAGTTCATGCGGGCGCTGATCACCCGCACCGTGCCCGGCACCAGCTCTGCCGGACGGGCGCGCATCATGCCGTGGGTGGCCATGTAGTCCATTTCGCCGTGCATGCCGGCGTCCAGCCACGCCTGCAGGCCGGCCTCGGCATGGCTGAGGTCGATGTCGGTGATGCGGATTTCGGCGAAGCCCAGCTCTACACCCCAGCGCTTGATGCTGAGGGCAAGTTCGGCTAAATTGGTGACAGGCAGGGACATCGGTAGCAGGTGGCGGTTACAATGGCTGGCGATCCAACCAACACGACATTCTAATTGATGCAGCACTTCCAAGCCCATCTCCATGACGAAGCCGGCACCGCCGCCCTGGGCACGGCCCTGGCGCGCGCCTTGGCGCCCGGCCTGGTGATCTACCTGCACGGCGACCTGGGGGCCGGCAAGACCGCCCTCACCCGCTCCCTGCTGCACGCCGCCGGCCATGTGGGCACGGTCAAGAGCCCGACCTACACCCTGTCCGAACCGTATGCGATACAACTCGGCGGCCGCAAGGTCAGCGTGATCCATTTCGACCTGTACCGCATGGGCAGCCCGGAGGAATTCCTCGACGCCGGCTTCCGGGAAGACTTCAACGGCGACAACATCTGCATCGTCGAATGGCCCGAAAAGGCCGACCGCGTGCTGCCTGCCGCCGATATCAACCTGTTTCTGACTGTGGCCGGCAACGGCCGTGATGTAGAATTGCAGGCGTCCACCGCACTGGGTAACTCATGCCTTCAACGCCTCAAATTCGCCCCGAACATGTGAACAAGGGCTTAAAAAACCCGCCTGTTTCACGCCGCACCGTCCTCAAGGCCGGCGCCACGCTGCTGCTTTCCGTGGTGGCGCCGATCCGCGCCTACGCCGCGCAGATCCTGGCGGTGCGGGTCTGGCCGGCCGAGGACTACACCCGCGTCACGCTGGAAAACGACGCCGCGCTCAAGGCCACGCACTTCATCGTCAAAGACCCGGAACGCATGGTGGTCGACATCGAAGGCCTGGAGCTCAATCCCACGCTCAAAAGCCTGGTTGCCAAGATCCAGTCCAACGACCCGTACATCAAGCAGGTGCGCGTGGGCCAGAACCGGCCCAACGTGGTGCGCCTGGTGTTCGACCTGAAGGAAGAAGTCACGCCGCAGGTGTTCACGCTGGCCCCGGCCGGCAACTACAAGCACCGCCTGATCTTCGACCTGTATCCGGTCAAGCCGGTCGACCCGATCGCCGCGATGATCGAAAAAGGCGACTGGTCGAGCGACGGCAAACTGCCGCCGTCCGGCGCGGCCGCCACCGGCAGCGCGCCCAAGGGCGACATGCCTCCGCTAAAAACCGCCGAAGCCGAGGCCCTCGCCAACGCGCCGCAGGCGCAACTGGAAGCGCTCAAGCCCAACACCAAGGCCGAGCCGCGCGCGGAACTGAAGAATGAACTGAAGACCGCCGAGAAGAACGGCAAGCTGATACGCATGCTGACCGTGGTGCTGGACCCCGGCCACGGCGGCGAAGACCCCGGCGCGTCGGGCAAGAACGGCAGCCGCGAGAAGGACATCGTGCTGGCCATCGCCAAGCGCCTGAAGGACAAGATCGAGGAGTTCCCCAATATGCGCGTGATGCTCACGCGCGACGGCGACTACTTCGTGCCGCTCGGCACCCGCGTCGACAAGGCCCGCAAGGTGCAGGCCGACCTGTTCGTCTCGATCCACGCGGACGCCTTCGTGCAGCCGACCGCGCGCGGCTCGTCAGTGTTCGTGCTGTCGGAAAAAGGCGCCAGTTCGTCGGCGGCGCGCTGGCTGGCCGACAAGGAAAACCTGGCCGACACCATCGGCGGCGTCAACGTCAAGACCCAGGACCGCCAGCTGGCCAGCGTGCTGCTGGACCTGTCGACCACGGCGCAGATCAACGATTCGCTGCGGCTGGGCAAGTCGGTGCTGGGCGAGATCGGCGGCATCAACCGCCTGCACAAAGGCTCGGTCGAGCAGGCCGGCTTCGCGGTGCTGAAGGCGCCGGACATACCGTCGATCCTGATCGAGACCGCCTTCATCTCCAACCCGGAAGAAGAAGCCAAGCTGCTCGACGACGGCTACCAGAACCAATTGGCCGATGCCATCGTCAAGGGCATACGGCGCTATTTCGCGAAGAACCCACCGCTGGCAAAGAACCGGCTGACTTAATTAAAACGGACGAGACATGGCTGTCATAATCAACACGGAATACGGCGCACTGCCGGCAGTACAAATCACGGCGGCCGACGGCAGCCAGGCGACGGTGTCGCTGTTCGGCGCCCACCTGCTGTCATGGAAAACCGGCGACGGCAAGGAGCGCCTGTTCGTCAGCGCGCAGACGCCGCTCGACGGCAGCAAGGCCATACGTGGCGGCGTGCCGGTGATCTTCCCGCAGTTTAATGTGCGCGGCCCCGGCCTGCGCCACGGCTTCGCCCGCGTCAGCACCTGGCGCCTGACCGGCAGCGGCGGCGACGGCGGCCAGTCCTTCCTCGAATTCAGCCTGAATCAGAACGACCTGGCGCCGGAACACGCGCAAGCCTGGCCGCACGCCTTCGAACTGACGCTGCGCTTCACGCTGCACGGCGAGTCGCTCGACGCGCGCTTCACCGTGCATAACAGCGGCGCGCAGGACTTCCCGTTCGGCGTCGCGCTGCACACCTACTACGACGTCGGCCAGCTGGCCGCGACCAGCATCAGCGGCTTGCAGCACATGCGCTGCACCGACCATCACCAGGAAACGCTGACGCAGGAGCATCCTGCGCTGCACTTCACCGAGAAGCTGGACCGCCTGTACCAGTCCACGCCGACGCTGACGCTGAACACGGCCAACGCCACGCTGCGCCTGGAGCAGCAAGGCTACGATAACTGGGTGGTGTGGAATCCGGGCCAGGACGACGCCAGGGCGCTGGTGGACCTGGCCGACGACGAGTACCTGCGCTTCGTCTGCATCGAACCGGCGCGCATCGACCAGCAGCAGCTGGCCGCCGGCGCCACGTGGACCGGCAACCACCGCATCACCGCGGATTAATTCAGGTCTTTAGTTCGACTCTTTGATGATGCGGCCGGAACCCGGCTGGATAGGCCGCGCATTCAATGGATAGAGGCGGCTGAACAGCGCCATCTGCGCCGGCGAGGCTTGCACCGGCTCCTTCATCACCAGCCACAACACGCCCTCGGAACACGGCGGCGTGGTCAGCGATCCCATGAACGTGAAGTAGTCGCGGCGCGCCGGCAGCAGGTCCATCGGATCGAGCACGGTCGATGGCGCCAGCGTTTCCAGCTTCTCCAGCGGCAGGTTGTTCCACACTGTCTGGATCACCGGCTGCGGCTTGCCGCGCTCCAGCAGCAGCGCCAGCACGGCCAGCTTGCCCTCGCCGTCCTTGTGCACCAGGTGCATCACCATCTCGTAACCCTTGCCGTTGATGCGCTCTTCCGACGGCCGGTGGAAGTGGAACTGGATCAGCTCATACATGCGGTTGTTCACCGTGATGAAATTGCCGCTGCCGAGCATGACCTGCACCGTATGGCCGTTGTCGGTCACGTTGAACGAAGAGGGATGGTAGTCGAAGGTGATCTGTTCCAGTTCGACCTTCATGCCGTCGCGGATGTCGATCGGCGACTGGCGGTTGCCGGTGCCGCACTTGGCCCACTCGGGATTGATCCTGCCCCAGTTGGCAGGGCCGTTCTCGCCCTCGTACGACCAGTGGTTGCTGTACACCTTGGGCACGACCGGCGCGGCGGCGGCGACCTTCCTGGCCTTGGCCGCAGCGGCGGCGCGGGCCTGCTGATTGGCGCGCATGATGGCCAGGCGCGCCGCGATCTTGGCCGACAGGTCGGATTCCGCCTCGGCCTCGCGCTCGCGCTCGGACATCTTGCGGGTCAGCGAAGAGGTGACGGAAGACGCTCCGGTGGCGGAAGCGCTGGAAGAAGCTGGACTGCTGGGACGGATGGACGCGATCGACCCGGCAGCGCCACCCACCGCCGATTTCGTCGAAGGCGAAATCAGCGGATCGTTTGCAGCGCTAGCGGTCGCGAGGACGCAGCAGCAGGCAATCAGGGTGAGGAGAGGTCGCATTTGTATCCAGGAAGAAAAGAATTACATACTGGTATACGGATGCATTTGGGCAAAACTTGAGCGGGCCGGGCCTTTCTGGAGGACTTTATTTACAGAACGGCACGCTCAGCGGCCCAGCATGCGGCGCGACAGCTTCCACATGCCGCCCAGCGCCATCGGCACCACGGCAATGCCGACGCCGAACAGCACGATCTCGGTCAGGTGCTCGCGCACGATGGCGATGTTGCCGAAGAAGTAGCCGGCCGTGGTCAGCAGCGCCACCCACAGCACGGCGCCGGTGATGTTGTACATCTGGAAGCGAGCATGGGTCATGTCCGACACGCCGGCCACGAACGGGGCGAAGGTGCGCACCACCGGCACGAAACGTGCCATTACGATGGTCTTGCCGCCGTGTTTTTCAAAGAATTCGTGGGTGCGGCGCAGCGCTTCCTTGTTGAGCCAGCGGTAATCGTGGGTGAACACGCGCTGCCCGATGGCCTCGCCGATCCAGTAATTTAGCGTATTGCCGCTGACGGCCGCGGTAATCAACAGCAGCATCAACAGGAACAAATTCATTTCGCCCAATGCGCACAGGGCGCCGGCGATGAACAGCAGCGTGTCGCCCGGGAAGAAGAACAGCACCACCAGCCCGGTTTCGCAAAAGATAATCGCGAACAGCACGGCATAGACCAAGGTTCCGTATTGCTGAATCAGCACTTCCAGTGTCTTGTCGACATGAAGGATCATGTCAAAAAATTGCATAAAATCCATATTCTTCCCATAAAGTCTGCGCCGGAATCATACACCACCCTTGCCCCGGTCGCGGAAGTTTCCAGACCGGTGATATCCAGTTTACAATCCCCCGAGCGTCCGCAACAAGCAGGCGCGACCAACCAAGGAGATAATGGATGTCCCTGACCCACCCGTTCCGCGCCCTTCCCCTCTCCATCCTGGCGATCAGCCTGGCCTCTTTGGCGCACGCCGCCGACCTGCCGGTCCGGCCCAGCGCCGGCGACGTCGTCAAGCTGTCCAAGCCGTCCGACTGGCGTCCGCTGGACCCCAACAACACCTTGTACATGGAGCTGCCCACCGGCCGCGTGGTGATCGAGCTGGCGCCGGATTTCGCGCCGCAGGGCGCCGCCAACATCAAGACGCTGGTCAGGGAAGGCTATTTCGATGGCCTGGCCATGCTGCGCTCGCAGGATAACTATGTGGCGCAATGGGGCGACCCGAACGCCGAGACCAAGCCCAAGTCGCTGGGATCGGCCAAGGCCAAGGTGCCCGGCGAGTTCACGGTGCCGATGGCGAACGACAAGCACTTCGTGCGCCAGCAGGACGCCGACGGCTACGCGCCGCAGATCGGCCATTCCAACGGCTTCCCGGTCGGGCGCGATCCCAAGGCCAAGACCACCTGGCTGGCGCATTGTTACGGCATGGTCGGCGTGGGCCGCGACAACGACACCGACAGCGGCAGCGGCGCCGAGCTGTATGCCGTCACCGGCAACGCGCCGCGCCACCTGGACCGCAATATCACGCTGGTGGGCCGGGTGGTGTCGGGTATGCCGCTGCTGGCCGGACTGCCGCGCGGCGGCGAGGCGATGGGCTTCTACGGCGCCAGCGAGGCCCGCATGCCGATCAAATCGGTGCGGCTGGAGGCGGACGTGCCGGAGGCGGAGCGCAGCCACCTGGAAGTGATGCGCAGCGAGGCGGCTATCTACAAGGACGTGGTCGACGCGGCGCGCAACCGTGGCGGCCCGTGGAACAAATTCACGCCGCATTACGTTGAACTGTGCAATGCGCCGATTCCCGTGCGCGAGCATCCCAAGGACTGAACCCTCAAGCGTGGGGTCTGACCCGAACGGGTCAGACCCCTGGCCTGCGGGGTAATCGGGTGCCGTGAGCAGTTATAATCTCAGGATGAACGCGCCCGACACTTCCCCACGCCCTCTTCTCCCCATCCGCCCCATCCAGGCCCTGCCCGACCAGCTGATTTCGCAGATCGCCGCCGGCGAGGTGGTCGAACGGCCGTCCGCCGTGGTCAAGGAGCTGCTGGAAAACGCCCTCGACGCCGGCTCCACCCAGATCACCGTGCGGCTGGAGGAAGGCGGCGTCAAACGCATCGCCATCACCGACAACGGCCGCGGCATCCCGCCCGAGCAGATGCCGCTCGCGCTGGCGCGCCACGCCACCTCCAAGATCGCCTCGCTGGACGACCTTGAAAACGTCGGCACGCTGGGCTTCCGCGGCGAGGCGCTGGCCTCGATCGCCTCGGTGGCCGCCGTCACGCTGACCTCGCGCACCGCCGACGCCGCCCACGCGTGGGAAATCGTCGGCTCGCACAACGGCGCGGTGGCGCCATCCTCCGGCGCCCAGGGCACCACGGTCGACGTGCAGGACCTGTACTTCAACACGCCGGCGCGCCGCAAGTTCCTCAAATCCGAGCAGACCGAATTCGGCCACTGCGCCGAAGTCGTGCGCCGCATCGCGCTGGCGCGGCCGGACGTGTCGTTCTCGCTCAGCCACAACGGCCGCACCATCGACCACTGGAACGTCAGCGAGATGGCCAAGCGCAGCGCCCACATCCTCGGCGACGGCTTCGCCGAGGCGCGCCTGCCGATCGACGAAAGCGCCGGCCCGCTGCGCCTGCACGGCTACGCCGGCCTGCCGACCGCCTCCAAGGCGCGCGCCGACGGCCAATTCTTCTACGTGAACGGCCGCTTCGTGCGCGACAAGGTGCTGGTACACGCCGTCAAGGCGGCCTACCAGGACGTGCTGCACGGCGACCGTTTCCCTTCCTACGTGCTGGCGCTCGACCTCGATCCCGCGCTGGTGGATGTCAACGTCCATCCGTCGAAGATCGAAGTGCGCTTCCGCGACAGCCGCGCGGTGCACCAGTTTGTGTTCCATGCGGTGCAGCGCGCGCTGGCGCAGACCTCGGCCACCGCGCACGGCAGCGTGCCGTCGCCGCTGCCGGCGGCCGAAAGCCTGGGCAGCTCGACCTGGCGCGGCGAACAGACTTCGTTCGGACCATTGCTGGCGCCGGACTACTCGCCGACGTTCTCGCCATCGCCATTTGGTTCGCGCGACGGCGGCGCAGGCTTCGGCGCGCCCCGCTTCGGCGGCAGCGAAGGCGGCGTCTCCCAGAGCACGGAAAAATACGGCGCCCTGTTCGGCGGCTCCGGCCCCGTCACCGGCTACCGCGCCGAATCGGACATGGCGCTGCCGCAGGCCAGCCCGTTCAGCGTCTCCCCGGCGGCGATGGCGCAGGAGGAATTCCCGCTCGGCTTCGCGCTGGCGCAGCTGCACGGCATCTACATCCTGGCGCAGAACAACAAGGGCATGGTGCTGGTCGACATGCACGCCGCGCATGAGCGCATCCTGTACGAACAACTGAAAACCGCGCTCGATAGCCGCGTCGCCGGCGAAGAGATGCAGGTGCAGCCGCTGCTCATCCCCGTCACCTTCTATGCCGACACGGTCGAAGTGGCCACCGCCTCCGAACACCAGGAGACCTTGCAGGCATTGGGCTTCGACATCGCCACGCTGTCGCCGACCACGCTGGCGGTGCGCTCGGTGCCGGTGCTGCTGAAGAACGCCGACGCCCAGACGCTGGCGCGCGATGTACTGCGCGACGTGCGCGAATTCGGCGGCTCGCGGGTGCTGATCGAGCGCCAGAACGAGCTGCTGGGCACACTGGCCTGCCACACGGCGGTGCGCGCCAACCGCATCCTGTCGACGCAGGAGATGAACGCCCTGCTGCGCCAGATGGAAATGACCGAACGCGCCGACCAGTGCAATCACGGCCGCCCGACCTGGGTGCAGGTGGAAATCGGCGCGCTCGACAAGCTGTTCCTGCGCGGTCAATAAGATGAGCACTCACGCTTCAAAACCGCTGGCGGTCGCCATCATGGGGCCTACGGCGTCGGGCAAGACGGCGTCCGCGCTGGCGATCGCGCAGCGCATTCCGTCGGAGATCATCTCGGTCGATTCCGCGCTGGTGTATCGCGGCATGGACATCGGCACCGCCAAGCCCACGCGCGAAGAACGCGCCGCCGCGCCGCATCACCTGATCGACATCATCGATCCGCTCGATTCGTATTCGGTGGCGCAGTTCCGCAACGATACGCTGCGGCTGGTCGGCGAGATCGTCGCGCGCGGCAAGCTGCCCTTGCTGGTGGGCGGCACCATGCTGTACTTCAAAGGGCTGGCCGACGGCCTCGACGACCTGCCCGGCGCCGATCCCGCGCTGCGCGCCGAACTGGAAGAGCAAGCGGCCCGCATCGGCTGGCCGGCCATGCACGCTAAGCTGGCAGTGCTCGATCCCGAAACCGCCGCCCGCCTGGCGCCGGCCGACGCGCAGCGCATCCAGCGCGCGCTGGAGATCTGCGCCCTGAGCGGCAAGCCGATGTCGGAACTGCTGGCGTTGAAGGAAAAGACCGAACTGCCGTTTGACCTGCTGTCGTTCGCGCTGGAGCCGTCGGACCGCGCCGTGCTGCACGAGCGCATCGCGCGCCGCTTCGACATCATGCTGGAAGAAGGCCCGGACGGTAATCTGATCACCGAAGTGGAAGTGCTGCGCCGGCGCGGCGACCTGCATCCCGGCCTGCCGTCAATGCGCTGCGTGGGCTACCGCCAGGCATGGGAATACTTGGACGGCACCATCGACTACAAGACGATGCGCGAGACCGGCATCATCGCCACGCGCCAGTTGGCCAAGCGCCAGCTGACATGGCTGCGCTCCATGCCGGAGCGCGTGGTGCTCGACTGCCTGGGCGCCGATCCGGCCAGCGCGATGCTGGCGCGGATCGCCGGGAAGCTGGGCTAAGCGGCTTCAGGATTGCGGCGGCGCCGTATCCATATAAATGATTTCCCACAAATGGCCGTCGAGGTCCTGGTAGCCGTGTCCGTACATGAAGCCGTGGTCCTGCGGTTCCTTGTACGCGCTGCCGCCGGCTTCGATGGCCTGGTTGACCATGGACGTGACCTGCTCGCGTGACTCCACCTGCAGACAGACCAGCACCTCGGTCGACGTGCGGGCGTCGCAGATCGGTTTCGGCGTAAAGCTCTTGAAGCGCTCCTCGACCAGCAGCATGACGAAGATATTTTCCGCCACGATCATGCAGGTGGCGCCGTCGTCGGTGTATTGCTGGTTGAAGGAGTAGCCCAGATGAGTGAAGAACTTGACCGAGGCGGCCAGGTCGCGCACGGGGAGGTTCACAAAGATATTGGTCGCCATAACGTCTCCGTTAAAAAAGTGCTCAAAACAGCATACCAATTTGACCATCTTTTGGCGACGCGATTCAAATTTTAAAAAAATTTCGGGACGGTCGTTGACAGCGAAGGCGCCAAGCCCCATAATGCTGGGCGTTGCAGGTGATATAGCTCAGTTGGTTAGAGCACAGCATTCATAATGCTGGGGTCGGTGGTTCAAGTCCACCTATCACCACCAAGAATTCTATAAGCCGTTGATCCGAAAGGTTCAGCGGCTTTTTCATGTCCGCTCTACTCGCGGGGTGTTGCACAAGGGTGCTACACATGGCAGGTAAATTCTCGCGTGAATCTGCTTCATCACCAGTTAGAAAACTAGCTCACTTTGGGGCGTGACTCCCTCATGATGAAACTGAAACTGAAACGGTGCGGTGACGTGCCGGCCAGCCAACCAGCCAGTGGCATGAAGCCATTGTCGGTTACTACATCCACCTGATCGCCGTCATCTCCGCAACAGGTAGCGCATTTGCGGCAGTAAAATGGCGGTGAATTCATCGTAACGGCGGTCGCGCTCAGCAGGCAGCGCATGCAGCCACTGTTCGATCTTTGCCGTTTGCGCGGCAGTAGCTGACGGCACAAACGCGGTCCAGCCAAACAGAAACAGGTGATGGAACGGTGGGCCGTTCCTGCGACTACGCGTCATCGCACCGCCCAACACGCAGAAGGCGTCCTCGCATTGGGAAGCCATCGGCCGATTATCGCGGAAGCTAAGCAGGACCGGCAAGATACCCTTTTCGTCCCAGAATGCGCTATCCAGAGCGGCGTCGAAATCGCTGTGCCAAAATCGGTATCGCGTCAGTCCGTACATGGCCGAAAACAATTCATCGCGCGGGCTGGCGGACGTCGATTCATAGAACCGCAGGGCAAGCCGCAGTACGTTGTCGAGTGCTGCATGCCAACTGTCCTGCAGCTCATAACTGCGGCGGCTCAGGGCAGCGCGCTCGACACCTTCCCACTGCCCTTGGCGCACTAGCGCGGCGTCGACTTCAGCCTGGTCAAGCGTACAGTACTGCCCACCCCGCACGCGCTGGCGACCGAACTGCTCCATGTGAATTTCTGCGCATGCACGGCATCGATTGTCTGACCGAGAATGGCACGCTTCCATCCCTTGGGGGAGGGCCAGCCAACGCCGAGCAGGCCGAGCTGTTCACGGGTCCAGCCGCCGCGCACGCTGGCGCCGGAGCGCAGGAATTCCTCGGTGATTTGCACGGTTGTGCGTGCGCCCTCATTTTGGTGGCCATTCATCTTATGCACTCAGAGTTAACATTGAAAGGGTTACCTGCCTCAGGCTTTTTCATTTCAGCTCTACTCGCATCGTGTTGCATAGGAATTCGCCGGTGACGCTTATGACAACTCTCGGCCAATTTCTCCATATTAGTCCGAAGAAGTTCCCAATGTTAGGAATCGTCACAGCCGAGTATTTGCAAGCACATACAAAATCTTGTATATTCGTGACATGACGGATTCGACAAAACTTGCCCCCAAGCCAGTAGAGTTTCGTGGCAGTTCCCTTGATGATTTGCGCGCCTACCCAATCGCCGCCAAGCGTGAAGCTGGCCACCAGATTGACCTCGTGCAGAACGGGCGGGATCCAGACGACTGGAAGCCCATGGCAACCACCATCGGACCTGGCGCCAAGGAAATACGCATTCGGGATGAAGCTGGGGCATTCCGAGTGATTTATGTAGCAAAGTTCGACGACGCCATCTACGTGCTGCACTGCTTTCAAAAGAAAACCGGGCAAACCAGTAAGCCAGATGTTGATTTGGCCGAGAAACGCTACCGTGATTTGAAGAGGGAGTTGGGAAAATGACCGCTAATCGTTTTGCAAGCGTCTGGGACGCCATTGAAGACACGCCAGAAGAGGCCGAGAATATGAGGGTTCGTTCTCAACTGATGGCGCAGCTGAAAAGCTACATCGCCAAATCCGGACTGAACCAAGGCGAGGCCGCCAAGGTCTTGGGCATCACTCAGCCTCGCGTGTCCGATCTGATGCGCGGCAAAATCAATCTGTTCGGGATCGATGCGCTGGTGAATATGGCTGCCAAAGCGGGCCTGCACGTCGAACTCCGGCTGCTGGAAGCAGCCTAGCTATCATGGCCTTACGGCCCGCTTTTCACGCCACTGCAGGAGCTCTTTGTCTCTGGCTGGAAAAGTACGGTTGACGACAATCGGTGCGATTCCCCCATCACCACCAAGAATTTCGAAGGGCGACAACTCGATGAGTTATCGCCCTTTTTGCTTTCGGCGCGGGCGCCGCAGCGCCCCGCAATGCCTATTTCCCGCTATCCTTTTTCGCCGGCATGCCGGCAGCAGCCACACGTTCGGCGCCATAGGTCTTGACCAGGTAATCGACCATGTCGGGAATATCGGCGTCCGAAAACTGGGCGCCGAACGGCTTCTTCATTTTTTTCACCGTGGCTTCCCAATAAGCGCGGGGCGATGCCGGCGGTTGCGACTGGATGTAATGCACCGAGTGGCAAATCATGCAATTGTTCTGGACCAGCGTATATCCCGGCAGCGTGCTGGGTTTGAACAGCGCGGTTTCAGACGGCAGGTCGATGTCGAGCGCGAACGCGGGGGCAGCCATCATCAGGCCGGCGGCAAGCAGGGAACGGATCATCATGGGGCACTCCTTAAACCGCGACGATGCGCGTCGATTCAACCACATTGCGCATGTAGCCGGGCGGGTTCCACAAGGCGCTGGCGGGCTGGCCCTGGCCGATGCGATTCACGGCCCGCACCATCAGTTCGAGGCCGCCCTTCTGCCTGGGCGTGAACGCCGCGCTCCATTCGCGGAACGAGTATTTTCCCAGGTCCTTGCCCAGCTGCGCGGCCTGCCAGTTCTTGCCGCCGTCCGCGGAGAAGGCCACTTCGTTCACGCCATAGCCACCGTCGAAGGCGATGCCGCGCACCACCGTCTGTTGTCCAGTCTTGACGTGCATGCCTTCGGTCAGGCTGGTGACGAAGGAACGCACATTCATGCGGTTGATCGGCACGGTCTTGGCCGGCCCTTTCCCTGGCTCGGTGCAGGCGCACTGGTTGTCCGGGATGCGATAGGCGGTGCTCATCCAGAAGCCATCGAATACCTTGTCGGTCACGGTGATGTCGGACAGGTGCTTGACCCAGTAGGTGCCGTAGTAGCCGGGCACGATCAGGCGCAGCGGATAACCGTTCAACATCGGCAGGTCGGCGCCGTTCATCTGCCAGGCCAGCATCACTTCACCATCCAGTGCATGATCGAGATTGAGCGCCTTGACGAAATCGGGACCGTCGCCGAGCGGCGGCGTATCAAGGCCGTTGAACGCGACCTGCACCGAGCCGGCCTTCACGCCCGCCTTTTCCAGCACCTTGCGCAGCGGGACGCCGGTCCAGCGGGCGTTGCCCATGGCGCCGTTGGACAGCTGGCCGCCATTGGCGCGCGGCTCGAAATGGCCACGGCTGTTGCCGGAGCACTGGACCACGGCGACCAACTCGGTTGCGTCGGCCATCTGGCGCAGGTCGGACAGCGACAGCTCCAGCGGCGTAGTGACGTTGCCGCCGACGCGCAGGCGATAAGTCTGCGGGTCGATAGAAGTCGGGATGCCGCTCCAGTGGTAGCGCACGAAGAAGGCGTCGTTAGGCGTGATCGCCGATTCGTTGAACACGCTGAACGGCGTTTCCAGTTGCGGCGGACGGGCGGTGAGCAGGATCAGCGGCCGCTTCTGCGGATAGGCGACCAGTTCGCGCTCGCCGTTTTCGAACGGCAGCGTGACGCGGCCCGGCTGCGCAGCCAGCGCCTCCAGCACCGGGTTGCCGAGTGCGGCGGCGGCGCCTATCGTGCCGGCTTGCCGCAGAAAGGAACGGCGCCGCAGCGCCTCCGTCGTCAATACGATCGCTTTATTCGCCATGCTGGTCTCCGTTGATGTTGTGAAGTCAGGCATGCCAATAATGCCACAAATCGTCAGCGCCGCGCCGACGGCGGCACCGATTCCCAGCGCTTGAACGCGCGGCGGAAATTGGCGACGTCGGTGTAGCCCAGCGCGTAGCTGATCTCCTGCACGCTCAGCTGCCCGGCGCGCAGGTATTCCATCGCCAGCATGCGGCGCACCTGCTCCAGTATCTGCTTGTACGAGCTGCCCTCCTCCAGCAAGCGCCGGTGCAAGGTGCGCGGCGTCACGCACAGCAGCCGCGCCGTCAGCTGCAGCGACGGGAAGCTGGTGCGCTGCTCCAGCATCAGCCGCTGCACCCGCGCGCTCAAGGAAACCTGCGCCGCCAGCTTGTCCAGCTCGCGCTGGCAGATCTGGACCGCGTGCCCGAACGTGGCCGGATCGCCCACCCGCAACGGCACGTCGATGGCGGCCGACGGCAGCACCATGCCGGTCCAATCCTGGCCATACTGAACCTCGCAGCGGAACAGCTCACGCGCCAGCGGCGCGTCGGACGGCGCGGCGAATTGGAAGGCCACGCCACGGCACTGATATGCGCCGCGCGCGATGAAGTCCAATACGTTCTTGAACGCCAGCAGCGCCGCCTCCAGCACCGGCCGCGCGATATCGCCCAGCGGAATGCGTTCATGCAGGCGCACACGGAACTCGTCGCCCAGTTGTTCAAAGTCGATCGAGATCATCGTCGTGCGCAGCATGAAGAAGCGCTCCAGCAGTTCCAGCGCCTGGCGCAAGGTGGCGCTGTTCATGGCGGCGTAGCCGAGGATGCCGTGGGTGTGCTCGCGCAGGCGGTCGCCTACCAGCAGGCCCATGGCCGGCTCGCCGGTCAGCGCCACCGAATCGAGCACCAACTGGCGGAACACCGGGAAGGACACGGCCAGTTCGCCGTCGTCCAGTTGGTCCGCGCGCAGGCCGCTGCGCGCCAGCCAGTCGCCGACGTCGCCGCCCATGCTGCCGATTTGCTCGGCGATCTGGCGCAGGTAGCTGCTGGCCAGCGTGTGGTCGTTTGCCTGCATGGGGAGCGCCTCAATGAAGATGAAACGATTGTCAATAAATAACCCCTGCCTGTCAATCCGGCACCTCCCCTGGACGCCGCCACGCTGCCTACAATGGACGTAATAACAACAAGGAGACCGCGTCAATGAACGTCCTGCACTACCTGAAGTTTTGCCTGTTCCATGTGGTCGGCCTGCTGGCCGCCGCCGCGCTGTACGCGGGCGGCGACACGACTGCGGCGTCGCTGCTGGGCGTGGTGCTGTTCTACGTGCTGGGCGACCTGCTGGGCGGCGACGATCTGAGCACGCCCTCGCTGCGCCACCACGCCATCCTGACCGGCCAACTGTGGCTGGCGTTGCCGCTGCTGTTGCTGATCGTCGGCGCCGCGCTGGACAGCTTCATCGCCGGCCGCTACGCCACGCCGCTGCAACTGGGCGCCGCCGTGGTGCTGACCGGGCTGATGATAGGGACAATAGGCACCATCACCGCGCATGAACTGGTCCACCGCACGAAGGAACCGGCATCGCTGCTGATCGGCCGCTGGCTGCTGGCCTTCAGCTTCGACACCGGCTTCGCCATCGAGCATGTGTACGGCCATCACCGCTACGTCTCCACCCGTGAGGACCCGGCCACCGCGCCGCGCGGACGCAACGTCTACTGGCACATCGTCTGCTCCACCATCAAGGGCAACATCAGCGCGTGGAGGCTGGAGCGCAAGCGCCTGGAACGGCGCGGCCATCGCCAGTACAGCCGGCACAACCTGGTGATACGCGGCCACCTGATGAGCGTACTACTGCTGGCCGCCGCCTGGTATTGGGGCGGCGCCGCGGCGACGCTGTTCTTCGCCGCCTGCGCGCTGTGGGGCAAGGCCATGCTGGAAGTGGTCAACTACATGGAGCACTATGGGCTGGTGCGCAATCCGGCCAGGCCGGTGCAGCCGCGCCACTCGTGGAACACCAACAAGCGCCTGAGCTCCTGGACCATGTTCAACCTGACGCGCCACTCGCACCACCACGCGCGCGCCGGCCTGCCGTACCAGGACCTGCATCCCTACCCGGAGGCGCCGATGATGATAGGCGGCTACCTGTCGACCATGCTGGTGGCGATGGTGCCGCCGCTGTGGCGCCACCTGATGGCGCCGCGCCTGCAGGCCTGGGACCGGCACCACGCCAACGACGAAGAACGCGCGCTGGCGGCCCAATCCGGCGGGGATTGACAGCGCTGCCGTTGCGGGGCAATCTAGCGTGAACCGACCGCCGCGCCGGTTGCCTCCCTCCGCAAAGGCAGCTGATGATCAAACGTGCCACGTTCTGGGAACGGCCTGGCTGGCTGTTCTGCGTACTACTGTTCCTGCTCCATTTCGCCAGCGTCAAACTGACGCTGTTCTGCGCCGTCACGCCGGAAAAAGTGGTGGTGGTCTGGCTGCCGAACGCGGTGCTGCTGGCGGCGCTGGTACGCTTCAACGGCCAGCGCGCGCCGCTGATGGCGGCGCTGACCTTCGGCTCCGACATCCTGGGCAATCTCGGCACCTTTCCCCTGCATGAAGCGGTCCTGCTCAGCGTCATCAACCTGTTCGAGGTGATGCTGTCCTTCCTGCTGATGCGCCGCAGCGGCGCCACCTTCCGCCTGCAACGCACGCAGGACCTGCTGCGCTTCGTGGTGGCCGGGCCGATCGCCGGCACGATGGCGGCCGCGCTGATGGCGGCGGTGGTGATGCAGCAGGTCGGCGGCGACACCACGCCCTACCTGACGCTGGCCCGCCTGTGGTGGTTCGGCGACGCCCTCGGGCTGCTGATCTACACGCCGATGCTGCTGGCCTTCACCTATCCGCCGCGCCAGAAGCGGCAGCGCACATGGCTGGACGACGCCGGCCTGGCGCTGACGCTGATGCTGGCGACGGCCGTGCTGTTCGCGCAGGGCGGCGCCATCGACGGCTTCCCCGTCACGCCTACCCTGCTGCTGCCGGCGGTGGCGGTGATCGCCTTCCGCTTCGGCATCCGCATGACGACGCTGTGCGTGGCCCTGATTTCGCTCGGCATGGCGATGACGATGACGGCCCACTTCAAACCCTTCGGCGACGTGCCGGTGTACCTGGAGACGCTGCACGCCCAGGAGTTCATCCTGACCCTGTGCATCGTCGGCATCGGCTTCGCCGTGATGCTCAACGAACTGCGCATGCGCGAGCGCGAACTGGAAAGCCGGGTGCAGGAACGCACACGGGAGCTCGAACAATCGAACCAGCTGCTGGCCGCGATGAGCGCCACCGACGGCCTGACCGGCATCGCCAACCGGCGCCGCTTCGACGAGATGCTGGCCGCCGAATGGAGCCGCGCCTGGCGCGGCAGCCAGCCGCTGGCGGTGGTGATGCTGGACGTGGACCTGTTCAAGCAATACAACGACCACTACGGCCACCAGGCCGGCGACGAGGTGCTGCGCAGGGTGGCGCAGGCGCTGGCCGCCCAGATGCGGCGCAGCGGTGATTTCGTCGCCCGCTACGGCGGCGAGGAATTCGCGGTGATCTCGCAATCGACCGATGCCGAACACGCGCACAAGATGGCGTCCCTGGTGTGCGAAACGGTGGCGGCGCTGCGCATGCCCCACGCCTTGTCGCCCCACGGCGTGGTCACGGTCAGCGCCGGCGTCGCGGTAACGGTGCCCGATGCCGACAGCGCCGCCGCCGACCTGCTCAAGCAGGCCGACGCCGCGCTCTACCGCGCCAAGCAGATGGGACGCAACCGCGCCGAACTGGCCGACGTCCGCCCGCCGCTGTGACCAGGCTAGCCGTTCTTGCCCGCCACCGCCAGCTGGCGGTATTGGGTCGGCGTGATGCCGGTGGTGGCCTTGAACTGGCGCGTGAAGGCGGAATGGTCGCCGTAGCCGCAGGCCTGGGCGATTTCCGCCACGCTGGCGGCGCCCTTCAGCAGGCGCGAGGCCGCGTCGACGCGGGTCTGGATGATCATCTGGCGCGGCGTCAGGTGGAAGATGCGCAGGAAGTAGCGCTCGATCTGCGCCACCGACATATTGGCCGTGCGCGCCAGTTCGGCCAGCGGCAAGGCCTGGCCGTACTCCTGGTGGATCAGGTTCACCGCCGCCGCCACCTTGCGGTAGGCGGGGTTCTTCTTATCCGCCATCGCCAGGTCGCGCGAGACGCCGGTCAGGCCGACGATGCGGCCGTCGGCGTCGCGCAGCGCGGTCTTGCGCGTCAGGCACCAGCCGGGATCGCGGTTGGGATACAGATGCAGTTCCAGCTGGTCTTCGATATCGCTGCCGCCGGCCAGCACCGCCATGTCCTGCGCCAGGTAAGTCTGGCCGAACGGCCGCGCGAACACCTCGGCCGGGGTGCGGCCGATCAGCGCCGCCTTGTGCCGCTGGCCGCAACGCTGCACCAGCGTCTGATTGACCACCACATAGCGGCATTCGACGTCCTTGACGAAGAAGACCACGTCCGGCAGCGCGTCAAACAGCGCTTCGGCAAAAAAGGGATCGGCGATGTCCATGCCCAGGGCGCGCCGGGCGTCGTCGTGAGGGAGTTCTTTATGCATGACGGCGATTGTGCCAGCGGCGCCGGGCTGCGTCTTCTGTTTTATCGCCGTTATGCAGATTTCGTCATCGATCATGCGCAGGAGATGCAAGACAGCGGGCCACGGGAAGCTTAAGATTTGAGCATGAAAACCATCTCCATCATCGACTCCCACACCGGCGGCGAACCGACCCGCCTGGTGACCGACGGCGGCCCGGAACTGGGCCAAGGACCGCTCAGCGAGCGGCTCGCCCTGCTGAAACGCCAGCACGACCGCTTCCGTTCCGCCGTGGTGTGCGAACCACGCGGCTCGGATGTGCTGGTCGGCGCGCTGCTGTGCCAGCCCTACGAGGCCGATTGTGCCGCAGGCGTCATCTTCTTTAACAATGTCGGCTACCTCGGCATGTGCGGCCACGGCACCATCGGCCTGGTCGCGTCGCTGGCCTTCATGGGCCGCATCGGCGCCGGCCGCCACCGCATCGATACGCCGGTCGGCGTGGTCGAGGCGGAGCTGCACGCCGACGGCAGCGTCACGGTGGACAACGTGGCCTCGTATCGCAGCCAGACCCAGGTCACAGTCGAAGTACCGGGCCACGGCCCGGTCACCGGCGACGTGGCATGGGGCGGCAATTGGTTCTTCCTGGTTTCCGGTCACGGATTGGAACTGGGGGTTGGTAACGTCGAGGCGCTGACCGCCTACACGGCAGCCGTCGGCGCGGCGCTGGAAAAGGCCGGCGTCACCGGCGAAGACGGCGCGCTGATCGACCATATCGAACTGTTCGCGCCATCGCGCACCGGCGCCGACAGCCAGAGCTTCGTGCTCTGTCCCGGCAAGGCCTACGACCGTTCGCCTTGCGGCACCGGCACCAGCGCCAAGCTGGCCTGCCTGGCGGCCGACGGCAAGCTGGCCGAGGGCGCGCTGTGGAAGCAGGAAAGCGTGATCGGCAGCGTGTTCGAAGCCTCGTACCGCTATCGCGGCGAACAGCTGATACCCAGCATCCGCGGCCGCGCATGGGTGAACTCGCAGGCGCAGTTGCTGCTCGATCCGACCGATCCTTTCGTATGGGGCATACGGTGAGCCAGAACGACGTGATCGTCATCGGCGCCGGCATCGTCGGTGCTGCCTGTGCGGATGCGCTCAGTCAGCGCGGCCTGCGGGTGATGGTGATCGAACAGGACATGCCCGGCAGCGGCGCCACCGCGGCCGGCATGGGACACCTGGTGGTCATGGACGACAACCCGGCCGAGCTGGCGTTGTCGGCGTATTCGGTCTCCCTGTGGAATTCGCTGGTGGGCGACCTGCCGCAGCGCCACGAGTACAGCCGCTGCGGCACCATCTGGGTCGCCGCGGACGAAGAAGAAATGGATGCCGCGCGCACCAAGGCCGACACGCTGTCCGCCTACGGCATCGCCTGCGAACTGCTGGCGCCCTCCGCGCTGTATGCACGCGAGCCGCAATTGCGCACCGGCCTGGCCGGCGGCCTGCTGGTCCCCGGCGATGGCCTGGTCTATCCGCCCAAGAGCGCGCGCATCCTGCTGGACCGGGCGATCCGCCGCGGCGCCACCACGCTGCGCGCCAGCGTTGCCGTCATTGAAGACAACGGCGTGCTGCTGGCCGACGGCGCACGTCACCAGGCGCAGCACGTGGTGCTGGCCGCCGGTTCGCGTTCGGCCACGCTGCTGCCGGAACTGCCGGTGCAGCCGAAAAAAGGACATATCGCCATCACCGACCGCTATCCCGGCTTTGTCCACCATCAGCTGGTGGAACTGGGATACATCAAAAGCGCCCACGCCGCCAGCGGCGACTCGGTCGCGTTCAATTTGCAGCCCCGTCCTACCGGACAAGTACTGATCGGCTCCTCCCGCCAGTTCGACACAATCGACCTGGCGGTGGAGCCGGCCATGCTGCAACGCATGCTGCGCCATGCCGCCGCGTTCACGCCAGCCCTGGCGCAACTGAACGTGCTGCGCTGCTGGACCGGCCTGCGCGCCGCCACGCCGGACGGCCTGCCGCTGATCGGCCCCCACGCCGCGCGGCGCGGACTGTGGCTGGCGACCGGACATGAAGGATTGGGCATCACCACCTCGCTGGCGACGGCACAGCTGCTGGCCGCACAGATGAGCGGCGACAGCACGCGCATCCCCGCCGCCCCCTATTTACCGGGACGCTTCAATGACTGACGTCGTCCTCAACATCAACGGCCACGACATCCAGGTGGCGCAAGACGTCAGCGTGGCCGCGGCGATCGCCATGGCCGGCAGCGCCGTCACCCGGCGCTCGGTGCGCGGCGCGGCGCGCGCGCCCTTGTGCGGCATGGGCGTGTGCCAGGAATGCCGGGTCACCATCGACGGCCGCATGCACCAATTGTCATGCCAGACGCTGTGCGCCGACGGCATGCGCGTCACCACCGGCGAGGCCCGGCCATGACCCGCTACGACGTACTGGTGATCGGCGCCGGACCGGCCGGACTGGCGGCCGCGCATGCGGCCCTGGCGCAAGGCGCGAAGGTCGGCCTGGTCGACGACAACCCGCTGGCCGGCGGCCAGATCTGGCGCGGCGGTCCGGAGCAACAGCAGGACCAGCGCGCGCAAAGAATGTGGAGCGACCTGCGCGCCGCCCCCAACCTGAGCTACCTGCCGCAGACGCGCGTGCTGTACGCGCCGGCGCCGCAGCAGCTGCAAGTGCAGACGCCGTCGGCGTCGGCCACGCTGCACTACGAAAAACTGATACTGGCCACCGGTGCGCGCGAGCGGCTGTTGCCCTTTCCCGGCTGGACCCTGCCCGGCGTGACCGGCGCCGGCGGCTTGCAAGCCTTGGCCAAGGGCGGCTATCCGGTGCAGGGCAAGCGCGTGGTGGTGGCGGGCAGCGGCCCGCTGCTGCTGGCGGTGGCCGCGACGCTGCGCGCCAAGGGTGCGGAGATCGTCACCATCATCGAGCAGGCGCCCTTGCCGGCATTGGTGCGCTTCGGCTTCGGCCTGCTGGCGACGCCGTCCAAGATCACGCAGGCGCTGCAACTGGCCGCGCAACTGAACGGCATTCCGTATCTGCGCAACAGCCATGTGCACTCGGCGCTGGGCGACGGCACGCTGCAATCGATATTGGTTCAACGCGGCGGCGCGCGCGAGCTGGAGGCACTGCAGTGCGACTACCTGGCCTGCGGCTACGGCCTGCTGCCCAACGTCGAACTGGCGCAGGCGCTGGGCTGCGTCACCGCGTCGAACCAGCGGCAAACGGCGGTGCTGGTTGACGACGAGCAGTTGACCTCCGTGTTCGGCGTCTACTGCGCCGGCGAGGGGACGGGCGTCGGCGGCGTGGACCTGGCCTTGGCCGAGGGCCGCATCGCCGGCCTGGCGGCCACCCGCCAGTCCACCGCCGCGCGGCAGCTGTACGCCGAACGCGCGCGCTGGAAAAAATTCGCAGCAAGGCTGGAGCGCGCCTTTGCGCTGCGGCCGGAACTACTGAAACTGGCCGGCGACGACACCATCGTCTGCCGTTGCGAAGACGTCTGCCACAGCGAGCTGCGCACGCACACCAGCTGGCGCAGCGCCAAGCTGCAAACGCGCTGCGGCATGGGGCCGTGCCAGGGGCGCATCTGCGGCGGCGCCACCGAACTGCTGTACGGCTGGCGGCCGGACGCGGTGCGGATGCCGATTTCACCGGCCCGCATCGCCAGCATCATCAACGATTAAATAATTCGATAACAACCACCGATTCATCACAAGGAGAACAGCATGGCAGCAGCAAAATGGGAAGGGGTCTTCCCCGCAGTAACCACCAAGTTCAAAGAGAACGAGGATCTCGACCACGCGGAAATGGAAAAGCACTTCAACTTCCAGATCGACAGCGGCGTGCACGCGCTGCTGACCTGCGGCTCGCTGGGTGAAGCCAGCACGCTGTCGTTCGACGAGAAGCTGGCCGTCACCAAGACCGCGCTGAACGTCGCCGCCGGCCGCGTGCCGGTGCTGGTCAACGTCAGCGAAACGCGCACCGCCACCGCCTGCCGCTTCGCCGAGAAGGCGCATGAGATGGGCGTGCAGGGCCTGATGGTGATGCCGTCGGTGCTGTACGCGGCCGACTCGCGCGAGGCGATGGACAACCTGCGCGTAATCGCCAAGGCGGCGCAGCTGCCGATCATGGTCTACAACAATCCGGTCTCCTACAAGGTCGACCTGACGCCGGAAGACTTCAAGGAACTGGCCGATTGCGAATGGATCGTCGCGATCAAGGAATCGACCGACAACGTGCGCCGCATCACCGACCTGCGCAACGCCGTCGGCAACCGCTATCAGCTGTTCATGGGCGTGGACGATCTGTCGTTCGAAGGCCTGGCAGTGGGCGCGGACGGCCTGCTGGCCGGCCTGGTGGTGGCCTTCCCGAAAGAGACGGTGGCGCTGTACAAGCTGATGAAAGCCAAGCGCTGGGATGAAGCGCTCAAGCTGTACCAGTGGTTCATGCCGCTGATGCACCTGGACGTGTCGACCAAGCTGGTGCAGAACCTGAAGCTGGTGGAAACGCTGGCCGGCGTCGGCAACGAGTTCGTGCGCCGTCCGCGCCAGCCGCTGCAAGGCGCCGACCGCGCCCGCGTCACCGCCGTGGTCCAGGCGGCCCTGGCGACCCGTCCGGACGTCAGCACGCTGTTCTAAGATCCACCCGGGGTCAAGTCTGACATTCGGACACGAGCTCTGCTGTAGCCACGGCTACAGTAGAGCTCGTGTCCGAATGTCAGACTTGACCCCGGTTTTTAGCGCTTGATGGTCGAGCCGCGCAGGATCAGCTGCGGTTCGATCATCGTGGTGGCGGGGGCGGGTTTGCCGTCGATGGCGGCGATCAGCTTTTCCATCGCGGCCACGCCCATGCGCTCACTCTGCAGGTCCACCGTGGTCAGCGCCGGCGAGGTGTATTGGCCGTATTCGATGTTGTCGAAGGCCGCCACTGACAGCTGCTCCGGCAGCTTGAAGCCCAGCGTCTGCGCCGCTTTCATGAAGCCCAGCGCCATCAAATCGTTGTAGCAGATCAGCGCATCCGGGTGCTCGGCGCCCAGCATGATGGACGAGCATACGCGCTCGCCTTCGGCCGCCGTCGGCGCGCCGCCTTCGTACACCGTCAGTTCCAAGTCGTGCGCGGCCAGGCAGGCGCGGATGCCGGCCAGGCGCTCCTCATCGCGCCGCGAGCGCGGAAAGCGCAGGTAGCCGATGCGCTTGTGCCCCAGCGAGACCAGGTGCCGCGCCAGCATGTAGGCGCCGCGGTGGTCGTCGCTGATCACCCACGGAATCTCCAGCCGCGACAGGCGGCCGAAATACACCAGCGGTTTGCCCAGCTCCATCACCCAGTCCATCTCCGATTCCAGCATGCGCGAGAACATGATGATGCCGTCCACCCGGCGGCTCAGCGCTTCCAGCAAGGGCCGTTCGCGGTCCGGGTTTTCCTCGGTGTCGACCAGCAGCAGTGTGTAGCCGTGCGCCAGCGCGACCCGGTTGGCGCCCTTGACGATGCTGGTGAAGTGCGGATTGGCCACGTCCAGCACCGACAGGCCGATGCTCTTGGTGCGGCCGGTGATCATCGACGCCGCCAACGGGTTGGAGCGGTAGCCCAGCCGGGCGATGACTTCCTTGATGGTGGCCTCCACCGCCGGCGAGAAGCGCTGCGCGCCGTTGACGAACTTCGATACGGTGGCGGTCGAGACGCCGGCCGCTGCGGCGACGTCCCGGATGGTTGCTACGTTTTTTTTCATGTTCTGATTGTCGGGATGCGTGGCAGCCGGTGCTTCGGCAGCGCCAAAGGACAATCTTAGCATGACGGCATCGGTCCGCCGTCCGATCACAGGTCGGTGATTTCCTTGTGGCGCGGAACCAGCACCTTCATCACGCACCACGCCACCAGATAGGCCAGCGCGCAGATGGCGAACATGATCATGTAACCGGTGCGGATGTCGTTCACCGACTTGTAGTAGTCGAACACCCAGCCGCCCAATTTGGTCAGCAGCACGCCGCCGATGCCGCCGGCCATGCCGCCGATGCCGATCACCGAGGCCACCGATTTTTGCGGGAACATGTCGGACACGGTGGTGAAGATATTCGCCGACCAGGCCTGGTGCGCCGAGGCGCCAACGCCGATCAGCAGCACCGGCACCCAGAAGCTGATCGCGCCCAGCGGCTGCGCCAGCAGCACCACCAGCGGGAAGAAGGCGATCACCAGCATCGCTTTCATGCGGCCGTCATACGGCGCGTGGCCGCGCGCCATGAAGTAGCTGGGGAACCAGCCGCCGCCGATCGAGCCTACCATCGTCATGCTGTACAGCACCGCCAGCGGCACCACGATGGCGTCGCCCTTCATGCCGTACTGCGCCGACAGGTAGGTGGGCAGCCAGAACAGGAAGAACCACCAGACGCCGTCGGTCATGAACTTGCCGAAGGCGAAGGCCCAGGTCTGGCGGTACTTCAGCAGCTGGAACCACGAGACTTTCTTCGCCGCGGCCGGCGCCGCCACCGCCGCCGGCTGGTCGCTGCGGATGTAGGCCAGCTCCTGCGCCGACAGGCGCCGCTGCTGGTCCGGCTTTTCGTACAGCGTGATCCACACGCTCATCCAGATGAAGCCCAGCATGCCGATCATGATGAAGGCGGCCTGCCAGCCCCAGATGCCGGCGATCAGCGGCACGCAGATCGGCGCCAGGATGGCGCCGACGTTGGCGCCGGAGTTGAAGATGCCGGTGGCGAAGGAGCGTTCCTTCTTCGGGAAGTATTCGGCGGTGGCCTTGATCGCGGCCGGGAAGTTGCCGGCCTCGCCGACCGCCAGCACCGCGCGCGACATCATGAAGCCGAGGATGGACGGCGCTGCGACCACGCCGAAGGCGCCCAGCAGCACGCCCATGCCCTGCCCCATCGGCACCGAGAAGGCGTGCAGCAGCGCGCCCAGCGACCAGATCGTGATCGCCAGCACATAGGCGGCCTTGGTGCCGATCTTGTCGACCACGCGGCCGGCGAACAGCATCGAGATCGCGTACACGAACTGGAAGGCGGCGGCGATGTTGGCGTAGTCGGTGTTGCTCCAGCCGAATTCCTTGGACAGGTCGGGCGCCAGCAAGCTCAGCACCTGGCGGTCCAGGTAGTTGACGGTGGTGGCAAAAAACAACAGCGCACAGATGGTCCAGCGGTATTTACCGACGGTTTTCCCCACCGCTTGCGCGTTCACAGGCTCGCTCAGGTTCATGGCATCACTTCTATTCTGGTTTTTGGTGATGATCTCTCGGTCTCCACGAGATCACTCTAGTCGTAAGTCATCGTACAACTATAAAACGCGATAGGCAAGCGGAAAGATGCGGATATTCAAGGGATTGCGCCATCGCGGCAGTCCGGCTCAGCGGCGGCCGCGATGGCGTTGTATGATGACATTTTATGCAATTATGGCGTCTTGGCGGTGCCGCCCTTGGCCAGCAGCAGCGCCACCAGGCTGATCACCGCCGCCGTGGACAGGTAGTAGCCGACGTATTGCAGGCCGTAGTTGGTGGCCAGCCAGGTGGCCGCGTACGGCGCCAGCGAGGCGCCCAGGATGCCGGCCAGGTTGAACGTCAGCGAGGCGCCGGTGTAGCGCACCTCGGCCGGGAACAGCTCGGACAACATGGTGCCCAGCGGGCCGTAGGTCATGCCCATCAGGCCCAGGCCCAGCGACAGGAACACGGTCACCAGCATGCTGTTGCCGGAACCGAACATCGGCGCCATCGCCAGCCCGAACACGGCGATCGCGGCCGACACCCACACCAGCGTGATGCGGCGGCCGTAGCGGTCGGCCCACAGCGCGGCGACCGGGATGGTCAGGCCGAAGAAGATCACGGCGAACAGCTGCTGGATCAGGAAGTCCTTGCGGGTGAACTTGAGCGCGCTGGTGCCCCAGCTCAGCGCGAACACCGTCATCAGGTAGAACAGCACGAAGGTGGCCAACGCGATCAGGGTGCCCAGCACCAGCACGCGGCGGTGGTCGCGCCACACGGTCACGACCGGCACCTTGACCCGCTCGTTCTTCTCCAGCACCTTCTGGAAGTCCGGGGTTTCATGGATCTTCAGGCGGATGTACAGGCCGACGATCACCAGCAGCGAACTGGCCAGGAAGGGAATGCGCCAGCCGTAGCTGAAGAACTCGGCGTCGCTCAGGGTCTGGCTCAGCAGCAGGAAAATGCCGCCCGACAGGAAGAAGCCGATCGGCGCGCCCAGCTGCGGGAACATGCCGTACCAGGCGCGTTTGCCCGGCGGCGCGTTCTCGGTGGCCAGCAGCACCGCGCCGCCCCACTCGCCGCCCAGGCCCAGGCCCTGGCCGAAGCGGCACAGCGCCAGCAGCGCCGGCGCCAGCGTGCCGATCGAGGCGTAGGTCGGCAAGGCGCCGATCACCACGGTCGAGATACCCATGGTCAGCAGCGCCGCCACCAGGGTGGCCTTGCGGCCGATGCGGTCGCCGAAGTGGCCGAACACGGCCGACCCGACCGGGCGCGCGAAGAAGGCGATGGCGAAGGTGGCCAGCGATTGCAAGGTGGCGGCGGCAGGGTCGCTGGCGGGGAAGAACAGTTTGGGGAACACCAGCACGGCCGCAGTGGCGTAGATGTAGAAATCGAAGAATTCAATCGTGGTGCCGATCAGGCTGGCAAACAGCACGGTGGCCGGGGAATTGGCCTTGGGCGATCCGGGGTGAGACTGACTCATGCTTGACGCTCCTGCGGGTGGATGGTGCGGCCCATCATACACACCCGCCTCGCCTGCTGCCAAGCAGATAAGCTTGTTCTCTAGGTATCGATTTGCGCAAAGGCAACGCCGATCGGGTCGGCCTGCAGCGGCCGCACCAGACGCGCCACTTCCTGGCCGTCGCGCAGGAAGATCAGCGTCGGCCACAGCTTGACGCGGTAGGAGCGGCCCAGCGCGCGGCCGGGGCCGTCCTCGACCTTGTAATGGCGCACGCCCTCGTGGCCGGCGAAGGCTAGCGCCAGCGGCGCCTGCGCGGCCATGCAGTGGCCGCACCAGTTGGCGCCGAATTCGAGCAGGGTGGCGCCGGCCAGGGCGTCGACGGTGGCGCGGTCGGGCGCGCCGGGCAGGTAGATTTTTTCCATGGCGTCAGGATTTGGCTTTGGCTTTGAGTTCGGCGCAGGGGTCGGGACGGGACTGCGGCGCCACGCTGTAGACCGCGTCGTAGCGGCCGGCGCCGTCCGCGCCTTCGACATAGCCTTCGCTGCGCACCGTCAGTGCCGGCGTCAGTGCGTTGAGCCAGCGCGCCACGCCGATGTCCTTGCGCACGTGGCCGTTGCCGGCGATCAGCACGACGTCGCGCGGCTGCTGGTCGCGCACGATCTTGGCCATCCAGATGTCACGCGACACCTGGGCGTTGATCATGCCGTCGACCATCATCTCCGGCAGCATATTGCAGTGGCCGGCGATGATTTCCTGGTACTGTCCGCCGCGTACGTCGGCCGGCAGCGGCTGGTCGAGGTGGTAGTCGCGCACGCTTTGCGGGTCGAAGCTGGCGGCGATGCCGTCGCGCACCACGCGCGAGGCGTCGGCGCGCGACAGGTTGCCGGCGATCAGCGGCAGCTGGTAGGTCAGCGCCAGCTGGATCACCGGGTAATACAGCTGCCAGCTCCAGCGGCCGGCGCCGACCACATGGATCACGCACTGGGCGTCCAGGCAGCCTTTCTGGGCCTTGCTCAGCACGTCCTGGTTTTCTCGGTCGAACTGTTCCATGACGATGGCCGGGCGCCAGCCGGCCTCGACCCGCTGGCGCAACAGCTCGTAGCGCAGCTTGTGACCGGCGGCGTTGTCGTGCACCTCGCCCAGCAGCAGCACCTGCGGATTGGGCCCCGCCGGCGCCGGTGCGGCCGCCGTGGTCGCGCCAACGGCCCCCTTGCCGCCGCTGGCGCAACCGGCCAGCAAGGCCAGCGCCGCCGCGGCGAAAGTCCATCCCAATTTGCCGCCATATATCGAAATCATCTGTGTCCGGGCCCTATGCGATCGAATGATTGCTTGTGAAGTTGAAAGTGTGAACGCCACTGGCTAGTCAGCAATAACCGTTGTTGCGGCGCACTAATTGATTGCCCAAAGAAAAATACAGATGGCAATATGTTATTAATTGTGGTTTAATGTAAAATAGTCGAGCACGGTTGGATCCACGACCAATCTTAGCTTAATGTTTATGTTTTAATATAGCCTTAACGTCCTGCTCGTGCAGCATAGCCAGGAGAGAACTTTGAAGAAGTTGACTTTTATAACAACATTATTGCTGACCCTGGGGATGGCCGGAGCCGCGCAAGCGCAGACCGCCAGCCCGGATAACGGCAAAATTGCAACCGCAGCAATCATACTCGCCCATTGCGACGCCCACAGCACCACGCCGTGCGGCATCGATAGCGCTGTGCCTGCGGAGAAGACCGCCTCGGATCGCGATCCGGAAGCGCTGGCCAGCAACAGCCCGGAAAACCAGCACGCGATCGACCCGGTGGCCGAAGTGCCGGAACCGCAGGCCTTCGTCATGCTGATGCTGGGACTGGTCATTCTGGGCTGGTCCTCGCGCAAAGGCGACGCCTCGGACAAATTTACCGAGTAAGCCCCGCCGCCGCTACAGGCCGCACACCCCATGGATGTTGGTGATCGCCACGCCATGCAGGATGGCGCGGCCGACGCAGGAAAGTTTCTGCACCCCGTCCTCGGTCCCCAATACCGCAAAGATCGCCAGCGCCAGCGCCACGCCGATTAAAATCACCAAGCCTTTGAGTGTGTCCTTGTCCATGGCGGCATTCTAGCGTGGCGCCGGACGCCTAAGCAACGGCGTCGCCCAGCGTGTAGTCGAAATCGTAGTAATGCTTGCCGCCCTCGATGCGGATCTGCAAGGCGCCGCTGAGGCCGACCAGCTCGCCGCTGCCGGAATCGGCCACCACCGCCACCTTCAGGCCGGCCGCGCCGCGCTCCATGGTGCCGGTGTGCTGCAGCAAAAAACTGCCGCGCCGCCCCTCCAGCGTCCCCCGCACTTTTTCCATCGCCACGTAGGCGCCGGAACCCAGTTCGCGATCCATATAGGCCAGCATCTCGCCGGCGCCCGTGGCGTCCAGCGCGCCGTGGTAGTGCTTGTCGAGCGACATGCGGCCGATGCCGCTCTCGGCCGCCACGGGCGACATGGTTTCGGGCACCATCTTGACGTTGAATTCACCGCTGATTTTGGGCATTGCTGGCCTTTCAATTATGGAGACGGGCATCGGCTTGCAGCGCGGCCGGGTCGTCGACCGGCGTCACGCACGGCATGCGCAGCACGAAGCTGGCGCCCTGCCCCAGGATGCTGGAAACGGTAATGGTGCCGCCAAACTGCTTGGCGATCAAGTTGAACACGATATTGAGTCCGAGGCCGGTGCCGCCCTGGCCGCGGCGGGTGGTGACGAAGGGGTCGAACACCTTGTCGAGCATGTCCGGCGGGATGCCCTTGCCGTCGTCCACCACCTGCATCTCGATCCAGTCGGCCGTCTGCGCCACGCCGATGGTGATGCGGCCCTCGTCGCCCGGATCGAAGGCGTGCTCGACGCAGTTGAGCGTCAGGTTGGTGATGACCTGGGCCAGCGCGCCCGGATAGCTGTCGAGCATGATGTCCGGCGGGCAGGCGATGCTGACGGTGATGCGGGTCTTCTTCAGCTTGGGCTGCAGGCTCGACACCACCTCGTTGATGTAGTCGCGCAGCTCGAAGCGGCGCCTCGCCTCGCTGACCTGGTCGACCGCGATCTGCTTGAAACTGTGGATCAGGTGGGCCGCGCGGTAGGCGTTGTTCATGATCAGGCGCGTGCTCTCGGCCGCCGTCTCCAGGTAGCGCATGATGTCGGATTTCTTGATATTGCCGCTGGCGACAGACTGGTGCACCTTCTCGGTGGCCTCCATCAGCACCGAGGCGCTGGTCAGCGCGATGCCGACCGGGGTGTTGATCTCGTGGGCGACGCCGGCCACCAGGCCGCCCAGCGAAGCCAGCCGCTCGGCCTGCAGCAGCGATTCCTGCGTGCGGCGCAGGTCGTCGAGCGCCTTGGCGGTGGTCTGGGCCGATTTGCGGGCCTCGTCCTCGGCCTCGCGGATGCGCTGGATGTTCGATTTCACCTTGCGCTGGATGGCGTTGAAGCCGCGGATCACCTCGCCGAGCTCGTCGTGCCGGCTGTCGGGCAACTCCTCCACCTCGTCGCTGCCGCGCGTGGCCAGGTCGAACAGGCCGTCGCGCAGGCGCTTGAGCGGATCGAACACGATGCGCAGCGACAGCGCCAGCGCCGCCACCAGGATCAGGTCCAGCAGCAGCACCTCGGTGACCTTGCGCCGCACTTCGGCCGCCAGCGTGGCGTCGATCTGGGCGCGGCTGAAGTTGACCACCACGCGGCCGACGATGACCGGCTTGAGCGAGGCGCCGGCGGCGCCGGAATCGCGGTAGGCCAGGTCGGCCACCACCGGCGAACCGCCGACGGCGGCGTCGTTCTCGATCGAGCTGACGCTGCCGTTTTCATTGCGCAATTTACCGGAGAACAGGCCGACCGAGGTGTCGTAGACGCGGATCGAGACCAGCTCGGGCGGCAGCATCTCGGCGGCGACGATGTTGTCGACCTTGGCCTTGTCCAGGTCCCACAGCGCCGACGGCAGGCTGGTTTGCAGGCGGGTCAGCACGCCCTGGCGCAGCCGCTGGCTGCTCACTTCCAGCTCGTGGCCGAGACTGTACTGGGCATAAGTGCCGGAAATGCCCAACACCAGGGTCACGATGACCACGAAAAGCAGCGTCAAGCGGCCTTGAATACCAAACATCGACCAACCTCCGTGCAGTGATGGAATTGACGGCAACGTCCCAATGTACGGTATGACATGCGACTTGGCAAGTTATGGCCCCCGCCGCCACGCCGCCACGGCAGACTTTGCTTGCCCGCAATGGTAAGATCGGGCAATGTAGACGAGGTGGCAAACCGGGAGGGCATCATGACAGGCAATTATCATCAACTGACGCTGGCGGAGGTGCGGCCGGGCATGGTCCTGTCGGACGTGCTGCTGGACATGCAAGGCCATGTGCTGCTGCCACAGGGCACGCTGCTGACCGAAGCCATGCTGGCGCTGATGCCGCGCCACGGCATCGCCATCCTGCCCATCCTGAAGGACGAGGTGTCGCCGGAAATGGCGCAGGCGACGCTGGAGCACCACGCGGCGCGCATCGCCCACCTGTTCCGTAAAAACGACGCCGACAGCGACAGCGACTGGGCCACCTCGCTGCTGCGCCGCTTCGTGTCGGACTTCCGCCTGGGCTTACCGGAGACCCCCGAGCATGAGTAATACCCTCAGTTACGACGACGTCGTCCGCACGCTGGACGACCTGCCCTCGCTGCCGGCGGTGGTGATGGAGCTGCTCAACAGCATCGACCAGGACGATGTCGATATCTCCGTGCTGGCCAAGAAGGTGTCCTACGACCAGGCGCTGACGGCCAAGACGCTGCGCCTGGCCAACTCCTCGCTGTACGGCCTGCAGGTCAAGGTGACCACCATCCAGCAGGCGATCACCTACCTGGGCTTCCAGACCACGCGCAACCTGATCACGGCGGCGGCCGTCACCGGCTGCTTCGCCGAGGGCCATTGCCCCGGCTTCGACCACAAGGCCTTCTGGCGCCACTCGATCGCCACCGCCGCCTGCGCCAAGGTGCTGGCGCGGCAAATGCGCTTCAACCAGGACTACGCCTTCACGGCCGGCCTGTTGCACGATATCGGCCGGCTGGTGCTGGTGTCCTGCTTCCCGAACCAGTACTCGGAAACCCTGGCCTACCGCGACGCCCACGATTGTTATCTGCTGGACGCCGAGCGTACCGTGCTGGGCGTCGATCATGTCGACGCCGGGCTGGCCCTGGCGGAGCACTGGAATTTTTCCGATACGATGCGGCTGGCCATCGGCGGCCATCACGACCCGGAAGCGCCGGGCGCAGGGTTCCTGGCCGCCATCATTCATGTGGCCGACGCCATCGTGCACGCGCTCGATCTGGCGCAGGTGCAGGACGATCTGGTGCCGCCTGTGTCCACCGTGGCCTGGACTGCGCTGGGCCTCGATGAGGAAATCTATCTGCAATTGTTCCGCGAGACGGAACTGCAATACGAAGAAATTTCAATGGTGCTGCTGAGCTGAACGCGCTCCCTGCCGGCCGGCTTGCTATCAAGCGCGGCAACGGCAGGTGCAGACGTGCGGGCGCATTAGTGACGCGCGTAGTTTCCGGCCTCGGCCTTTTCGGTACGCTCTTCTGGCTTTGGACGGCCCTGGGCGTCGGACAGGCGGTACTTGGTGCGGCGGTCGCCCATCAGGTCGCGCAGGTCGCGGATGCTCATGCCGGTCACTTCGTGCATGCGGATCAGCAGCGAGGCGCCGACCGGCAAGCGGTGGTGGCGGATCTTGCTGATGACCGGCGGCGCGACTTCCAGCAGGCGCGACAGCGCGGCGTCGTTTTTCAATTGCATCTTGCCGAGCAAGATGTCCAGGAGATGGTTGGGATTGTAGCTTTCCTGGGAAGCAAGTGCGTGATGTGCCATGGTGTTCCTCGTTGGTTGGGTGAATGAAGTGTGCAGGCCTGAACTTAAGGACAACTTAGATTCCTTAGCCTAAGTTTTCCGGCCCTGCTGATTGCCTTTCGTGCAAGATTATTCTATGCTCAAAAGGGCCTGTTCCTACCGCTGTCCGTCGAGCGAAGATTGTTCGACATCAATCGCTGGCTAGAAACCTTAGCAACAATGCTATTTCATCACATGGGGCTGGAGGGTGTCGCACGCAAGAACTTGTAGGAAACTGTTACACAACGCAAGTTCATCTTTACAGGCGGGGGCGGAGCTCAGGCGGGGCTCAATCAGGCGGTGGTGTCGATGTGGCGGCCCAGGGTTTTCTCGCTCTGGCGGCGATCCTGTTCGGCGTGTTTGTCGGCGGCCTGGGCGGCGCGGCGCTGCAGCGCGGTGGCGGCGTCATTGGCCTGGGCGCGGCTGCGCTGGGTGTCGGTATTTTTTTCCACGCGGGTCTGCACCGCGCGTTCGGCGCCATTGCTGCGCTGCTCGCGCTCAACACTCTCGGCCGAGCTGGCCTGCTGGGCGCGCTGCTGCTCGCGGTTGGCGCGGGTTTCGCGCTGGTTGGCCGCCTGCACGCTGTCGAGCGGGGTGCTGATGCGCGAGGACGAGATCGCATTGGCTGCCATGAAACCCTCCACTGGAAATTGCCGGCAGGCTACTCTTTCACTGTAGAAGCCCGGGTGCCTGAAATCAAGGCCTATCGCATCTGGCGGCGGAAAATTACGTTAAACTATCGCCTGTGCCGGCACTGCCGGCCTCTCTCATAAAGCATCCCATTGAAAACCAAAACACCAGTCCAGCCGCACTACTTTGTTCCGGAACCGCTCGATAACGCGCGTCTGGCCCATCTGTGCGGCCCCCTCGACGAAAACCTGCGCCAGATTTCCGCCGCGCTGGACGTCACCATCTTCCGTCGCGGCGAGAAGTTCATCGTCAGCGGCCACAACGCCGAACGGGCGGTGCAGATCCTCGAACAGTTCTACGCGGTCGCCAACAAGATCGTGCCGATCGAAGAAGTGCAGCTGGCCCTGGTCGAGCAGCGCGCCGGCCTGGCGGTGGCCAACGCCGCCATCGCCGCCGCCTCGGCGCCGGACCAGCCGCGCGTGGTCGAGGCGCCGTTCGTCGAGCCCGACATCAACAGCCCCATCCTCAAGACCCGCCGCGCCGACCTGCGCGGTCGCACGCCGCACCAGATCCGCTACCTGCGCAACATCCTGGAGCACGACATCAGCTTCGGCGTCGGCCCGGCCGGCACCGGCAAGACCTACCTGGCGGTGGCCTGCGCGGTCGACGCGCTGGAACGCGACGCCGTCAAGCGCATCATCCTGACCCGTCCCGCGGTCGAGGCGGGCGAACGCCTGGGCTTCCTGCCGGGCGACCTGGCGCAGAAGGTCGATCCCTACCTGCGCCCGCTGTACGACGCGCTGTACGACCTGCTGGGTTTTGACCGCACGCAGAAAATGTTCGAGAAGCAGGTGATCGAGGTCGCGCCGCTGGCCTATATGCGCGGGCGCACCCTGAACCACGCCTTCGTCATCCTGGACGAGGCGCAGAACACCACCGTCGAGCAGATGAAGATGTTCCTGACCCGCATCGGCTTCGGCAGCAAGGCCGTGATCACCGGCGACGTCACCCAGGTCGACCTGCACAAGAGCCAGAAAAGCGGCCTGGTCGACGCGGTCCAGGTGCTGAAGGAGGTGCGCGGCATCGCCTTCAGCCACTTCAACAGCGAGGACGTGGTGCGCCACCCGCTGGTGGCGCGCATCGTCGACGCCTACGAAACGGCGCACAACCACGAAGCGGAAATCGCTCCCCTCCTCAAAGCCACAGCCCTCAAAAATGTCCGTAAAAAATAAACTGTCGCTGTCGGTGCAATACCCCGACGCCCGCCTGCAGGAAAGCATCACCCGTCCGAAGATCCGCCGCTGGGTGCAGGCCGCGCTGTTCGCGCCAGCCGAGCTGACGATACGCTTCGTCGACGCCGAGGAAGGGCGCACCCTGAACCGCGACTACCGCGAGAAGGACTACGCCACCAACGTGCTGACCTTCGCCTACAACGAAGGCGAAGAACTCCCGGACGACGCGCCGACCCAGGCCGACATCATCCTCTGCACCGACGTGCTGGAGCGGGAGGCGGCTGAGCAGAAAAAAACCGTTGAAGAACACGCCGCCCACCTGATCGTCCACGGCGTGCTGCACGCGCAGGGCTACGACCACATGGACGACGAGGAAGCGGCCGAGATGGAAGGCATCGAAACGGAAATCCTGGCCGGCCTCGGCTACGCCGATCCCTACGCCGACTGAACGCTGGCTGCGCGGACCGGCCGACGAGGCCAAATAAGTGCTATCGCTTCATGCCACCCAGCCAGTTTCCTCATGCGGTATCTGGATCACAGCTTCCTGCCATGACACGGAGCTCGGCAGCACAGCAATGCGCCCATCACGCAGAACCAGCAAGGGACCGTTGCCTGCCAACGCAGACAACGGATTCCGGGTACGCACATAATCCGCCGAGTTATAGAAAAACACCCAGCCTTGCTCGATCTCCTGGGTTTCTTCGCAAAGAATTTCAAACTCATCACCGCAAGCCGCCCCGAGCTCACGGACTTTCACCTCCGCGATGTTCAAGGCGCTGCTCTCATTAATCGAGCTCATTAATTTGTCCTCAAAAATCGGAAGTGAGTGTAGCCATCCAGTGCTGCCGCATGTCCCGTTTGGCCATCAAGGAAACGAAGCACACCCTTTTGATTGACGACATTAAAGACTACAATTAACGCAGTTCTTAGTACCGCCAACTGTGTTTACCCCGCGAATCGATCCCGCAGTCAGGTCCAAGTATAGCGCTACACCTTGACCAAGGGTGCCGTCGAAAACGCTCATCACGGATCGGATCCTAACGAATAATCCGTACAGCATGAGCCTGGAAAATTTTCGGATATTGACATCGCCCAAAAGCACAATCCTGCTGTCTTTTTGACAAAAACGGCTCCGCCTCCCCATTTGGTGTATCCTATACCCCTTCGTAACAACGGCTCACGCCTCCTATGCAAGAGCACTCTAGTAGTGGCGTCAAGACTGACGCCAAACCCCATCGGTCACTGTTTGAACGCCTGACCGCACTGATATCCCCCGAGCCAGAGAACCGCGCGGAACTGCTCGAAGTTCTGCATGACGCCCACGAACGCAACCTGATCGACGCCGACGCCCTGTCGATGATCGAAGGCGTGTTCCAGGTGTCGGATCTGTCCGCCCGCGACATCATGATTCCCCGCTCGCAGATGGACGTCATCGACATCTCCAAGCCGATCGAGGAATGGATGCCGCAAGTGCTGGCCACCGCCCACTCGCGCTTCCCCGCCATCGAAGGCGAGCGCGACAAGGTGATCGGCATCCTGCTGGCGAAAGACCTGCTGCGCTACTACGCCGAGGAATCGTTCGACGTGCGCGACATGCTGCGCCCCGCCATCTTCATCCCCGAATCGAAACGCCTGAATGTGCTGCTGCGCGACTTCCGCGCCAACCACAATCACATGGCCATCGTGGTGGACGAATACAGCGGCGTGGCAGGCCTGATCACCATCGAGGACGTGCTCGAGCAGATCGTCGGCGACATCGAGGACGAATACGATTTCGACGAGGAAGAGGACAACATCCTGTCGATCAAGGAAGGCGTGCACGGCCCGCGCTGGCGCATCAAGGCGCTGACCGAGATCGAACAATTCAACGAGGAACTCGACACCGCGCTGCCGGACGACGACGTCGACACCATCGGCGGCCTGGTCGCCAAGCACCTGGCGCGCATGCCGCACAAGGGCGACGTGTTCGACATGGAAGGCTTGCGCTTCGAAGTGCTGCGCGCCGACGCCCGCCAGATCCACGTGCTGCTGGTGGAGAAACTGCCGGCCGCCGCTGAAGCGGGCGACGACGCATAATGCGTTTTCGCCGCGCCAACCCGAACGATCCCCCCAAGCCGCAACGCTCCACCCGTGGCCGCATGGCCATCACCGCCGTGGCCGGCGCCTTGTGCGTGTTCGCCTTCGCGCCGTTCGGCTGGTGGCCGCTGGAGATCCTCGGCCTGGCCACCTTGTTCTACCAGGTGCTGCGCAGCAGCGACGTCAAGGCCGCCGGCCTGATCGGCTGGGCCTTCGGCTTCGGCTGGACCGCCGCCGGCACCCACTGGCTCTACGTTTCCCTGCACACCTACGGCGCCATGCCGGCGCCGCTGGCGGCCGCCGCCGTGCTGCTGCTGGCCTGGGGCATGGGCTTCTACGTGGCGCTGGCGATGGGCGGCGCGGCCTGGCTGCGCAAGCGCTGGGCGCTGCCGCTGCCGGCCGCCAACCTGCTGGTGCTGCCGGCCATGTGGTCGCTGTTCGAATGGCTGCGGGGCTGGCTGTTCACGGGTTTCCCTTGGCTGTCGGCCGGCTACGCCCACAACCACAGTCCGCTGGCCGGCTACGCGCCGCTGATCGGCATGTACGGCCTGGGCTGGCTGGCGGCGGTAATCGCCGGCGCCATGCTGTTGCTGCTGCACCGCAGCCGCCTGCGCGCGGCCGGGCTGATCGTCGCCATCTCGGTGGCCGGCGTCGCCCTGGGCCTGCTGCACTGGACCTACCCGGAAGGCAAGCCGATCTCGGTGCGCCTGCTGCAGGGGAATATTCCGCAGGATGAAAAATTCAACGGTTCGCGCGTGATGTCGGCGCTCAAGCTGTACCAGGACGCCATCACGGCCGCCCCGGCCGACCTGATCGCCACGCCGGAGACGGCCATCGTCATGTTGCCGCAGCAGCTGCCGCCGGACTACCTGCCCGGCATCGCCCAGTTCCTGAACAAGACCAACAGCAACCTGATCCTGGGCATCCCGCTGGCCGACAGCCAGACCGCCTACTTCAACAGCGTGATCGGCATTTCTGGCCACCTGGGCTCCGACTCAGCGGGTGCCAGCTACTACCGCTACGACAAGCACCACCTGGTGCCGTATGGCGAATTCATTCCGCTCGGCTTCCGCTGGTTCGTCAACCTGATGTCGATCCCGCTGGGCGACCAGACCAGCGGCCGCGACATCCAGCCCGCGTTCACGATCAAGGACCAGCGCGTGCTGCCGAACATTTGCTACGAAGACTTGTTCGGCGAAGAGATCGCCGGCCAGCTGAACAATCCGGCGCAGGGCCAGAAAGCGGCCACCATGCTGCTCAATGTGTCGAACCTGGCCTGGTTTGGCGACACCATCGCCATTCCCCAGCATTTGCAGATCTCGCAGATGCGCACGCTGGAGACCGGCCGCCCGATGCTGCGGGCGACCAACACCGGCGCCACCGCCATCATCAATGGCGAAGGCAAGGTGGTCCAGCAGCTGCCCGTGAACACCTACGGCGCGCTGGCGGCCTCGGTGCAGGGCATGAGCGGCAGCACCCCGTACATCCTGTGGGGAAACAAGCTGTTCCTGGCGTTGGCCGCGCTGTCGCTAACCGGCGCCTGGTTTTGGGCCCGGCGCGCAAAAAACCAGGCCAAAGCCGCTTAATCTCTACAGGCTCCCTGTAAAACCCGCTAAAATTGCCGCTTTAGCGAAACTGCAACCGCGCGCCCATGGGCTGCGCCACCGACTACACAAGATGCTGACATTTCAACAAATTATCCTGACCTTGCAAACCTACTGGGACAAGCAAGGCTGCGCCCTGCTCCAGCCCTACGACATGGAAGTCGGCGCCGGCACCTTCCATACCGGCACCTTCCTGCGCGCGATCGGCCCGGAGCCTTGGCGCGCGGCCTACGTGCAGCCGTCGCGCCGCCCGAAGGACGGCCGCTACGGCGAGAACCCCAACCGCGGCCAGCACTACTACCAGTACCAGGTGGTGATGAAGCCGGCCCCGGAAAACATCCTGGACCTGTACCTCGGTTCGCTGGAAGCGCTGGGCCTGGACCTGAAGCAGAACGATGTCCGCTTCGTCGAGGACGACTGGGAATCGCCTACCCTGGGCGCCTGGGGCCTCGGTTGGGAAGTCTGGCTGAACGGCATGGAAGTGACGCAGTTCACCTACTTCCAGCAAGTCGGCGGCCTCGATTGCAAGCCGGTGCTGGGCGAGATCACCTACGGCATCGAACGCCTGGCGATGTACCTGCAGGGCGTCGAGAATATGTACGACCTGGTGTGGACCACCTGGGAAGAAAATGGCGAGACCAAGACGCTGAAGTACGGCGACGTCTTCCACCAGAATGAGGTGGAGCAGTCGGCCTACAACTTCGAGCACTCGAACACCGAGCTGCTGTTCGCCCAGTTCAACAACCACGAATCGGAAGCCAAGCGCCTGATCGAGCTGCAACTGACCCTGCCTGCGTATGAGCAGATCATGAAGGCTTCGCACAGCTTCAACCTGCTGGACGCGCGCGGCGCCATCTCCGTGACCGAACGCGCCGCCTACATCGGCCGCGTGCGCGCCCTGTCGCGCCTGGTCGCGCAAGCCTACTACGATTCGCGTGAACGCCTGGGCTTCCCTATGGCTCCCGCCGCCGCTGAATAAACTGTATAAATAATATGACTCAAACTCTGCTCATCGAACTGCTGACCGAAGAACTGCCGCCGAAGGCGCTCGCCAAACTGGGCAAGGCTTTCGCGGACGGCATCGTCAACGGCCTGAAATCGCGCGACTTCCTGGAAGCCGACAGCGTCGCCACCCCGTACGCCTCGCCGCGCCGCCTGGCCGTCTCCATCACCAAGGTGCGCGCCACCTCGCCGGACAAAGCTATCCGCGAAAAAGTGCTGCCGGTGTCGGTGGCGCTGGACGCCGCCGGCAACGGCACGCCGCCGCTGGCCAAGAAACTGGCCGCGCTGGGCTTCCCCAACCTGACCGTGGCCGACCTGGAACGCGCGCAGGACGGCAAGGCCGAAAGCTTCTTCTACACCTACACCGCGGCCGGCAGCGCGCTGCAATCGGGCCTGCAAACGGCGCTGGAAGAATCGGTCGCCAAGCTGCCGATTCCTAAAGTGATGAGCTACCAGCGTCCCGACGGCGCCACCGTGCAGTTCGTGCGTCCGGCCCACAGCCTGATCGCGCTGCATGGCGCCACCGTGCTGCCATTGACCCTGCTGGGCCTGACCGCCTCGAACGTCAGCGAAGGCCACCGCTTCCTGACCGCGCCGGGCCAGCGCATGATCACCATCGTCAGCGCCGACAGCTACGCCGCCACCCTGGCGAGCGAAGGCAAGGTACTGGCCGGCGTCGAAGACCGCAAGGAGAAAATCCGCGCCGAGCTGCTGGCCAAGGCCGGCGCCGACCAGGTGCTGATGCCTGAAGCGCTGCTCGATGAAGTGGCCGCGCTGGTCGAATGGCCGGTGGTCTACGAGTGCAAGTTCGAGGAAGAGTTCCTGGCCGTACCGCAGGAATGCCTGATCCTGACCATGCAGACCAACCAGAAATACTTCGCGCTGACCGACGCCAACGGCAAGCTGCGTTCGCGCTTCCTGATCGTCTCCAACATCGCCACCGACACGCCGACCGCCATCATCGACGGCAACGAGCGCGTGGTGCGTCCGCGCCTGTCCGACGCCAAGTTCTTCTTCGAGCAGGACAAGAAGAAGACGCTGGAATCGCGCCTGCCGCTGCTGGAAAAAATCGTCTACCACAACAAGCTGGGCACGCAGGCCGCACGCGGCGAACGCGTGGCCGCGCTGGCCGCGTTCATCGCCGGTGCTATCGGCGGCGACGCCGCGCTGGCCGCCCGCGCCGCCAAACTGTCGAAGGCCGACCTGGTCACCGAGATGGTCGGCGAGTTCCCTGAGCTGCAAGGCATCATGGGCACCTACTACGCCCGCAACGACGGCGAGCCGGAAGATGTGGCGCTGGCCGCGTCCGAGCACTACCAGCCGCGCTTCGCCGGCGACGCCCTGCCGTCGACCGTCACCGGCACCGCCGTGGCGCTGGCCGACAAGCTGGAAACCCTGGTCGGCATCTGGGCCATCGGCCTGGCGCCGACCGGCGACAAGGACCCGTTCGCGCTGCGTCGCCACGCGCTCGGCGTGCTGCGCATGCTGATCGAAAAGCGCCTGCCGCTGGCTATCTCCGGCCTGCTGTCGCATGCCGCGCAGCTGTTCGCCTCCGTGGCCGGCTTCAAGGACCCGAGCGCCGACGTCTACACCTTCATGATCGACCGTCTGCGCGGCATCCTGCGCGAGCGCGGCTTCTCGCCGAACGAGATCGAAGCCGTCGTGGCCCAGAACCCGGACCGCCTGGACGACATCGTGCAGCGCCTGGAGGCCGTGCAGGCCTTCGCCGCGCTGCCGGAATCGGCCTCGCTGGCCGCCGCCAACAAGCGCATCACCAACATCCTGAAGAAGAACGAGGAAGCGCTGGCCGCCGCCGGCAACACCGGCGTCAACGTCGCGCTGCTGCAGGACGCCGCCGAGAAGAACCTCAACGCCGCCGTGGTGCGCGTGCTGCCGGAAATCGACGCCGCCTTCAACCAGGGCGACTTCGCCGGCACGCTCAAGACGCTGGCGCAGCTGCGCGAGGAAGTCGACGCCTTCTTCAACGACGTGATGGTGATGGCCGAGGATGTCGCCCTGCGCAACAACCGCCTGGCCTTGCTGTCTTCGCTGCACGGCATGATGAACCGCGTGGCCGACATTTCGAAGCTGGCGGCCTAAATGGGTGGGCCGTCCATGAAACTGATCATCCTCGATCGCGACGGCGTCATCAACCACGATTCGCCGGACTTCATCAAGTCGCCGGCCGAGTGGATTCCGGTCCCCGGCTCGCTCGAAGCGATCGCCCGCCTGAACCAGGCGGGTTATCGGGTGGTCGTGGCGTCGAACCAGTCGGGCATCGCCCGCGAGTTCTTCGACATGTCCATCCTGAACGCGATCCACCAGAAGATGCACAATCTGGCGCAGCAAGTGGGCGCCAGCATCGACGCCATCTTCTTCTGCCCGCACGCCGCGGCCGACAGCTGCGATTGCCGCAAGCCCAAGCCGGGCATGTTCACGGAAATCTCGCAGCGCTATAAAATCAGCCTGAAAGGCGTGCCGACCGTCGGCGATTCGCTGCGCGACCTGCAGGCCGGCTATGTCAGCGGCTGCGTGCCTTACCTGGTCCTGACCGGCAAGGGCGAGAAAACCCAGGCCACGGGTGGCCTGCCACCGGGCACCATGGTCTTCCCCGACCTGGCCGCGATGGTCAATCACCTGCTGAAAACCAGCGCCCCGCCGGCGCTGCACGTCGTTAGCTAAACAGTTTTGGAGTCTGCATTGGGTCATCCCGTCTTGTTTCTGCGTTCCCTGATTTTCACCATCGTCATGGTGGTATCGACCATCGTCTGGGCCTGCGTATGCTTCCTGGCCGCGCCGCTGCCGTACAACAAACGCTTCTTCGTCACCGCGCGCTGGAACGTGTTCATGATCTGGTGCCTCAAGGTCATCTGCGGCATCCGCTACGAAATCAAGGGCGCCGAGAACTTCCCGGACGCGCCGGCCATCGTGCTGTCGAAGCACCAGTCGGCATGGGAGACCATCTTCCTGCTGCCTAACATGCCACGTCCGCTGGTGTTCGTGTTCAAGAAGGAGATCCTCTACATTCCCTTCTTCGGCTGGGCGATGGCGCTGCTGCGCATGATCCCGATCGACCGCAAACAGGGCAAGAACGCCTTCATGGACGTGGTCCGCCACGGCAAGCGCCGCCTGGCCGACGGCCAGTGGATCATCATGTTCCCGGAAGGCACCCGCATCCCGGTCGGCAAGGCGGGCAAGTACAAGAGCGGCGGCACGCGCCTGGCGATCGAGACCGGCGCGGTGGTTGTACCGATCGCGCACAACTCCGGCGAGTGCTGGCCAAAAAATTCTTTCATCAAGCGGCCCGGCCTTGTTACAGTATCGATAGGCAAACCGATTTCGCCGGAAGGCCAGACCCCGGACAGCATGATGCAACAGGTGGAAAATTGGATAGAATCAGAAATGCGCGTCATTTCGCCCCACGCCTACAACGCTGGCTAGATGATCTAGCCACGCTGGTGAAGCCGGCGTCGCCGAAAGACGACGCCAACCAACTGGACCTGTTTGGACGGGAGGCGCAGTCGTCTCTCAAGCCGGTGTACACCGCACCGGTATGGTCGATTCCGACCTCGCCCACCTCGAATACCCCTCCTCCCGTTTCGCCCTACGTGGCGCCGCCGCAGACCGCCGTGCCGGTCAAGCCGCGCGTGCAGGCGCCGCCGCCGTCGGACCAGCTGCCCAAGCGCCAGCTGATGGTGGGCGACTTCGTGCTGGAATATTCGCTGCGCCGTTCGACCCGGCGCTCGATCGGCTTCATGATCGACGACGAGGGCCTGCGCGTGACCGCGCCCAAGCGCATCAGCATCGCCGAAATCGACAACGCCATCCGCACCAAGCAGCACTGGATACTGAGCAAGCTGAAAGAACGCCGCGAACGCCGCGCCGCGCGCCTGGAGAAGCCGCCGGTGGAATGGGTGGACGGCGCGCAGCTGCCCTACCTGGGCGCCGACATCACGCTGCGCCTGCTGGTGGGCGGCCGCAATCGCAGCAGCTACAACCCGGCCACGCGCGAGCTGTCGATGGTGCTGGTGCCCGGCGCCACCGAGACGCTGCTCAAGGAGCGGGTCAAGTCCTGGTACCAACAGGAAGCCAAGCTGCTGTTCGAGCAGCGGCTGGACGTGTTTGCGCAGCGGCTGGGGGTGCGCTATCACTCGTTCGGCCTGTCGTCGGCCGGCACGCGCTGGGGCTCGTGCACGGTGGACCGCAAGATCCGCCTGAACTGGAAGCTGATCCACTTCTCGCAGCCGCTGATCGACTACGTGATCGCCCACGAACTGTCGCACATCCTGGAGATGAACCACAGCGCGCAGTTCTGGAACACGGTGGGCCTGATCTACCCCGAATACGAGGAAGCCAAGAACCTGCTGCGCAAGCGCGCGCAGGAGTTGCCGGTGCTGTTCGCCTAGCATGCGGCCGGCCGCGCCGGCTGACTATGACTTTATTTACCACGGACAACTAGTTGCATAGGTTATAATTGATAGTAGGAAAACTATTATTTAACTATTGCAATGAATTTGACAAAACTCGCCCTCGCCTGCGCACTCGCTTCCACCTTGGCCGCCTGCGGTGGCGGCGGTGGCGGCAACACCTCGGCTCCCGATGCCGGTCCGGTAGTCGCGCAGTCCCGCACCATCAGCGGCGTCGCCGCCAATGGTCTCATCAAGGACGGCATCGTCAGCGTGTATGCCTACGATGCCGGCGGCAACCGCTCCGCGGCGCCGGTCGCCACTGCCCGCACCTCGAAAACCGACGGCAGCTATTCGGTCAACCTGGGCAACCGCACCGGCTTGTTCACCGTGGAAGTGGGCGCCGACGCCGGCACCACCATGGAAGACGAGTACAGCGGCGCGATCACCATGCCCGCCACGATGACGATGCGCGGCCTGGTCCAACTCGACGGCGGCAACACCAGCGCGACCAGCCACGTGACGCCGTTCACCGACATGCTGGTGACCGCGGCGATGAGCGCCGGCACGGCAAACAGCCTGACCACGGCAAACGTGGCGTCGGCGCAGACCGAAGTCACCAAGATTCTCGGCTTCAATCCGCTGACGACCAAGCCGCTCAACGCCAATAGCGACGCCGCCGCCAGCACCACCGATACGTCGGAAAAATTGCAGTCCCTGGCGTTGGCAGCGATCTCGCAGATCGCCCACGCCAGCGGCATGGGTTGCGCCGGTACTCCGGGTGAAAAGGTCAAGTGCGCAGTGAACGCAACGACCGGCACGGCCAGGATGAAAGACGGGGCAGTCAGCATCGGCGGCGGCGCCAAGACCGCCCTGCTCGCCGCGCTGACCGCAGTGGCCAACGACGCCACCGTCAACAAGACCACCATGAAAACGCTGGATGGCCAACGGCTGTTCTCCGACGTGCCCGTCAACACCCCGGCGCCGACGCCAACGCCAACGCCAGCCACCCCGGTGGCCGACACGAAAGCCCTGTTCGCCAGCTTGCGCACCAACCTGCAAGCCTGGTCCGACGCCAGCCAGGACGGTGGCGGCCTGCGCAACAGCCTGAACGCGTTGAAGGCCGATTTCGATACCGCCTTGTCGCCGCTGGACCAGAACCTGGCCGACTGGATCGTTGTCTCCTCCAGCGGCATCAAGCTCTACGACGACTTCATCCAGAAGAAATCCACGGCCTTCAGCGTCAAGGACGGCCACCCATGGGCGCCGCTGGGTTCGTGCACGCTGTACAAGGATGCGGCGGCGACCGTCGCCATCACCAGCCGCGACGTAACGTCGGTAACGCCGAAGAGCGTCTCCTGCACGATGAGCGATGCCATCGTCGCAGGATCGGAACGCAAATCGGCGTCGAGCGGCCTGTATACCCGCGTAGTGATCGGGAAAAGCATCACGCTGGCGCCGGCCGCCAGCGGCAGCTTCGCCTACACCACCCAGACGCAGCGCTTCTCGCAGGAGTATCGGAAGGATCAGTATGGCCTGTACGACTTCCGCAACCTGAGCGGCCAGACGCCCATCGGCAGCGCAGCGCGCGGCACCATCGGCTACAAGATGAACGGCGATCTGGTCGCCACCGCGCTGATCGACGGCACCATGCCGGCGCGCACCGACGCCGTTGGCGCCGTGCTCACCGACTATGAAACCTGGCATATCAAGGCGGCCACCACGGCGGAAGCGGAAGGCATCACCAACTATGCGTTCTCCGGCACCGTCAGCGCGGTCAAGAACGGCACAGCGCTGGGCACCGTCAAACTTGCCGACACCTCCTTCGTCCGCGCTGTCGTCAGCGGCGACAGCTACCGCGTCCTCGAAGGCAAGCTGGCCATCGACGTCGCAACGGCCAACAGCACCGTCAGCGGCATCCTGTCCCTGAGCAAATTCGATACCGACAAATACGGCAATCGCTACCAGCCAAACTACGCGCAGTTCACCGGCAGCTTCACCAACAGCCGCGCGGAGAGCTTCAACGGCGTCATCACGGTCGCAGTGGCGAACCACAAGAACTACGATAGCGCGGCGCCGCTGTCGGCGAGCAACTTCATCCTTGCCAACGTTTCGTTCAAAGGCAGCCTGAAGATCGTCAGCCGCCCCGCGCTGGCCGTCACGTTTGCCGGCCGTACCACCGGCTACAACTCCGCCGAATACAATGGCAGCTACAACGACGGCGCCAACGTCATCGCGTTCGAGGGCAACAGCGCCCCGCCTGGAACGGTCCGTATCGCCAGCGCCACGGGTGTCACGGTCACGCTGGTGGACGGCGCCAAGTACATCGACGTCTACAAGAACAACAGCAAGACTGCGCTGATCAATACCAGCACCGGGATGATCAACTACATCGACGGCAGCTTCGAGACGCTGAACTGATCCATCATGCGTTTGATTTCCTTACTGGGCGCCCTGCTTGCTGCGAGCGGGGCAGCGGCGCAAACCTCCGTGGCCGACAGCGACATCGCACTGCGCGCCCCCAGCGCCGCCTGGCAGCCATACGCCAAGGCGCAGGCCTGGGCGGCCTACGATGCCGTGCCGATCCGTGAACTTGGCCGAGACTGGGGCAATAGCTACGCCCCGCGCGACGGCCGCAATGTCTTCCTGCAGCGGGACCGCGTGGAATTCGGCGTGGAGAAGAACGGCTGGCGCGTCGGCGCGGAATACCGGCTGGAAGTGTCGCTGCAGACGAACCGCGACACGGTGGACCTGTACCATCTCTATCAAAGCCACAAGAAGCCCGACAAGGCGCTCGATTTCGCGGTGTACGCCCAGTCGAAACAATGGGCGGCGGCGGGCGCGCGCGTGGGCCGCACCTTCGCCCTGCCCGGCCCCGGCGCGGGCCATCCCTTGCTGATGGTGTCGGCCGCCGTGTACGGGCGCGCCCGCAACCACGACAGCGGCGCGTCCGGCAGGGTGAGCTATCAGCCCGAGAGCGCGTACCGGATCGACGGCATGTACGCGAACTCGAATACGGACTACAGCTATCCGTTCATGCCTGAGGCCACGCAAAGATCGTCGGGCGCCAGCGTCTCGGCCGCGCTGCAATGGCCGCTGAGCAGCCAGCTCACCGCCAACCTGGCCGTCAACGACTGGTGGAGCCGCATGCGCTGGAGCAACTTGCCGTCGATGGTGCAAGGCATCGGCTCCGACGTGCACACGGTCGATGGCGATGGCTACATCAACTACAAGCCGCGCATCGTCGGCCAGAACAAGCTGGTCGAGCGCAACGGCACCATCGGCGCCAGCACCGCGCTGAACCTCACCTACCGCTACCAGCAATGGGCGCTGCGGGCCGGTGCGCAACGCATCGCCGGCACCACCATTCCGGAAGCCATCGGCAGCTACGCCAGCCAGTGGGGAAGCTTCAGCGCCAGCTACGATACGCGTTTCAAGATGGTGGGATTGGGCTATGAACAAGGCCCGCTGCGCCTGCGCCTGCGCACCGATAGTTTGCCGTTCAGCGAGGCGCACGCGTTCAGCCTGGAGACTGCCTTGAATATGGTTTTCTGACGGCTGCCTGAGCGCGAACATCATGCTGCGTCTGCTGGTGGGCGGACGCAATCGCAAGCGCGCGCAGGAGCTGCCGGTGCTGTTACCCTAGACGCTATCTGGAACTGAGCGCCGCCGTCGCGCACTTCCAATCAGAACCGTTGATACCGGCATCCAACCGCAACGATTCCAGTCCCCCATATGCCTCGGTCAACGCCTGCAACATACGTGAAGCTGCGGCACATTCATCGGGATTTCCTAGTGCCTGCACAGCAATCTTCAAGTATTCAATTGCCAGCTCTCGGTCAGCGCGCAGCTCCCGGATTTCGCACTCGTGATGAGAGACACTTGCAAAAAAACCGCTCATATTTGCCTCCGCTTCCAGTCGGCCCAATACAACTTAGCCATTCTTATGTCCACAGCCTGTCTACTTTTACCGCCACCGCACAGCAACACCACGACAGCGTCGCCGTGGCGTCCGCAGTACAAACGATATCCAGCGCCGATGTGAACGCGCATTTCAAGAACGCCCTGCCCAACCGATACCACGTCACCGAAGTTCCCGTCTTCCAGCTGGCGCAAGCGAAAGCGGATGCGAGCCTGAGCGATCTTATCGCGCAAGCCATCGAGCCACGCGCTAAAAGGAACGTGCACATCATTAGGCGAATATCGAAGAACTTGCATAATCGCGTACTCGTAGCTTAGAAGTTGTTCTGTCGCTATGCAAGGCATGCCAAGCAATGCCGATAGATTAGTATGCGGACTTTACTTTGCATTGCTTGCAGCGACATCAAACTTGCGCCTGATTTTACCAACACCACATTTACTCTCCGTCCAACTGGTATCCTTACAAATGCAATAAAACGCTGTCCATTAGTCAAGTGGTATGGTGCCCGACCAAAACCAGTTGACGTTTCCATAATGCCGCCGTACCTTGTCGCGATGGACACCACACAAAAATTCAGCCGCACCACCATCGTTCTGCATTGGCTGGTGGCGGCCAGCATCATCGGTTTGATCGCGCTCGGCATCTACATGGTCGAGACCGAATCCTGGCATCTGTACGACATTCACAAATCGATAGGCCTGCTGGTGTTCGTGGCGATCCTGGCGCGGCTGGCCTGGCGCTGGCGCAATGGCTTGCCGCAGCCGGTGCGGCCCATGTCGCGGCTGGAGCATTTGACCGCCATGGCGGCGCACGTGGTGCTGCTGATCCTGACCGTCGTGCTGCCGTTGACCGGCATGCTCTACTCCGGCGCCAGCGGCCACGGCTTTGGCATCTTCGGCTGGGAGATTTTCCCCAGCCACCACCGCAGCGACCATGCCATTCCGCTCAGCGTCCAGTGGTCCGACCTCGGCCAGACGATGCACGGCTTCCTCGGCTATCTGCTGCTCACGCTGATCGTGCTGCATGCCGCCGCCGCGCTCAAGCACCACCTGATCGACAAGGACGCCACGCTGAAGCGCATGCTGGGCCGGCCGCCGGAATCAACTTAACTTCAGTACCTTTATCCGCATTGCAAATATCTCTCATTCGATATTCCGCGCGAAGCGCTGAAACGCTGGGCCGATACCGGCGTCTCCGACAGCATCTACAAGATGATGCCGGTCAATTACAAGATCTTCCACAAGCCGGGCCAGGAGGCGGACGCCTTCCGCAACGCCTTCGCGCCATCGAACAGCCATCCGGTGTTTGGCGCGATGCAAAACGTGTTCGCCCAAGGCTCGGTGCCGTGGACCGACTGGACCCAATTGCTGATGTCGACCATGTCGCCGTCCAACCTGTCGGCCAAGAGCCTGGGTTTGTGCGCGCATGCGCCGTTCCTGGAAGGCGCGGTCGATTTCTCCGCCATCGCCAGCATGAAGCCGGAGTTCTACATCAACGCCTACAACCTGAACCAGCATCGCATGACGATCTGGGACAAGCACGAAATCAAGGCCGAACATGTGCGCGCCGCGCTGTCCTTCCCCTTCCTGTACGCGCCGACCGAAATCGACGGCGAGGACTACATCGAAGGCGCCGCGCTGGAAACCTTGAACTTCGATCCCTTCATCGAAGGCAAAGGCGAGCACCATGACACCGACACGCTGATCGTGCTCGACATCCTCGGCGACGAACGCCTGCTGCGCAAGCCGCGCAATCTGTACGACGCGTGGGTCGGTTCGATGATCACGCCGCTGGTGAAGATTTCGCAGAGCCAGATCCGCCTGTTCGAGCTGGAACACAACACCGACCGCAAGACCGGCCTGCCGAAGCGCCGCCTGCTCAAGCTGAAGTTGATGGCCGCCGTGCCGGACGACCATATGCCGAACACGATGGACTGGTCGACGTCGAACATGCAGTTCCTGTTCGATATCGGCTACAAGGCGGCGACGCGCTTCTGCCGCCAGCACTCGACGGTGCTGCGCTACGCTGAAGAGTCGGAGTTGGCGGGTTAAAGTTTCACCAGCGCCGGCAACAGCGCCAGCGTGCGGCGGGTGGCGCCGCGATGCTGGTTGGCGAAGGCCAGCGCGTTGCGGCCCATCGCCGCGCGCGCCGCTTCGTCGTTCAGCAGGCGTCCTGCGGCGGACATCAGCTGCGCCGCATCGGCGACGCGTTGCGCGCCGCCTGCCGCCAGCGCGTCTTCCGTCACCAGCGCGAAGTTGAAGGTGTGCGTTCCGATCAGCACCGGCTTGCCCAGCGCCGCCGGCTCGATCAGGTTCTGGCCGCCCAGCGGCAGCAGGCTGCCGCCGACGAAGGCCACGTCGCAGGCCGCGTAGTAGGCGAACATCTCGCCCATCGAATCGCCCAGCAGCACGTCGACAAAGCCGGGCAGCGCGGCAGCGCCGCCGTCCAGCGCCAGCTTGCTGCGGCGCTGCACGTTCAGGCCATGCGCGCCGACCATTTTTTCCACTTCATCGAACCGCTGCGGATGACGCGGCACGATCAACAGCAATACATTGGACGGCAGACCTGCGCGCTCCTGGCGGAAGGCGTCGAGTATCAGCTCTTCCTCGCCCTCGCGCGTGCTGGCGCACAGCAGCACCGGACGGCCGCCGATCACGCCGCGCAGCGCAGCGCCGATCACCAGCGCAGCATCCGGCACCACCACGTCGAACTTGATGCTGCCGGTGATCTCCACGCGCTGCACGCCCAGCGAGCGCACGCGCTCCGCATCGGCCGCCGTCTGCGCCGCGACCAGCGAGATGCCGCGCGCGGCATCCACCAGCAGGGAACCGAAGCGGCGCGACCTGCGCAGCGAACGTTCCGACAACCGCGCGTTGGCCAGCACCACCGGCACGCCGCGCTTGCCGCACACCGCGATCAGGTTCGGCCACACCTCGGTCTCCATCAGGATGCAGACCGCAGGCTTGAAATGTTTGATGAAGCTGCCCACCATCGTCGCCGTGTCATACGGCAGATACGACTGCACCAGCCGCGCGCCATGTTTGGCGAACAGCGTCTTGCCGGTGGCGCGCCCGGTCGGCGTCATGTGGGTGAGGACGATGCGGCTGTGCGGGTACTCGGCCAGCAAGGCGTCGATCAACGGTTCCGCGGCGCGGGTTTCGCCCACCGACACGGCGTGTACCCACAGCGTCTGTGCCTCAGAGGCGGCGCCGCTATAGAAGCCCAGGCGTTCGCCCCAATGCTGGCGATAGCCCGGCTCCTTGCGGCCGCGCAGCCACAAGCGGGTCAGCACCAGGGGCAAGGCCAGGCACCACATCACGGAATAGAAAAGTCGCATGGCGATTATGACTGCGCGAGCAGGCTGCGCGCCGCCGCCAATACTTCGGCCACCGCCGGCGGCGTGCCGCGGTCGCCCAGGTTGATGATGCGCGGCGACCAGTTGCCTTCGGTCTTCCAGCGCGGCGAGTCGGCGTAGATTTCCACCGTCGGCCGCACGAAGGCAGCGGCGATATGGGTCAATCCCGTATCGACGCCGATCACGAGGCCGGCGTGGCGCGCCAGCAGCATCGCCTCGGCCATCGACAGTTTAGGCAGCACGCGCGCGTTCGGCAGGCTTGCGGCCAGCACCTCGGCTTCGGCCTTCTCTTTCGGCGAGCCCCAGGGCAGCAGGATGGGCATGGGCGCCAGTTCGCGGCCCAGCGCTATCCAGTTCTCCGGCGCCCACTTCTTCGGGTCGCGCGCGGTGCCGTGGAAGTAGACGGCATAAGCTTCGGCCGGCATCCAGTCGGGACGCGGCTCGCTGGCCGATACTTCCGGCAAGCCGAAATCGGCCGGCGTGTCGACCGCGTAGCCCAGCGCCGCGCCGGCCACCAGGCGGCCGCGCGCCACCGCGTGGGTGCGCGGATCGGTCGGTATGCTCAGATTGTGGAAGATGCGCGAGACGCCTTCGTAGCCGGAGCCTTCGCTGCCGTTGGCCAGGCCGACCTTGCGGCCGCCCTTCACCACCCGGGCCGCGCCCATGATGATGCCGGTCTTGAGCAAGCCCTGCGTGTCGAACACATAGTCGTACTGCTGCAGGCGCAGAGTACGGAAAAAATTCCTGATCTCGGCGCGGGTCTCGGGCTTGCCGAGACTCTTGCGCCAGCGCCGCAGCGCAAACGGAATGATGGTGCGCACGCGGGCGTTGAGCCGCACCAGGCTGACGTAGCCCTCCTCCACCACCCAGTCGATGTTCGCGTCCGGGAAATGGCGGGCGATATCGGCCACCATCGGCAGGTTGTGCAGCACGTCGCCCAGCGAGGAGACGCGCACCAGCAAAATGTTCAGCGGCTGGCGGCCGCCCGCTTGCGCCGTCATGCGCTTAGAACGGCAGTTCCGCGTCCGGCTTGGCAGCCAGGATCACGCTCTTGAACTGGCCCTGGATGCGCGCCAGCGCGGCCGGCGTTTCGGCCTCGAAGCGCATCACGATCACCGGCGTGGTGTTGGACGAACGGGCCAGGCCGAAGCCGTCCTCGTATTCCACGCGCAGGCCGTCGATGGTGATGATCTGCACGTTGCCGGGGAACTTGGCGTCGGCCCGCAGCTTGTCCATGACGATGACGTTTTCGCCTTCGCTCAGGTGCAGGTGCAGCTCGGGCGTGCTGTCCGATTGCGGCAGCGAGTTCAGCAGCTTGGACGGATCGGCCTCGCGGGTCAGGATCTCCAGCAGGCGGGCGCCGGAATACAGGCCGTCGTCGAAACCGTACCAGCGGTCCTTGAAGAAGATGTGGCCGCTCATCTCGCCGCCCAGCGGGGCGCCGGTTTCGCGCAGCTTGGCCTTGACCAGCGAGTGGCCGGTCTTGTACATCAGCGGCACGCCGCCGTGCTTGCTGATCCACGGCGCCAGGTGACGGGTGCACTTGACGTCGTACAGGATCTGTTCGCCCGGATGGCGGCTCAGCACGTCGGCCGCGAACAGCATCATCTGGCGGTCCGGGTAGATGATCTGGCCATCCTTGGTGACCACGCCCAGGCGGTCGCCGTCGCCGTCGAAGGCGATGCCCAGCTCGGCGTCGGTCTCTTGCAGGCAGCGGATCAGGTCCTGCAGGTTTTCCGGGTGCGCGGGATCGGGATGGTGGTTGGGGAAGTTGCCGTCCACTTCGCAGAACAGCTCGACCACTTCGCAGCCCATGCCGCGGAACAGGTCGCCCGCGAAGGCGCCGGCCACGCCGTTGCCGCAGTCCACCGCGATCTTGATCGGACGCGCCAGCTTGACGTCGCCGATGATGCGCTCCAGGTACTGGGCGCGGATGTCGTGGGTGCTGTACGCGCCCTGCTTGGCCGCCGACGAACCGTCGTGGTCGACGATGCGCTGGTACAGCGCGGTGATGGCGTCGCCGTGGATCGCTTCGCCGGCCAGCACCATCTTGAAGCCGTTGTAGTCCGGCGGATTGTGGCTGCCGGTGACCATGATGCCGGACGCCGCGCCCAGCACGTTGGTACCGAAGTACACCATCGGCGTGGCCACCACGCCCAGGTCGATCACATCCACACCGGCAGCTTGCAGGCCTTCGGCCAGCGCAGCCGTCAGCACCGGGCCGGACAGGCGACCGTCGCGGCCGATCACGACCTTCGTTTCTCCCTTGGCCAGCGCGGCCTGGCCGAAAGCCTGGCCGATCTGGCGGGCGACGCCCGCATCCAGGGTTTTGTCGATAATGCCGCGGATGTCGTAAGCCTTGAAAATCGTTTTAGATAAAGAAACCATAGTGTGGGAATGTGTATGCGAGGAGGGTTGAAGCCGGCGGCCGGCCTATCCGGCCGCCGAGTGTACAAAGTGCAAGCAGTTTAAACCTTTAAGCCGGCGATGTCTTTACCGGCTTCCAGCCAGTCCTTGACCCACTTCGGCTGGCGGCCGCGGCCGGTCCAGAGTTGCGTGGCGTCGGCCGGATTGCGGTAGCGTGGCGCCACGCTGCCGGTCTTGGCGCGGACGGCGCCGCTGCCGACCAGGTCTTTCAGGGGCACGCCCACGCTTTGGGCAATGGCCAGTATCTGTTCGCGCGCCTTGGCCAGGTCCTGGCTTTCGCGCTGTTTTAATTCGCGTTTAACTTGCTCTTGCAGATTACGCAAATCGGCGGAGGACATATTCGACAGATCCATTGGGTATTCCTTTTAAGTGAGGTGATATACAGCCCGGCGGGAATATATTACATCAACATAAAAAAGTCAGGTTTTCTTATGGCGTATCATCCAGCGCGGGGCTTTAAAGCGGACGATGCGGACATATATCCAGATGTAACTGCTGATAAACAAAATACAGAAAACCATTAATGCCCAGGTATGGCGCCACAATACCGTGGCCGGTATCACCGCCATCAGCGAAAACAGCCATAAATACGGCGACGTCATCGAATTGCGGCGGATCAGCGCGCGCGCCTCTTTGCGGCCGACCGCCCATTGCACGATGCGGCGGAAAATCAGGCTATGCAGATGGATGCCGTCCGGCATGGCCGGGGACTTTCCACGGACGAACATGCGGCGATAAACGGAGAATAAGGTTTCAAAGGTCGGATAGATTAACAGCAGCGCCGCGTACCAGGTGGAAACCTGCGGGTTGCGCATCACCAGCAGCAAGGCCAGCTCGCCCAGCATGAAGCCGATAAAATACGCGCCGCCGTCGCCCAGGAAGATCATGCCGACCGGATAGTTCCAGATCAGGAAGCCGGCCGTGGCGCCCGCCACCATCAGCGCCGCGATCAGGACGAACATATCGTTGACCTGCAGGGCCACATAGCCCAGCGACAACAGCATGCAGATGCACACCACGCTGGCCAGACCGTTGAATCCGTCGATGATATTGACCGCGTTGGCGATGCCGGCCACGGCCAGCACCGTCAGCGGCAAGGTCAGCCACATATATTGCAGCGGCCAGGCGGAAAACGCCCAGTCGATGCGGTCGACCCGGGCGTCCAGCAGGAAATAGCCGAGCGCGGCGGCGGCCATGGTCAATACCAGGCGGCGGGTGGCGCTGACGCGGCCGGTGTAATCCTCGACGATGCCGCCGACAAAGGCCACGGCGGAACAGGCCAATAGCGACATCAGCCAATGCGTCATGGCCGGCACCCGCCAAATGGAAATGAAAGAACTCAGCGCCACCGATAAGAATATCGATAAGCCGCCAATCCGGGCGACATGGTGGGCATGCACTTTTTGCACGCCCATGAAATCGGCGTCGAGCGCAGGACCGTGCAATCTCGCTTCTTTAATCACCAGCAGGGTTAGCAGCGCGGAAGCGACAAAGCTCAGTAAAAAGGAAAACATATTTTTCTATACAAAATTACCGGGTGCGCTAACCGATAAGGATGGACTACACGCTAACCCGCGATTGTACCGGATTAAGCGGGCCGGTCCTGAATTGACGGCCGGGAATAGCCGCACGGCGTCAAACATTAGACAGTTTTGCAACGTCAGCCGCGCCCAGGCATGCCGGCGCGCTGACTGGGCGCGTCGGCATGATAGCAGCAGCGTATGGCGACGGCGAAAAAGCTTACGAAACGATACAACTGGCCTGGGCTCAGCGCATGCACAGACGCAAGGCTTCTTTCCAGTCCGGCAAGTGGCAGAAACGCGCCATCAGCCGCTCGGACGACAGCGCCGAGTACTGCGGGCGCTTGGCCGGCACCGGATAGTCGGCGCTGGTGATCGGCAGCACGCGGCATTCCAGCCCCGCCTCCTCGACGATGGCGCGGGTGAAGTCGAACCAGGTGGTCTGGCCTTGGGCGCTCAGGTGGTACACGCCGCTGTTCTGCACCCACCACTCGCGCCCGCCCGCGTGGGCTTGCGACAGCACCAGCGCGGTGGTGTCGGCGATGGTGCGGCTCCAGGTGGGCGCGCCGTGCTGGTCGGCCACCACGCGCAGCTCGTCGCGCTCCGCGGCCAGGCGCAGCATGGTCAGCAGGAAGTTCTTGCCGCGCATGCCATACACCCAGCTGGTGCGGAAGATCAGGTGCCGGATGCCGGCCGCCGCGATGGCCTGCTCGCCGGCCAGCTTGCTGGCGCCGTAGACGTTGAGCGGGCCGGTGGCGTCGTCCTCCGCCCGCGCCGTCGGCGCGCTGCCGTCGAACACGTAGTCGGTCGAGTAGTGCACCATGGCCGCGCCCAGCAGTTTGGCTTCCTGCGCCATCAGGCCCGGCGCTTCGGCGTTGATGCGGTGCGCCAGTTGCGGCTCGCTCTCGGCCTTGTCGACCGCCGTGTAGGCGGCAGGGTTGACGATCAGGCCCGGCTTCTCACGGCGGATCACGTCGCGCACCTGGTCCAGGTCGGACAGGTCCATCACCTTGCGGTCGACCGCCACCACCTCGCCTATGCCTTGCAGGCTGCGCGCCAGTTCATAGCCCACCTGGCCGCTGCTGCCGGTCAGCAGGATTTTCATGCGAACACCTCGGCGTCGGCCAGCAGCAAGGCGGCCTGGTCTTTACCGGACAGCAGCGGCGCCGCATCCAGCGCCGGCCAGGCTATGCCGATGGCCGGGTCGTTCCACAGCACCGAGCGCTCGTGCTCGGGGGCCCAGTAGTCGGTGGTCTTGTAGAGGAACTCGGCGGCGTCGCTGGTGACCACGAAGCCGTGCGCGAAACCGGGCGGTATCCACATCTGCTTCTTGTTCTCGGCCGACAGTTCGATGCCGTACCACTGGCCGAAGGTGGCCGAGCTCTTGCGCAGATCGACGGCGACGTCGAACACGCTGCCGGCGGTGGCGCGCACCAGCTTGCCCTGCGCCTGCGCGATCTGGTAGTGCAGGCCGCGCAGCACGCCCTTGGCCGAGCGCGAATGGTTGTCCTGCACGAAGGGCAAGGTGACGCCGGTCAGTTCGGCGAAACGGCGGGCGTTGAAACTCTCGAAGAAAAAGCCGCGGTCGTCGCCGAACACGCGCGGCTCCAGCACCAGCAAGCCTTCCAGTGGCGTAGTGATCACCTTCATCGCGGCACGACCTTATCCTCAAGAATCTGCAGCAGGTACTGGCCGTAGTTGTTTTTCTTCAGCGGCTCGGCCAGCTTGCGCAGCTGGGCGGCGTCGATATAGCCCTTGCGGTAGGCGATCTCTTCCGGGCAAGCCACTTTCAGGCCCTGGCGTTTTTCAATGGTGGCGATGAACTGCGAGGCGTCGAGCAGCGACTCGTGGGTGCCGGTGTCGAGCCAGGCCATGCCGCGCCCCATCACCTCGACGTTGAGCTGCTGCTTCTCCAGGTAGATGCGGTTGACGTCGGTGATTTCCAGCTCGCCGCGCGCGGACGGCTTGATGCTGGCGGCGATGTCGCACACCTGGTTATCGTAGAAATACAGGCCGGTGACGGCGTAGTTCGATTTCGGCTTGAGCGGCTTTTCCTCGATCGACACGGCGCTGCGGTCGGCGTCGAACTCGACCACGCCGTAGCGCTCCGGGTCCTGCACGTGGTAGGCGAACACGGTGGCGCCGTCGGTCTGCTCGGTGGCGTGGCGCAGCAGCGCGTCGAGGTCGTTGCCGTAGTAGATGTTATCGCCCAGGATCAGCGCCGACGGCGAATCGCCGACGAAGTCCTTGCCGATGATGAAGGCTTGCGCCAGGCCGTCCGGCGAAGGCTGCACCGCGTAGCTGATGTGGATGCCCCACTGGCTGCCGTCGCCCAGCAGGTCCTGGAAGCGCGGCGTGTCCTGCGGCGTGGAGATCAGCAGGATCTCGGTCATGCCGGCCAACATCAACACCGTCAGCGGATGGTAGATCATCGGCTTGTCGTAGATCGGCAGCAGCTGCTTGGAGACGCTCATCGTCACCGGATACAGGCGGGTGCCGGAACCGCCGGCCAGGATGATGCCCTTGCGGCTAGGGGTAGGAGTGCTCATTGCTGGCCTTCGCGATTAAAGTAATTGGTTTCCACCCACTTGGCGTAGCTGCCCGACTGCACGTCGGCCACCCAGGCCTGATTGTCCAGGTACCACTGCACGGTCTTGGCGATGCCGGTCTCGAAGGTCTCGGCCGGTTTCCAGCCCAGTTCGCGCTCGAGCTTGCGGGCGTCGATGGCGTAGCGGCGGTCGTGGCCGGGGCGGTCCTTGACGTAGGTGATTTGCGCGCGGTAGCTGGCGCCGTCCGCTCTCGGCTTGAGCCGGTCCAGCATGTCGCACAAGGTGTGCACCACGTCCAGGTTGGCCATCTCGTTCCAGCCGCCGACGTTGTAGGTCTCGCCCAGCCGGCCCGCCGCCAGCACGCGGCGGATCGCCGCGCAATGGTCGCTGACGTACAGCCAGTCGCGCACCTGCTGGCCGTCGCCGTAGATCGGCAGCGGCTTGCCGGCCTGCGCGTTGGCGATGATCAGCGGAATCAGCTTCTCGGGGAAGTGATACGGGCCGTAGTTGTTGGAGCAGTTGGTGGTCACCGTCGGCAGGCCGTAGGTGTGGTGGTAGGATCGCACCAGGTGGTCGGAGGCGGCCTTGGACGCCGAGTACGGGCTGTTCGGCGCGAACGCGGTGGTCTCGCTGAAGGGCGCGTCGTCCGGGCCCAGCGTGCCGTAGACTTCGTCGGTGGACACGTGCAGGAAGCGGAACGCGGCCTGCTCGTCGTCCGGCAGCGCCGACCAGTAGGCACGCGCCGCTTCGAGCAGGCTGAAGGTGCCGTTGATGTTGGTGTTGATGAACTCGCCCGGTCCGAGGATGGAGCGGTCCACATGGCTTTCGGCGGCGAAGTGCACCACCGCGCGCGGCTTGTGCTGCTGGAACAGGGCCAGCACCTGCGCCTGGTCGCAGATGTCGCCGCGCACGAAGGTGTGGCGCGCGTCCTGCTTGAGCGACGCCAGGTTGTTCAGATTGCCTGCGTAGGTCAGCTTATCGTAGTTGATAACAGACTCGTCCGACTGAGCCAGCCAGTCGAGGACAAAATTCGAGCCGATGAAACCCGCACCACCCGTCACAAAAATCATTTAGTATCCCGCTGCAAGAGTCAAAGTAGTCGCAAGCATGATTTTATGTGAAACTGCCCTGCTATCGGGCAAAAATCGACACCCCGCGCTCTGAATTCAGGGTATTTCAGATTCCAAAGCAACGAACCACAGAGCATCCATATGAAAACCTACGTAATCGGGGATTTGCAGGGCTGCCACGAGCAGACCTTGTTGCTGCTGGAACGCGTCCGCGAGCACGCCGGCGAAGAAGAGCCCGTCATCCTGTTTGCTGGCGACCTGATCAATCGCGGCCCGGATTCGCTGGCCACGCTGCGCCATGTGCGGGCGCTGGCGATGGGCAGCGGCGGCCGCATCGACAGCGTGCTCGGCAATCATGACCTGCACCTGCTGGCGGTGGCCTACGGCATCCGGCCCGAGCACAAGTCCGATACGCTGGCCGAGATCCTGCACGCGCCCGACCGCGACGAGCTGATCGATTGGCTGCGGCGCCGTCCGCTGGCCATCCAGACCCAGGGCCATGTGCTGGTGCACGCCGGCCTGCTGCCGCAATGGACGGCGGCGCAGGCGATGGCGCTGGCCGGCGAGGTGCAGCTGATGCTGCGCGGCGCCGGCATGGAAGAGTTCCTGGCCGAGATGTACGGCAACCTGCCCGACCGATGGAGCGACGAGCTGCAGGGCGCGGACCGGCTGCGCTGCATCATCAACGCGATGACGCGGCTGCGCTTCTGCGACGCCGACGGCGTGATGGATTTCAAGATGAAGGAAAGCGGCACGGCGGAAAAAGGCTCGGGCCTGATGCCGTGGTTCGAGGTGCCGGGCCGGCGCAGCCGCAAGGAGACGGTGGTGTTCGGCCACTGGTCGGCGCTGGGGCTGGTGCTGAAGCCGCATTTGATCGGACTCGACAGCGGTTGCGTGTGGGGCGGCCAGCTGACCGCCGTGTGCTTGGAAGACCGCAGCCTGCTGCAAGTGCAGTGCCCGGAATTCCAGCAACACGGCGGCAAAAAAGCCTAGTGCGCTGAGTGCGAACCCGCCGTCACGCCCAGCGCGGCGGCGACGGCCTGGTGCGTGGCCTCGGCCAGCTCGCGGCGATGCGCGCCGATGCTGCTTATGGCCGGCAAGATGGTCAGCCTGGCCTTCACCGGCGGCCCGTCCAGGATCAGCATGATGCTCTCGGCGAAGCTGGTCTCGCCGATAAAATCCACCGACGGATGCGAGCCGCCCGACGGTTCGCGGTACGACAAGGCGATCGCCTGCACCGGCACCTTGGCGTCGATCGCCGCCTCGAACAGATTGGCGTGGAACGGCAGCAGGCTGCCCTGCGCCGCCGTGGTCCCCTCGGGGAAGAAGGCCACGCGCTCGCCGCGCTCCAGGCTGTGCACCAGTCCCTTGAAGATGTGCCGCAGGTCGCGCCGGTTGCCGCGCGCGATGAAGACCGTGCCGGCCTTCTCCGCCAGCCAGCCGGCCAGCGGCCACGAGCGGATCTCGGCCTTGGCCACAAAGTGGCTCGGGTGCAGGCTGTGGATGACAAAGATGTCCAGCCACGACACGTGGTTGGCCACCACCATCGCCCGGTCCAGCAAGGGCACGCCGGCGCTCTGCTCCACCGTCACATTGCACATCGCCAGCAGCCGGGTCGACCAGCGGCGGATGTGGCCGTTACGCTTTTCCTGCCCACTCCATGGGAACACCGTCGCACAGATCGCCATGCCCACCAGCACATGCAGAAACACCCGCGCCAGGCGGAAGATCATCGTAAGCTTCATGCAAACCGATCAGCTGCGTTGGTAGGCGACGTGACCTGCCACGATGGTGGTGCGGACCTGCCCGGCCAGGTTGTAGCCGACGAAAGGCGTGTGCTTGCCCTGGCTGGCCAGCGCCGACGCTTCCACGGTCCAGCGCGCTTCAGGGTCGAACAGGCAGACGTCGGCCGCGGCGCCGACCGACAGGGTGCCGGCGGCCAGCCCTGCCACGCGGGCCGCGTCGGAGGTGATGCGCGCCAGCGCGCGCGCCAGCGGACGCACCGCGCCGGTGTCCTGGGTGGCGGCGTAGTCGTCGGCCCATTTCAGCGCCAGCGACAGCAGCAGCTCCAGCCCGGTGGCGCCGGGCGAGGCTTCGCCGAACGGCAGCAGCTTCTCGTCGTCGTCGACCGGCGTGTGGTCCGAGCACAACGCGTCGATGGTGCCGTCCAGCAGGCCCAGGCGGATAGCATCGCGGTCGCGCTGGCTGCGGAACGGCGGCGTCACGCGCGCGTTCGAATCGAAGAAGCCGATGTCGGCGTCGGTCATGTGGATGTGGTGGGCGCCGACGTCGCAGGTGACGGGCAAGCCTTCCTTCTTGGCGTTGCGCACCAGCTCCAGGCCGGCCGCCGACGACATGCGGCACAGGTGCACGCGGGCCCCGGTCGAACGCATCAGTTCAAAAATCGTGTGCAGCGCGATGGTCTCCGACATCACCGGCACGCCGGACAGGCCCAGGCGCGAAGCCAATGGGCCGCTGGCGGCGATGCCGCCGCGGCCGATGTGCGCATCCTGCGGACGCAGCCACACGGTGTAGTTGAAGGTCTTGGCGTACTGCATGGCGCGCAGCAGCACGTTGGTGTCTTCGATCGGTTCCTCGGCCTGCGCGAAGCCGATGCAGCCGGCCTCGGTCAGCTCGGCCATCTCGGTCAGCGCCTTGCCCTTGAGGCCGACGGTCAGCGCGCCCAGCGGGTGCACATTGGCCTGGTTCAGCGTCTTGGCGCGGTGCTTGAGCATCTCCACCAGGCCCGGCTCGTCGAGCACCGGATCGGTGTCGGGCGGGCAGATCAGGCTGGTCACGCCGCCTTGCATGGCGGCCTGCATTTCCGACTCCAAGGTGGCCTTGTATTCGTAGCCCGGCTCGCGCAGGCGCGCCGACAGGTCGACGAAGCCGGGCGAGACGATCAGGCCGGTGGCGTCGATGGTCTGGTCGGCGGTGAAGCCTGAAGGTGCGCTGCCGACCGCCAGCACCTTGCCGTCGGCGATGTAGAGGTCGTTCTTGCCGTCGATGCCGTTGGCCGGATCGATCAGGTGGCCGTTTTTAATGTGTAGTTTCATGCCTGCGTTCATCCCTGCGTCCCCGCCACTATGCTCATCACCGCCATCCGTACCGCGATCCCGAAAGTCACCTGCGGCAGTATCACCGCCTGCGGACCGTCCGCCACCGCCGAGTCGATCTCGACGCCGCGGTTCATCGGGCCCGGGTGCATGACGATCGCGTCCGGCTTGGCCAGCGCCAGCCGTTCCGGCGTCAGGCCGTAGCTCTTGAAGTATTCCTGCGCCGACGGCAGCAGCGCGCCGCTCATGCGCTCGTTCTGCAGGCGCAGCATGATGATCACGTCGACGCCCTTCAAGCCCTCTTCCATGTTGGTGAAGGTGCGCACGCCCATCTGCTCCAGGCCGCCAGGCAGCAGGGTGTGCGGGCCGATGGCGCGCACTTCCGGCACGCCCAAGGTGGTCAGCGCGTGGATGTCGGAACGGGCCACGCGGCTGTGCAGGATGTCGCCGACGATGGCCACTGTCAGGTTGGTGAAGTCCTTCTTGTAGTGGCGGATGGTGTACATGTCCAGCAGGCCCTGGGTCGGGTGCGCGTGGCGGCCGTCGCCGGCGTTGACCACGTGCACGTGCGACTGCCTGGTGTCGTGCAGGTGCTTGGCGATCAGGTAGGGCGCGCCCGACTGCGCGTGGCGCACCACGAACATGTCGGCGTGCATGGCCGACAGGTTGTCGATGGTGTCGAGCAGCGATTCGCCCTTGCTGGCGGACGAGGCCTGGATGTTCAGGTTGATCACGTCGGCCGACAGGCGCTTCGAGGCGATCTCGAAGGTGGTGCGGGTGCGCGTGGAGTTCTCGAAGAACAGGTTGAACACCGACTTGCCGCGCATCAGCGGGACCTTCTTGACGTCGCGGTCGGAGATGCCGACGAACGACGAGGCGGTGTCCAGGATGTGGTTGACGATGGACTTCGGCAGTCCTTCGATCGACAGCAAGTGCTGGAGCTCGCCGTGTTTATTCAGTTGCGGATTAAGCATATGGTTTTGTCTAAGCGTTATTCTATGGTTAGCGTGAATTTTCCATCGTCGGCGCGCTTGAGCACCAGCGCCTGTCCCTGCGGCACCTGCACGTGGGCGGCGACGAAATCGGCCGCCACCGGCAGCTGGCGTTCGCCGCGGTCGACCAGGGCGGCGAGCATGATGCGCGCCGGGCGGCCGTAGTCGAACAGCTCGTTGATCGCGGCGCGGGTGGTGCGGCCGGTGTACAGCACGTCGTCCACCAGCAGGATGTTGGCGGCCGCCACCTCGAAGCTGATGTGGGTCGGCTTGACGTCGGCCGGCAGGCCCTTCTTGGCGTAGTCGTCGCGATAGAAGGACACGTCCAGCACGCCGCAGCGGGCGGACAGGCCGAGGTCGGCCGCCAGGCGTTCGGCGATCCAGGCGCCGCCGGAGTGGATGCCGACGATGGCGACATCGGCCACGCCGGCCAGGCCGGCTTTGACGTCGGCCAGCAGGGTCGCGTACAGCGCTTCGGCGTCGAGTTGGTGGGGGTTCAGTGTGGACATGGGATTTAGTGGGTGTCGAAATATTGTTGCAGGATGATGGCGGCGGCGCGGTCGTCGATGACTTCGCCGCGCTTGGCGGCAATCACGGCCGACGAATAGCGCTCGTCGACCAGCTCCACCGGCAGGCTGAAGCGGCCGTGCAACTGGTTGGCGAACTTGCGCGCGCGCGCGGTCATCTCGTGCTCGGCGCCGTCCGGATGCATGGGCAGGCCGACCACCAGCCGCGCCGGCTTCCACTCATCGAGCAGCGCGGCGATATCGGCAAAGCGGGTGGCGTTGTCGACGGCGGCGATGACTTTGACGGGCTCGGCCTGGCGGATCATGGTATTGCCCATGGCCACGCCGATGCGTTTGACGCCGAAGTCGAATGCGAAGATGGTCTCGATATTCACGGCATGCACATCTTATGCATGGCCGGCCTCCGAGGTCAGCATCAGCGGATCGATGCCCAGCAGGCGCATCGCGGCCGTGTAGCGTTCTTCAATTGGCAGGTTGAACAGGATTTCCGGATCGGCGCCCACGGTCAGCCAGCCGTTGCGGCTGATTTCGTCTTCCAGCTGCCCCGGGCTCCAGCCCGAATAGCCGATCGACACCAGCATGCGCGGCGGACCGTCGCCGGCGGCCACGGCCTCGAGCACGTCGATCGAGGTGGTGAAGGCCACGTCCTCGGTCACCGTCAGCGACGACGAATAGCGGCTGCCCGGCGTGTGCAATACGAAGCCACGGTCGTCCTGCACCGGGCCGCCGAACATGATGGGGGCGTCGACGTCGACGCCGGACTCCAGCTTGAGGTCGATGCGCTCGAACAGCACCTCCATCGTCATGTCGGTGGGTTTGTTGATGACCACGCCCAGCACGCCGTTTTCATTGTGCTCGCACACGTACACGACGGTGCCGCCAAAGACCGGATCTTGCATGGAAGGCATTGCAATCAGGAAATGATTTGCCAGGTTCAGCGTCGCCGCCATCCCATTTGCAGCGGACTCCAGGGGGTCGCCGGCTTCCTGCAGCAGGCCGGGTACAGGGAGAGTTTTGCCGATTTTGCTTTTCTTCATATGCGTGTTCTTTCTGTGCTGCTGACAATTACTGTAGTATTCGCGCGGCTAGCAACTCTGTCTAACCGATAGTTTACACTGAATTGCGGATGCGGCCATGTTTGAGTTCCCTCACCCGATTGACACAGACTCAATGAAACCGAATTCTTCCCTGGTCTGGCTGCGCCGCGATTTGCGGGTTTTCGACCATGTCGCCCTGCACCAGGCCCTGCAGGACAGCGCCCGCGTGTATTGCGTTTTTATCTACGACACCACCATCCTGGACGGGCTGCCGCGCCGCGACCGGCGGGTTGACTTCATCCATGCCAGCATCGCCGAAGTGGCGGCCGAGCTGCAACAGCTGGGCGGCCACCTGATCGTGCGCCACGCCGATCCGGCCGCCGCGATCCCGGCCCTGGCCGCCGAGCTGGGCGTGGACGCCGTCTACTGCAACCACGATTACGAGCCCCAGGCCATCGCCCGCGACGCCGCCGTGGCGCAGGCGCTGCATGCCGACGGCCGCCGGTTCTTCAGCCACAAGGACCAGGTGGTGTTTGAAAAGAGCGAGGTGCTGTCGCAGACCGGCGGCGTGTTCTCGGTGTTTACGCCCTACAAGAACGCCTGGCTGAAAAAGCTGGAGGCGGACCCGTCTGTGCTGGCGCCCTATCACGTCGAACCACTCGCGGCGCGGCTGGCGCCGCCGCCCGCCCAGGCCGCCGCGCTGCCCACGCTGGCCGAGCTCGGCTTCGAGCCCAGCAACCTGGCCGGGATGAAGATCCCGACCGGCATGTCGGGCGCGGCGCAGCTGTGGGAAGACTTCCTGCCTCGCATCGCCAGCTACAAGGACGCGCGCGACTATCCGGCCGTCAAGGGGCCGTCCTACCTGTCCATCCATTTCCGCTTCGGCACGCTGTCGGTGCGGCACCTGGTGCGCACCGTGCTCGACCTGATGGCGCGCGGCGCCGGCGGCGAAGGCGCGCCGGTGTGGCTGGCGGAATTGATCTGGCGCGAGTTCTACGCCATGATCCTGTTCCACCACCCGCACGTGGTCGGCGGCGCCTACAAGCCGGCCTACGACGCCATCGCGTGGGAAACCGGCCTGCAGGCCGACCAGCTGTTCGCCGCCTGGTGCGAAGGGCGCACCGGCTACCCGCTGGTGGACGCGGCGATGGCGCAGCTGAACCAGACCGGCTACATGCACAACCGCCTGCGCATGGTGACGGCCTGCTTCCTGATCAAGGACCTGGGCATAGACTGGCGCCGCGGCGAGGCCTACTTCGCGCGGCACCTGAACGACTACGACCTGGCCTCCAACAACGGCGGCTGGCAGTGGGCATCCTCGTCGGGCTGCGACGCCCAGCCCTACTTCCGCATCTTCAACCCGGTCACGCAATCGCAAAAGTTCGACAGCACGGGCAAGTTCATCCGCCGCTACCTGCCGCAGCTCAAGGACCTGAGCGACAAGGAAATCCACGCGCCGTGGCTGGCGCCGCGCATGCTGCCGCTGGACTATCCCGATCCCATCGTCATGCACGACGAAGCGCGCAAGCGCACGCTGGAGCGCTACGCGGTGGTGAAACAGCCGGACTAGCGTATTTGTGAGCGATTTGTGGGGCGCTCCACACGACACTGGGAACACCAGGACTGCAGCCAACAGGCCTGACGTCATCATTCCCACTGTCCACAGGAGTTCCCATGTTGCAAGCACCAACCGCCCCAACCCCGCTGCTTGGTTCCGTCGTCTGCACGCCTGCCGTGGCCGCCATCGGCGACAGCGTCTGCGTCGAAGTCAAGGCGCCGAACGGCCAGTCCTACGATAACAACGAAAGCGGCAACATCTGCATCAACGGCGTGCCCGGCTCCAGGCAGTACCTGGTGTGGAATCGCGCCGGCAAGAAGACCATCAACGTCACCGCCGGCAAGCGCGGCGCCATCGAGAAGCTGAAGGCCGAGGTCCAGATCAACCTCCCCGCCGACGGCAAGCAGCCGCCGATACTGACGGTGCGCAGCGCCCCCCACAACCCGACCACGATGATACTGACGGTGCAGAACGCGCCCGAGCGCCGCACCCAGGGCAGGCCGCGTCCGCGCATCGAGATCAAGCCGCGCACGCCGGCCGTGCCACCCGGCCCCATCATGCCACGCAAAACGGCGATGAGCGCGCAGACCATCCCCGCGCGCGACGCCGCCAGCCATCCGATCCTGTTGCCAACCACGCAGCCGCGCGTGGCCATCAACGCCGGCGGCGGCGCCACCGCCGCCGTCTACAACTGGCAGCTGGGCGCGGTCGCCCTGGGCAGCACGCACGCCACCCTGCAGCACGACTTCGCCGCCCAGCTCAATCCCAACCGGCCGCACACGGTGTTCCACGTGCAGGTGACGGTGCAGCAGCCCGGCGACGCCCCGCGCGTGATCCAGCGCAGCGTCAGCGTGGCCAATCCCTACTTCCTGGCGCGCCAGCGCGGCGTGCTGCAGCCGCCAGTGGACAGCAGCGACTTCAGCGCGCAATTCATCGACGGCAGCTTCCGCGCCAGCTTCATGGTGCGCAATCCCGAAGCGGGCAACCTCACGCTGACCAGCATGCAGCTGGAGCTGGCCTATGAAGACGGCCCGCGCGAATTCGAGCTGCGCCCCGCCGTCGCCAGCGTCATCGTGCTCAAGGCCCAGGCCAGCACCCGCATCGACGTCGCGATTCCGAAAGCGCAGCTGCCGCGGCAAGCCATCGCCTTCAGCGTGCATTACAAGGGCACGGCGCCGAACGGCCTGCCGGTGCGCGTCAGCGCCCACTTCGACGTGCCGCAGCACATGAGCAAAAAGCTGCTGGTCAACGCCAACGCGCAGGCCCTGCTGAGCGACCTGGCCAGCCGCCAGCTGGTCGCCAATCCGGCCTCGATCACGCTGGACGAAGTGGCGCACCTGGGCAGCTACGGCATGCTGCCGGCCGCCGCCTCGTCGGCGCTGCAAGTTGGCACCAGCCGCGTGCCGGCCGCGCTGGCCGGCGCGCTGCAACCGCTGCACGCGCTGACCGCGATGGACGTGCACGAGGCGCCGCCGTTCCCGGTCGAGGACCAGGAATGCAATCCATGGAACCTGCCGGACCATATCCCCGACGGCATGTTCTGCATGCCGACCCAGGAAAAACGCTGGATGCAGATGCGGCCGCGCTTCATGAACGCCAAGAAGGGCGACTTGATCCTCAACCCCAGCAACGGCAGCCTGATCTCCGCCGTGCTGCAGACGGTGACGCCGCCGCAGCGCTATTCGCACTCCGGCATCATGACCCGCAACCAGGACGAGATCACCCACTCGACCGCCTCGGAAGACCGCCTGATCGCCTTCATCGACGGCGACGGCGCCCGTCCCGACGTGTTGAAATACATGTGGCCCGGCGTGGTCACGCAGACCGTCGAACACGCGGTCGACGGCGAGGACATGTTCGATCCCGAGACCGGCACCAAGCACACGATCGCCGGCTTCTCCACCATCGAATCGAAGATGGACCTGGGCGGCGTGGCGCCGGAGATCGTGCCGGCCATGGTGGTCAAGCCCGATCCGCTGAAGGAAACGCTGGAGATCCGCCAGACGCTGCACGGCATCGCCGATTTCGCCGCCCAGCAGGCCGGCAAGAGCCACTACCGCTTCTTCTGCTACACCAATCCCGCCCTCGGCCTGACCGACAAGGCGCCGGCCAGCGCCAAGTGGGCCGTCAACACCTTCCCGACGGTGTGCTCGTCGCTGCTGTGGATGTCGATCAGGCAGTCCGGCGTGCCGATGGAAGGCGGCATGCTGGAACAGAGCGACCTGTCCGGCGGCGCGCAGATCGTCAAGTCGACGCCGGACGGCCTGTACGTCTACCAGTCCGACGAACGCATCGCCGCCGGCGAAGTGCTGTATTCGAGGATCCACGAGATGGTGCTGGAAAGCGCCGGCTGGGCCGGCAACGCCGTGACCGACGCCGCCGACGATACCGCCAACCAGATGCTCAACGCCTTCGCCTCCGACTGGGTCGACAACGGCGCCAAGGACTCCGACGCCTGGCGCCAGACCGGCGACGCCAACGCCGTCAGCCCCGCCAACCTGTGCTTCTTCGACGCGCCGCTGTACGGCTACTGCGAACCGCTGATCTACCGGCCGGCGCGCTTCGAGGAAGTGACCATCTACAAATGGAAGAAGGTGGCGCAGACCGGCACGCTGCATGGCGTGGTGCATTTCGACGGCAAGGCGGCGGCCGGCGTCAGCGTGCAGATTTCGCAGAACCAGTTCACCCACAGCGCCGCCGACGGCAGCTTCACGCTGACCGGCGTGCCGGTGGGCAGTGTGCTGGTCACCGCCGACAAGCAGGAGCTGCACGGCGAGGCGTCGGTGACGGTGGCCGCCAACCAGACCGCCAGCGTGACAGTCAACCTGAAACAGCCCTCGCACCTGTTCCGCCGCTTGACCATCGACGGCTGGATGGCGACCACCGATTATGAATTCGCCGCCGCGGCCTATCCGCACAGCGTCGGCGACTTCTACAACATCGCCCAGCTGGGGCCATCGTCGGACACCCACGTGGTCAAGGTGTTCGACCAGGTGGCCGACGACGCGATGGGCCGTCTGATCCTGACGCTGGACCTGCTGGCCCACGACGTCATCCAGGTCAAGGCCACGCTGCGCTGCTACGGCGAAGGCTATGCCGACGGCGACAACTACCAGGAAGGCCACCTGGCGCCGTTCACCGTCGGGCCGAACAAGAGCGGCACCTGGTGGATGTTCGTCGACGGCGACAACTACGCCGAGGCGCACTTCACGCTGACCAACAAGGTCGATCCGGTGTAAGCCGCAAGGCCAGGGGGCGGCCCGGCCGCCCCTTGCAGCACGATAGTTGTGGAAATAAAAGATTTGTTCTTTTCATAATCAGAATTAAACTGGTTGTTCCCGCGCAGTCCGCTTCAAGGAACCGCCATCATGGCATCGCTCGCCAAGACCTCCCGTCCCGTCGCCCGCCTGATCGGCCGCCACAGCGCCGTGCAGGCCATGCTCGACTCCCCCGCCACGCTGACCTGGATCGCCGCGCCGGCCGGCTCCGGCAAGACCAGCCTGGGGCTGGAATTCTGCCAGGCCGCCGGCCCCACTGTTGCGTGGCTGCGACTGGACGAGGCGGACATCGACCCGGCCAGCTTCCTGCTCTATTTCGAACAGGCGATCGCCAACGGCGGCGTGGCGCCCGGCTGGCAACCGCCGCCGCTGCTGCGCGAACACCTGCCGGCGCTGCACGGCTACCTGCGCCTGTACGTGCGCGCGCTGGGCGCGGCGCTGGCGCCGGCCAGCCGCATCGTGCTGGACGACGCCCACCGCTGCCAGGACGCACCCTTCTTCCGCCAGTTCCTCGACACGCTGGCCACCGAGCTGCCGCCGGCCAGCAAGGTCGTGGTGCTGAGCCGCGCGCTGCCGCCGGCCGCCTGCGCGCGCCTGCTGGCGCACGGCGACATGCATGAACTGGACGGCGCGGCGCTGGCCTTCAGCCGCGACGAAACCGAAATCCTGCTCAACGTGCTGGGCATCGTCCACGCCGACAGCGTGGCCGACAGCGTCTACAACTTCACCCGCGGCTGGGCCGCCGGCATCGCGCTGGTGGCCTCGTGGCTCAAGCGCCGCCCCGGCGCCGCGCTGGCCGCCGAGGACGTGCTGTCGGAAGCGATGGTCGGCTACCTGGCCGAGGAAGTGTTCAGCGCCTACAGCGACGAGGAACGCGCCACGCTGCTGGCCGTGTGCTGGCTGCCGCACTTCAGCGGCGCCTGGGCGGCGGCGCTGTCCGGCGCGCCGCACGCGGCCGACATCGTGGCCCGCCTGGCCGCGCAGGGAGCGCTGATCTACGAGTACCCCGGCCGCCAATACGCGCTGCACCCATTGTTCCAGGGCTTCCTGCGCAAGTGGGCCGCCACCCACATCGACGACGCGCAGCGCCGCGCCTGGATCGCCGGCTGCATCGACACCCTGCTGGCCGACGGCAGCGGCGACACCGCCATCAAGCTGGCACTGGAACACGGCATGCCCGAACGCGCGGCCGGCCTGATCGAATCGCGCGCCGAGGCGATGCTGGCCAGCGCCCGCCACACCACGCTGGCGCGCTGGATCGACGCCCTGCCCGAAGCGCAGCGCAGCCCGTGGCACCACTACTGGCTGGGTCTGGCCGTGTTCATGAGCGACACCGCGCGCGCCCGCGCCGCGCTGCTCAAGGCGCTGCAGGCGTTCACGGAGCAGAACCGACCGATGCACCGCTTCCTGGCGCTGAGCGCCATCATCAGCTCCTACTTCTTCGACGGCGCCGCAGAACAGCCGCTGCGCGCCTTCCTGCAACAGCACGTGGACCCGTCGGAAGACTACGACCAGCTGCCCGACCCGGACCTGAAAGCCCACCTGACGCACAGCATGTGGAGCGGCTTGTTCATGACCGATCCCGGCCACCAGGACATGGACCTGTGGGAGCAGCGCGCGCTGGACGTGCTGCGCCAGCCGGCCGATCCCACGCTGAAGGTGCGCCTGGGCGCGATGCTGGGCCAGCACTACTACCAGTCCGGCCGCTACGCCGCCGTGCGCTCGGTGCGCGTGCTGCTCGACGCGCTGCCGGAAGCGGCCGCGCTGCCGCCGTATGCACGCTACCTGTCGCACCTTGTACAGCTGTACGACGCGCTGGCCGCCATGGACCACGCGCGCTTCGACGCCGTCTTCACCGCCTGCCGCGCCAGTTCGGAAAGCAGCGGCATCCGCATCATGGACGCGCACTACGTGCTGCTGTACGCGGCCGCCTGCCTGCTGCGCGGAGAACTCGACAAAGCCGCCACCGCCACCGCCGAGGTGGCGGCGCAAACGCCGCCGCAACACCACAACCTGGTGGCCCATCTGCAGCTGACGCAAACCTGGCTGGCCAGCTGCCGCGGCGACGGCCATGGCGCGCTGGCCTACGCCCGCCTGGCGCATGAAGCGGCGCTGCGCTTCGGCAGCGTGCCGTACGAGATCTACGCGCAGGCCGCCAGCTGCGTCGCCTGGACGCTGCTGGACCGCGACCGCTGCGCCGCCGAAACCGTCGTGCTGCGCCAGCATGGTCGCGACTACAACTCGCCGCTGGCGGCCACCCTGGCCGACTTGTTGGAGGCCTGGCTATTCATCACCGGCGCCGACGGCAAGGCGCAAGCGCTGCCGCAACTGCAACGCGCGCACCCGGCGCAGCTGCTGCTGGCGCAGGACAAGTTGCGCCGCGCGCTGAACCACATCGCCTCGCAGGGCGGCGGCTACCTGACCTTCGCCACGCCGCACATCCTGCAACCGCTGTGCGCGCACGCGCTGGCGGCCGGCATCATTCCCGGCGCGGCCAACATGCTGGTGCGCGCCTGGCGCCTGGCGCCGCCGGAAGACGCCGGCGACAACTGGCCGTGGCCGGTACAGGTGCGCAGCTTCGGCGGCTTCGAACTGCGCATCGCCGGCGAACCATTGCGCTCGCAAGGCAAGTCCAAGCACCGCCAGCTCGACATCCTGAAACTGATCGCGGCCCACGCACCATCGAGCATATCGCTGGAGCGCGCCGCGGAATTGCTATGGCCGGACGCCGACGGCGACACCGCGCGCCATGCGCTGGAAACCACGCTGTCCCGTCTGAGGGCGACGCTGGGCGCGGGCTGCATCCTGCTGGAACAGGGAACGCTGTCGCTGGCGCCGCAGCAATGCTGGAGCGATACCGCGGCGCTGGAACGGCTGCTGCCACGCCTGCAAACGCTGACGCAGGAATGGGCCACGACCGGCGATGCGGCTCCGGCATCGCACGAAGCCGCGCTGCTGACGACCGCCGCGCAAGTGCTGTCGCTGTATCGGGGAGAATTACTGCACGGGGAAAGCGCGCCGTGGCTGTTGGCGCGGCGCGAACTATGGCGCGGCAAACTGGCGCGCGCACTGGGCGACGCCGGACGCCAGCTGGCCCATGCCGGCAACAGCGGCGCCGCCACGCAACTGCTGGAGCGGGCGCTGGAGGCCGACCAGTACTGCAAGACGCTGAGCGCGAACCTGATGCGCATCCATCTGGACGGCGCGGCCTTCGAAGCGGGACTGTCGGTCTACCGCCGCTATCAGCGCATGGCGTTGAGCGCGCTGGGCGCGCCGGTGGCGCCGGAGATCGAAGCGCTGGCGCAGCAGCTGCTGGCCGGCGCCGCGCAGTCGGGCCCCGCCCACTTCGCGGGCAAGGCCGGACCGACGCAAACTACATGATGTACTTCAGATGCTGGGCCGGAATGCCCATCGCCTTGGCCAGTTCGGGGTTGGCGCGTATCTGCTGCTCCACGCCTTCCATCGCCGGCACCTCGTGCACGTCCAGCCGCACGTTGTGCGCTTCCGCCGCGCCGGCTTCGGTGCGGCGCGTGACTTTCTGCATGTCCGGCGACACCCGCAGCACCACGCCGCCATGATCGCGGGTAGCGTTGAACAACGTTCCGTGCTGGTCGTTTTGCACGGTCAGGCCGGTGTAGCCCGCTTCGCGCAGCAGCGCGGAGATGTCGTTGACCAGTTTTTGATCCTTATCCATTTTCATTTTCCTTTTAAGCTGGGAGCAAGCCGAGCGCGGTATCGACGCTGGCGTTTTGTACGAAGGTGCCGGCGGCCTTGGTGCCATTGCCGGGCAAGTAGTAAGCCTGGGAGAACTTGACGTTGGCGATGGCCGACGTCAGTTGCGGCAGCAGGTTCTGCACCTGCTTGCGCACCGCCGGCATGGCCGCTTTCAGCGCGTCGGAAGCGGGACCGGCGCAGAAAGGCAAACCGCCCTCGAACGAGAACCAGGTGCCATCGACCGTCACGTGCAGGTGCTTCTGGCTGTCGAGGAAGACGAACAGGAACACCGAGATGGTGCCGTCGATATCGGTGCAAGCCCACGGGGTCTCGATATGGAAATCGAAATTGACCTTGGCCAGCATATCGAAAGGCTTGTGCGCGGCCGGCGACTGGATAAAGTAGGGAACGCCGATCCACGGCGTGCCCTGTACGCGCAGGCCGCTGGTGAGCGAGGCGCCGGCGGCGATCAACTGATTGGCGACCATGCCGACATTGGCGTTGGTATTAATCAGCTTGCCGAGATCGACCACGATTTCGCCGCTGGGACGGTGGACGACGGACACGACGCTGCCCGGAGGCGACTCGGTGAACAATTGGTCGGCGGCGCTAACGGCGTTCTGGCAGATAAAGATGCCGTTGAAGTAGCCCTGTATGAAGGTGTATGTGCTGGTGACTGACATGATGCTTTCTTCCTGTAGTTGAAGCGCCGCCGATGGAGTATCGGTGACCGCTGGAAGAACGTTAATCTTGTCCGACCCACAAATAACTTGCAAATGCCCGATGGCCAAACTGCAAGCTGGCGCCGCCCCGCAAGAAGGCGGAGGTAGACTATGTCGGCCAACCATTTCAAGGAGGATGACGATGAACAAGAACACGCTTTGCCTGTGGTACGACCATGACGCGGAAGAAGCCGCCCACTTCTACGCCCGCACTTTCCCGGACAGCAAAGTCGGCGCGGTGCATCGCGCGCCGTCCGATTTCCCGGGTGGGAAGGCGGATAGCGTTTTGACAGTCGAGTTCACGGTCTGCGGCATCCCGTGCATCGGCCTGAATGGCGGAAAAACCTTCAAACACAGCGAAGCGTTTTCCTTCCAGATCGCCACCGACGACCAGGCCGAAACCGACCGCTATTGGAACGCCATCGTCAACAACGGCGGCGCGGAAAACGCCTGCGGCTGGTGCAAGGACAAATGGGGCCTGTCGTGGCAGATCACGCCGCGCGTGCTGACCGACGCCATGGCCAAGGGCGGCGACGTGGCCAAGCGCGCGTTCGAGGCGATGATGGAGATGCGCAAGATCGATGTGGCCAAGATCGAGGCTGCGGTGCGCGCAGCGTCCTGACCCCGGCAGGCCAGTTCAGGCCGCCGTTTCCCGCGCCGGATTGAGCAGGGAAGTCAGCACGTGGTCAGCCCACTGGCCGTTGATTTTCAAATATTCCTTTGCCAATCCTTCGCGCTCGAATCCCAGCCCGGACAACAGTTTCTCGCTTCGCTGGTTGTTCGGCTGAAAATTGGCCATGATGCGATGCAAGCCATGCGTCTCGAAGGCATGGGGAATAGCCGCTTCCAGGGCTTCGCGCATGTAGCCGCGACCCTGATGACCGCTGCCGAGGGAAAATCCCAAATGGCAAGCCTGAAAAGGGCCCTGGATGATATTCGTGAAACTGCACTCGCCGATCACTTCAGCGCTGCCCGCCGCCAGTACCAGCCAGTAAAGCGCCGATTTTTCTGCGACTTCGCTTGCCATCTTGCGCAGCCGGCTTTCGACTGCCTGCAAGGTATAGAACTGCTCCGACCGTTCAGGCTCCCACGCATGCAAATGGGCGCGATTGGACAGGCGATAAGCGAGAACGCCGGCGCTGTCTTCGATCGTGGGAACTCGGAGTACCAGGCGTTCCGTGACGAGGCGATCTAATTTGTGATTAATCATGAGCGGGGATCAAATCAGTGTTTTCTTGGGACTCTACATGCAAATTCCCATGGGGGTCAGGTCTGACATTCGGACACAAGCTCTACGGTAAGTCCCTCTATCGCTGACCTCGTGTCCGAATGTCAGACTTGACCCCGGTGTTACTGTTTCAACAGTCCCTCGATCGCGTCGAGCAGCACCGGCTCCTGGAACGGTTTGCCGAAGTAGGCGTTCACGCCCAGTTGCAGCGCGTAGTTGCGGTGCTTGTCGGCGCTGCGCGAGGTGATCATGATGATGGGGATGCCCTTGGTGCGCTCGTCGCCGCGCACGTTGCGGGTCAGGTCGAAGCCGTCCATGCGCGGCATCTCGATATCGACCAGCATCAGGTCCGGCGTGGCGCCTTGCAGCTGTTCCAGCGCGTCGACGCCGTCCTTGGCCAGGACCACGCTGTAGCCTTCGCGCTCCAGCAGGCGCTGGGTCACGCGGCGCACCGTCATCGAATCGTCCACCACCATGATCGAGCGGCCCGCCGCGCGCGGCGCGGGGCTGTCGCCGGCCGCTTGCGCGTAGTGCTGCTTCATCTCGGGATGGTGCGCCAGGTGCTGCGCCAGCGCCACCGGATTCAGGATCAGGACGATGTCGCCCGAACCCAGCACCGTGGCGCCGGCGATGCCGACCATGCGCGCCAGCTGCGGGCCGATGTTCTTGATGACGACCTCGCGGTTGCCCAGCACTTCATCGACGCGCACCGCCAGCCGCTCGTTGCCGTTCTTGAGCATCATCACCGGCGCGGAGCGCTGCACCGGCGGATGCGCCGCCGCATCGCCCAGCAACGCTGGCAGGTAGTGCAGCACGGCGTGCTGGCCTTGAATCGGCACGTAGCCGTTGTGATGCGCCTCAACCAGCGCCGCTTCCTTCATTTGCAGCACCTGCTCGACCAGGATGGCCGGCAGCGCGTAAGTCTTGCCGGCGGCAGACAGCAGCACGACCTGCGTGACGGCCAGCGTCAACGGCAGATGGATGGTGAAGCGCGTGCCTTTGCCGCGTTCCGTGAACGTGTCGACACGACCGCCCAGCGCCTGCGCTTCGGACTGCACGATGTCCATGCCAACGCCCCGGCCGGACAACTCGGTCAGCGCTTCGGCGGTGGAAAAGCCTGGCTCGAAAATCAGGTCGGCGATCTGAACGTCGGTGACATCTTCGTCTTCTTGCAGCAGGCCGTTGCTGATCGCCTTGGCGCGGATGCGTTCCAGATCGAGGCCGGCGCCGTCGTCGGTGAATTCAATAACGACTTCATTGCCCTGCTGCGTGACCTGCACCAGCAGTTCGCCGGTTTCGCTCTTGCCGGCTTCAGTACGGGCGGCGCGGCTTTCCACGCCGTGCGCGATGGCGTTGCGCAGCAGGTGTTCGAATGGCGCGGCCATGCGTTCCAGCACGCTGCGGTCCACTTCCACCGCACTGCCGCGAATATCCAGGTTGACGCGCTTGTCGACTTCCTTGGCGCTCTGGCGGGCGACGCGGAACAGGCGTTCGGAGATGCTGGCGAAGGGCACCATGCGCACGCGCATCAGGTCCCGTTGCAGGTCGCGCGTGAGGCGCGCTTGCAGCACCAGGTCGTCGCCGGCGTTGTCGACGCTGCGGGTCAGGCTTTCGTGGAAGGAGGCGACGTCGTTGACGCTCTCCGCCATCATGCGGGTCAGTTCCTGCAGGCGCGTGAAGCGGTCGAATTCGAGCGGGTCGAATTCGCGTTCGCTCGATATCGACATGCGGGAGGCGATCTGCGATTCGGCCTGCATTTCAACTTCGCGCAGCTGGCGGCGCAAGCGGGTCAGGTTCTCGGAGAAGTCGAACAGCGAGGCGCGCAACGTTTCGACTTCGTTTTCCAGCTTGGAGCGGGAGATCGATACTTCACCGGCCTGGTTCACCAGCCGGTCAAGGATGTCGGCCCGTACACGAACCAGTGGCGATTTGACGCTCGATTGCAGGTCGTCTGCCGGCGCGTGGGCGGCCGGTGTGGCGCCTGGGCTGTCGATGGCGTCCACGGTGATGTTGCCGGTGCCGGCGATGGCGGGTTCATTGGCCTCCATGTTGGCGACATCGGCGGCCAGGCCGGAGGCGGCTTGCTGCAAGGCGTCCGGGTGTTGGAGCTGTTCAAACAGCAGCAATGCGTGGTCGTAGTGGGCCAGCAGTTCGTCGAACGCTTGCGGCGTGGCGGAGCCGGCGTGCACCATGTTTTCAATGTGCGTTTCGATTTCGTGGGCGTGTTGACCCAGGCGCATTGCGCCGGCCATGCGGGCGCTGCCCTTCACGGTGTGCAGAAGGCGCAGCAGGCTTTGGGCGTGCGCGGTGTCGGCGGGATTGTGCTGCCAGGCGCGCAATGCTTCGCCTACTTGCGGCAGCAGGTCCGCGCCTTCCTCCAGGAAGACCGGCAGCAGGTCGACGTCCAGTTCATCGTTGAAGATCGCTGGCGCGGCGGTCAGGATTTCCGGCTCGGCAGGACGGAGTTCGAGGATCTCGGCTTCCAACTCCGGCACCGGCATCGGCTCGATAGCTAGGACGGGTTCGGGTTCGGGTTCGGGTTCGGGTTCGGGTTCGGGTTCCAGCTCCGCCACCGGCGGCAAGGGCTCGGGCTCCGGTTCAGGCTCCGGCTCGGAGATTGGCGGCTCTGGCTCCGAGGCCAGTGGCTCGGCAATCTTGAGCGGCGGTTCGGCGAAGGCGTCGTCAAACGCTGCGTTGAACAGGTCATCGATACTGTCGTCCGTCCGTGCTTCCACTTTTTTCGGTGCTTCCGCCGCCGCAGGGGCATCGGATTCCGGCACGCTTCCGCTGATCGCTTCAAACGTCTCACGGAACAGCCTATCCATCATCGACTCCACCGGCGCGGACGGCGCGCTCGTGATGTCGTGCATCGTCTCCGCGACCAGATCATCCAGCCGCGCTTCGATCGCATTGCTGGCGGCGGGCGCCGTGACCTCCAGTTCAGCGCGCAGGTCGTGCAGCGCTGTGACCAGCTCCGGCTGTGCGGACGGCATGTCGCCCGCCGCAAAACTTTGCAGCATCTGGCGGATGCGCTCTATCGTAAAGTCCAGCAAATCATGCTGCACCTGGTCCAGGTGCGGCGCGGGCGGCAGCAGCGCCTGGAGCGTGGACTCCAGCGCCAGCGCCAGCTCGCGCAAGGCCTTGAAGCCCACCGTGCCAGAGGTGCCGGCCAAGGTGTGCGACGCCTGCAACGCCTCCGCATTGACCGGACGGCGCGGCTCATGCCGCCATTCGCCAAAGTCCTGCGTCAGCAAGCGAACCAGTTCGTCCGTCTCGTGCAAATAGATGTTGTACAGCGGCAGAGGGATTTCCAGCTCGCCGATATGCTTGACGTTGTCGTCGCGCGGCACCGCCGGCGCGATGGTCGGGAATTCGATCACGTTGCCGGTAGAGGCATACGCAGCTGGCGCCACCGGCGCTTCCTCGGCCGCGGCAAGCGCAGGCGCCTCCTCCGCCACAACTTCCGGCGGCGGCACCGGCGACAGCGGAGGCGGCGCAGCCGCCGCGTCCATCGCGTCATCGATCACAAAATCACCGCCATCCTGCACCCGCGCCGCCGCAGCGACCAGCGCATCCGCATTGCGCGCCGAAACGCCGGAGGCGACCAGCTCCGCCACCCAGGCGCCCATCTGCCGCGCCGCCTCGTTGAGCAGCTCAAACAAGGCATCCGTGGCCGGCCGCGCTTCGGCCAGCCAGATATTCATCACCCGCTCGATGCCATGCGCCGCATCGGCAAACTGATTCAGGCCCACCATCCGTCCGCTGCCCTTGAGCGTATGGAAAGAGCGCCGCAGCATGGTCAGGTTCTCCTCGCTGCCCGACTCCGCGCGCGGCTTGGCCAGCGTTGCGTCGACAAACTTCAGCACATCCTGCGCCTCGGAGATGAAGATATCGAGCAGCTCGGCCTCCACCGCCGCGTCGCTGCTGGCTGGCGCCGGCGCTTGCACCGGCATGGCCACGGGCGCCGGCGCAGGCACCTGCTGGTCCAGCACCGGTATCGACTCCGAGCCCGGCATTTTCTTGAACGGCACCGAACGGAAAGTGCCATGCTCCGCGTCGAACGCAAAGCGCTCGCGCGCACCGGCCGCGTTCTGCGCCAGCATATCGACAAAGAAGCCCAGCGCGCCGACGTTCTGCGCGATATCGTCCAGCGCCTTGGGCTCCAGCGACGGATCGCCCTCGCCGGCCGCCAGCGCATGCACGGCAGCCTTCACATGGCGAGCCGCCTGCGTCGCGCCTTCCTGGTCGAGCATCGCCAGCGCGCCCTGCAACTGGTGCAGCACCCGGTCCAACTCCACCAGTGATGGACGCTTCGAAGGATCGATGTAGTACTCATCGAGCACCTTCTCCACCTGCCGCAGGCCGGTCTTCATCTCCATCGCCAGCGCGACGACGGTGTCGTCCTGCTGCATCTGCTGCGCCAGGCCGCGCTGCCACTGCGCGGGTTCCGGCGGCGTATCGCCGGACACCAGCGCCAGCAAACGCGCACCTATCGTGTCGGCGTGCGCGGCGAAATCATCGGGCAGATGGCGGATCTGCTCCAGTCCATGCTCGGCGAACAGCAGCGCGGTGGCCATCTCCAGCGCCAGCTCCTCGCTGCGGCCGGCGGAGATGGCGGTGTGCGCCACCTCGGCCAGCTGCCGCAACAGCACGCTCAACGCAGGCATCTCCAACTGATCGCAAGCCTCGGCCACCTCGCCCAGCGCGCCGCCGAAAGCGGCATCCAGCGCCGGATCGATTTCCGCCCCGGCCAGCCGGTCCCAGTTGGCCTTCGCTTTCGCCATCCCGGCCTTGGCGCGTTCCAGCGCCTCGAGGTCGATCTGGCCGTAGCGGCGGCGTTCGTAGTCGGCCGGCACCAGGCCGTCCAGCGCGAACACGCGGCGCAGGCGCTGCACCGTTTCCGAGGCCGACGCAGGTCCCGCGGCGGCGATGAAGAACAAGGCGTCGCGCAGCATCGCGTCCGGCTGCGCGGCGGTGCCCTGGCTCAGGCGGCGTATCTGCAAATTGATCATGCCGAACAGCTGCTTGACGTACAGGCCACCCGCCAGTTCGCCGTTGGCCACCAGTTCGGCAAAGGCCTGCATCGCCAGCCAGAAGGTGCGCGCCTTGGCGTCCTGCTGTGCGGCGGCGACCAGCTTCACCGCCTCCAGCAGCGCGGCGGCATGCTCCTGCTGCTGCGCCGCGTCGGCGCTCTTCAGGTATGGCAGCAGCGATTTCTCAAAGCGCTGACGGTAGGCCGTGTAGTCGGCGGCGGGCACTTCGCCGGCCGCCGACGGATCGGCGCTGCGCGACAAGTCGGGATAGAACAAATCGGCCGGATGGATGCGCTCCGTGCCCAGCATCTCCTGCACCGCGCGATAGTACGGGAACAGCTTGACCGGCTGCGATGGCCCGCCTTCCAGCAGCTCCTGCAAATACTCGACCAGGGCCTGGTACAGCTCCGCCAGCGTCTGCGCATGGTCGGTGCTGCATTTGAGCGCGCCGCCCTTGAAGCGGTCCAGCGCCTCCTCGGCCACCTGCGTCACCAGGCCGACACCGTCCACGTCCACCATCATCAGCGCGCCGTGCGCCTGGTGCAGATGGGATTTGGCGTGCTGCAGCTGGGTCGCCTGGTCTTCCGGCGCCCGGCCGCCCGCCTCGAACAGGGCGGTCTTCGAGCGTGCCAGCGACTCGCGGATTTCCACCATCACCCACGACAAGGGGCCGGTATCAAATTGCGGTTGCGGCGGATTCGGAAAATCAGTTGTGGTCATGCTTGCCTCGGCCTTTCAATGATGGGCGGTTCAGGACGCGATACGGAATCGCGCCACCGAGTTTTTCAATTCCTGCGCCAGCACTGACAGCTTATGAATCGATTGTGCGGTTTGTTGGGTGCCGTCCTGCGTCTGCTCGGTCACCGTCAAAATGTGTTGGATGTTCTGCGCCACGCCGGTCGCCGACGTGGCCTGCTGGCCGGTCGCCATCGAGATGCCGGAGATCAGCTCCGCCAGGCGGTTCGACACCTGCGAAATGTCGTTCAGCGCCGCGCCGGCCGCGTCGGACAGGCGCGCCCCTTCGACCACGCCCTGGGTCGACTTCTCCATCGCCGCCACGGCGTCGTGGGTGTCGGTCTGGATGGTGCGCACCAGCGCGCCGATCTGCTTGGCCGCTTCGCCCGAGCGTTCGGCCAGGCGCTGCACCTCCTCCGCCACCACCGAGAAGCCGCGTCCCGCCTCGCCGGCCGATGCGGCCTGGATCGCCGCGTTCAGCGCCAGCACGTTGGTCTGTTCGGTGATGTCGGAAATCAGTTCGGTGATCTCGCCGATCTCCTGCGACGATTCGCCCAGGCGCTTGATGCGCTTGGAAGTGTCCTGGATCTGCTCGCGGATCTCGTGCATGCCCTTGATGGCGTTTTCCACCGCCGTCGCGCCCTGCTGCGCCGCCGCCACCGACTGGCGCGCCACGTCGGCCGATTCGCTGGCCGAGCGCGAGACGTCGGTAATCTCGTTGGCCATCTTGACGACGGTGGCCGATGCATCCTGAATCTCGCGCGACTGCTGCTGCGACGCCAGCAGCAGGTCGCTGGAGATGCTCTGCGCGTGGGTGGACGCCTTGGTCACCTGCTCGGCGGTGGCGGTCACGCGGCCCACCAGGCCGCGCAGCTCTTCCACCGTGTAGTTGACCGAATCGGCGATGGCGCCGGTGATGTCCTCGGACACCGTGGCCTGCACCGTCAAGTCGCCGTCCGCCACTTCCTGCAGTTCGTTCATCAGGCGCAGAATCGCCGCCTGGTTTTGATCGTTCATGGCCTTGGCTTCCTCCTCCTTGCGCTGCGATTGCTGGCGCATGGATTCCGCCTCCTGGCGGCGGCGGTCGGCGCCGCGGGTGCGGTTGTACGAATCGACCAGCAGCACGCGGCCGATGGCCGCCGCCGACACCAGCGTCAGCATGCCGCCGGCCACCATCAGCCAGAAGGTCATGCCGAGCGAATCCTGGTCCTGGCGGTAGGCCTGCTGCAGCACCGACAGGCGCTGGCGCAGCGCCTCGTTGTCGGTGAAGATCAGCTGCTCGGCGCCCTTGGCGGCGCTGAACTTATCGAGCTTGTCGAGGATGCCCGTGACCAGCTTCTGGTATTCCTCGAATTCGGTTTTCAGCGCGGCGAACTTCTCGCGCAGGTCCGGCTCGCGCACGGCGGCCAGTCCGAGCGGCGCGCTGCCGTTGAGGAAGCCGTCGACAGTGTTGCGGAACACGGTGGTGTCGCGCCCCAGCTGGAACGCGCTGTCCGACTTGATGCCGCCGCCGACGAGGAACTCGCCGGCGCTGCGGCTCATGCGCTGGGTCAGCATGGTCAGCTTGCCGAGCGCCGCGATCTCGCGCGCCGAGCCGCCGCGCTGCACCTTGAGCGCGGAGATTTCCTCGGTGTGGGTCAGCAAGCCGGGCGACATGGCGTTGAGCTTCTGCAGCGTCTTGTCGACATCGCTCAAATCGGTCTTCAGCAGCAGGATGGTGTTGGCCGCCTTGTCCGACTGGTTCCACTGCTTGCGTGCGGCGGCGACCACCGGCGCCAGCGACGAAATCGGCTCGCCGATCTCGCGCCCCTGATAACGGCCGCCGCGCGTCATCAGCTGGAAGTCGTTGTTCAGTTCATTGCGGCTTTCCTCCAGCTGGCGGAAGCCTTCGGCGCTGCCCTGCACCGCGTTCGGCGTCGCCTTGCCGATGCGCTGCGAGTGCATCAGCGCATCGCTGGCGACCTGGGTCTGGGTCGAGCGGTTGGCGCCGTGGATGGTGTTGAGGGCGACGAACAAGGCGCTCAGCAGCAAGCTGACCGCCAGCGCCGTCGACAGGATGCTCAGTTGGCGCTGCGCCGGCAGATGGCCGATCAGCGGCAGCTTGAAGCCGGTGCCCGCTTCGACCACCGCGACGGGCGCACTGCCACGCCGGCCCAGCGCATCGCGCAGGCGCAGCGGCGCGGCGCTGTCTTCGCTGTCGGCGTGACTGCCGGCGGCGGGCGCCGGCTCCGCTTGAACGGCGCTGTGCATGAACTGCGAATCGCCCGCTTCGCCGAATTCTGAATTCGCTGCCAGATCCTGGCCGGCACTCCGGTTGCCACGCGAGAAAAATCCCATCTTGAAAGCCATTACACCCTCTCCGGATTAGTTGCGACCTACACCAGTATGCCGCCCTTACAAACCAACTTGCAGAAAACGCGCTTCGCGCACCAGCTGCGCCAGGTCGATGCGGGTCCACTGCCGGCCCTCGCCGTCGGTGAAATGCTGGCGGCGCCATTCGGGTCCGGCCTCGTCCCGCGCCTCCACTGCCTGCATGTCGGCCAGCTTGCGCAGGCCCAGCACGCGCTCGGCCAGCAGTGCGCAATTAAAGCCCAGTGCGGGCGCGAATGTGATCAAACGGCAGTCGGAGGCAGTGGCGTCGCCGGCGTCCTGGCCCTGGTAGCGCGCCAGGTCGACCACGCCGGTCAGGTTGCCCCGTATATTGGCCAGGCCCTGATACCAGTCCTGCGCCAGCGGCACCGGCGTGACCGGTTGCAGCGGAACGATCTCGCTGATCTGCGTCAGATCAAGCAGGCAAAAACGGCCACCTATCAGCACACCCAGTTCGCGGCCGCCGACGGCGACGCCGGTCTTGGCGGCCTGCATGCGCTCGAGCAGCTGCACCTGATACTGGCGCAGGCGGCTGCGGCGTTCCGGACCGGCCGGTGTGGAGGGGGTATCGGGCGTCTGGCTGCTCATCGTTTACCCGAGGGCGGCGATTTTGGCCAGCAGCTCGGCGGCATCGACCGGTTTCACCAGGTAGTCGCGCGCGCCCTGGCGCAGGCCCCAGATACGGTCGGTCTCCTGGTTCTTGCTGGAGCAGATAATCACCGGCACGTCCTGCAGGTCGGGATCGCGGGCGATCGCGCGCGTGACCTGGAAGCCGTTCGCGCCGGGCATGACCACGTCCATCAGGATCAGCTGCGGCTTGTCGGCCTTGATCTTGGCCAGCGCTTCCTCGCCGTTTTCTGCGGTGGAGACGGAAAAACCGTTCTTGACCAGGATGTCGGTCAGGTAGTAGCGCTCCGTGGGCGAATCGTCGACGATCAGAATTCTTTGTATGGCCATGGTATTCCCCTGAAGCTTGGTTATTCTCTTAGTTATTCTTGTGGTGAGACTGCGCCGCCGGTGTGCTCGCGCACCGCGGCCAGCAGGCTGTCTTTGGTAAATGGTTTGGTGAGGTAGGCCGCCGAGCCGACCATGGCGCCGCGCGCGCGGTCGAACAGGCCATCCTTGGACGACAGCATCAGCACCGGCGTGGCGTGGAATTTGGCGCTTTTTTTGATCAGCGCGCAGGTCTGGTAGCCATCGAGACGCGGCATCAGGATGTCGCAGAAGATCAGCGCCGGGTGATGGTCGTTGATCTTGGCCAGCGCGTCGAATCCATCCTCGGCCAGCACTACCTGGTAGCCGGCCTGGGTCAGGAAGATCTCGGCCGAACGACGTATCGTGCTGCTATCGTCGATCACCATGATTTTCAGGGCATTAGCGTGCGGCGTGGTCGTCGTCATAGTCGGTTCGCTGGAATGGTGACTACACCATAGCATAGGCGGGGGGCGCCTGGCGCGGGTATCAGATGGCTACCATCTCGAAATCGTCCTTGCGGGCGCCGCATTCCGGGCAGCTCCAGTTCATTGGCACGTCGGCCCAGCGGGTGCCGGCGGCGATGCCTTCGTCCGGCAAGCCGGCTTGTTCGTCGTAGATCCAGCCACAGATCAGGCACATCCAGGTCTGGAACTCCTGCGTTGTTTCATTGCTACTCACGTTCTGTCACCCTTCAATCAAGTAAAATGCTGAATTAGGTATCTTAATCTACCCGCCGTGCAAAACCAAACTTCTCCTCTCATATTAAGCTTCGGCGCCGCCGATCCGGCCGGCGCGATCGGTGTCCAGGCCGACCTGGCAGCATTTTCCGCCCTCTCCTGCACCGGCCTGGCGGTGACCACCGCGTTGCTGATCGGCGACAGTGCCCGCGTCGAAGACGCGCAGGACATCGATGCCGACTGGGTTTCCGACCAGGCCCGCGTGATCCTGGAAGACATGACGATGGCCGCCTTCAAGGTCGGCGCGTTGAATAATGTCGAGCAGGTCGCGGCCATCGCCGAGATCCTGTCCGACTATCCCGATGCGCCGCTGATCCTCGATCCCTTCAGTTCCCGCCTGCCCGATCCGGCCGACGCCGACGAAGTCGAGGAGCTGCTGACCGCCTTGCGCCAGTTGCTGGTGCCGCAGGCCACGCTGCTGATGCTGTCGCAGGTGGAGCTGGGCCGGCTGGCCGAAACCTGGCGCGAAGGCGCCGAGGACACCATGGAGTCCGACGTCGAGCACTTGCTGGCCCTGGGCTGCGAATTCGTGCTCGTCACCGGCACCCACGCCGCCGCGCAGCAGGGCGAAACGGCCGCGCCGAACACGCTGGCCAACACCCTGTTCGGCGCCGACGGCATGATCAGCCACGACGCCTGGCAGCACATGCCCGGCCCATTCCTGGGCGCCGGTGGCACGCTGTCGGCGGCGATCACCGCCTTCATGGCGCGCGGCAGCGACGTCCCGGACGCGGTGAAGGCGGCCCAGGAATACACCGTCGGCGCGCTGGCGCACGCCCAGCGCTACGGCATGGGCAAGTTCATACCGAACCGTTTCTTCCACATGCAGCAGGCTTTACCAACTTGATATTGAAGATGCCATCATGACCACGATTTCCAAAAACGACCAGTTGTTCGAACGCGCCCAGAAAACCACGCCCGGCGGCGTCAACTCGCCGGTGCGCGCCTTCCGCTCGGTGGGCGGCACACCGCGCTTCATCACCCGCGCCGAAGGCCCGTACTTCTGGGACGCGGACGACAAGCGCTACATCGACTACATCGGCTCCTGGGGCCCGGCCATCGTCGGCCACGCGCATCCGGTGGTGGTGAAGGCGGTGCAGGAGGCGGCCGCGCGCGGCCTGTCGTTCGGCGCGCCGACCGAAGGCGAGGTCCTGATGGCCGAGGAAATCTGCCGCCTGGTGCCGTCGATCGAGCAGGTGCGCCTGGTTTCGTCCGGCACCGAGGCGACCATGAGCGCGCTGCGCCTGGCGCGCGGCGCCACGGGCCGCGACAAGATCATCAAGTTCGAAGGCTGCTACCACGGCCATGCCGATTCGCTGCTGGTCAAGGCGGGCAGCGGCCTGCTCACCTTCGGCAACCCGACCTCGGCCGGCGTGCCGGAGGACTTCGTCAAGCACACGCTGGTGCTGGACTATAACAACGTGCAGCAGCTGGAAGAGGCGTTCGCCTCGTTCGGCGACGAAATCGCCTGCGTGATCGTCGAGCCGGTGGCCGGCAATATGAACCTGATCAAGGCCAGCGAAGCGTTCCTGAAGTCGATGCGCGCGCTGTGCACCAAGCACGGCGCGGTACTGATCTTCGACGAAGTGATGTGCGGCTTCCGCGTGGCGCTGGGCGGCGCGCAGCAGCTGTACGGCATCAAGCCGGACCTGACGGCGCTGGGCAAGGTGATCGGCGGCGGCCTGCCGGTGGCGGCCTTCGGCGGCAGCGCTGAGCTGATGAGCAAGATGGCGCCGCTGGGCGCCGTGTACCAGGCCGGCACCCTGTCGGGCAATCCGGTGGCGGTGGCGGCGGGCATGACCACCCTGAAGATCATCCAGGAGCCGGGCTTCTACGAGAAACTGAGCGCGACGGCCGCGCGCCTGGCGGCCGGCCTGACCAAGGCGGCCAAGGATGCGGGCATCGTGTTCTGCGCCGACGCGGTGGGCGGCATGTTCGGCCTGTACTTCAGCGCGACGCCGCCGAACAACTACGCCGAGATGATGGCCGGCGACCGCGCGCGCTTCAATGTGTTCTTCCACGCGATGCTGGACGAAGGCGTGTACTTCGCGCCGGCCGCGTTCGAGGCGGGCTTCGTCTCGGCGCAGCACAGCGACGCGGTGATCGACGAGACCATCGCCGCCGCCGCCCGCGTGTTCAAGAAGCTGGCGTAAAAATCCGGAGCCAAAGCGGGGGTCAAGTCTGACATTCGGACACGGGCTCTGCCGTAACGCGCAGTTACGGCAGAGCCCGTGTCCGAATGTCAGACTTGACCCCCGGTGTTAGATTTCGTCTTCCTCGTCCTCTTCGGACAGCTGGATCACGCCGGTGTTGAAGTTGTACTCGAACAGGTCGCCGTAGCGGCCCCACTCGATGGCCACGCGCAGCGCGCGTTCCGCCTCTTCTTCGCTGAGCGTGAAGCGCAGCAGCTTGAGGAACAGATCCTCCGGCAAGTCGCCCGACTTGTCCTGCTGCAGGCCGTGGCAGATGTAGGCGATCAGCGGCACATGCTCGAGCAGCTGCTTGCCGAAGATCTCTTGCCGCTCCGTGTTGCTGGCCGCCGCGTACCGGCCCCCCAGATCGGTCAGCAGGATGTCGCCGTTGGTCAGGTAGGCAAAGCCCAGCAGGATCAAGCCGTTCAACACTTCCAGCAGCTCGGCGTCGGTCAGCTCGGTTTCCTCGGCCAGCTGCGGCAGGTCGGCGCGGCCGGAGAACGGCTCTTCGGACAGCAGCTCCACGATACCTTCCATGTGCGCGATGTCGGCCTGCGGCAGGCGGTCGCCCAGCTGCAGCTTGACCTCCTTCTCGCTGATCAAGCCGCGGCGGCCGGCGCCGGCGGTCATCAGCTCATACACCTTGTCGATCAGCTGGCGCACTTCCGGCCCTTCGGCCTTGCGCGGCTGCGGCAGCGAGATCGGCAGCTCGGCGCGCACGCGGCCAGGATCGCTGGCGAAGATCAGCACGCGGTCGGCCATCATCACCGCTTCCTCGATGTTGTGCGACACCACCAGGATCGCCTTGGTCGGGATCTGGCCGGACTGCCACAGCTCCAAAATCTCTTCGCGCAGGCGCTCGCCGGTCAGCACGTCCAGCGCGGAAAACGCCTCGTCCATCAACAGCACTTCCGGCTCCATCACCAGCGCGCGGGCGATGCCGACCCGCTGGCGCATGCCGCCGGACAGCTCGCGCGGCAGCGCGCCCTCGAAGCCGGACAGGCCGATCAGCTCAATCACCTTTTCGGCGCGGCGCGCGCGCTCCTCGGCCGGCATGCCTTGCGCCTCCAGCCCCAGCTCGACGTTCTTCTGCACCGTCAGCCACGGGAACAAGGCGAACGACTGGAATACCATGCGGATACCGCGCGCCGTACCGTACAGCGGCATGCCGCGATACAGCACCTGGCCCGCATCGGCCTGGATCAGCCCCGCCATGATGCGCAGCATGGTCGATTTGCCGGAACCCGATTGGCCCAGCAGCGCGACGATCTCGCCCTCGTTCAGCGTGAAGTCCACGCCTTCCAGCACCGAGCGCGCGGAGCCGTCGGCGCCGCGAAAATGCTTGCCGACCGATTTCAATTCGACGATAGGAGTGCTCATAATTCGATCTCAATACTAGAAATGCAGCCGGCTCTCGGCCATGGTGTACAGGCGGCGCCACACGAAGTGATTGAAGCCCATGACGAAGATGCACATGATACCGATGCCCAGCGCGATGCGCGGGAAATCACCTTTGGTGGTCATCTCCTGGATGTAGCTGCCGATGCCGTGCGCCTTGAGCGTGGTCGGGCCCCAGCTGACATATTCCGCCACGATGCTGGCGTTCCAGGAGCCGCCGGTGGCGGTGATGGCGCCGGTGACGAAGCTGGGGAAAATCGCCGGCAGCAGGTAGCGGCGCCATTTGAGCCAGCCGGTCAGGCCGAAGTTCTTGGCGGCGTGACGCAGCTCGGTCGGTATCGTCGAGGCGCCGGCGATCACGTTGAACAGCAAATACCACTGCGTGCCGAGGATCATCAACGGCGACAGCCAGATGTCCGGGTTCAGGTGGTAGCGCACGATCAGCACCACCGCCACCGGGAACACCAGGTTGGTCGGGAAGGCCGCGAGGAACTGCGCCACGGCCTGCGTGCGCGAAGCCCAGCGCGGGTTCATGCCGATCCAGACGCCGACCGGCACCCACACCAGCGCGGCCAGCGCCAGCAGCAGGATCACGCGCGCCAGCGTGTACAGGCCAAGCACGAACACATGTCCCACTTCGGCCCAGCCGACTTCCGTGCTGATGAAGTGGCCCAGGCTCCACAAGGCGTAGAACACCACGGCGGCGATCACCGCGTCCCACACGCGCTGCGGCACCAGCGACGGCTGGTCGCGGCGGGCGCGGATCGAGGTGCCGTCATGACTCAGGCGGAACAGGGCGATGGAGCGCGACAGCAGGTTGCCGAACCATTCCACCATGGCCTGCGTGCGCTCGGTGCGGCGCAGCCAGGTGAGCAGCCACGATTGCTGGGCGGTGTCGCTGCCGGTTTCCTCGAAGCGGAACTTGTCGGCCCAGGCCAGCAAGGGACGGAAGAACAATTGGTCGTACATCAGCACCCCGACCAGCATGGTGAGGATGGCCCAGCCGATGGCGCCCATGTCGCTGTTGGCGATGGCCATGGCGATATAGGAGCCGATGCCGGGCAGCTTGATGTCCTGGCCGGAGACCGAAATCGCTTCCGACGCCACCACGAAGAACCAGCCGCCCGACATCGACATCATCATGTTCCACAGCAGGCCGGGCATGGCGAACGGCAGCTCCAGACGCCAGAAGCGCTGCCAGCCCGAGAGCTGGAACACGCGCGCCGCCTCCGACAGTTCGGCCGGCACGGTGCGGAAGCCCTGGTAGGCGGAGAACGCCATGTTCCAGGCCTGCGAGGTGAAGATGGCGAAGATCGCCGCGCACTCCACGCCCAGCAGGCTGCCGGGGAAGAAGGCGATGAAGGCGGTGACGGTGATCGACAGGAAGCCGAGGATGGGGATCGATTGCAGGATGTCGAGCATCGGCACCAGCACTTTTTCGGCCAGCCGGTATTTGGTGGTGAGGGCGGCGAACACGCAGCTGAACACCACCGACGCGCCCAGCGCGATGAACATGCGCAGCGTGGTGCGCAGCAGGTAGTAAGGCAGGTAGCTCGGGTCCAGCGACAGCGGCAGCGTCTGGCCCAGCTCGTAGGGGCGGACCATTTGCTGGCTGCCGTAGGCCAGCAGGACGAACAGCGCCAGCACGATGGGCAGCAGGGCCCAATCCCAGCGATTGCCGCCAGCCTCGACCACCTGACGGGGGAAAAATTGCCGTTTTTTGCTCATTGTTTTGTGCTTTCTCCGGCCAGAATAACCGGCGCGGTTGACCGGAGCGTGACACAGGCCGCCATTCTAAGGGAAAACTTATACGAAATTAATTACGGTCGTGAAAGTTGGTGACTATTTACGGCCCTTGTAAGGCGCATAATTGTGTGACCATAGGATTAATATTGCGCGTTATGAAATTGATTGCTGAAAAACGGTCCAGGACCGACAAATACGACGTCCTGCGCTTCGTGCGCAACAACGGCAGCTGCACCGACACGGTGATGCCGCGCCAGGGCATCTTGCCGCACGATCTGTTGCACTACGTGGTGGAATCGGCTCTGCCGCTGCGGCACGGCTTCCTCAGCCTGCTGGCGCGCGGCGCGGATGCGCAGTTCGTCATGGAGGCGGTGCACGACGCCGCCAACAAGGACGTGGAGACCGAGGCGGTGCAGGCGGAAGCGATTGTCGAGGGGCTGCAGGCGCAGTTGTGGTCGGGCGCCTTCGACGAGGAGGCCTTCCTGGCCGGCGCCGCCTCCGCCTGCACGGCGCGCGACAAGCAGCCCTTCGACTTCAGCAAGATCGGCATCGACATCAAGGCGGCGCTGTACGACCGCGCACTGTCGTTGAACGAAAAATGGATCACGGCGCCCTACTTCAGCACCCTGTCGCTGGAATTCAGCCCGCAGCCGGTGTGACGCTTACTTCAACCACCCGCGGCGGCGGAAGTACCAGAACGGCGCGATGGCGCTGGTGATCATCAGCGCGATGGCGAAGGGGTAACCGAGCTGCCATTCCAGTTCCGGCAGCCATTTGAAGTTCATGCCGTAGATCGAGGCGATCAGCGTCGGCGGCAGGAAGGCCACGCTGGCCACCGAGAAGATCTTGATGATCTTGTTCTGGTTGATGTTGATGAAGCCGACCGTGGCGTCCATCAGGAAGTTGATCTTGTCGAACAGGAAGGACGTGTGGCCGTCCAGCGATTCGATGTCGCGCAGAATCTGGCGCGCTTCCTCGAACTGTTCCGAATTAAGTAAGCGTCCGCGCATCAGGAAGCTGACCGCGCGCCGCGTATCCATCATGTTGCGGCGGATGCGGCCGTTCAAGTCTTCCTCGTGGGCGATGGCGTTCAGCGCGGCGGCCGCGTCCTGGTCGGTGAACTCTTCCTGCAGCACGCGGCCGCTGACTTCCTCCAGGTTCTGGTAGATGCCTTCGAGCGCGTCGGCCGAGTATTCGGCGTCGGTCGCGTACAGGTCCAGCAGCACGTCCATGTAGTCGGCGATCGAGCCGGGCCGCGAGCGGGCGCGCATGCGCACCAGGCGGAACACCGGCAAATCGTCGGTGTGCACCGAGAACAGCATCTTGCGCGCCAGGATGAAGGCCACCGTGACGATGCGCGACGGGCCGTCCTCTTCTTCCAGCAAAAAGTCGGTGCGCAGGTGCAGGTCGCCGTTTTCCGCCTCGTAGTAGCGGGCCGACGCTTCGATGTCCTTGACTTCGTCCTCGCCCGGCAAGGTCACGCCGTAGATGGTCTTGACCCACGCGCGTTCGTCGTCCGTCGGGTCGGTCAGGTCGACCCAGACCGGCTCGACCTGTTCCAGGTCTGCGCGACTGTCGATGGGTACCTGGTTGAGCCGGCCATTCTGGAGAACGAAAACATTGATCATGGGTACGCGAGCCTTCTGGAAACAGCGCAAGTGTACCCGCAAAGCCCCTGCCGAGGCCAGCCTGCCATGCGGTTTTTCGGCCTAGCGGGTCGCTTTTTCTATCATTTTATCGGTGGCCGACTGCGGGGCCGCGTCGGCCGGGTCCGGCTTGGGTACTTTGGGCGCTTCGATGCCGCGCGTGTCGATGGCCTTGACCACCTTGCCGTCCTTGCAGTCGACGTCCGACAGCACGGTTTTGCCGTCGATGACGCACTTGCGCAGCACCCCGGCCGGGGCCGCCGGAGCGGCAACCGCCGTGGCCGAAGCGGAGGCCGAGGCCGACGCGGCCGCCGGCGCCTGGCCGGTCAGCTTGGCCAGCCCTTCGGTGAAGAAATTGCGCTCATGCCGGGCCGACATCAAAAACGCCATCGCAATCGCCGCCAGCGAGGCCATGACGATGGCCACCTGGATCAATCCGAGTCCACGCTGCTTGCTTATCTGCTTGCCTGACATCGCTGCCTCCTAAGGTAATTCCGCCGATCCCATGCGGCGCAGGATCACGCCGGTACGCCGCGCCAAATAACCCGAATCGCGGTGCTTGTCGAAGAAGCGCGGATTGGGCAACATCACCGCCAGCTTGGCCGCCTGGGCCGCGCCCAGGTTGGCCGCGCTGACGCCATAATAATGCCGCGCCGCCGCCTCGGCGCCGAAGGTGCCGGTGCCGAACTCCACCACGTTCAGGTAGATCTCGAAGATGCGTTCCTTGTCCATCAAGGTTTCCAGCATGTAGGTGATGACCAGCTCCTGGCCCTTGCGCGCATAGCTGCGCGAGCCGGACAGGAACAGATTCTTGGCCAGCTGCTGGGTGATGGTCGAGCCGCCCGACACCACCTTGTGCTTCTTGTTGTTCTTCTCGTAGGCCTTTTGCAGCGCGTCCCAGTCGACGCCCTCGTGCTCGGAAAAATTGGCGTCCTCGGAGGCGATGATGGCGCGCTTGAGGTTGTTCGAGATGCGGCTGTACGGCACCCACACTTGCTGGATGTTAGCGTCCGGGTTCTTCTCGCGCAGCACCGAGCGCTGCTCGCGCATGAAGCTGGTGGTCGACGGATTATGGTCGACCCACCACCAGATCTGCAGGAAGAAATACAGCTGCACGACCAGCACCAGCAGTACCGGCAGGATGAAGACCCACTTCACCCAGCGCCATTTGCCCGCCTTGGCCGCGCTCACAGTTTGGCCCGCAGCGATTGCAGCACGTCGGCGGTGGCCGGCTGCACGCCGCGCCACAGGCTGAACGCCTCGGCGGCCTGCTCGACCAGCATGCCCAGGCCGTCGCGCAAGCGTGCGCCGTGCTGGCCCGCGAACTGCAAGAATACCGTGGGGGAGGCTCCGTACATCATGTCGAAAGCCAGCGAACCTGGCACGAACACCGACGCCGACACCGGCGGCAATTCGGCGCTCAGGCTGGCCGAGGTGGCGTTGATGACGATGTCGAACGCTCCCTCGATCTCGCCGTAGCCGCAGGCAGACACGACGCCCTCGCCGCCCAGCGCGGCGAACTGTTCCACCAGCGCCTCGGCCGTGGCCACGGTGCGGTTGGCGATGACCAGCTGCGCCGGCCGATGTTCCAGGATCGGCAGCACCACGCCGCGCGCGGCCCCGCCCGCGCCCAGCAGCAGCACGCGCTTGCCGGTGATCGGCACGCCGGCGTTGTTGACGATGTCCGCCACCAGGCCCGCGCCGTCGGTGTTGTCGCCGACGATGCCGTCCTCGGTGAAGTGCAGCGTGTTGACGGCGCCGGCCGCGCGGGCGCGGATGGTCAGCGCCTGCGCCAGCTTCACCGCCTCCAGCTTGAACGGCACGGTGACGTTGGCCCCAAGGCCGCCCTCGGCGATGAAGGCTTGCACGGCGGCGGCGAAGCCGTCCACCGGCGCCAGCCGTTTTTCATACGTCAGTTCCTGCCCGGTCTGGGCCGCGAACGCGGCGTGGATCTCGGGTGATTTGCTATGGGCAATCGGATTGCCAAATACGCAGTAGCGGTCCATCAACGTCCTCCGCCGCTTAAATCGGCTTGTAGTTTGTCTTCGCGGGTGAATTTGAACGTCGTGACGATCACCCACAGGTCATCTTTTTCGTTCGACAGCATATTCGGCGGGAACTTGCCGAACGGCGCGGCGCGGCGCACGATGTTCATCGCCGCCTCGTCCAGCGCGGTGTTGCCGGAGCTGCGGTCGACCTTGATGCCGCCGTCGCGCTCGTAGATCGACCCGTCCTGGAACACCGGGATCGACAGCACCAGCTGGCCGTACAGCTTGCGGCCGTTCTGCTGCGGGAAGTTCAGCGTGCCGATGTCTTCGATCCGCTTCTGGATCGCCTTGTAGTACATCGCATAGCCCACCCCGCGCGTGCTCGGCGTGATGAAGGTCTTCTTGGGACGCTTGTTCTGGTCCTCGATGGTTTCGCTGATCTCGGCGGCGCGGCGGGCGATGGCCTTGCTGGCGTCGAGCAGGTCGGCGCCGGTCGGCAGCGGATCGGGCTTGGTCTTTTCCGTCACCGGCGGCGCGGTGAACGGGGTCTGCCTGGCCGCTTGCGTCAGCAGGTTCTGCTGTTGCTGTTCCAGCTCGGCGATGCGGCGCTTGGCGGCCTTGATGCTGTCGCCCGCTTCCATCTTGCGCAGGTCGGGCATGGGCGATTTGGAGCGGCCCTGGTCGACGGTGCCGCCGCCGTCCAGGTTGGCCTGGGCCAGCGCGTCGGCCTTCAGCGGCGCCTTGCTGTGCTTGGCGTTCACCAGGATCACTTCCAGCCCCGGATCGGTGGCTTTCACCGGTGTCGGCCCGGGCGCGACAAAGTGCACCGCGAGCAAAGCGCCATGCGCCAGCAGCGACAGGCCGATGGCGAGGTACAGCAAGCGATTTTCTTTGAAAGACTTCACGCGAGGCCGGAGAAGAAAAGATAGGGCTGATTTTACGTCAAAGCAAGCGCGGGGCTGCGGGTTTTTGCCGGCGAACCCCGGCGGCTGCGCCGTTGGGCGTCAGACCCCGTGCGGGGTCTGACCCCGGTGTGGCCTGGGGTCACTCGGCTGCAGGAGCTTCGGCAGCGGCCTCGACCGCCACCTCCGGCGCATCCACCGCCTCCTCGTCCTCATAGTCCAGCTCGGCATCGGCGGCCACTGTTTCGGTGGTCGGGATTTCCAGGATGCGCGCTTCGATGGTCAGGTCGACCTCGTCCCAACGCAGGATGTCGAGCTTGACCTGCGCGCCGCGCGCCACTTGCGGCATGCCCGGCAGGCGGATGATCAGCGGAATGTCGACCAGGCGCAGCACCTCGTCCTTGAGCACCACGGCCTCGACCTGGCGCGCCTCCTGCTGGCCCAGCCAGCGCAAGCACCAGTAGCGTTCCATGTTGGCCTGGTGATCGCCGTAGGCCGAGTAAGCCGCGTCGAACTGCGACACGATCGCGAACAGGTTGGCGTCCTTGTGCTTGAAGTGCGCGACCAGCGGCGCGGTCACGCCGTGCTGGGCGCAGGCCAGGATCTGCCACTGGTTGACCAGGTCGGTGTAGCGGCGCAGCGGCGAGGTGCTCCATGCGTACTGGTCCACGCCCAGGCCCTGGTGCGGCGCCGCATGGGTCAGCATGCGCACCTGCATCTTGGCGGCCCAGCCGCCCACGCCCTGGCCCTGGCTGCGGTAGATGCCCGGCACGCCATGGTCGTTCATCAGCTTGCCCCAGGTGCTGTTGGCGAAGATCATCAGCTCGGCGACGATCTTGTCCAGCGGCGCGCCGCGCTTGCGGCGGCTGACGGTGACGACGTCGTCTTCGACGTAGAAGTTGAAGTCCACGCGGTTGTTCTGTTCCGGCTTCAGGCCGAAGCCTTCGCGCTTGACCATGCGCGCCGCCTCCAGCACCTGCGCCCATTGCCAGATCAGGCCCAGCGATTCCTTGTGCGGATACTCGCCCTCGCCGCTGGCCAGCGTTTCCTCGTTGACCTGGTCGTCGAGGTCGTTGTGGCGCAGGTTGTTCGCGATCGGCACCATCTCGGCGCGGGTCTCGGTGGCGATCACCGACCAGTCGGCCGGATTCAGGGTGGCGTACAGCGACAGCGCCGGGCAGGTCTTGCCTTCGGCCAGTGTGAACGCTTCGACGATGGCATCCGGCAGCATGGTGATCTTATCGCCAGGCATGTAGACGGTGGACATGCGCGCGCGCGCCATCTTGTCGACCGCGTCGTCCGGCTGTATGCCCAGGCCCGGCGCGGCGATGTGGATGCCGATCCTGACGTTGCCATCATCGAGTTTGGTGACCGAGAAGGCGTCGTCGATCTCGGTGGTAGTGACGTCGTCGATCGAGAACGCTTGCACGTTCGCCAGCGGCAGGTCGGTCGGCGGCACCGGCACGGCGACTTCCGGGAAACCGGCGCCGCGCGGGAAGTTCTCGAACAGGAACCTGGCCATGTGCAGCGCTTTCGGCGACGCCACGCCGCCGACCGCCAGCATCAGCCGCTGCGGATTGGTGTGCAGCTCGTTGCAGGCCGCTTCCAGCGCCTTGTATTCGATCGAATTCTTGTCCGGTTTGAACAGCAGCTGCATGACCATGTTCTGCATCGAGGCCGGCAGCTGGTTGGCCTTCAGCTCTTCGACATACCCGGCCTGCACCAGCGCCTGCTGTTTCTTTTTCTCGATGCCGGCCTGGGCGGCGCGCAACGATTGCTCGGGCGCGGCCTTGTAGCGGCCACGGCCTTTTTTGTAGAAGTAGATCGGCGCCGAGTGCAGGCTCAGGATCAGGCCGGCGGCTTCGGCCGGCAGCGGCGCGTGGCCGAAGTACTCGGCGCCCAGCTCGGCGAAACCGAATTCCTCCTCGCCCGCCACTTCCCACAGGAAATCGAGGTCGATGTCGGCCGCGACCGCCTTGGCCTGTTCCATCAAATCCGTCGGCGACGGCTTCTCGTACTGCAGCAGCACGTCCTTGATCTTGACCTTGGTGCGCTTGCCGCTGGCCATTTCAACCTGGTAGGCCTCGCCGGCTTGCGACATCATGGAGCCGACCTTGAAATCGCCGGATTCTTCGAAAAATAGATTCATTGCTAGCTTCTGTTCGTTGTTATTCGTTTCAATTCCAGTACGGAAGGCAGAAACACTTCCGTCACCAGCAGAGTACCCTGACGGCGCCGATATAAACAGCGCCGTGCATATAATATGAGTTCTTCGCGCACTTGCTCCAGTTGCAGCGCCTTGCGCGCGCGCTGCGCCAAGGGATGTCCTTCCCGCAATCTTGCAAATTCCAAAACACCGCGCCGCACTTGCTGGTCGCCAAACAGGGTCGTCCCCAGCGAGCGCTCGCCCAGCGCGCTGAACAAGGGCCAGTCCGTGGCCGTGGCCGACATCGGCACCACCGTGTGCGCGAACACCACGGGCGTATTATCACACCGCAGCAGCACTTCCCTCTCCCACACGCGGCCGGGCCGGTGCATGCCGATCGCCGCCGCCTCGTCCGTCAGGCAGCGCGCCGTGGTCTGGTGCAGGCACTGCACGCGGAACGCCCGGCTATGATCCTTCAGCTTGGCGGTCAGCGAGCCGTCGGCCGTCAGCCACTGGCGGTAGGCGCGCGGCGCGTTCAGCGCCAGCACATGCGGCCGCCATTGCGTCTGCCGCAGCGAAGCACCGCGGGTGGACGCCGTCACTGCCTTGCCTCGATACCGCAAAACTCCAGCACAGACTCCACATAGTCGGGGAACGCGGAAATGGCGTGGTCGCTGCCTTCGATGACCAGCTGGCGCGCGCCCGCATAGTGCGCCACCATGTCGCGATAGTCCAGCACTTCGTCGCCGGTGGCGGCGATCAGGAAGTAGCGCTGCTGGCGCGTGACCGGGTTGACGGCCAGTGCACGCAGCTCCTCGATGTATTCGCGCTTGAACTCGAATGGCTCGTCGGAATGATATTGCGTGGTCACGCCGACGTGCTGGTCCAGGTCCTTGAGCGGCACGATGGCCGGATTGAGCAGCACGGCGCGGCAGCCGATACGCTCGGCCAGCCAGGTGGCGTAGTAGCCGCCCAGCGAGGAACCGACGATGGTCAGCTCGCTGGCGGGGATGCCCTCTATTAAAGAGAGCGCCAATTCCATCGCCTGCTTCGGCGAGGCCGGCAGCTGCGGGCAGATGAACTGGTCCGACAAACCCAGCGCCGCCATGCGCTCGCCCATCACGCGCGCCTTCATCGACTTCGGCGACGAGCGGAATCCGTGCAGATAAAGCATCATCGCGCCAGCGCTTCCAGGATCTTGTTGTGCACACCGCCGAAGCCGCCGTTGCTCATCACCAGGATCTGGTCGCCCGGTTGCGCGGCCTTGACGATGGCGGCCACCAGCACGTCGATGTCTTCATAGGCGCTGGCGATCTGGCCCAGTGGCGCCAAGGCGTCGCCCAGGCTCCAGCCCAGCGCCTGTCGGCTGCCGAAGCCGAACACCAGGTCGGCGTCCGACAGGCTGCCGGGCAGCGCATCCTTCATCGCGCCCAGCTTCATGGTGTTGGAGCGCGGCTCCAGCACGGCGAGGATGCGCTCCGCCTTGCCGATCTTCTGGCGCAGGCCGCCGACGGTGGTGGCGATGGCGGTTGGGTGGTGGGCGAAATCGTCATAAACAGTAATACCGTTTACCACGCCGCGCACTTCCATGCGGCGCTTGACGTTCTCGAAGGTGGCCAGCGACCGGGCCGCCTGCGCCACCGGCACGCCGACGTGGCGGGCGGCGGCGATCGCGGCCAGCGCGTTGGCGCGGTTGTGCTTGCCGGTCAGGCTCCACTCGACACGGCCGGCCACTTCGCCGCCGAAGATCACGTCGAAGCTGCCGTCATCGTATTCGTTCATCGTCCATTCGGCGCCTTCAGTGCGGCCGAAGCCTTCCTTCTCGCTCCAGCAGCCGCGCTTGAGCACGCGCTGCAGCGCCGCTTCGTCGGCGTTGTAGACAACCCGGCCGATGCCCGGCACGGTGCGCACCAGGTGATGGAATTGGGTTTCGATCGCGCCCAGATCGGGGAAGATGTCGGCGTGATCGTATTCCAGGTTGTTCAGGATCGCGGTCTTGGCGTGGTAGTGCACGAACTTGCTGCGCTTGTCGAAGAAGGCGGTGTCGTACTCGTCGGCCTCGATGACGAAGAAGATCGAATCCTTGTTCCCTTGCATGCGGGCCGAGACGCCGAAGTTCATCGGCACGCCGCCGATCAGGAAGCCGGGCGCGTAGCCGGCGTCTTCCAGTATCCAGGTCAGCATGGCCGAGGTGGTGGTCTTGCCGTGCGTACCGGCCACGGCCAACACCCATTTGTCTTTTAATATGTGGTCGCCGATCCACTGCGGGCCGGAGACGAACGGCAGGCCGCGGTTCATGATCTCTTCGATCAGCGGATTGCCGCGCGAAACCACATTGCCGATCACGTACAGGTCGGGCTTGAGCTCCACCTGTTCCGGGCCGAAGCCCTGTATCAGTTCGATGCCCTGGGCTTCCAGCTGGGTGCTCATGGGCGGATAGACGTTGGCGTCGCAGCCCGTCACGCGGTGGCCCGCTTCTTTTGCCAGGACAGCCAGGCCGCCCATGAAGGTGCCGCAAATACCGAGGATATGAATATGCATAGTGATCAAGACGACGAATGAATACGGGATTTTACCCGACCCGACGCCCTTTTCCCGGTTAAGAGTATTATCTCGTCCATGACGCCGAATGTTATCGAAGAAGTCCTGCTGCTGCGTGCGGAGATCGCCGCGGCCGCCGCACGCCTGATCGCCCAGGACGGCCTGGACTACAACGCCGCCAAGCGCAAGGCCGCCAGGCAGATCCTCGGCGACACCCAGCCGCCGCCCAACCTGCTGCCGGACAATGCCCAGATCGAGGCGGAAGTGCGGATCTACCAGTCGCTATTCCATGCCGACACCCAGCCCGCGCGCCTGTTCCGGCTGCGCACCCTGGCGGTCGACATCATGGACGGCCTGGCCGCCTTCCATCCCTACCTGACCGGCGCCGTCTTGAATGGCACGGCCGGCCCGCACGACGACATCCACTTGCAGCTGTTCGCCGACAGCGCCAAGGAGGTGGAGATCTTCCTGCTGAACCGCAATTTGCAAATCGACATCTCCGAGACGCCGCACTTCAAGGGTCCGCGCCACGGCTCGGTCGAAACCGTCAGTTTCATGTGGCACAAGGAAGGCGTGCACGCCGCCCTGTATGAGCTCGACGACTTGCGCGGTGCCGTCAAAACCCGCGGCGACGGCAAATTGATGCGCGCCGATATCGCCGCCGTGCGCACCCTACTAGTTAACAGTACTCACGAAAACCCTGATCAAGCTCAACCATGAACCAAAAACATCTCGCCGCCTATGTTGTTGTCGCTTTGCTATTCGGCGCCTCCGGCGCTTATGTCGGCATGAATAAAAAACCGCCGGCGCCGCCTATCACCACCACCCAGCCGGCCGGCGTCACCGGTCCGGTGGACGCCTTATATAAGCAGTCGCTGCCGGACGCGAAAGGCGTGTCGCAGTCGCTGGCCCAATATAAAGGCAAGGCCATGCTGGTCAATTTCTGGGCCCCTTGGTGCGGTCCCTGCGTGCAGGAGATGCCGGAGCTGTCGGCCCTGGCCGCCGGAGAAGAGGGTAAGAAGCTGCAAGTTATCGGAATTGGTATCGATTCGCCAACAAATATCGCCGAATTTAGCGACAAGTTCAAAATCAGCTACCCGGTCTTCGTGGCCGGCATGGCCGGCACCGACCTCTCGCGCTCGTTCGGCAACGGCGGCGGCGGCCTTCCCTACACGGTGCTGATCGGCGCCGACGGCCAGGTCAAGAAGACCTATCTGGGCCGCCTGAAGTTTGACGAGCTGCGCAAGGACCTCGCAACTCTGTAAATAGTTTTACAAGTTTTTTTCTCTTGCCAATGCCGGCGGTTGGCGGCAAAATGCGGAACTTTCGCGGAAAACGGTCCTGAACCATGGCAAAAAACCTCCTACTGCTCAACGGTCCCAACCTGAATTTACTGGGTAGCCGCGAGCCAGAGGTCTACGGCGCTAGCACGTTGGCCGACATCGAACACGCAGCCCAGGCGCAAGCCCAGGCAGCGGGCGCGAGCTTGTCCTGCTTCCAGAGCAACCACGAAGGGGCGCTGATCGACCGCATCCATGCCGCCAGAGCGGAAGGCGTGGACGCCATCGTCATCAACCCGGGCGGCCTGACGCACACCAGCGTGGCCCTGCGCGACGCCCTGGCGGGCGTGGCGATACCGTTTGTTGAAGTGCATATTTCGAATATTTTCCAGCGCGAGTCGTTTCGCCACCACTCTTTTCTTAGCGCGATCGCTATAGGTACTATTTGCGGACTGGGTATCGAAGGATATCGGTTTGCCATCGACTTCGTCCTTAAAAGGCGATAATCTACGCGATCTGCGCGCAATTTCGCGCGGTCCCGCCCAAAAGGCGCTACCGCTCATACTTACATAACAAAGACATTCCTGGGGGTTACATGGATTTACGCAAGCTGAAGACCTTGATTGATTTGGTCGCGGAATCGGATATCGCCGAACTCGAAGTGACCGAAGGCGAGAGCAAAGTACGTATCGTCAAGTCGTCCGCCATGCCGCAAAACCAGATGGTGATGATGCAGCCGCAAGGCATGCCGCAATACCACGCCGCCCCGCCCGCCGCACCTGCCGCCGCCCCGGTGGCCGCCGTCGCCGCCGAGCCGACCGGCCACGTGGTCAAGTCGCCAATGGTCGGCACCTTCTACCGCTCGTCCGCACCTGGCTCGCCGGCGTATGTCGAAGTGGGCGCCGTGGTCAAGGAAGGCGACACCCTGTGCATCATCGAAGCGATGAAGCTGCTGAACGAAATCGACGCCGACAAGTCCGGCACGATCACCCAGATCCTGGTCGAGAACGGCCAACCGGTCGAATTCGGCCAACCGCTGTTTGTGATAGGCTAAGACCGGCCAGCGCCCTCCCCATCGGTGACGGGCGCGCCGGCTTGGTCCGCATTCCCTCCTCTACCTGACGTTACCGGCTTGCCGGTGCTCACAGACCTACGCGAACCTATCATGTTTGAAAAAATCCTCATTGCCAACCGTGGCGAAATTGCCCTTCGTATCCAGCGCGCTTGCCGCGAAATGGGCATCAAGACGGTTGTGGTCCACTCGGAAGCGGACAAAGACGCCAAATACGTGAAGTTGGCGGATGAATCGGTGTGCATCGGCCCTGCGCCGTCGACGCTCAGCTACCTGAACATGCCAGCCATCATCAGCGCCGCCGAAGTGACGGACGCCGAAGCGATCCACCCGGGCTATGGCTTCCTGTCGGAAAACGCCGACTTCGCCGAACGCGTGGAAAAATCCGGTTTCGTCTTCATCGGCCCCCGCTCGGAATCGATCCGCCTGATGGGCGACAAGGTCTCCGCCAAGCAAACCATGATCAAGGCCGGCGTGCCGTGCGTGCCAGGTTCGGAAGGCGCGTTGCCCGATGATCCAAAGGCGATCGTGCAAATTGCGCGCAAGGTCGGCTACCCGGTCATCATCAAGGCGGCCGGCGGCGGCGGTGGCCGCGGCATGCGCGTGGTGCATACCGAAGCCGCGCTGATCAACGCCGTGGCGATGACCAAGACCGAAGCGGGCACCGCCTTCGGCAATCCGGAAGTCTATATGGAGAAGTATCTGGAAAATCCGCGTCACGTGGAAATCCAGATCCTGGCCGACGAACACAAAAACGCCGTCTGGCTGGGCGAACGTGACTGCTCGATGCAGCGCCGCCACCAGAAGGTCATCGAAGAAGCGCCAGCGCCGGGCATCCCGCGCAAGCTGATCGAAAAAGTCGGCGACCGCTGCGCCGAAGCCTGCCGCAAGATCGGCTACCGTGGCGCCGGCACCTTCGAGTTCCTGTATGAGAACGGCGAGTTCTACTTCATCGAGATGAACACCCGCGTGCAGGTAGAACACCCGGTCACCGAAATGATCACCGGCATCGACATCGTGCAGGAACAGATCCGCATCGCCGCCGGCGAGAAGCTGCGCTTCCGCCAGCGCGACGTGATGCTGTCCGGCCACGCCGTCGAGTGCCGCATCAACGCCGAAGACCCGTTCAAGTTCACGCCGTCGCCAGGGCGCATCACTTCCTGGCACGTGCCGGGCGGTCCGGGCGTGCGCGTCGACTCGCACGCCTATGCGGGGTATTATGTACCGCCGCACTACGATTCGATGATCGGCAAGGTGATCACCTACGGCGCCACCCGCGAGCAAGCGATCCGCCGCATGCAGATCGCGCTGTCGGAAATGGTGGTCGAGGGCATCTCGACCAACATCCCGCTGCACCGCGAGCTGATGGTCGACGCCCGCTTCATCGAAGGCGGCACCAACATCCATTACCTGGAACAAAAGCTGGCAGACATGCCGGACCTGCATAAACTGAGTTTGAGTAACAAGGCGCCACAATAATGAGCTGGACTGAAATCGTCATCGAAATCGCCCGCGACCACGCGGAAGCACTGTCGGAAGCCCTGATGGACGTGGGCGCGCTGTCGGTGTCCGTGGAAGACGCGGACGAAGGCACCGACGCGGAACGACCGCTGTTCGGCGAGCCGGGCATGGAACCGACCGAAGCGGCATGGGATCACAGCCGCGTGGTCGCCCTGACCAACGAGGACGACGACCAGGCCGTGATCGTGGCCGCCGCCGCCGGCCAGGTCGGCTTGACCACCCTGCCGAAGTTCACCACCCGCAAGGTGGAAGAGCAGGACTGGGTGCGTTTGACGCAGTCGCAGTTCGCGCCCATCCACATCGGCAAGAACATCTGGGTCGTGCCGAGCTGGCACGAAGCGCCGGACGCCAACGGCCTGATCCTGGAACTGGACCCAGGCCTGGCCTTCGGCACCGGCTCGCACCCGACCACCCGTCTGTGCATGGAGTGGCTGGAAGCGAATCCGGCGCCGGGCAAGACCGTGCTCGACTACGGTTGCGGCTCCGGCATCCTGGCCATGGTGGCCAAGAAGGTCGGCGCCGGCGAAGTGGTCGGCGTGGACATCGATCCGCAGGCGATCGAATCGGCGGCCGACAACGCGGTGCGCAACAAGTGCGAGATCGAGTACTTCCTGCCGGACAGCTTCGCGCAATCGAAGCATGCGACGCAGCGATTCGACATCGTGGTCGCCAACATTCTGTCGAGCCCGCTGAAACTGATGGCGCCGATGCTGTCGGGCCGCGTGGCCGACGGTGGCGCGCTGATCCTGTCCGGCGTGCTGGCGCGCCAGGCCGAGGAAGTGGCCGCCGCCTACGCCCCGTTCATCAAGCTGGGCGTGTGGGCTGAGCAAGACGGCTGGGTGGCGCTGCACGGCCGCCTCGGCAGCGATGTGGTCCCCGCGGCGCGCTAACCACAGCAATGGCGCTCGCCACCAAATGCCCCCACTGCAACACGATATTTCGGGTCGCCCATGACCAGTTGAAATTACGTGGGGGCATAGTGCGCTGTGGCTCCTGTAACGAAGTCTTTGACGGCAACGCGGCCCTGCTGGAGCCGCTCGCCGCGGCGCCCCCGGCGCCATCCCCCTCCCTGCTGCCAGACACCAAGCCCTTCGACCAGAAGATGGCCGCGCTGGACACCCGCGCCGCCGAAGTGCTGGGCAGCGACACCGCCGAACCCATCTACACGCTCGAGCTCGACACCGCGATGGACGCGGCCGAAGCGGTCGCGCATGCCGACGCGCCCGCCGCCGTCGAGCCCGAACCGCCGGCCGACGCCGGCCAGCCCGACGACGACGGCTACGACGACGAAGCGATCGCCACCAGTCCGCTGGCCTTGCCGGCCGAGCCGCCCGGCCTGCCACCCGCAGTGGAAGCCGCGCTGGATCTCGACCTCGACGTGGAGCCGGTCGCCGAACCTGCACCCGCGCCTGAACCTGAACCTGCCCTATCCTCCGCCCAGCAACCGCACTGGGATGCCGAACCCCATGCCGAGCCGTTCGAAAACGCGCTCAGCATCGAAGCCATATCGGATGAGGAACTGGAAGCCGCGCTGGAAGCCGAACTGGCCGTCATCGAGCACGATGCCGCAGAGCCCGACACCTCGCCGATCGCCTTCACCTCCATGCTGGCCGACGAGCGCCGCGAGCCGACGCTGGATGCGGCGCCGGTCGCCGCCAGCGCCGCCGCATCCATCAGCGAGGCCGAGCGCTTCAACGAGCTCGATGAAGTCGATGAGGAGGCGCTGGTGCAGCTATCCTCCGCCGGCCTGACCGAGGCCCAGGCCCAGGCCGTCCACGCGCACGCGCTCCTGCCGGACCAGCCCGTCACCGAAGAAGCCCCCGCCGAAGACGACGCCGAGGAACCCGGCTTCATCAAGCGCGACCGCCGCCGCCAGAAGTTCGGCAAGGCCGCGACCATCGCCATGAGCCTGGGCACGCTGCTGCTGCTGGCGACCCTGGCGGCCCAGGGCCTGACCACCTTCCGCAACCAGATCGCCGCCGCGCTGCCGCCGCTCAAGCCGGCACTGACGGCCGCCTGCAACGCGCTCGGCTGCAAGATCGAACTGCCGGCCCAGATCGACGACCTCGGCATCGAACAGGGCGAACTGCAAACCCTGAGCGAGACCACCTTCTCCTTCGCCACCCAGCTGCGCAACCAGAGCGCCACCGCGCAGGCCTGGCCGCACATCGAACTGGTGCTCGACGACGCCAGCGACAAGGCCGTGTTGCGCCGCGTGTTCACGCCGCGCGAATACCTGGGCGCCGACGTCGCGCTCGACAAAGGCTTTGCCCCGCACACCGAACAATCTGTCAAACTGTACTTCGAATTGAGCCAGCTGAAAGCATCCGGCTATCACATCGCAGTCTTCTATCCTTAAAGACCTATCATGACCCAGACCTCTTTGATTTGCGGCTCGATCGCAATCGACACCATCCTGCAATTCCCCGGCCGTTTCGACAGCATCCTGCTGGCCGACCAGCTGCACAAGGTCAACGTCTCCTTCCTGGCGCCGACCATGCGCACCGAGTTCGGCGGCTGCGCGCCCAACATCGCCTACAACCTGCGGATGCTGGGCGGCGAACCGCGCATCGTCGGCGTCATGGGCCAGGACAACAGCGCCTATATGGAGCGCTTCCGCAAGCTGGGCCTGTCCACCGACAACATCCTGATCAAGCCGGAAGCCTACAACGCCCAGTGCTTCGTCACCGCCGACGAAGACAACAACCAGATCAACGCCTTCCACCCCGGCGCCATGTCCTACGCGCACGAGAACGACATCGCCAAGGCCGGCCCTGCGGCGCTCGCCATCATCTCGCCGGACGGCCACCTGGGCATGAAGAAGCACGCGGTCGACCTGGCCAAGCTGCAGATCCCGTTCATCTTCGATCCGGGCCAGCAGCTGCCGATGTTCAACTGCGACGAGCTGATCGAGTTCATCGACCTGGCCACCTACGTCACCACCAACGACTACGAGATCGAACTGCTGATGGACCGCACCGGCCTGACCGTGCCGGACATCGCCAGCCGCCTGGAGGCGCTGATCATCACGCGCGGCGAAAAAGGTTCGGAGATTTACACCGGCGGCCAGCGCATCGAGATCCCGGCCGTGCCGGTGGCCGCGGCCATCGACCCGACCGGCTGCGGCGACGCCTATCGCGCCGGCCTGCTGTTCGGCATCACCAAGGGCTGGAAATGGGAAACCACCGGCCGCCTGGCCAGCCTGCTGGGCGCGATCAAGATCGCCAGCAAGGGCGCGCAGAATCACTCGCTGACGGCCGCCGAGATCGCCGACCGCTTCGAAGCCGCCTTCGGCTACCGCTACTAACCCGCACGGCGCGACGTCGGGGTCTGACCCCGCATGGGGTCAGACCCCAGCCTCACCGGGTTAAAGCGCCGCTCAATCAGCGCGCGCAAAAAAGGGCAGACCTCAACAACGGTCTGCCCTTCTGCTTTGGAGAGCGCGAATCAGCGTCCGCTGAACAGCATGCCCAGCACCAGCAGCGCGATCTGCAGCAGGATCAGCGCCACCAGCAGCGACAGGTCGAGGTTGCCAACCAGCGGCACCACGCGGCGCAGCGGCCGCAGCAGCGGCTCGTTGAGCGCGCGCACGAACGGCGCCAGCGGCGCATGCGGGTTCACCCAGCTGAAGATCGCCTCGATCACCAGCAAGGCCATGAAGCCGTACAAAATCCATTCCAGGAAGCGCTGGAAGGCCATCAGCAGCACCAGCGGCGTGGTCCAGCCGGCCAGATACATCACCGAGGTGGCCAGCAGCACGATCAGGAAGGCGCCGATCAGGCTGGCCCAGTCATAGCCGCCCACACCGGGCACGACGCGGCGCAGCGGGCGCACCAGCCAGTCCGACAGCTGGAAGGTAAATTGGGCCACCGATGCCGGTGGGCGGACACGGATCGCTTGCATCCAGAAACGTAACAACAAAGCCCCGCCCAACAGGGTGGCGATGGCGTCGACAATCAACTTAACGATACTGAGCACGAGTCCCCTCCAAAAAAAAACCGCTGTGTGATTGTCTCACACAGCGGCCCATTGCCTCAGCAGGCATCGAAGCTATTTAATTAGCTAGGACGGGTGCTGGTTGGGAACGGCCATGCCGCGGCCGGTGCCAACACGGTTTTTGCTGCAGGCGCGGCGGCCGGAGCTGGAGCGGCTGGCTTGGCGACAGCTTCCTTCTTCGGTGCGGCAGCCTTTTTAGGCGCAGCTTTTTTCGCGGCTGGCTTGGCAGCGGCAGGAGCGGCGGCTGCCACCACTGGAGCTGCGGCCGGAGCGGCTACCGGTTTAGCGGCGGCCTTCTTGGCGACTGGCTTTTTAGCTGCTGGCTTAGCGGCCGCTTTAACCGGCTTTTTTGCTGCTGGCTTAGCCGCGGCCTTTGCAGCCGGCTTGGCTGCTGCTTTTACCACTGGTTTTTTGGCGACAGCTTTTTTAGCTGCTGGTTTGGCGACTGCTTTAGCGGCTGGCTTGGCGGCCGGTTTGGCGGCGACTTTTTTCGCTGCTGGTTTAGCGGCTACTTTTTTCGCTGCTGGCTTGGCCGCTGCTTTTTTCGCTGCTGGTTTAGCGGCTGGCTTGGCTGCTGCTTTTTTAGCTGCTGGCTTGGCGGCGGCTTTGGCGACGACTTTTTTCGCTGCTGGCTTGGCGGCGACTTTCTTCGCTGCTGGCTTGGCTGCTACTTTTTTCGCTGCTGGTTTAGCGCTCGACTTCGCAGTCGAGCCTTTAGCGACGACTTTTTTCGCTGCTGGTTTAGCTGCTACTTTTTTCGCTGCTGGCTTGGCTGCTGCTTTTTTCGCTGCTGGTTTAGCGGCTGGCTTGGCTGCTGCTTTTTTAGCGACTGGCTTGGCGACAGCTTTTTTCACTGCTGGTTTAGCTGCTGCTTTTGCTGCTGGCTTGGCTGCTGGTTTAGCGACTGCTTTTTTCGCGACTGGCTTGGCAGCGGCTTTTTTTACAGCTGGTTTAGCGGCTGGTTTGGCGGCAGCTTTTGCTGCTGGCTTGGCGGCGGCTTTCGCTGCGACAGGCTTCTTCGCTGGGGCGGCGGCTTTAGCGGCCGGTTTCTTTGCTGCTGGTTTCTTTGCGGCTGTTGCCATTTTTAGTTCTCCTTCATCGGGGATGGGAAAAATTCATTACAAGATTTAAACCCGTCCGGCCCGGAATTAGGCCAGGCGAATTATTCATCGGCGCAAACGAACGACGGTTTGCGCTAATGAATTCGGCACCAGCTGAACTGCTGCAACCCCTCACGAGTGCAGCACTTCAGCCATCAACCTGGTCGCCGTCCGTGGCCGGTCGGCGCTCAGGTACAAAATCTTGTTGCGACGTTTTGCGGGTGGTCGGGCGTGTACTCAGCTCCATGGACCTACGTCGCAGACCAACACGGTTTTCGTTTTCAAACAAAAAACCGCCCAGCCCGAACCTAATCAGGCAAGACGGCTAAATAAAAACGGTGTGGTCTTGTGCATATCTGTGTGAATCTGTATCCCGTATCGCGATCATCTCAGCGGCGTGTGCGTCGTCAAATTTCTGCACACTTCAAAACACGCCTTTTCAATCTCGTAAAGTACACGAAAACCTTGTCGGTGCGCAACCAGCACGATAGATATTCACGCGCTTTTTTTCGCGTTAAGCGCTTCAACTCACATGCGCATGCCGATTCCGCATGCGCGCTTGCGTCGTCGCGCGGCGATGTGCGCGCTCAATCGAGTTCGAAAAAAACGTTCGCGGTGTCGCGCGAAAAAGGCGTGCTTCAAAGCGCGCCTTGTGCCGTCTGGGTTTCTGCGACGCTGCCGTCGCCGGCGAAAAATCCGCGCCACCCACTTCCGAATTCGAGAGCGCTTGCGCATCGCTTGCGCGCCGCCGTTACTCACTGTTTTAATTTCGTCGCGATTATGAGACAGAGTGCGGCGAATGGCAAGCACAATACTGCGGTGTGCGCCGCTGCTGGTGCGCTGCGCTGCGGATCGCGGCGCTGTTCGCGCATCGTGCGCGCGTGCGAGACGCGTCGCGCGATCGGATCACGCGCATCGCTCGTCGTCGTTTTTGCGGCGCGTTCATGTCGCCGGTGCAGCGCTTCTTCACGCGCCATCGATCACGTCGTTCGGCCACGCGCCGATCGGCCGTCAACTCGGCGACGCTGTTCTCGCGCACGCGCATCTCGCGCAGCGGGGCAGGCACGGAACCGGCGGCATTGATCAAGCGATGATTGTTTACGCTATTGAATCGCGGCGGCCAGTCGCCGCTGCGCTATGAGCCGTCTTCATACCGGCCTTCGTCGGCGCCAGCACGTTCGGATCGCTCCTCGTGGGCGCCGTGTGCCAACTGCTATCGCTGTCATGGCGTACGTCATCGTCACGGCGATCCATGCGCCTCCGTCATAGCGCTCGCTTAGTCACTTGCGTCGCCGATCTGCCATGTGATCGCGGCGTCTTCAATGCGGTCTTCAACATCTGCGACGACCACGCCAAAAAAACTTCGTAGCCGATGAGCTGCGACTGGTATCCGCGCCGCCACGATCAAGACCATCAGCCGCGCCATCGCCGCCGAAAGCAAACGGCTGGCGTGGGGCGGATTGTGGAAGCGGATGATTGATGTTAGTCTGCGCGAGTTATAAAAAAAGCATCTACCCTATTCCACTTCTCCACACGGAGCATCCATGCCATATCACTTGCGGCACTTACGCTGGCTAGGCCTGAGCGCTTGCCTGGCCGCCGCTTACGGCCACGCGCAATTACCGGCGCCGTTGACCACCGGCCATCCACACCTGATGGTCAACCAAGCCAGGTTCGACAGCTTGAAAACCCGGCTGCCGATCGCGCCGGCCAACTTCCCCGCAGCTGGCGGCACCATCGAGTTCGATTGGACGCCGCGCGCGAAGGGACCTTTCGATAACAATAACGATGCCATTTTCGGCATCGTCGGCAGCACCAACAACAGCATCCTTATCCGGCATGAGGATGCCAGCGACGGCAATGGCGACATTGGTCTGCAACTCGGATTGCTGCAGAAGACGATCGGTGCGATCAAAGGCGACTGGGTCGCCAACACCTCCATTAAATTACGCCAGAATACAAAAGTTCACATCGCGCTGAACTGGGACAGCGCAAAGCGCCAAGCCAGCTATGCCATCGACTACGGCACGCCCATAACCATGAAGTGGAAGGGGATGGTCGGCACCCCGGCCGAACACTGGCAGGCCAACGAGCAAATCTTTGAAATCGGCGCGCGCCATGGAGAGCAAGTCGGCAAGTTCAAGGTGCGGGACTTGCAGGGAGCGACCATCTTCGACCATCCGGAAGATGATCTGGGCATGATGGCCATGAGCTGGCGCGACTTCATCGGCAACGTCAACAACTACCGGAACACGCTGGCAGCTTGCGTGCCGACGGCGACACCTGCGACGGAGCCAACTGCGTGCGATGTCGCCAACGGAAATCAGGATACGATCTTCCAGATTGCCGAGCAGCTCGCGCTCGCCTACAAGCTGGGCGGCGACAGGAAGTACCTGGACGCCGCCCGCAAATACGTCGACCTGATCGACATATTGCCCGCCAACGCCGGCGGCGAGTACGCAATGGGCGGCAGGGTGGCGGCGCTAGGCATCATCTACGATTGGCTGTATAACGAATTGGACGACGCCTCATCGAGCGGCATGCCGGTCTATCGCTCGCTGATCCCGACCATTATCAAGAAGACGATCCAGTCCGGCGTCACCCAGACGGACTTGAGCAATTACCTTTGCGATTACAAGACCGACGAGAACGACAAAGTCGTTTTGAATATCCGTCCCGCCAGCGATCCGGTGGTCGACTGCGTCGTCAAGCCGATCTACGACTACCGGAACTGGAACCGCAGCGCGAATCCGCACGTGCCCTCGCTGGCGCCCTACTATATAGGCGGCCACCAGATCAGCGACATCGGCAGCGCAGCCTTCGGCGCGCTCGCCATCGCGGCCGAATATCCGGAAGTGCTGCCGCTGATCGACACCCTGTACGCGCATTTCGACCAGGGCTTCTGGCCGGTGAAGGCGCAAGTGTCCATCGACGGCGGCCACCAGATGGGCTTTGGCTACAGCCTGGAAGGCAACCTGGCCGCGACCCTGCAGTTGTGGCGCAGCGCCTTCGATACCGGCTCGAGTCCCGCGGTGTTCCAGGGCGAGTGGCAAAATAAAATGATCTACCCGTATATTTACGGCCTGCGCAGCAACCTGAGTTATCCGGCGCGGGGCGATAATTTCGATTTGAGCGGCAACCACATCGCGGTCGCCAAGCTGGCCTTGATGGCGGCCAGCCAGGCCGGCGACGGTGTCGCGCAAGCGTTCTACCGGCAGCAGATCCAGGGCAGCCGCGCCAGCCAGACCAGCAATCTGCTGGAACTGCTCTACTTCCCGCAGGCGAACAGCGCGCCGGTGGGCGATATCTCCACGCTGCCGCTGTCGCAGCGCTTCCGCGTGGGCGGGCTGGTGATCGCGCGCGACCGCTGGGACTACGCCAATGCCACCGTGCTCGACTTCAAGGCGTCGAACTTCTCCAGCGACAATCACCAGCACTTCGACCAGAACAGTTTTAGCTTGTACTATAAGGCGCCGCTTCTGCTCGATTCGGGGGCTTACGACAAATACAATACGCCGCACCGTTATAACTACACGATCCGTACCATCGCCCACAACACGATCACCGTCTTCAAGCCGGAGGAACAGTTCACGCGCAACAACATCACACATAGCAACGACGGCGGCCAGTGGTATCCGACCCGGGAAACGATGTACCCGACGCTGGGCGACATTCAGCCCGGCGGCATCAACTACCAGGACGGCATCGTCAACTACGAGTACGACCCACGCTACACCTATGTGCGCGGCAATGCCAGCAAGGCATATTCGAGCGTGAAGCTGGATCAGGCCAACGGCTTCCTGCGCAGCCTGATCTTCCTGCCTTCCAGCCCATTCTGGGGCGCTCCTGTCACGTTGGTGTTCGACACCGTGCGTCCTGCCACGAGCGGGCTGGAAACCACCTTCCTGCTGCACATGACGAACGAACCGGCCGCTGCGGTCGGCGCAACGGACCAGCTCAGCGGCAGGTACCGGCTGGCCTTTGCCGACGGCGCGGCGCGGCAAGTCACAGTCCGCAACCAAGGCGGCATGGCCACCATCGAGACGCTGCTGCCGGAAAATGCGACGGTGCTAAAGGTGGGAGGGACCTCGGCCAGTTGTCCGCAAGTCAAGCAAGTGATGACGGGAGGCGACGGTGGCGTGGCGAACGATTGCCGCTTCACCGTACGCGACATGAGTTCCGGCAGCGCCGTCTGGCGTAACTATGCGCCGCTTGCGGAGGCCGATAAATTCAATATCGCCAAGGCTGACTATGGCGCCTGGCGACTGGAGGTCGGCGGCCCCGCTTCGCAGGCCAATGTACCGCAATACTTCCTGCATGTCATCGGCGTGGCCGACAACGACAATGGCAGCGGCCTGTCCGCCATGCCGTCCGCCCAGCGTCTGGTGGCAGATAGCGACACCGAAGCCGTGCGGCTGGGCACCAGCACCGTGATCCTGTTCAACCGCAACAGCGCGCCGGCGGCCAGCTTGTCCTTCGTGGCCGACCTGAGCCAGCCGTCCATCCTGGCCACCGGCCTGAAGCCGGATGCGGCCTTTGCCCTGCTGACCACCACGGTGGCCGGCGGCACCCGCTTCCAGCTGACGGAAACCAGCGACGGCAGCGCCACGCTGCACAGCAGCGGCGAGGGGGTCGTCACGCTGAACTTCTAAGCGCGCATAAAAAAAACGGACTCCGAGGAGTCCGTTTTTTGATGGCTGGCAGCCATCGGGCGTTTAATCCCAGTTCAGCGCGCCGCCGGTCTGGTATTCGATGACGCGGGTCTCGAAGAAGTTGCGTTCCTTCTTCAGGTCGATCATCTCGCTCATCCATGGGAACGGGTTGTCTTCCTGCTCGAACAACGTCTCCAGGCCGATCTGGGTGGCGCGGCGGTTGGCGATGAAGCGCAGGTAGCCCTTGAACATGGTGGCGTTCAGGCCCAGCACGCCGCGTGGCATGGTGTCTTCGGCGTAGGCGTACTCCAGGTCCACGGCCTGCAGGAACAGCTGCTTGATCTCTTCCTTGAACGCAGGCGTCCACAGCAGCGGGTTTTCCATCTTGATCGTGTTGATCAGATCGATGCCGAAGTTGCAATGCATCGACTCGTCGCGCAGGATGTACTGGTACTGCTCGGCGGCGCCCATCATCTTGTTCTGGCGGCCCAGCGCCAGGATCTGGGTGAAGCCGACGTAGAAGAACAGGCCTTCCATCAGGCAGGCGAACACGATCAGCGACTTCAGCAGCTGCTGGTCGTTGTGCACGGTGCCGGTGGTGAAGGCCGGGTCGGTCAACGTGTTGATGAACGGGATCAGGAACTCGTCCTTGTCGCGGATCGACTTCACTTCGTTGTAGGCGTTGAAGATCTCGCCCTCGTCCAGGCCCAGCGACTCGACGATGTACTGGTAGGCGTGGGTGTGGATCGCCTCTTCGAACGCCTGGCGCAGCAGGTACTGGCGGCACTCGGGGGCGGTGATGTGGCGGTAGGTGCCCAGCACGATGTTGTTGGCGGCCAGCGAGTCGGCGGTGACGAAGAAGCCCAGGTTGCGCTTGACCAGACGACGCTCGTCCTCGGTCAGGCCGTTGGGGTTCTTCCACAGCTCGATATCGCGCTGCATGTTCACTTCCTGCGGCATCCAGTGGTTGGCGCAGCCGGCCAGGTATTTGTCCCACGCCCACTTGTACTTGAACGGCACCAGCTGGTTGACGTCGGTTTTGCCGTTGATGATGCGCTTGTCGTCGGCATTGACGCGACGCGCGACTTGCTCGGCGTTGGCTTCGCCGGTGGCCAGTGCGGCTTGATTGACAGCTTGCGGTGCGGCCGATGCGGCCTCTTCGTCCCAGGACAGCGACATGGTGGTTTCCTTCTGAATTCGGTGTAAAAAGAACCGCCCGGACGGGCCGGGACGGTTCACTCTCTATATTAGTACGTTTTTACTGGCAAGCTTCGCATTCCTCGAAGCCGTCGTCGCCCGGACGCAGGTAGCAGGCCGCGCCGTCGGCTTCGGCTTGCGCCACCGACGATGCCGATGCCGCCGAACCGGCCAGGGCCGCCGTCGCCGGACCGGCCGCCGACATGGCGCTGGCCGACATGCCGCCGTCCACCGCCACCGCGTTCAGCGCGCCGGTCTTGGAGGTCGATTTCTCCGTGTGGGTGGCGGCGATGGTGCGCAGGTAGTAGGTGGTTTTCAGGCCACGCAGCCATGCCAGCTTGTAGGTCTCGTCCAGCTTCTTGCCCGACGCGCCGGCCATGTAGATGTTCAGCGACTGCGCCTGGTCGATCCACTTCTGGCGGCGCGATGCGGCTTCCACCAGCCAGGTCGGCGACACTTCGAACGCGGTTGCATAAATGTCACGCAGGTCTTGCGGGATGCGGTCGATCTTGGCCAGCGAACCGTCGAAGTACTTCAGGTCGGAGATCATCACCTCGTCCCACAGGTCGCGCGCCTTCAGGTCGCGCACCAGGTAGGCGTTGATCTCGGTGAACTCGCCCGACAGGTTGGACTTCACATACAGGTTCTGGAAGGTCGGTTCGATGCAGGCCGACACGCCAATGATATTCGAAATGGTCGCGGTCGGAGCGATCGCCACGCAGTTCGAGTTACGCATGCCGAACTTCTTGATGCGGTCGCGCACCGGGGTCCAGTCCATGGCGGCCGAGGTATCCTGCTCCAGGTAGCCGCCGCGTTCGTCGGCCAGCAGCTTGATCGAATCCTGCGGCAGGATGCCGCGATCCCACAGCGAGCCTTTGTACGACTGATAGTGGCCGCGTTCTTCGGCCAGTTCGGTCGAGGCCAGGTAGGCGTAGTAGCACACCGCTTCCATCGAGGTGTCGGCGAAGGACACGGCTTCGTTCGACGAGAACGGAATGCGCATCATGTGCAGGCAGTCCTGGAAGCCCATCACGCCCAGGCCCACCGGACGGTGACGCATATTAGCGTTGCGCGCTTTGTCGACGGCGTAGTAATTGATGTCGATCACATTGTCGAGCATGCGCATCGCGGTGCGGATGGTCTTCTTCAGCTTGACGTGATCGAGCTTGCCCTCTTTCATATGGGCCGGCATGTTGACCGAACCCAGGTTGCAGACGGCGATTTCGTCAGGACCGGTGTTGAGCGTGATCTCGGTGCACAGGTTGGAGCTGTGGACCATGCCGACGTGCGACTGTGGCGAACGGATGTTGCATGGGTCCTTGAAGGTGATCCATGGGTGGCCGGTTTCGAACAGCATCGACAGCATCTTGCGCCACAGGTCCAGCGCGGCGATCTTCTTGAACACGCGGATTTCGCCGGCGGCGGCCTTGGCTTCGTAGCCCAGGTAGGCTTTTTCGAAGGCCTTGCCGACCAGGTCGTGCAGGTCAGGGGTGTCCGATGGCGAGAACAGGGTCCAGTCGCCTTTTTCCATCACGCGCTTCATGAACATGTCCGGAATCCAGTTGGCGGTGTTCATGTCGTGGGTGCGGCGGCGGTCGTCGCCGGTGTTCTTGCGCAGGTCCAGGAACTCTTCGATGTCCATGTGCCAGGTTTCCAGGTAGGCGCAGACCGCGCCCTTGCGCTTGCCGCCCTGGTTGACCGCGACGGCGGTGTCGTTGACCACTTTCAGGAACGGCACCACGCCTTGCGACTTGCCGTTGGTGCCCTTGATGTGGGCGCCCAGTGCGCGCACCGGGGTCCAGTCGTTACCCAGGCCGCCGGCGAACTTGGCCAGCAGGGCGTTTTCCTTGATGGCGTCGTAGATGCCTTCCAGGTCGTCCGACACGGTGGTCAGGTAGCACGACGACAGCTGCGAACGCAGGGTGCCCGAGTTGAACAAGGTCGGGGTCGACGACATGAAGTCGAAGGTCGACAGCAGGTTGTAGAACTCGATGGCGCGCGCTTCGCGGTCGCTTTCGTTCAGGGCCAGGCCCATGGCGACGCGCATGTAGAACGCCTGCGGCATCTCGATGCGGACTTCGCGCACGTGCAGGAAGTAGCGGTCGTACAGGGTTTGCAGGCCGATGTAGCCGAACTGCAGGTCGCGGTCGGCGACCAGCGCCTTGGCCAGGCGGGCCAGATCGAACTCGGCCAGTTTGACGTCCAGCAGTTCGTTGGCGATGCCCTTGGCGATGTATTGCGGGAAGTAGCTCACGTATTCGGCGGCGGCGGCGCCCTGCGCGACTTCCTTGCCGAAGACTTCCTTGCGGATCGTGTGCAGCAGGATGCGGGCCGTCACTTGCGAGTAGGCCGGGTCTTTTTCCATCAGCGCGCGGGCGGCCAGGATGGCGGACTTGTGCAGCTCTTCGACCGGAACGCCGTCGTACAGGTTCTTCAGCGTCTCGGCCAGGATGGCGTCGGCGTCGACGTGCTTTTCCAGGCCGATGCAGGCGGCGTTGATCAAACCGGTGACGCGGCTCATGTCCAGCAGCTTGCGCTCGCCGTTTTCAACCACGTGGATCTGCGGCGCGTCGATCGCGGCGGAGGCGCCTTGCGCTTCCTTGGCGGCGCGGCGCTCTTCCATATGCTTGGCGCGATACAGCACGTAGGCGCGGGCGACATCGTGTTCGCCGGAGCGCATCAGCGCCAGTTCAACCTGGTCTTGCACGTCTTCGATGTGGAAGGTGCCGCCCGATGGCTGGCGGCGCACCAGCGCGGTGACCACGCTGGCGGTCAGCTGTTCTACCAATTCGCGCACGCGCGCCGAAGCTGCGCCCTGGCCGCCGTTAACGGCCAAAAAGGCCTTGGTCACGGCGATGGCGATTTTCGACGGTTCAAACGCGACGACCGCGCCGTTACGGCGGATGATGCGGTAGTCACCGAGGTCGCTGGCGGCCGTGACCGGGCTGCTGGCGGTGCTCGCAGCGGCTGCTGGTACCAGCGCTGGATTGATGGTGATGTCTTGAGTAGATTGCATTTAAGCTCCCCGATAACAGCGTGCAGTCAGTGCTGCGCGACGTAATGTTGTATGAAAAAAGGCCAAAATGAAGCGACCGGCCAAAACCTGCCTGGCTGGTTAAACTGCAATAAAATGGGTGGTGAACTGGCCTTGTCGGCTTGTAAATAGTTTAAGAACCAGTGTCATGAGAACTACTATATCTAGTGATTGGTGTGAATCGATACACTGATTGTAGTGGTCAGGTCAGGGTAAGACAAGTGGAAATTTTGCCTTAAAGGGCAATTTTTCTGTTGACTTTACGGAAGCCCTTTTGCAAAGCGTAGTCCGGCGCTAGCGCCCACTAACGCGAGCTCTTCCGCTGCCTTTTGATTAAGCAGGGCCTGCCAGCTTTTCCGATAACATTCCCAATCAAACAACGGTCCCGGATCGGTTTTCCGGCCCGGCGCGATGTGTTCATGGCCCTGCACATCGGTCAGCGGATAGCGCGTTTGCAGCGCCAGCGTCAGCGCCGCCAGCGCCTGGTACTGGGCCGGCTCGTAGCCGCTGTCGTCGGTGCCCTCCAGCTCCACGCCGATCGAATAATCGTTGCACTTCTGCCGTCCCCGGAACGACGACAGCCCCGCGTGCCAGGCCCGTTCGTTGGCAGAAACATACTGCACCACGCGGCCGTCACGGCGGATGAAAAAATGGCTCGACACTTTCAACCCCCGCAGGTCGGCGAACGAGGGGTCAGTATTATAGTCCAAGCGGCCGCTGAACAGGTCGGACACGTGCGGACCGCCGAAACGCCCGCCCGGCAGCGAGATGTTGTGGATCACCAGCAGCGTGATGTCGGCCGGGTCGGGACGGCAGTCGGCATGCGGACTGTCGTAGCGCAGCGCCGGCAGCCACCAGCCGTCCGCGCCCAGTGCCGGCGGCGTCACGCCTCCGGCTCCTGGATGTTCAGCTTCTGCATCTGGTAGCGCAGCTGGCGGAAGCTGATGCCCAGCAGCTGGGCGGCCTGGGTGCGGTTGAACTGGGTCTGCGCCAGCGCCCGCAGGATGATGTCGCGCTCGACCTGGTTCAGGTAGTCCGGCAGGCTGCTGGGCAGCGCGTCCAGGTGCGGCAACGGCAGCGTACCAGTGGCGGGCGGCGCCGGCTCGGCCGGCGGCGGCGACGGCAAAGGCGCCACGCCCAGCGCGGCGGCCTCGGTGGCGGCCAGGTTCCAAGTCGACAGCGGCAGCGCCGGCGTCGGCAGCGGCACGCTCGCTTCAACCATGCGCGCGCCCTTCAGCGCCAGGTCGGCCACCTCGATCACGCCGTCGTTGGCGAAGGCCAGCGCCCGCTCCAGGATGTTTTCCAGCTCACGCACATTGCCGGGAAAGGAGTAGCCGCGCAGCGCATCGAGCACACCCTCGCCCAGCCGCACCTGGTGTTCGAAGGTGCCCAGCCGGTCCAGGATGGCGCCGGTCAGCACGGCCAGGTCGTCGAGCCGTTCGCGCAGCGGCGGCAGGCTCAGTTCAATCACGTTCAGGCGGTAGAACAGATCCTGGCGGAAGCTGCCCTGCTCCACGCACTGCGCCAGGTTCTTGTGGGTCGCACTAATAATACGCACGTCGACCGGCTCCTCGGCGGTGGCGCCGATCTTGCGCACGCGCCGCTCCTGGATCGCCCGCAGCAGCTTGACCTGCATCGCCAGCGGCAGGTCGGCCACCTCGTCGAGCATCAGGGTGCCGCCGTTGGCCGCCTGGAAGAAGCCGTCCCGCTCATCGGCCGCGCCGGTGAAGGCGCCCTTGCGGTAGCCGAAGAACTCGGCCTCCATCAGCGCCTCCGGAATGGCGCCGCAGTTGACGGCGATGAAGGGCTTGCCGTTGCGCGAACTCTGGGCGTGGATCTCGCGCGCGGCCAGTTCCTTGCCGCTGCCCGATTCGCCGTTGATGGCGATCGGCGCCATCGAGCGCGCCAGCCGCGCGATCTGCGCGCGCAGCGCCTGGATCACGGCCGATTCGCCCTTCAGCCGGCTGGCCGCCGGTTCGGCGCTGGGCGCTTCGCCCGGCGGCGGCTCGGCGTTCAGCCGCAGCGCCGACTGCACCATCACCCGCAGCTGGTCCAGCGCCACCGGCTTGGAGATGTAGTCGAAGGCGCCGGCCTTGAGCGCGATGACGGCGTTGTCAGCGCTGCCGAAGGCCGTCACCACCGCGATCGGCGTGTTCTTGTAGGCGGCGCTCACTTCGCGCACCAGCTCCAGCCCCAGGCCGTCGGGCAGGCGCATGTCGGTCAGCACCAGCTGGTACTCGCGTTCCGGCGTGGCCAACAGGCCGCGCGCCTGCGCCAGCGTGGCGGCGCTGTCGACGTCCAGGCCCATTTTCAGCAGGGTCAGTTCCAGCAGCTCGCGCAGGTCGGCCTCGTCGTCGACCACCAGCACGCGGGGCGCGCGTTGGGAACCTCTAGCACTCATCGAACAGCCTTTCTACGTCTGCGCCGGATGGGCGAAGGTGATTACAAATCGCCCGCGCGAGCGGGGAGTCCCATCGGGGCTGGCTTTGATATCAAAACGATATTCGTAGTCCAGCCGCGCCTCGTTATTCAAACACAATTCGCGCGCCAGATATAGTCCCAGCCCCGTGCCCTTGCTGGATGTGGTGTAAAACGGCTCAAACAGGTGGGCGCGCACCTCGGGCGAGATGCCGGGGCCGTCGTCCTGCACGTGCAGTTCCATCCTGTGCGCCTTGTCGCTCACCAGCTCCATGCGGATCGAGTCCGGCCCGCCGCTGGCGTAGCGCACCGCGTTGTTGAGCAGGTTGAGCACCACCTCGCGCAGGTGCAGCGCGTCGAAGCGCACCAGCGTGCCGGCCGGCGCCGAGGCGCCGATGATGTCCGGCGTCAGGCCGTGGGTCTCGATGAATTCGGTTTTCAGTTCGGCCAGGAAGACGTCCAGCGCCAGCGGCTCGCTGTGCGGCTGCACCTTGCGCGACAACTGCAGGATGTCCTCGACCATGCGGTTGACCCGCGCCACGTTGTCGCCGACGATCTTCAGCAGCCGCAGGTGGACCGTGCTGTCGAGGTCCTCGCCCAGCAGCGCGGTGGCGTGGCCGATGGCCGACAGCGGATTGCGCACCTCGTGCGCGATGCTGGCGGTGAGCCGCCCCATCGACGCCAGCTTCAGTTGCTGCGCCTGGTTTTCGATGCCGGTCACGTCCTGCAAGAAGATCACGCAGCGCTCGGTGCCCAGGCCGGCCGTGTTGACCGCCGCGAAGCGCACCTTCAGATGCGCGGCCAGGTCGCGGCGCGCGCTCCAGGCGGCCGTCACGTCCTGCAGCGCCGCCTCGGCGTATGGCTTGATGGTGACGTAGGAGGTGCTGCGCGCGGCGTCGGCGCGCCACTCGGCATAGGCTTGCGCCAGCGGCGCCAGCGCGGCGGCGGCCGACAGGTGGAACTTCATCTCGGGGCCGACCATGCCCAGCATCTGCTGCGCCGCCGGATTGCCGGCGAACACCTGGCCGTCGGGATCGACCACCAGGATGCCGTCGCCGACGTTGGCCATCACCAGCCGGTTGACGGCCTGCTGCACGCCGATCTCGACGCCGCGCTGGATCGCCAGTTCCTCCTGGCCGATCAACTTGGCCGCCATGCGGTTGACCACCAACACCGCGGCGAAGAAGGCCGCGCCGAACAGGCCCGCCTGCAGATAGGGCTGGTCGCCCTCCATCATGAACACCCGCCAGGTCGATTCGGCCAGCATGAACAGCGCCACCAGCGCGGCGCAGAACAGCGACAGCATCAACGGCGCCAGGATGGCCGAACCGGCCAGCGGGAACAGATAGAGGATGGCCAGGCCGCTGCGCAAGCCGCCGCCGGCCATGTACAGCAGCGAGATGATGGCCAGGTCGCAGGCGATCTGCGACAGCAGCTGCAACAGGAAGCGGCGCTGCCAGTAGACCGCCGTCAGCGCGAACACGATCGCCAGGCCGAGGTAGATCAGGCAGATCTGCAGGTAGAGATAGGGGCCGGAGGCGCGCAGGCCGTGGTTGTCGAAGCTGAGGTAGACCAGCAGCACCAGCGCGATCACCACCCGGGTCGCGTTGAGCGTCTGCAACGAACGCCAGAAGGTTGCGCGCGATTCGGCCGACAGGGCTTGCAGGCGCGCGATCACGCGCTATGCCTTATGCGGCCGGCAGCGTGGCGTGGGCCGCGCTGCAATAGTCGCGGCCGCGCGCCTGCACGGATTCCGATGCCGGATAGAAGATGCCGCAATGGGCGCACTGCAGCATGGTCTCGGCCTCGGCCACGACCTTTTCACTGGCGCGCGCGCCGCCGCCGGCAGGCTGCTGCGGCTCGCGGAACTGCTGCTGGTGGCGCTTCTGCGCCTCGCGGATCTTGCTGCGGACGGCGAAGATCACCAGGAACACCAAGGCCAACCAAAAGATAATACGGCTCATGCCCAACCCTTATGCAAAACCACTTCAAACACAAAACGACTGCCGACGTAGGCCAGCAACAAGGTGGCGAAACCGGCCAGGGTGAAGCTCAGCGCGGTCTTGCCGCGCCAGCCGCGGAAGCGGCGCCCCGCCAGCAGCGAGGCGAACAGCACCCAAGACATCAGCGTGAACACCGACTTGTGGTCCCACTTGAGGGCCTGGCCGAACAGCTGTTCGGAGAACACGATACCCGATAACACCGTCAGACTGAGCAAAGCGAAGCCGATACCTATCATGCGGAACAACAGTTTTTCCATCGTCAGCAGCGCCGGCAGGCGATCCAGCGCGCCGGACATGAAGCTCTTGCTGTCGGTGCCGGCATGCAGGCGCTTTTCCTGCAAGGCCATCAGCACCGCGTGGAAGGCGGCCACCGTCAGCGTGCTGTAGGCCAGCGTGGCGATGGCGATGTGCCAGCCGAACAGCGGCGACTTGTCCTCCAGCGGGATCACGCTGCCGGGGAAACCCACCTGCAGCGCGGCCGCCAGCGCCGCGTTCGGCATGACCAGGCGGCGCATGCCGTCCAGGCTGAAGTTCTGGTTTTCGATCCAGTACGCGGCCACCGACACCCACAGCGCCGACGACAGCATGGCGGCGAAGCCGATGCGGATCGAGCCGGCGCTGGTGCCGGGGAAACCCGCCACCTCGGACCACAGGCCGGCGCCGTGCAGCAGCCAGGCGGCGGCCGTCAAGCCGGAAATCAGGACGGCGCGGCGCGACGGCAGCACCGCACAGAGGAGGTACAGCGCGATGGCTGCGAAGAGTAAGGAAGTCTGCATGTCCTTCAGTTTACACCATCGCTCAGTCGACGGCTGCCATGCGCAGCTCGTCGTTGTGATGGCGTTGCTGTTCTTCCATCACCAGTTGGCCCAGTTCGCGCTTGAGGGCGTTGAACTCGGCGGAGGCCGGATCGCGCATGCGCGGCAGTTCCACCACCAGGTCGCGCTTGACGGTGCCGGGACGGTAGGTCATCACCACGATGCGGTCGGCCAGGTAGATCGCCTCCTCGATGCTGTGGGTGACGAAGATGATGGTCTTCTTCAGCTCGGCCCAGATGCGCAGCAGCTCGTCCTGCAGGTTGCGGCGCGTCAGCGCGTCGAGCGCGCCGAACGGCTCGTCCATCAGCATGATCGGCGAGTCCAGCGCCAGCACGCGGGCGATGGCGACCCGCTGGCGCATGCCGCCCGACAGGTCCTTCGGGAAGCGGTGCTTGAAGTCGCTCAGCGACAGCATGCCCAGCAGCTGGTCGACCTTGGCCGTGATCTGCGCCTGCGGCAGGCCCTTGATTTCCAGGCCGAAGGCGATGTTCTTTTCCACCGTCATCCACGGGAACAGCGCGTATTCCTGGAACACCATGCCGCGCTCGGGACCGGGCGCCGTCACTTCCTTGCCGTCGGCGATGATGCGGCCGGCGCTGGGCAGCGCGAAGCCGGCGATCGCGTTCAGCAGCGTGGACTTGCCGCAGCCCGACGGCCCCAGCAGGCAGACGAACTGGCCCTGCGGGATTTCCAGCTCGATGTCCTTGAGCGCCACCAGTTGGCGCTGATCGGCGGTCTGGAACACCTTGCTGACCTTCGATACGACGATGTGGGACGGGTTCATCAGTTCTCCAGGCCGCGGTGCCAGCGCAGCAGATGGTTGTTCAGCTGGTTGACGGCGGTGTCGATGATCAGGCCGATCAGGCCGATGGTGATCATGCCGGCCATGATCTTGTCCGACCAGAAGTACTCGCGCGCCTCCAGGATGCGGAAGCCCAGGCCGTTGTTCACGGCGATCATCTCGGACACGATCACCACGATGAAGGCGGTGCCGATGCCGATCCGCACGCCGGACAATATATACGGCACGGCGGCCGGCAGTATCACCCGCAGGAACATGGTGCTGCCGCCGGCGCCGAGGTTGCGCGCCGCGCGCAGGTAGATGCTGTCGACCTGGCGCACGCCGGCGATGGTGTTCATCAGCACCGGGAAGAAGGCGCCCAGCACGATCAGGAAGATGGCCGGCGGATTGCCCAGGCCGAACCACAGGATCGACAGGGGGATGTAGGCGATCGGCGGAATCGGCCGCAGCAGCTGCATCAGCGGGTTGAGCCAGGCGTACACGGTCTGGCTGGCGCCCATCACCAGGCCCAGCGGCAGCGCCAGCGCGGCGCCGATGGCGAAGCCGACCACCACGCGGTACAGGCTGCCGAGGGCGTCGACGATCAGCTCGCCCGACACGGCCCACAGCAGCCAGCTGCCCTGCTCCGGGCTGTACGGCTGGATCGGCAGCAGATAGGCGATCCAGCGTTCCAGCACCGCCAGCGGCGACGGCAGCATCTGCGGATTGACCCAGCCCTTCATCGACACCAGCTGCCAGACGCCGATCGCCAGCGCCGGCACGATCAGGCCGACACCGGCCTCCTTCAGCTTGAACTTGGCCATTTACTTGACGCCCAGGCTTTTCTTGGCGGCGTCCAGCAAATCGGTCTTGACCCATTCCCTGGCGGCCGGCGGCTTGCTCATGCGGCCGACGCCGGTCTTGAACATGACGTCGGTGGTGATCTGGATGTGCTCGGGCGTGATGTCGTAGGAATACGGCGAATTGCCGATGGCGTCGTCGAAGTCGTCCTTGCTGATCTGGCCCTTGAATACCGTCTCGCGCACATACTTCTCGGCCACGGCCGGCTGCTCGATGAAGGTCTTGGTGGCCTCGACGAAGCAGCGCATGAACTTCTCGGCCAGCGGGCGCTTCTCCTTGTAGAACTTCTCGGTCATCACCATGGTGCGGATCGGCTCGCCGATCGGGGTGTCGTAGGGCTTGAGGATCTCGTTGCCGTAGCCCTTGTTGATCGATTGCGAAGACTGCGGCTCGGAGTTCATCATGGCGTCGATGTTCTTGCCCAGCAGCGCCTGGTTCAGGTCGGCGTAGGCCAGGTAGATCAGCTGCACATCCTTGCCCGGCTGGTCGGACGCGGACAGGCCGGCCTGTTGCAGCTCGGCCAGCAGCAGCACTTCCTGGATGCCGCCGCGCGTGACGCCGACCTTCTTGCCCTTGAGGTCCTTGACGCTTTTCAGCTTCAGGTCGGCGCGCCCGACCAGGCGTGCGCCGCCCTTGGCGAAACCGGCGACGACGAAGATGGGCGCGCCGCTGGCGCGGCCGGAAATGGCCGCCTCCGAGGCGGTGGTGCCGACGTCGAGCTCACCGGCGATAATCCCCTGCATCACGTCCAGTCCCTTGGCGAACACCCGTTCCTCGACCTTGATGCCGCACTTGGGGGCGATCTCCTTGATGTAGGAGACGGCGCCGTAGTGGGCGAACTTCAGGTTGCCGAGCCGGACAACCTCCTGCGCCTGCGCGGCGCCGACTGCGGCCAGCAGGGCGGCGATGCTCAAGGTCTTGCCGATAGCGTTCAGATTCATCCATCTCTCCTGTCGTGGTGGTAGCGCTTGGAAATGCAGATCATACCAAGCCGGCGATGAGTTGCCTATCGCCGTCAATCCTTCAGGTATTTGTCGTAGATCGCCCGGTAACGGCCGCTCTTGTGCAGCTGCGCCAGGCCGGCGTTGAAGTCGTCGCGGATGGCGGCGTCGCGGAACACCGGGCGGTAGTCGTTGGGGTCGGCGCGGATGAAGCTGTGCTCGTCCAGCGCCGGCATCACGAAGCCCGGCTGGCGCTGCTTGAGCAGGCGCGTGTAGTACTGGAAGATGCTGCGGTCGCTCAGCACCACCTCGTAGCGCCCCAGCGCCAGCAACTGCGGCTGGGCCTCCTGGTGGTTGTTCTCGACGTAGTCGGGGCTGGAGACCAGCGGCTGCAGCCAGTTCGGGTAGCGCGCGGCGGCGCCGACGAAGGCGATCACGCTGCGGCCCCGCAAGTCCTGCGGCTTGCGCAACTGTATCTTGCGGCCGGCGAGCGTGTAGAACACATTGTCGTAGATGACCGGCGCGGCGCCGTAGTGGCCGCCGTAGCGCGTCATGTCCTCGCCGACGTCCATCATGATGGCGTCGACCCCGCCCGTCTTGAACGTGAGCGGGATGCGGCCCATCGGCAGATAGCGCGCCCGCAGCACGTGGCCGCGGTAGGCCAGCGCCTCGCGCACCACCTCCACTTCGATGCCGGCGTCCTCGCGCACCAATATAAAGGGCGGCAGATTGTCGCCGAAGGCCATGCTGACGGTGGCGGCGCCGGCCGGCCCGGCCAGCGCCAGCATTGTGCTTACTAAGAGGTGCGCTCGGTTCATGCCGTAAATGATAACAGGCCCGCCGGCGCCCGCGGCCTGCCCGATGGGGTAAAATGACGGCCACTGTTCATTCCGGGTTCATCATGCTAGACAATCTTACCCAACGCCTTGCCAAGGTCGTTAAAACCATGCGCGGCGAGGCCCGCCTGACCGAAGCCAACACCGCCGAGATGCTGCGCGAAGTGCGCCTGGCGCTGCTAGAGGCCGACGTCGCCCTGCCCGCCGTGCGCGAATTCATCGCCAAGGTCAAGGAAAAGGCCCTGGGCGAGGAGGTCATCTCCTCGCTGACGCCGGGCCAGGCCCTGGTCGGCGTGGTGCAGCGCGAGCTGGCCGCCCTCATGGGCGCCGACCTCGGCCCCGAAGCTGCGCAGCTGAGCTTTGCCCAGCAGCCGCCGGCGATCATCCTGATGGCCGGTCTGCAAGGCGTGGGCAAGACCACCACCGTCGGCAAGCTGGCCAAGTACCTGAAGGAAGAAAAGAAAAAGAAAGTGCTGACCGTCTCGGCCGACGTGTATCGTCCCGCCGCGATCGCCCAGCTGCAATCGGTCACCGCGCAAGTGGGCGCCGACTTCTTCCCATCCACCGCGCAGGACAAGCCGGTCGACATCGCGCTGGCCGCGCTGGACTGGGCCAAGAAGCACTACCACGACGTGCTGATCATCGACACCGCCGGCCGTCTGGGCATCGACGAAGAGATGATGAAGGAAATCGCCGCCGTGCACGCGGCGGTCAAGCCGATCGAAACCCTGTTCGTGGTCGACGCCATGCTGGGCCAGGACGCGATCAACACCGCCAAGGCCTTCAACGACGCGCTGCCGCTGACCGGCATCGTGCTGACCAAGCTCGACGGCGACGCCCGCGGCGGCGCCGCGCTGTCGGTGCGCCACATCACCGGCAAGCCGATCAAGTTTGCCGGCGTGTCGGAAAAGCTCGACGGCCTGGAAGCGTTCGACCCGGTGCGCATGGCCAGCCGCGTGCTGGGCATGGGCGACATCATGGCGCTGGTGGAAGAGGCGCGCAAAGGCGTCGACACCAAGGCCGCCGCGGAATTAGCGGCCAAGGTCAAGTCCGGCGGCAAGTTCGACATGAACGACTTCAAGGCGCAGCTGGGCCAGATGAAGAAAATGGGCGGCATGGCTAGCCTGGTCGACAAGCTGCCGGCGCAGTTCCAGCAGGCCGCCGGCGGCGCCAACATGGACCAGGCCGACAAGCAGGTGCGGCGCATGGTCGGCATCATCGACTCGATGACGCCGCAGGAACGCGCCAAGCCGGAGCTGATCAAGGCCACCCGCAAACGCCGCATCGCGGCCGGCGCCGGCGTGCAGGTGCAGGAAGTGAACCGCATGCTGACCCAGTTCGAGCAGATGCAGAGCATGATGAAAAAACTGTCCGGCGGCGGCATGATGAAGATGATGCGCTCGATGAAGGGCATGATGCCGGGCATGCGCTAAGCCGGGGCAAAGCCTGCGTCACAGAGGGAAAAGCGCGCCGCCGCGGTGCGCTGCCCGGTGAAAGCCCGTGTTTACGTGGTGTTTCCGGGAAAAAACGCGAAAAACACTTGCATACTCGGTAAATCACCACCAATATTAGCCGGTGCGATCAATTGCGCAATTTTCCATGTGTTCGTTAAGGAGGCTCGAAGATGGCAACAGCCAAAAAAACCCCAGCAGCAGCACCAGCTAAGAAAGCCGCCGCGAAACCGGCAGCCGCGAAAAAGGCAGCACCAGTAAAAGCAGCAGCCAAGCCAGCAGCAGTGAAAAAAGCAGCCGCACCGGCCGCACCGCGCAAACCGAACGCCGCCTTCATGAAAGCGATGACGCCATCGGCCACCCTGGCCGCCGTGGTTGGCGCCGCCCCGCTGCCACGCACCGAAGTGACCAAAAAAGTCTGGGATTACATCAAGAAGCTCGACCTGCAAGATCCGGCCAACCGCCGCATGATCAATGCCGACGACAAGCTGAAAGCTGTGTTCGGCGGCAAAGCACAAGTGTCCATGTTCGAAATGACCAAGCTCATTTCCGACCACCTGAAATAAGCGCAGCGGCCAGTACAGCCGCGCCGGGATGCCGTCCTCGCTCACGCGATGACGGCATTTTTTATTGCACTTACAACATGGGGGTCAAGTCTGACATTCGGACACGAACTCTGCCGTATGCCCCGCTACGGCAGAGTTCGTGTCCGAATGTCAGACTTGACCCCCGGTTCTTTCCAGTTGTTCCAGGCCGACAGCACGGCGTTCGGATACTCCGGCTTGCCGCGGCTACCGTTGTAGCGGCCCAGCGCCAGGTAGAGGTTGCCCGCCTCCATGTCGATGTACATGCGCAGGATGGCGCAGCCATAGCGCAGATTGGTCTGCATATTGAACAGCGCGCTGCGGTTGCGGTCGCCGATCACATTGGTCCAGAACGGCATCACCTGCATATAGCCGCGCGCGCCAACCATCGACACCGCGTACTTGCGGTAGGCCGACTCCACCTGGATCAGGCCCAGCACCATGCCCGGCTCCAGGCCGGCGCGGCGCGCCTCGTACCAGACGGTGGTCAGGAACTCGTTGCGGGTTTGCTCGTCGGGCAGCTTGCGCTTCAGGCGCGACGACACCTGCGCCAGCCAGCCCTGGTAGCGCTGGCGTTCGGTGTCGGTGCGAAAGCTCGGCTGCGGCGGGGTCGCATCCTTGATGGCGTTCGACAGCGCCAGCCGAACCGAATCGGCCAGCGCTTCTTCCTTCTGGTTGCCGGCGTGGGCGCTGCCGACGGCGCCGGCCAGCGCCAGCACCACCACACACCCGGCCAGCATGGGCTTCACGTTCACGCCGCCATTTTGCCTTTGATGAAACTGACGATGTCGGCCACCGGCACGGCGGTCGCTTCGCTGTCGCGGCGGCCCTGGTATTCCAGGTTGCCTTCCTTCAGGCCACGGTCGCCGATCACCACGCGGTGCGGCACGCCGATCAGCTCCCAGTCGGCGAACATGCCGCCCGGACGCAGGCCGCGGTCGTCGAGGATGACGTCGATGCCGGCCGCCTGCGCGTCGGCGTACAGCTGCTCGGTCGCTTGCTTGACCGCCTCGCTGCGGTCCATGCCCATCGGGCACAGCACCAGCTCGAACGGCGCCAGCGAGGTCGGCCAGATGATGCCCTTGTCGTCGAAGTTCTGCTCGATCGCCGCGCCCAGGATGCGGGTCACGCCGATGCCGTAGCAACCCATCTGCAATGGCGCTGGCTTGCCGTTCTCGTCGAGGAAGGTGGCCTTCATCGATTCGGAGTACGCGGTGCCCAGCTGGAACACGTGGCCCACTTCGATGCCGCGCTCGATCGCCAGCACGCCCTTGCCGTCCGGCGAGGCGTCGCCCGCCACCACGTTGCGCAGGTCGGCCACGATGGTCGGCTCGGCCATGTCGCGGCCCCAGTTGGCGCCGGTATAGTGGAAGCCGGCGTCGTTGGCGCCGCACACGAAGTCGGCCATGTTGGCGACCGTGCGGTCGGCCACCACGGTGACCGGGGCGTGGGTGCCGATCGGGCCCAGGTAGCCGGGCACGCAGCCGTACACTTCCAGGATCTCCGCCTCGGTCGAGAAGCGGTGCGCCGCCAGGCCAGCCACCTTGCCGACCTTGACTTCGTTCAGCTCGTGATCGCCGCGCAGCAGCAACATGAAATACTGTTTAGCTACTTTGCCGTCGGTTTCGGTTTCCACCGTCAGCGCGATGGTCTTGACCGTCTGCGACAGCTCCAGCTTGAGCAGCTCGGCCACCGCTTCGCACTTGGTGGCGTTCGGGGTCGAGGTCTTGGTCAGCGCCTGGGCCGCGGCCGGACGGCTTGCCGCCAGCGGCAGCGCTTCGGCCGCTTCCATATTGGCGGCGTAGTCCGAGCTCTCGCAATACACGATGGCGTCCTCGCCGGTGCTGGCGATGACGTGGAATTCGTGCGAACCGGTGCCACCGATGGCGCCGTTGTCGGCCGCCACGGCGCGGAACTTCAGGCCGAAGCGGGTGAAGATCGCCACGTAGGCGTCAAACATGATTTTATACGACGCCTGCAGGCCGGCCAGGTCGCGGTCGAAGGAGTAGGCGTCCTTCATGGTGAACTCGCGGCCGCGCATCAGGCCGAAACGGGGACGGCGTTCGTCGCGGAATTTGGTCTGAATGTGGTAAAAATTCAACGGAAGCTGCCGGTAGGATTTAATTTCCGACCGCACCACATCGGTGATGACTTCTTCCGAAGTCGGCTGGATCGCGAAATCGCGGCCGTGGCGATCCTTCACGCGCATCAGCTCCGGCCCCATCTTGTCCCAGCGTCCGGTCTCCTGCCAGAGCTCGGCCGGCTGCACCAAAGGCATCAGCAGCTCAATGGCGGCGGCCTTGTTCATCTCTTCGCGGACGATGGCCTCGACTTTGCGGATGACGCGCAAGCCCATCGGCATGTAGGTGTAAATGCCCGAACCGAGGCGTTTGATCATGCCGGCGCGCATCATCAACTGATGGCTGACGATCTCTGCGTCGGACGGCGCTTCTTTAAGCGTGGAAATAAAAAATCGTGAGGCGCGCATACGGTGAATTCTTTTTAAAAAGAGAGAGTTATAATCAACCTAATTTTAAAGGATTAGCTGGCTGATGCGTCCATACTTTATACAAATGCGTTCAATTGATGCCTCTCCGGCCGTTTTCGTACCCCGAAAACCCAGCCGGAGCGCGGTTTTGTGGGCAAAAATATAAGCAGGGAGCTCGGTCGCAGAAAGTTTGAGGTGCAAAATGCTCGATCGTGAAGGGTTTCGGCCCAACGTCGGCATCATCCTGCTAAACGCCCAGAACGAGGTGTGGTGGGGCAAGCGGGTGCGCGAGCACTCATGGCAATTTCCGCAAGGCGGCATCAAATACGGAGAAACGCCGGAACAGGCGATGTATCGGGAGCTGGAAGAAGAGATCGGATTACGGGCAGAACACGTCAAGATCGTCGGCCGCACGCGCGACTGGCTGCGTTACGAAGTGCCCGACCACTTCATCAAGCGTGAGATTCGCGGCCATTACCGTGGCCAGAAGCAGATTTGGTTCCTGCTGCGCATGTGCGCCCGCGACAACGACGTCAACCTGCGCCTGACCGACCATCCCGAATTCGACGCCTGGCGCTGGCACGACTACTGGGTGCCGCTGGACGTGGTGATCGAATTCAAGCGCGACGTCTACCAGCGCGCCCTGCAGGAGCTGTCGCGCTTCCTGACCTGGCCGGCCAACGGCCACGAGCGCCGGCACCACGGTTCGCGCTATCTGCGCCAGCCGCATCCGCCGCGGCCGAATCCGGAGGCGCCGGGTTCGACCTGCGGCACGGAGGCGCCGGCCGACGAGCCGCAAAAGAAGATCGGCTGAAGTGATCGGCCAGGCAAAACGGGACAGTCTGACTGTCCCGTTTTTTTTACCCCGCACCGCCATGCGGGGTCTGCCCCGGCAAGCGTATCGCTTAATCACACGGGGTTGGTCACGCGATGCGGCAAGCCTCGTCGAACGCCAGGCGCGGCGCGCGCGGACGCAGCTTGGCGACGTCGCCGTAGCCGAGGTTGCACAGGAAGTTGGACTTGAGCGCGCTGCCGGCAAAGAAGGCCTGGTCCACCCTGGCGTGGTCGAAGCCGGACATCGGTCCGCAGTCGAGGCCGATGGCGCGCGCCGCCAGTATCAGATAGCCGCCTTGCAGCGACGCGTTGCGGAAGGCGGTGGCCTGGATCGCCGCGTCGTTGCCGGCAAACCAGGAGCGGGCGTCCACCGCCGGCGACAGCTGCGGCAGCTTCTCGTAGAACTCCATGTCCATGCCGACGATGACGGTGACCGGCGCCGCCATGGTCTTGTCGGCATTGCCGGCCGACAGCGCCGGCAGCAGCCTGGCCTTGGCTTCCGGCGAGCGCACGAACACCAGCCGCGCCGGCGAGCCGTTGGCCGAGGTCGGCGCCCATTTCATCAGGTCGTACAGCAGTTCCAGCTGGGCGTCGCTGACGGCGCGGTCCAGCCAGCCGTTGTGGGTGCGGGCGTTGTAGAACAGGGTATCGAGGGCGGTTTGATTGAGCATGATCGATCCGTCAAGTTTAGGTAATTGCCATGATGGCGCGGGGCCGCAGTACACATTGTAGCCAGCGGGTACAATGGCGCCATGTTTAATCCATCTTCCGACGACGTGCGCCGCTTCTTCTGCGAGACCTTCCGCAAGCAGCGCGCCAACGAAATCCTGACGCCGCTTGAAACCATGGCGGCCGACTGGGTGCGCCACCATCCCGAGTACCACGACGTGCTGAGCGACGTCGACGCCGCGCTGGCGCGCGACTACTCGGTGGACGGCGCGCAAGCCAATCCGTTTTTGCATTTATCGATGCACCTGTCGATCGACGAGCAAATCTCGATCGACCAGCCGCGCGGCATCCGCGACGCCGCCACCGCGCTCACGCTCAAGCTCGACGACGCGCACGCGGCGCAGCATGAAATCATGGAATGCCTGGGCGAGATGATCTGGAACGCCCAGCGCAACGGCACGCCGCCGGACGGCGACGCCTACATCGAAGCGATCAAGCGCCGCCTCAAATAAGGCGGGGGTCAAGTCTGACATTCGGACACGACCTCTGCTGTAGCAGCCGCTACAGCAGAGGTCGTGTCCGAATGTCAGACTTGACCCCCGATGAATAGATTAGCGGTGGACTGCCAGCGTGCCCGGCAGGCTGTGCAGGTAGGCCGCCAGGTCCTTGATGTCCTGGTTGCTCAGCGGCTTGACCTGGCCGGTCATGATCGCGTTGTTGCGGCCGTTGGCGCCGTCGCCGCGCTTGTAGGCGGTCAAGGCGTGCTCCAGGTAATCCTTGTGCTGGCCCGCCAGCTTCGGATAGCTCGGGTCGATCGGGGTGTTGAAATCCTTGCCGTGGCAAGCGAAGCAGCTGTACTTGTCGGCCAGCGCCTTGCCAGAGTCGATGTTGCCGCCGGCCATGGCGGAGAAGGAAACGGCGGAGCAGAACAGCGCGGTGATCAGTTTTTTCATGTCGTCGGTCCTCATTTCGCGGCGGTGGCGGTGGCGGTCTGCTGCGAATAGAACGCGGCGACGTCGGCGATGTCCTGGTCCGACAGGCTGCCGGCGATCCCCTTCATCGACGGATGCTTGCGGTCACCCTTTTGATACGCCTTCAACGCACCCTCGATGTACTTGGCCGACTGGCCGCCTATCATCGGCACCTGGAACACTTCCGGGAACGTGGCCTTGTAGCCGGGAATGCCGTGGCAACCGATGCACATTTCAATCTTGGCCTTGGCGTTCTGGGCATTGCCCACGATGTCGGCCGCCGTGGCGAATTGGGCGAGGCCTGCGAGCACGAGGAGTGCGGTGATTTTTTTCATGGTATTTGCAAGGTAAGTAATCGGATACTACCGCGGATGCAAAACTTGACTTTTGCACTATTAACCTGCGATTCTAACTCAAGACTTTCGGCTACGCTACAGGGAATCATTGCCGCAACAACACACTGTCAAGCCCGCCCGGCCGAGTACTCCCTCTAACGAACTCCCCTATACTCTCGCCTATCCCCCTTCTTTTTGAGATCGACACGCATGCACGCCAAACAACGCTTTGAAGGTTCCGACCAGTACGTCGCGACCAGTGACCTGAAACTGGCCGTGAATGCGGCTTTGACGCTGCAACGCCCGCTCTTGATCAAGGGCGAGCCGGGCACCGGCAAGACCATGCTGGCAGAGGAAGTGGCGGCCGCGCTGAACATGCCGCTGATGCAGTGGCATATCAAGTCCACCACCAAGGCCCAACAGGGACTGTACGAATATGACGCAGTGTCGCGTTTGCGCGACTCCCAGCTGGGCGACGAGCGCGTGCGCGACATCCACAACTACATTGTCAAGGGCGTGCTGTGGCAAGCCTTCACCGCGCCCGAGCCGGTGGTGCTGCTGATCGACGAGATCGACAAGGCCGACATCGAGTTCCCCAACGACCTGCTGCGCGAACTCGACCGCATGGAGTTCTACGTCTACGAAACCCGCGAAATGGTGCAGGCCAAACACCGTCCGCTGGTCATCATCACCTCCAACAACGAGAAGGAACTGCCGGACGCCTTCCTGCGCCGCTGCTTCTTCCACTACATCAAGTTCCCGGACCGCGACACGATGGAGCAGATCGTCGCCGTCCACTACCCGAACTTGAAGAAGGAACTGCTGGCGCAGGCGCTGCAAACCTTCTACGAGGTGCGCGACGTGCCGGGGCTGAAGAAAAAGCCGTCGACGTCGGAATTCCTCGACTGGCTCAAGCTGCTGCTGGCCGAGGACATCCCGGCCGAGGCGCTGCGCAGCAAGGACGCCAAGGCCATCGTGCCGCCGCTGCACGGCGCCCTGCTCAAGAACGAGCAGGACGTGCACCTGTTCGAACGCCTGGTGGCCATGAACCGGGCCAACCGCTGATGCACCAGCTCGCCCATCCCGCCGCCCCGATCGCCCCCGTCACGCTGGAACTGCACGACGTGCGCCTGGAACCGCTCGGCCCGCAGCACGCCGACGGCCTGCGCGCGGCCGCGCACGACGGCGCGCTGTGGACGCTGCGCGTGACCTCGGTGCCCGAGCCGGAACAGGTCGACGCCTACATCGCCACCGCGCTGGAGATGCGCCCCGGCCGGCTGGCGTTCGCCGTGGTCGATGTCGCCAGCGGCGCCGTCATCGGCACCACCAGCTACCACGACATCGTGCCGGCCATCGCCCGCCTGGAGATCGGTTATACCTGGTATGCGCGCAGCCGCCAGCGCAGCCACGTCAACACCACCTGCAAGCTGCTGTTGATGACGCACGCCTTCGAGACGCTGGGCGCGGCGCTGGTGGGCCTGCGCACCGACAACTTCAACTTCGCCTCGCAGGCGGCGATCGAGCGCCTCGGCGCCAGGAAGGACGGCGTGCTACGCCACCACGGCCTGCGCCGCGACGGCACCGTGCGCGACACCGTGATGTACAGCATCACCGCCGGCGAATGGCCGGAAATCAAGGCGCAGCTGCGCTACAAGCTGGCGCTACACGGGACGAGCTGACATGCTGATCGATTTCTTCTTCACCCTCAAGGACGCCAAGATCCCGGTCACGATCAAGGAGTTCCTGACCCTGCTCGAGGCGATGCAGCAGAACGTCATCGAGGCCTCGATGGACGACTTCTACTACCTGTCGCGCCTGACGCTGGTCAAGGACGAGGCCCACTTCGACAAGTTCGACCGCGCCTTCGCCCAGTACTTCAAGGGCATCAATGCCGCCTTCGAGACCAACGCCGCGATCCCGCTGGACTGGCTGCTCAAGCGCATGCAGCGCGAGCTGAGCGAAGAGCAGAAGGCGCAGCTGGAGAAATTCGGCTACGACAAGCTGATGGACCGCCTCAACGAGCTGCTGAAGGAGCAGAAGGAGCGCCACGAGGGCGGCAGCAAGTGGATAGGCACCGGCGGCACTTCGCCATTCGGCAACGGCGGCACCAATCCCGAGGGCGTGCGCATCGGCGGCAAGGGCGGCAACCGCACCGCGGTCAAGGTGTGGGAGGCGCGCGCCTACCAGGACTACGACGGCGAACGCGAGATCGGCACCCGCAACATCAAGGTGGCGCTGCGCCGGCTGCGCAAGTTCGCGCGCCAGGGCGCCGAGGACGAACTGGCGCTCGACGCCACCATCCGCGCCACCGCCAACAACGCCGGCTTCCTCGACATCAGGATGCAGCCGGAACGCAAGAACAACATCAAGGTGCTGATGCTGTTCGACGTCGGCGGCACCATGGACGACCACATCGAGCGCACCGAGGAACTGTTCTCTGCCGCCAAGACCGAGTTCAAGAACATGGAGTTCTTCTACTTCCACAACTGCGTGTACGACTACATGTGGAAGAACAACCGCCGCCGCAATTCGGAACGTTTCCCGACCTGGGACATCCTGCGCAAATACCCGCCGGACACCAAGCTGATCTTCGTCGGCGACGCCACCATGAGCCCCTACGAGGTGCTGCAGCCGGGCGGCTCGGTCGAGTACAACAACGAGGAGGCGGGCAGCGCCTGGCTGGCGCGCTTCACCAGCGCCTTCCCCAAGTTCGCCTGGCTCAATCCGGAGCCGGAGGGCGTGTGGCAGTACCGGCAGTCGATCGCCATCATCCGCCAGTTGATGAACGATCGCATGTTCCCTCTGACCATGGACGGCCTGGAGCGCGCCATGCGCACGCTGAGCAAATAATGGGGAAATACAAGTGTTTCCCAAGTAAAACAATGTAAAGAGTGCCCGCTACAATTTTAAACAAATATTAACTTGTCATCGTATCGTACGACGTTTAGCCTGTCTTTTCTTTATGCTGTAGGCCCCACCCTCGCCCACAAAGACCTCAGGTTTTTATGCCACGTACCAAAAATATTCAACTCCGCCTGCGCCGGCTGGCGCGCCACGCCAGCCGCCGCTGGATCTTCGCCGGCCTGCTGGCACTGGAGGCGCTGATCTTCCTGCTCGACGTCGACACCGGCGCCGGCATCTCCTACTCGCCCTTCCTGGTGGCGCCGACCGCGCTGGCGGCCTGGCTGCTGGGGCGGCGCGCGGCGCTGTTGTTTGTCGTCCTGTCCAGTCTGGCCCGCGTGTTTGACTACGCCGCCACGCGTGGGCAGCACGACGGCCCTTCCCTGCTGTTGTACGAGTTCCTGCAAAGCGCGCTGCTGTACGCCATCGTCGCGTTGCTGGCGCTCTACCTGCGCGGCCGGCGCGACGCGCTGCTGCGCCATGCGCGCAAGGTGCGCGACGCCGCCCGCCGCGAACGCCACCGGCGCATCCTCGATTCGGCCATCCGGCGCGCGATCCCGGAAGATGTGGCCGCCATCATCCGGCTGACCACCTCGGGCGGAGAGAGCGGCGGCTTCGACCAGGCCGTCACCGACAGCGTGCGCCAGGCGGCATTGACCGCCAGTTTCACGGCCGGCATCGTCGACGGCGCCGCGCTGCGCGACCTGTGGAGCGGCGGCCAGACCACCGTGCCGATCGAATTCTGGGTCTGCGAAATCGATGCCCGCGTGGTCAGCTACATGATGATATTGGGGGTGGACGGACAGAAGAGCATGCAGCGCGAACTGCACGCGATGGCGGTCGAGGACAGCTACCGCGGCCGCGGCGTGGGCAACCTGATGGTCGACTTCTTTTGCACGCACTACAAGCACCGCCGCCTGGTCGCGGCCTGCCGCGACGGCTCGGCCATGCTGCACATGCTCTCCCGGCGCGGCTTCGCGCTGTTCACCCGCAGCGACAGCCAGGACTACCTGATCCTGGCGCGCGACTAGCCTGGCGGCGCGGCCTCAGGCCGGCAGTTGCAGGCGGTAGCCGACCGCCGTTTCGGTCAGCAGGTAGCGCGGCTGGGTGGGGTCGGCCTCCAGCTTGTGGCGCAGGTGCCCCATGTAGATGCGCAGGTAGTGGCCGTTCTCCGATTGCGACGGCCCCCACACGGCGCGCAGCAGTTGCGGGTTGCTCATCACGCGCCCGGCGTTGCCGACCAGGACCGCCAGCAAGCGGTATTCGGTCGGCGTCAAATGCACATGCTCGCCGCCGCGCGTGACGCGGCGGTTCTGCAGGTCCACCACGACGTCGCCGAACTGGATCAGGCCGGCGTGGTCGGCGGCCGGCTGGCGCTGGCGGCGCAGGGTGGCGCGCACCCGCGCCAGCAGCTCGCCCACGCCAAAAGGCTTGGTCAGGTAATCGTCGGCGCCGGCGTCCAGCGCGCGGATCTTGTCGGCCTCGTTGACGCGCGCCGACAGCACGATCACCGGCACGCTGGACCACTTGCGCAGGTCGGTCATGAAGTCGATGCCGTCACCGTCCGGCAGGCCGAGGTCGAGCACCACCAGGTCGGGCTTGCGGGTGCCGGCGTCGATCAGGCCGCGCTGCAGCGTGGCCGCCTCGTGCACCTGCCAGCCCTCCTGCTCCAGCGCGCTGCGCACGAAGCGGCGGATCTGCGGTTCATCTTCCACCAGCAAGGCGGTGGGGGCGGTGTCGGTGGTGCTCATAAACTTCCCTCGGTTTCCGGTTCCGGCATGGCCGGCGGGGTGCCCAGCGGCAGCGTCATGACGAAGGCGGCCCCGCCCAGCGGCGACGCCGCCGCGTGGATGTGGCCGCCGTGCGCCTCGACGATGGCGCGGCAGATCGCCAGCCCCAGTCCCACGCCCGGCTTGGCCGACTCGCGCTCGCCGCGGGTAAACTTTTCAAACACGGCTTCCTCGCGCCCATGCGGCAGGCCCGGACCGTCATCATAGACCATGACGTCGATCCAGGCGCCGCGCAGGGCGGCGGCGATCTCGATGCGCGAACCGGGCGGCGTGTACTTGGCGGCGTTTTCCAGCAGGTTGCACAGCACCCGCTCGATCAGCACGGCATCATAGCTGAGCAAGGGCAGCGTGGGCGGCAGCCGGGTGCGCAGCGTGTGCCCCTGCAACAGCGAGGCGCTGGCGCGCAGCGCGCTGCCGACCACCTCCTCCAGCGCCTGCCATTGCAGGTTGAACTTGACTTCGCCGCTCTGGATGCGCGCCATGTCGAGCAGGTTGGACACCAGTGCGCTCATGCGCAGCGCTTCGTCGTGCAGCAGCGCCGCCACTTCCAGCTGGGCCGGCGCCAGCGCCGGTTTGGAGCCGGCCAGCGTTTCCGACAGGCCCACCAGCGAGGTCAGGGGCGTGCGCAAGTCGTGCGACAGCGCCGCCAGCAGCGAGTTGCGCAGCCGTTCGGACTCCATGTTGACCAGCGCGTTCTGCGCCACCTCGATGTAGTGCACCCGCTCCAGCGCGATCGCGGCCAGCGCGGCGAAGGTGTCGAGCTGCTGGCGCTGTTCCGGGATCAAGATCCAGCGCCGCTGTTCGGGCTCGATCGCCAGCACGCCGCGGGTGCGCATCGGCGCCACCAGCGGCAGGTAGAAGATGCGGCTGGCCGGCAGCGTGTCGGTGCCCAGGCCGGCGCTTTCGGCGCGGTCGAAGGCCCATTGGGCGACGCCGGTGTCGAGCGCCATGCGGTGGCTGCGGGCGCCGGCGTCGGCCTCGCGCGGCGCGGCCGCCGGCGGCAGCAGGCGGCCGGCGTCGTCCGGCACCAGCAAGGTGGCGCGGACGTGGAAGGCGCGCTGGATGAAGCCCTGGGTGGTCTCGAAGATCTGCTCGGTCTGCAGCGCGCCCGACAACTCGCGGGCGAACTCGTACAGCGCGCGCGAGCGCTTCTCGCGGTGCGAGGCCACCCGCGCCTGGAAGCGCAGGTCGGCCGTCAGGTGACCGGTGATCAGGCCCACCGCCAGCATCACGACAAAGGTGATCAGGTACTGGAAGTCCGACACCGCGAAGGTGAAGCGCGGCGGCACGAAGAAGAAATCGAAGCAGGCCACGCTGACGCAGGTGGCCAGCACCGACGGCCCGCGCCCGAAGCGCACCGCCACCAGCACCACCACCAGCAGGAACAGCATGGCGATGTTGGCCAGGTCGAGGTAGGCCAGCAGGGGCGTGGCCAGCAGGGCGGTGGCGACGCTGGCGCCGCTGGCGGCCACGTAGCCGAGCAGGCGCCGGCGCGCCTGCGCCGGGTCCGGTTCGCCGTCCGGGCCGGCGTCGGCGGCGCTGGCGGCCGACGCGGCGTCGGCGCGCCCGGCCGGCGCCGCCTCCTTGCTGGGCGCACCGATCTCCACCAGGTCGATGTCGGGCCCGTAGCGCGCCAGGCGCTTGATGTGCGGCGCGCGCCATGGCCAGCCCGGGTGGGCGCGGCCCAGCACGATCTTCGACAGGTTGTGGCTGCGCGCATACTCCACCGCGGCGCGCGCGATGTCATGGCCGGACACCACGGCGGTGGTCGCGCCCAGGTCCTCGGCCAGCTTCAGGGTCTTGAGGATGCGCTCGCGCTGGCCGGCCGGCAGCCGTTGCAGCGACGGCGTTTCAATATAGATCGCGTGCCAGCCGGTGCCCAGCTGGCTGGCCAGGCGCGCCGTGCCGCGCACCGTGTGCTCGCCGCCCGGTCGCGGACCGACGCAGGCCAGCAGCGCGGCGCCGGTCTTCCAGATGTCGCCGATCGACTGCTCGACCCGGTAGGCGCGCACGTCGTCCTCGATGCGGTCGGCGGTGCGGCGCAGCGCCAGCTCGCGCAGCGCGATCAGGTTACCCTTGCGGAAAAAGTTCCTGGAGGCGCGCTCGGCCTGCTGCTCCTTGTACACCTTGCCGCTCTTGAGGCGCGCCAGCAGCTCGTCGGCGGGAATGTCGACCAGCACCACCTCGTCGGCCTGGTCGAACACGGTGTCGGGCACGGTCTCGCCGACGCGGATGCCGGTGATGCCGCCGACCACGTCGTTCAGGCTTTCCAGGTGCTGCACGTTGACGGTGGTGAGCACGTCGATGCCGGCGTCCAGCAGTTCCTCGACATCCTGCCAGCGCTTGGGGTGGCGCGAGCCGGGCGCGTTCGAATGCGCCAGCTCGTCCATCAGGATCAGCGGCGGCCGCCGTGCCAGCGCGCCGTCGATGTCGAATTCGGCGAGCTGCTTGCCGCGGTGGGCGACCTGCCTGAGCGGCAGCACGTCCAGTCCCTCCAGCATGGCCGCGGTCTCGCTGCGGCCATGGGTTTCGATCACGCCGACCAGCACCGGCTGGCCGTCGGCCTGCAGCTTGCGCGCGGCGGCCAGCATGGCGTAGGTCTTGCCGACACCGGCCGAGGCGCCGAAGTAGATGCGCAGCTTGCCGCGCGCCGCCTTGCGTTCCTGGGCTTGCACCTGGGCCAGCAAGGCGTCCGGATCGGGGCGTTCTTTATCGTTGGGGAACATGAAGGATCGCTAAACTTTCGCTGGAAACGCTGATTTAGCGAGTATGCGCACTTTCCGCGTCCAGCGCCAGATTCAGCGCCAGCACATTGACCCGCGGCTCGCCGAAGAAGCCCAGCGTCTGCGACTGGCGCTGGGCGTCGATCAGGGCCTGGACCCTGGCCGGGGCCAGCTGGCGCACGGCGGCGATGCGCGCCACCTGGTACTGGGCGCCGGCCACGCTGAGCTCGGGGTCGACGCCGCTGGCCGAGGCCGTGACCAGGTCGACTGGGATCGCCAGCCGGTTCGGCTGGCCTTGCGGCTCGGCCGCCTTGAGGGCGTCGATGCGGCCCTTGACGGCGTCGTTCTGGGCCGGGTTCAGCGGGCCGAGGTTGCTGCCGCCGGAGTTGGCGGCGTTGTTGGGCATCGGGCCGGTGGCCGATGGACGGCCCCAGAAGTACTTGGGCGAGGAGAAGGACTGGCCGATCAGCGCGGAGCCGATCGCCTTGCCGTTCACTTCGATGAGGCTGCCGGCGGCCTGGGCCGGGAAGGCGACGTTGCCGACGCCGGTCACGGCCAGCGGATACAGCACGCCGCAGATCACGGTCAGGGCGCCGAACAGCACCAGGGCGGGACGAATTTGGGATGTCATGATTGCTCTCCTACGTTAGACGAGATGGAACATGGTCAGCACCACGTCGATCAGTTTGATGCCGGCGAACGGCAACACCAGGCCGCCCACGCCATACACCCAGATGTTACGGCGCAGCAGCGCGGCGGCGCCGATGGCGCGGTAGCGCACGCCCTTCAGGGCCAGCGGGATCAGGAACACGATGATCAGCGCGTTGAAGATCACGGCCGACATGATGGCCGAGTTCGGGCTGCTCAGGTGCATGACGTCGAGCGCCTTGAGCGCCGGGAAGGTGCCCACGAAGGCCGCCGGGATGATGGCGAAGTACTTGGCGACGTCGTTGGCGATCGAGAAGGTGGTCAGCGAACCGCGCGTCATCAGCATCTGCTTGCCGATCTCGACGATCTCGAGCAGCTTGGTCGGGTTCGAATCGAGGTCGACCATGTTGCCGGCCTCTTTCGCGGCCTGGGTGCCCGAGTTCATCGCCACGGCGACGTCGGCCTGGGCCAGCGCCGGCGCGTCGTTGGTGCCGTCGCCGGTCATGGCGACCAGCCGGCCTTCGGACTGGTAGCTGCGGATCAGCTTGAGCTTGTCCTCCGGCGTGGCCTCGGCCAGGAAGTCGTCCACGCCGGCCTCGGCGGCGATGGCGGCGGCGGTCAGCTTGTTGTCGCCGGTGATCATCACGGTCTTGATGCCCATGCGGCGCAGCTCGGCGAAGCGCTCCTTGATGCCGCCCTTGACGATGTCCTTCAGTTCGACCACGCCCATCACGCGGCCGGCGTCGACCACCACCAGCGGCGTGCTGCCGCGGCGCGAGACGTCGTCGACGGCGCGCGCCACTTCGGCCGGATACGGCTGGCCCATCGCCTCCACGTACAGGCGCACGGTGTCGGCCGCGCCCTTGCGCACCGCACGCACGGCTCCCTGCTCGCCGAGATCGACGCCGCTCATGCGGGTCTGCGCGGTGAACGGCACGAACACCGCCTGCAGCGCCGCCATCTCGCGTTCGCGGATGTTGAACTTCTGCTTGGCCAGCACCACGATGCTGCGCCCTTCCGGGGTTTCGTCGGCCAGCGAGGCCAGTTGCGCGACGTCGGCCAGCTGCTGCTCGGTCACGCCGGGGGCGGCGTAGAAGGCCGAGGCCTGGCGGTTGCCCAAGGTGATGGTGCCGGTTTTATCGAGCAGCAGCACGTCGACGTCGCCGGCCGCCTCCACCGCGCGGCCGGAGGTGGCGATCACGTTGGCCTGCATCATGCGGCTCATGCCGGCCACGCCGATGGCCGACAGCAGGCCGCCGATGGTGGTCGGGATCAGGCACACCAGCAGCGCGATCAGCACCGTGATGCTGATCGGCGTGCCGGATTTGGCCGCCTCCACCGAGAACAGCGAGAACGGCAGCAGGGTCACGGTCACCACCAGGAACACGATGGTCAGCGCCACCAGCAAGATGGTCAGGGCGATTTCGTTCGGGGTCTTCTGGCGCTTGGCGCCCTCCACCATCGAGATCATGCGGTCGAGGAAGGTCTCGCCCGGATTGGCGGTGACCTTGATCACCAGCCAGTCCGACAGCACGCGGGTGCCGCCGGTGACAGACGAAAAATCGCCGCCCGATTCGCGGATCACCGGCGCCGATTCGCCGGTGATGGCGCTTTCGTCGACCGAGGCCACGCCTTCGATCACTTCGCCGTCGATGGGGATCACGTCGCCCGCTTCGACCAGCACGAAGTGTCCCTTGCGCAGGTCGGCCGCAGCCTGCGGCAGCCAGGTGGTGCCATGCTTGGGCGAGGCCAGCTTCTTGGCCGTGACCGACTGCTTCAGGCTGCGCAGCGAGGCCGCCTGCGCCTTGCTGCGGCCCTCGGCCAGCGCCTCGGCGAAGTTGGCGAACAACACCGTGAACCACAGCCAGATGCTGGTGGCGAGGATGAAGCCGGGCGCGGCCTCGCCCTGGCCGTACAGCGCCTGGAAGTACAGCAGCGTGGTGATGATGCTGCCGACGTAGACCACGAACATGACCGGGCTGCGCACTTGCACGCGCGGGCTCAGTTTACGGAACGAATCGACGATGGCCGGCACCAGCAGTTCCGAGTCGAACAGCTTGAGTTTTTGCGCTGGCGGATTGGACAACAGCGTCATCTCTTTTTGAGTGGCTTGTGACATGATGATTCCTTATTTGGCAAACAGCTGCAGGTGTTCGACCACAGGGCCGAGCGCCAGCGCCGGAACGTAATTGAGCACGCCGACCAGGGCGACCACGCCGACCAGCAGGCCGACGAAGATCGGGCCGTGGGTGGGCAAGGTGCCGGAGTTCACTTCCAGGCGCTGCTTGCCGGCCAGCGAACCGGCGATCGCCAGGATCGGCACGATCACGCCGAAGCGGCCAAACCACATGGCGATGGCCAGCATGGTGTTGTAGAACGGTGTGTTGGCGGACAGGCCACCGAAGGCGCTGCCGTTATTGTTGGCGGCCGAGCTGAACGCGTACAGGATCTCCGAGAAGCCGTGCGCGCCGGGATTGAGGATGCCCGCCTTGCCGTCCACGCACATGACGGCGATGGCGGTGCCGGCCAGCACCAGGGTCGGCGTGACCAGGATGGCGATCGAGGTCATCTTCATTTCATAGGCCTGGATCTTCTTGCCCAGGTATTCAGGCGTGCGGCCTATCATCAGGCCGGCGATGAACACCGCCATGATGGCGAAGATCAGCATGCCGTACAGGCCGGAGCCGACGCCGCCGAAGATCACTTCGCCGAACTGCATCAGCAGCATCGGGATCATGCCGCCGATAGGCATGAAGGAATCGTGCCAGGCGTTGACCGCGCCGCACGAGGCGGCCGTGGTCACCGCCGCGAACAGGGTGGTGGCGCTGATGCCGAAGCGCGCTTCCTTGCCTTCCATATTGCCGCCCGGTTGCAGCGCGTTCACCGACTGGTCGACGCCCATCGCCTGCAGCGCGGGGTGGGCTTGCTGCTCGGCGCCCATCACCGTGACGGTGCACGCCACGAACAGCACCGTCATGGCGGCCAGCACGGCCCAGCCCTGGCGCTGGTCGCCGACCATGCGGCCGAAGGCGAAGCACAGGCCGGCCGGGATCAGGAAGATGGCCAGCATCTGCGCGAAGTTGGTCAGCGCGGTCGGGTTCTCGTAAGGGTGGGCCGAGTTGGCGTTGAAGAAGCCGCCACCGTTGGTGCCCAGCATCTTGATCGCTTCCTGCGAGGCGACCGGACCCATGGCGATGCTCTGGGTCGAGGTGGTCAGCGTTTCGGTGACCGGCTCGCCCTTGGCGTCCTTGAGCGGCTGGCCGTCGGCGCCGACTTTCGGCTGGGTGTAGGTGACCGGGTCCATCAGGGCCACGTCCTTGTAGGCCGAGAAGTTCTGGATCGCGCCCTGGCCCACCAGGAAGATGGCGAAGATGAACGACAGCGGCAGCAGCACGTACAGGGTGGAGCGGGTGACGTCGACCCAAAAGTTGCCGATCGATTTGGCCGAGCGCGACGAGAAGCCGCGGATCAGCGCATAGGCCACGGCGATGCCGGTGGCGGCCGAGAAGAAGTTCTGGCCGGCCAGCACCAGCATCTGGGTCAGGTAGCTCATGGTCGATTCGCCGCCGTAGCCCTGCCAGTTGGTGTTGGACACGAAGCTGACCGCGGTGTTGAACGAGGAATCGGCGCTGACATTGGCCATGCCCTGCGGATTGAGCGGCAAGAATGCCTGCATTCGCTGCAGGCCGTAGGTCGCCAACGCGCCCAGGCCGTTAAACAGCATCAGCGCGATGGCGTAGGCCTTCCAGTTCTGGCCTTCGGTCTTGCCATCCTTGCCGGCGATGCCGGCGGCGCGGTACAGCAGGGATTCGATCTTGCCCAGCCAGCCAAGGCCACGCATTGGGCTAACTGCGGCGCCGCCGTCGCCGACGCGGGCCAGCAGGATGCCCAGTGGGTAGGACAGCGCCAACAGCGCGGCCAGGAACACCACCAGCAGGATGATGGATTGGGTAGTCATTACAGGTCCTCCGCTTTCAACAAGGCCACCACCAGGTAGACCAGCAGGCCGGCCGCAGCCAAGGCCCCAATCAGGTAAAAGGTGTTCATTGCTTGCCTCCCAATTTGTCGCAACCGGCGGCGAACGCCACGATCACGGCAAAGAAGACCACCAACGCACCGATAAATACTATGTCCATCACACCCCTCACAGGTCTTGTTTTTGATACTCGAAAGGTTAGCGGCTAGGGTCTAAAGATTGTGTAAAGACTTGGGGACGGGGTGTAAACAAGATGTAAAAATGGCCGGTATTTACGTTTTATATACACGCGCGGCCCGACTATTTAGAACATTTTTACGGGGGCAGGAATACGCTTTTTCTGTCGCAACTACCTGAAGAAAACATGCTTACCTCCCTACACGGCATCTGGGTGCCGCTGGTCACCCCCATGCATCATGGTGAAATCGACTTACCCCGTTTACAGAACCTGGCCGCCGACCTGGTGAACCAGGGCGTGCACGGCCTGGTGGTGTGCGGCACCACCGGCGAGGCGCCGCAGCTGGACCTGGCCGAACAGGGCGCGGCGCTGGCCGCCGTGCTGGAGGCGGCGCACAAGCGCTGCCCAGTGCTGATGGGCATAGGCGGCAGCGACACCTACGCCGCCGCCAGCCGCGTGCTGCAATTCGATGATTTGGACCTGGCGGGCTACCTGGTGTCGACCCCGGCCTATGTGCGCCCCTCGCAGGAAGGCCTGGTGCGGCACTTCGAAACCATCGCCGCCTCGACCGGACGCCCGATCGTGCTGTACAACGTGCCGGCGCGCACCGGCGTCAACCTGGAGCTGGCCACCGCCAGCCGGCTGGCCGAGCGGCCGCAGTTCGCCGCCATCAAGGAGGCCGGCGGCCGGCTGCGCCAGATCACCGATCTGGTTGAACATACGCCGCTGTCGGTGCTGTGCGGCGATGACGCGCTGCTGCTGTCGGCGTTGTGCAGCGGCGCCCACGGCGCCATCTCGGCCTCGGCCCACATCCGCGTCGACCTGTTCGTGCAGTTGTATGAGCTGGTCGAGGAACAGCGCCTGCCCGAAGCGCGCGAGCTGTTCGCCAGACTGCAACCCTTGATCCAGCTGATGTTCTCGGAACCCAATCCGGCGCCGCTGAAGGCCGCGCTGGCGATGCAGGGCGTGCTGCGCGAAGAGCTGCGCCTGCCCATGACGCCCGCCACCAATGGCTGCAAGGCGCGCATCGCGACCATGCTGGAAGCGCTGGACGAGGTTCCGGTCTACACCTCGGCGGAGGTCATATGATCGTCGCCCTCACTGGCATGGACGGCAACGCCACCGTCTCCGACCTGGCCGAAGACCTGGCCATGCTGCGGGTGGCGGCCGGCAGTCGGGTGCTGCTGGTCAGCCCCCACCCCGGCGCCTACGATCCGCATCTGTACGACGACCTGGTGATCGACGCCTCCCACCGCGACGCCGATGCGGCGCTGGCCCGTGCGGCCGTCATCGTGGCGCTGGTGCGCCCCGCCGAAATAGAACAAGGCCGCCACGCCGACTTCCTCGGCCGCCTGCGACGGGCGCAAGAGCTCAATCCCTGCGCCCGCGTGCTGGTGACCGTGGCCCACGGCAGCAAGCCGCTGACGCCGCACCAGACCGGATGCCTGCTGGTGTTCGTCGCGCAAATCCCCGGCGCGCGCCTGGCTGACACGCTGGAACTCGACCAGCGCGGCACCTACCACTCCCACCACAGCGAACTGGAACTGGACTCGCGCAAGACGGCCTATGTGCTGTGCGCCCCGGAAGTGCGCCATCTCTACAGTGAAGTATTCCGCGCCGGCGCGAGCCGGGCGTACAACTGAAAGAAAAGGTTCTTCACGAATTTTCGGGAATATGTTTCGCCGCACGGCGCTTCCTGCGGCGGGCGCTTCGCCCAGAGCCGGACTTGCGCTGAGTACCTTTGCCTGGCAGCGCTGCCGATACGCTGGGAGAGCGGATTTCGTTTGGCAGCGGACCGGATTGGTGATCCTTCGGCAGATGCGAGGCGCGGACGCGCTCAGCACCTGCCGCCCGGTTGGCGGGATCAGGGCTTGGCGTCTCCCGCGCCCGCGAGCGCTGGCTGTCTGCCTGCGCGCCACCCCTATATTCGTTAGAGCCGCTTAGCGGGGTTTAGTTCCGAAAATATCGCAAACTCGCGCGAAATATCGGTGGTTAGCGTTGGGTAGTAGTGGTTATCACGTTTTAGTAAAAGCCGAAAAAACAGGACCCGCCCTCCGCATACCTAACGTCGCAGGCAAAAAAGAAAGGGCGCGCGCAACGCGCCGCCCCTTTGAAGACCGGATGCTAGACCGATCAGAACACTTTGCTGATGGTCAGCTGCAGCGCGGTCTTGCCCAGGAACTTGCCGTTGGCCGGCGAAGCGTAGGCGGTTTTGTCGGCGTTGGTGCCGATCACCGCCAGCGCTCCAGTCACCACGCCGAAGTCCTTGGTGGCGCCGATCTTCCAGTCGCTATAGCTGGCCGCGCCATTGTGCTTGACGTTCTGGTGGCCGGCGTGCAGGTTGACCGTGTAGCCCTCGCCCGCCTCGATGTTGGCGCCCAGGTCCAGATAGCCGCTGTTCTTGCTGTCGACAAAACCAAACAGATTCGTCACCGAGTGCGAATACTTGATATAAGCAGGGCCGTAACCCAGCTGGCCGTACACCTCGGTGGTGTTGGCGTTGGCGAAGCCGCTGACGTGCGACAGGTCGTTGGACGGGTAGACATAGGTCAGCACACCCACGTCGTAGGACACGTCGGCCGTGAGCTGGCCGCGTTTGCCGGCGTAGATGTCCCACTCGATGTCGCCGCTGCCGCCGGCGTCCTTGGTCCATTTGATGGTCGACAGCCAGGTGCCGGCGTAGAAGCCGGTCGGATTGTTGGTGTAGTCAAAGCCACCTTGCAGGGCCGGTTTCAGACGCGTCTGCGAAATGCCGCGATAGCGGTAGTCGCTGACCACCGCGGCGTTGAAGCTGGTCTCATTATCCGGCTTGGCGGCCGGCGCGGCATCCTCGGCGTAAGCGTGCGTGCCCGTGAAAGCAGCGACGACGGCTGCGGCGAGTATCAATTTCTTCATGATGCGGTCTTTCTTTTGGTGGTTAGATCAAGTGGTAAAAACATCAAGCGGTAAAAACTTCGCGGTACAGGGCGTCCATATCGGCCGGCTCCTGTCCGTGGATAACAGTGCTGGCCAGCGTGGCCGACATCACCTGCGCCACATAGGCGCGCACTGCGGCACGCTCGGCGTCGGTGGGTTCGCCGGCGCCGCCGACCAGCACAAACAGCACGCGCAGTCCGGGATTGAACATGCGCGCGGCATTCAAACGGGCGATCAGCTGGTAGCGGGTCGACAGGTCGGCCTGGTCCGGCTTCAGCGGCACCACCGCCAGCCGCGCGGCGACCAGCTCGGCGCGGCTCTCGGCGCTGTCGCGGCCTTCGGTGTCGACCAGCACGGCAGTGCCGCCGTGCCGATTGGCGGCCGCCACGATCATGCAGCGCCCCGCACGGTGAAGCGGCCGAATTCGGCGCCAGGCAATGCCTGCATCACCGCCTCCATCACCCGCGCCACCATGGACGCGCCCACGCACAGCCACACCTTCATGCGGGCGCCGTGCTCGCAGGCCTCGATGCGCATGAACTCCAGCGCGTCGCCGCAAATGCGCGTCACCATCTGGCGCAGCGCCGTCACGGCGGCGGTGTCGACGGTCAGCTGCATCACGCAGGCCGGCGCCGTTTTGCGATAGTCGGCGGCCCAGATCGAGCGGCGCTGGGCCGCCCTGGTATGGAAGAAAGCATGCATATCGAACCCCTGGATTGATCGTTGCGATACAAAACAGCTTATCGATGGCGCCGTAAAAACGGTCTAAAAAGGCGGGCCGTGGTTGTAAACATCGTGTATAAATTGGCCCGCGCCGTTTTTTTGCCGCGATTACGCCCGGTTGAGGATAGAATACGCAAACGTCCGCATAAAACTGTACATAAACCCAGTATCGAAATTACAAGCTTGATCACGTATGGCCACTAAAAAACCAGTTTCCGACTACAGCGAAGCATCCATCCGGGTCCTCAAGGGCCTGGAACCCGTCAAGCAACGCCCGGGTATGTACACCCGCACCGAGAATCCGCTGCACATCATCCAGGAGGTGATCGACAATGCCTCGGACGAGGCGCTGGGCGGACATTGTAAAAACATTATCGTCACGCAGAACGCCGACGGCAGCATCACCGTCGAAGACGACGGCCGGGGCATCCCGGTCGGCCTGCACCCCGAAGAGGGCGTGCCGACGGTGGAAATCGTGTTCACCCGCCTGCACGCGGGCGGCAAGTTCGACAAGGGTTCGGGCGGCGCCTACGCGTTCTCGGGCGGTTTGCACGGCGTCGGCGTGTCGGTCACCAACGCGCTGTCCAAGCGCCTGGAGATCACCGTCTGGCGCAAGGAGCCCGACGGCACCGGCCTGCACAAACTGGCCTTCGAGCACGGCGACGTGGTCGAGCCGCTGTCCTCCGCGGTCGCGCCGCGCGACGGCAAAAAGTCCGGCACCCGCGTCACCGCCTGGCCGGACGCCAAATATTTCGACTCCCCCGCCATCTCGCAGACCGAGTTGCAGCGCCTGTTGCGCTCCAAGGCCGTGCTGCTGCCGGGTGTCACCGTCACGCTGACCAACGCCAAGACCGGCGAATCGCAGGTCTGGCAGTACAACGACGGCCTGCGCGGCTACCTGACCGAGGCGCTGGCGCAAGCGACCGACGGCGAGACCCTGATCCCGCTGTTCGAAGGCGCGCAATTCGCCGGCCCGGACGCCGAAGGCTTCGCCGAGGGCGAAGGCGCGGCCTGGGTGGTGGCATGGACCGAACAAGGCGCCGTGGTGCGCGAATCCTACGTCAACCTGATCCCCACGCCCAACGGCGGCACCCACGAATCGGGCCTGCGCGACGGCTTGTACGGCGCGGTGAAGAGCTTCGTCGAGATGCACTCGCTGCTGCCCAAAGGCGTCAAGCTGCTGCCGGAAGACGTGTTCGCGCGCGTCTCGTTCGTGCTGTCGGCCAAAGTGCTGGACCCGCAGTTCCAGGGCCAGATCAAGGAACGCCTGAACTCCCGCGACGCCGTGCGCCTGGTCTCGACCTATTCCAAGCCGGCGCTGGAGCTGTGGCTGAACCACCATGTCGACTACGGCAAGAAGCTGGCCGAACTGGTCATCAAGCAGGCGCAATCGCGTCTGCGCTCGCTGCAAAAGGTCGAGAAGAAGAAATCGTCCGGCGTGGCCGTCCTGCCGGGCAAGCTGACCGACTGCGAATCGAGCGACGTCGCCCGCACCGAACTGTTCCTGGTCGAGGGCGACTCGGCGGGCGGTTCGGCCAAGATGGGCCGCGACAAGGAATTCCAGGCCATCCTGCCGCTGCGCGGCAAGGTGCTCAACTCCTGGGAAACCGACCGTGACCGCCTGTTCGCCAACAACGAGATCCACGACATCTCGGTGGCGATCGGCGTCGATCCGCACAGCGCCGACAGCATGCCGGACCTCTCCGGCCTGCGTTACGGAAAAATCTGCATCCTCTCCGATGCGGACGTCGACGGCTCGCACATCCAGGTCTTGTTATTGACGCTGTTCTTCAAGCACTTCCCCGGCCTGATCGCCAACGGGAACATCTGCATCGCCCGGCCGCCGCTGTTCCGCGTCGACGCGCCGGCGCGCGGCAAGAAGCCGATCCAGAAGCTGTACGCGCTCGACGCCGGCGAACTGGTGGCGATCGAGGACAAGCTGCGCAAGGACGGCCTGAAGGAAGGCGCCTGGTCGATCTCGCGCTTCAAGGGCCTGGGCGAGATGAACGCCGAACAGCTGTGGGAAACCACGATGAACCCGGACACCCGCCGCCTGCTGCCGGTATCGCTGGGCGCCTACGCGCACGGCGAATCGTCGGCGCGCTTCAATATGTTGATGGGTAAGGGCGAAGCGGCCGCGCGCCGCGCCTGGATCGAAGAACACGGCAACGAAGCCGAAGCAGATATCTAATTACTGACCGACTATGACTCATCAAGCAAATCTCTTTGACGAACCGGCGCCGGAAGCGGCGGCGGTGGCTCAACCTGCGGCACCTGCGGCGCCCGCGCCCTCGCCTGCGCCCGCGTCCGCGCAAGCGGCCGGCGACGAGGCCGTGCACGACGGCGTAAGCGCCACTCCGCAGGACGGCGGCGGCAATGACCACAATGGCGGCGGCGACGGCGGCAATGGCGGCGGCAACGGCGGCAACGCCGGCTCCCCACCAGGCGGCGATGACGGCGACGGCGGCGACACGCTGACCCTGTCCACCTTCGCCGAACGCGCCTACCTCGACTACGCCATCTCGGTGGTCAAGGGCCGCGCGCTGCCGGACGTGTGCGACGGCCAGAAGCCGGTGCAGCGCCGCATCCTGTACGCGATGAACGAAATGGGCCTGAACAGCACCGCCAAGCCGCGCAAGTCCGCGACCGTGGTCGGCGACGTGCTGGGTAAATTGCACCCGCACGGCGACCAGTCGGTGTACGACGCCATGGTGCGCATGGCACAGGACTTCTCGCTGCGCTATCCGCTGGTCGACGGCCAGGGCAACTTCGGCTCGCGCGACGGCGACGGCGCCGCGGCGATGCGCTACACCGAAGCCCGATTGACGCCGATCGCCAAGGTGCTGCTCGACGAGATCAACCTCGGCACCGTGGAATTCCAGGCCAACTACGACGGCTCGACCGAAGAACCATGCCTGCTGCCGGCGCGCCTGCCGATGGTGCTGTTGAACGGCGCCTCCGGCATCGCGGTCGGCCTGGCGACGGAAATCCCGTCGCACAACCTGACCGAAGTGGCGCAAGCGGCCGTCGCCATGATCCGCAATCCGAAGATCACGCACAGCGAATTGATGGCCATGATCCCCGGCCCGGATTTCCCGGGCGGAGGCCAGATCATCACCCCGCCGTCGCAGATCAGCGACATGTACGCGACCGGCCGTGGCAGCATGAAAGTGCGCGCGCGCTGGAAGATCGAAGAGCTGGCGCGCGGCCAGTGGCAGGCGGTGGTTACCGAACTGCCGCCGGGCACCTCGTCGCAGAAGGTGCTGGAGGAGATCGAAGAGCTGACCAACCCCAAGATCAAGATGGGCAAGAAGGCGCTGTCGCCGGAACAGATGGCGCTCAAATCGCTGATCCTCAATTCACTGGATACGATACGCGACGAATCGGGCCGCGCCGCGCCGGTGCGCCTGGTGTTCGAGCCGAAGTCGAAGAACCAGGACCAGACCGAATTCATGCTGCTGCTGCTGGCGCATACCTCGCTCGAATCGTCGGCCTCGATCAACCTGGTGATGATAGGCGGCGATGGCCGTCCGCGCCAGAAGGGCCTGACCGACATCCTGCAGGAGTGGATCGAATTCCGCTTCGCCACCGTCACCCGCCGCACGCAGTACAAGCTGGGCAAGGTCGACGCGCGCATCCACATCCTGGAAGGCCGCGAGACCATCCTGCTGAACATCGATGAAGTGATCCACATCATCCGCAATTCGGACGAACCGAAAGCGGCGCTGATGGAGCGCTTCCGCCTGTCGGAGATCCAGGCCGAAGACATCCTGGAAATCCGCCTGCGCCAACTGGCCCGCCTGGAAGCGATCAAGATCCAGCAAGAGCTGGCCGAACTGCGCAAGGAAAAAGGCCTGCTGCAGGACCTGCTCGACAACCCATCGTCGATGAAGCGCGCCATCATCAAGGAAATCGACGCCGACGCCAAGACCTATGGCGACGCCCGCCGCACCCTGATCGAGGAAGCGCAGAAAGCCGTGGTCGAACAGAAGGTGGTGGACGAACCGGTGACCGTCATCATTTCGGAAAAAGGCTGGATACGCGCGCGCACCGGCATCGGCCACGACGCCGCGCAGTTCACCTTCAAGGCCGGCGACACGCTGTATGGCGCCTTCGAGTGCCGCACGGTGGACAACCTGCTGGCCTTCGGCAACAACGGCAAGATCTATTCGGTGCCGGTGGCGGCGCTGCCGAACGCGCGCGGCGACGGCGTGCCGATCACCACCCTGATCGACCTGGCGTCCGGCGCCCGCATCCAGCACTACTACGCCGGCACCGGCAGCACGCAGCTGCTGCTGGCGACCAGCGCCGGTTTCGGCTTCGTCGCCAAAGCGGGCGACATGGTCAGCCGCATCAAGGGCGGCAAGGCCTTCATCACCCTGGAAGACGGCGACGTGCCGTTGCCGCCGGCGGTCATCGCCGACAGCGCCAGTGCGGTGGCCGTGTTGTCGGCCAACGCGCGCGTGCTGGTGTTCGGCATGGACGAGATGAAAGTGCTGACCAACGGCGGCCGCGGCGTGATCCTGATGGAGTTGGACGACAAGGAAACCCTGATCGCGGCCAAGCCTATCAGCCAGAAAGGCGTGATCGTCGCCGGCATCGGCCGTGGCGGCAAACCGCAGGAAGAACGCCTGTCCGCTTCGGCGCTGGCGGTCCACTTCGGCAAACGCGCCCGCAAAGGCAAGGCGCTGGCGACCAAGATCAAGCCAACCTCGCTGACGCCTATCGTTTAACCCCGGGGGTCAAGTCTGACATTCGGACACGGACTGGACTTTAGGCCCCAACGAAAAAAAACCCGCAGGCACCGAACGCGATCTTGAGCGCGTTCGGTGCCTGCGGGTTTTTTTATGCGCCGCTACTTAGTTCTTGGCGGCGGCGGCTTTGACGTCGGCAGCCGATTTGGCTTTGACAGCGTCGGTCTGGTTGGCGGCGATGGCTTTGTCGGCGGTCGCGTCAACGGTTTCCTTGATTGCCTTGGCGTCGGCTTTCACTGCTTTTTTCTCGGCCTTTTCCTCGGCCTTGGCGACTGCCTTGTCACCTTTTGCCGATGCCTTGGCTTTGTCTTCAGGATCGGCCTTGGCTACTTTTTCGTTGGCTTTGGCTTTTTCCACGTCGACGTGTGCGGCGGCTGCGTCATGGGTCTTGTTGGCTTTGGCGATAGCCTTGTCGGCTTTCTTGTCGGCTTTGACGTCGGCCTTCAATTCCTTCTGCTGCGCCTTGGCCACGTCCTTGTTGGCTTCATTTTCAGCCTTGACGACGGCCGGGGTCTGCACCGGAGTGGTTTGTGCGTAAGCGGCGGTTGCGAACAGGCCGGCGATCAGGGCAGCGATAATTTTGTTCATGGTGTTTCCTCTCAAAGTTCTATTTGGATGCGTTCTTGTCTTGCCACGTATCCAGAATAAGCCGATGAGAGGAAGTACTCTGTACGGTATCGTACTTAACGGAAATTACCTGCCGGCCCCCGGGCGCGAGTACAAATCGATGATGGCCCCAATGGCGTCGGCGCAGACGGCGCAGAACTTCTCGCTGCGGTCGAACATGATGCACTGCATCTGCGGGCGGTAGTAGCCGCTGGCCTCATAGTTCGCGCCCTCGAACGCGCCCACGGTGTGGACGTGCGGGTCCTTCGAGAACAGCGCGTTGCTCGATTCCAGGTCCTTGCGAAACAAGGCGCTCATCTCCGACTCCGGCCGGTTGGCGGCGCGCAGCGCGGCGCGCTCCTTCTGGTAGGCGCGCGACGCGGTTTCATAGGTCTCCTTGGCCCACGGCGTCGGCAGCGGCGTGCCGTCCTTGACGAACTTCTTCCATTTCAGCTTGGCCGGATCGCGCAGCGCGGTGGCATTCGGCTCCCACGGTTCCTGGCGCGTGCCGTTCGACTGGTAGGCCACCGGCGAGGTGTAGTACTCGTCGGCCAGGCCGGCGAAGTGGTGGCCGAATTCGTGCACAAACAGGTAGTCGGCCCAATCGTTGTTGGCCGCCGCGGTGCTGAACTGGCCGAAGATGCCGCCGCCGCCGTAGGTCTCGTTGTTCACCAAAATCTCGATGAATTCATACGGCGCGTACTGCGCCAGCTCGCGCAGCGCGCGGTTGTCGGTGGTGAGCACATAACGCTCGCTGCCGAAGATGTCGTAGCGCGTGCCCAGCGGCGAGGCGTGATGCACGCCGGTCGAAGGCCGCGACACGCCCGATTCCTCGGTCGGCAGCGCCAGCGCCCAGACATTGAAGTCCTTGGCGCGCTCCTTGAACGGCGAGGTGGCGAACAGGTGGTCGGCCAGCTTGCGCGCGGTCGCCTCGAACTTGGCCATGTCGGCCTTGGTGTAGCCGTCGCCCAGGATCAGCAGGTCGACCTTGTCCGGCGACGGGCCGTTGACGCGGATGGCGATCGGCTTGGGCGCGGCCGCCATCGATGCGGGCGGCGTCTGCTTGCGCAGCACGTCCATCGCGTCGGTATCGACATCGGCGGTCCACACTACCGAGAAGGCGTTGCGGTCGTCGCGCTTCAGGATGCGCACGCGCACCGGGCGGTCCGGCTTGGGAAAGCGCACCGATTCCTGGAAGCCGCGATTGCCGTGCGTTGCCTCGTCGGTGCTGCGCCATTCGGCGAACACGGTGGAGAAGCCACGCGAGTACAGCAGCTCGCCGGTCTTGGCGTCCACCACCTCGACCATGTTGTTGCCGCGATTGGTGTCGTCGATGGTGCGCCGCATATCGCCCGGCCACGGCAGCGGCTCGATCACCACGCGTTCCATCGCATAGCTTTCATTGAGCGCGTTGCCGCTGTGGAGGTAGTCGAGACGGACGGTAGCGGGTTGCGCAGCCATCGCTGGCAGGGCGGCGACAGCTGCGAAAGCGGCCAACGCCAAGGATAAGAAACGGTTCATGGAACTCCTGGTGAGCAGTGTACGGTGGACGCCATTGTAATCCCGTGCAGTGCGATAAGCGATCTGATGCAAGGAGCGAAACGCAGGCTACTTCCCATTAATTAGGCTGCAAGCCTATATTCGGTCATGGCCAAGTGCGGGAACACACGGGACATATCACTATGTCCAAAGTTATTAGTCCTCCGGAATGCGTCCATCCAAGCATTTTCTTAGCTCCGGCGCCGGGCCGTCGCCGACCGTTCTTTCAAGCTCCTGTGGTTTTCGACGTCAACCCGATCAAACAGTCCACGTGCGTGAGACCCTCCACTTAAGACTAGCTTAATAGCCTCTAGTGCTACTGCAAATAGATATCTCGATACGCCCCAAAGTTACATTCCGAGAGATTTTGATGCTTTTTTGTCAGTATTATTCCGCTACCCACACACACAAAAATTATCCCAACAGTGGGATATGTTGGGTGAAAACTTATCGACCCGAAGGGTCGCTTCTAGGAGAGTTATGAATAATCGTATTATTTTGCGTCAGGCTGCACGTGATTTGACTACAGAAGAACTAGACCTGGTATCGGGGGGCACCGACGAAGACATGCCTCCTGATTGGGATAACGGCGGTGGTAGTGGTGGCGGCGGCGGCGAGCACACGGGCAGCCACGGCGGCGGCGGCGGGTGGATGACCCCTGGCCAACCAACGAAAAAGGTATCTAGCCAAGACCCAAATGGTCCCATGGATGAAGACAAGTCTTCCGGCGACTTTTAAACTTTTGTAGAACACGATAAATCCGTTGCCGAATTACTTTAATTCGGCAACGGTAGAATACTATAGACAATGAAAAATATTCTAATTCCCGCGATGGTCGGCGACACTGATTCAATCATCGTGCAGTTGGCACTTGAAGAGCTTGGACATGTTGTCCATAGATTAGTGGGGGATAATTTCCCCACTCGCCAAACCATCAGCTATAGCATAAGCAACGCAGACCTAGCTCTGGGAAAATTCCATGATATAAATAGTGGCCTATCATCGGATAATATTGACACTGTCTGGCTCCGCCGTCCGCGTTGGCCTGTCATATCTGAAACCTTACATCCTTCCGATAAATTTATAGCCGAGGAGGAATCAAAGCAGTTCATTCGCTCTCTATATCAAACATCGTGGGATTCCGCTATTTGGGTGAACAGTCTGGAGGGCAAGCGTCGTGCCGGCAGCAAGTTATTACAACTTAGAGTCGCTGCTGAGCTAGGGCTAATTATTCCTGATACGTTGGTCTCTAACAATCCGGATGAAATCAGGAAATTTGTAAAAGAAAAAAACGATTCGGCTATCGTAAAGCCTTTAATGGGAGGCGACTGGAAGGAAAATGGAAAGCGCTACGTCACTTATACTGCGGCGATATCGACTGCGCAGCTCAATGACAATGAAATGATTGCCGCATGTCCATGCATCTATCAAAATACCATTCAAAAAGAGTATGAAGTGCGAGCTACATTTTTCGGAAGTACAGCAATCGCCGTTAAATTGAACTCGCAAGACGTTAAAAGCGGAAAACTGGACTGGAGGATCGCGGAGCCCCATACTCTGAAAATTTCCCCCATTGAACTGCCAACTGAAATATATAAAAAATGCATTTCCGTCATGAATAAGCTTGGAATTATTCATGGAAGCTTTGATTTCGCGGTCACCGGGAATGGAGATTGGGTTTTCTTTGAAGTCAACGAAGCAGGCCAATTCCTATGGCTGGAAGATTATGTTCCCAGCCTCCCAGTCCTTCAAACCGCAGTCGAATTCCTACTTAATCCATCTGCTGATTTCATAATGAAAAATCCCGGCAGAAGAATAACCATACGGGAAATCGTCAATTCCGACAAATATAAAATGTCCCTTTTGGACGATCAGAAAAATGTTGGCAGCTTTAAAAACACCGCCATAATTTAAGGGATAGAAGCCATGCATTATGGAAAAATAAAACACAAAATATTCCCGTTAAAAACAGGTTTATTATTTTTAATTTTATTTTTCCATTTATTTTTTTCTCATGCCGCATCGGCGCGCCCCCCTATCTGGACAAAGGTCGAGATAATATCAAACGATATAAACTTGATCCACACAGCAAGAGAAACAATCAAAATTTCCGGCGGAGACTCGATAAACATCGACGACCCAAAATTAAAAAATCAGTGTGATGCTGTACGTGCGGCCTTACCAACAAAACGCGTGTCATGCACTGCGGTCCTAGAGCAAGGAAACACGTATATCTATGTGGTTCAGATTTTTACGACAGTCGTTACAAATAAGAGTGTGCACTGTTTCAACGAAAAAAAATTAGCGGCCGATTTAACCCAACTCGCCAAGAAAATAGATGAAGACTCTTCCAGAATGCTTATTGATTCCGAATCCAACATACAGGGTGAATTCGTCACCCCCAAAAATGTGTTGAGCTACAGATCCGAAAAACGGCGCACGTACTCCGAAGGTTACCACCAACATCTACAAGGCCGGTCTACCGAAATAGAAGTTGGCGGGTATAGCTGCAAATATCAAGATAGAGCTGACGCATTTAGACTATTGAACTATCTGGGGGACCCTGCTCTTATCAAACGAATGGTTCCGCTGGGAATTGAAGACGGTGAGATAATTGTAAGGAATAATGCGTTCCGTTTGGCTTCCACGTTCTCTTATTTATTTGATGAAAAAGAGACCATCCATTTAATCGACATCGCATGCCATAATATCGATGGCGAAAACTTTTTTGATTTAAACAAATCATTGGCCACATTAGACAGCATCATCGAAATCAACAATGGAAAAAAAGAACAAATTTCGCATGAATGCTTGCAACGAATAAAATACCTCGCTGACATTAGCAAGACCGAGCAGATCGGCGGTTATGCAAAAAGAATATTGACAAAGATTCAGTAAATTATATATGACGGACAACTTATTTAGGTCTGGCGCTCTGAATGCGCGCAGAAACGAGTGGCTCGGTCAAATCTTGATCGTCCGGCCTTTATCTTTTTCTGTTTTTACTTCTTTATCCTTGATATTCCTGCTCATTTTTATAATTTTCACATTGTATGGCAGCTTCACAAAAAGAGTAGCTATACCTGGGCAGTTAATGCCGAGTACTGGATTGATAAAAGTACAGCCAAGACAGAGTGGAGTAGTTGTAAGTAAATGGATTTCTGAAGGCGTGGACGTTAAAAAAGGCGACAAACTTTATGAGATAAGTGCTGAACGCTTTACAAATTATGGAAACTTAGAAAACGCAATTGTTGAAAATGCAAAGAGACGAGTGATCTCTTATGAACACCAAATTTCTACTACTCAATTGTCCAGCTCTGAAGAAGTCCGCGCTATATTGGAAAAGATATCTGCTCGAAAAAAAAACATAGAACAAATCGACCTGCAGATCAGCAGCCAACGCCAACGACTAACTATGGCGGAAGACGCCGACTCAAGGTATAAAAATCTTCTTAAACAAAATTTTGTCTCCGCAGAGATGGGAAACCAAAAAATTGGAGACATGCTGGAGCAGAGTTCAAAACTGCAAAGCCTAATAAGGGAAAAAATCAGTATCCAGCAGGATATCGAAGAGTATAAAAATTCGATATTGCCTTTAAAATTGAAGACCGCCAGCCAGATCGAACAACTTCAGCGTGAAGTCGAGCAAGCAAAGCAAGAATTATTGGAAGGCGAAAGCAAAAAAAATCTAGTGATTGTTTCACCAACTGACGGTCGCGCTACTGGTGCGATAATGCACATCGGGCAAGCTGTTACTTCAAATACGACCTTGGTCAGCATTATTCCGAAAAATGCGGTCTTGCAAGCATTCTTATATTCTGAATCAAAATATATCGGATTCATCAAGCAGGGTGATAAAGTTAATTTGCGGTATCAGGCTTTTCCATATGAAAAATTCGGACTCTCTACTGGCAGAGTCAGTTCAGTTTCCAGATCCGTACTCTCAAAAAATGACCTTGATTCGATATATTATTCCGTCGGATCGCAAGCGCCGCTATATCAGATCACCGTCGAATTGGACTCGCAAGGCGTGCAAGCCTATGGGGAAAGCGTCGCTCTTCAACCTGGCATGCTTCTGACTGGCGACGTTAAACAAGAAACAAGAAAAGTGTGGGAATGGATACTGGAGCCATTGCTGGGAATAACCAAAAAAGTAAAGAATGGTGAATAGATGTCGTTGATTAATCGTTTGTCTTTTGGTTTTTCTCGAAAACTGCCAGTGTTGCTTCAAACTGAAGCAAGCGAATGTGGTTTGGCCTGCCTGGGAATGTTATTAGGTTATTTTGGTAAACACGTAGACATGCACGAATTGCGCCGTGACTTCTCGGTTTCGCTCAAAGGAGCTACATTAAATAACTTGGTAAAAATCTCCCGATCCAGCGGATTGGTGACTAGACCTGTAAAAATTGAAATCGAGTCGCTCGGCGAGTTGCGTCTTCCTTGCTTATTGCACTGGAACATGAACCATTTCGTGGTCTTGAAAGAAGTAAAAAAACGAGGCTTGATCATTCATGATCCCGCCACCGGACCGGTGAAAATATCGCACAAGGCCGCTTCCGCCTCATTCACGGGCATCGCGATGGAAGTTTGGCCGAGCTTTGATTTTAAAATTCAGGCGAAAGTTCCATCCATTTCGATGCGATCGTTAATGGGGCAAGTTGTCGGCGTAAAACGAGCCTTAACGCAGTTAATAATTTTAGCGCTAACGTTGCAAGTTATAGGAATGACTGCGCCGTTTTTCCTGCAATTAGTCATCGATAACGTCATCCCTTCCGGCGATCAGGACCTGTTAAAGATATTAGCTGTAGCTTTTGCTGTGCTTCTTGTAGCCCAACAAATTTTACAGTTCCTAAAAAGCTACGTTGGAGTTTATTTCGGAACCACATTAAATTTACAATGGCGAGAAAATGTATTCTCTCATCTCCTGCGTCTTCCCATGCAGTTTTTCGAAAAAAGACATATTGGCGACGTTGTATCCCGGTTTAATTCCATTGATCAAATTCAGAAAGTCTTAACGACGTCAATCTTAAGTTTCGTTCTGGATGGAATATCCGCCGTGCTGGCCCTCTCGCTGATGATTCTTTACAACGCGAAGCTTGCATTTGTGGGAATACTTGCGATGGTCCTATATGGTCTGGGCCGTTTTATTTGGTATACGCCATTAAAAGAGGCCGCGCGCGAACAAATAATCCATTCAGCAAAGTTTCAATCGCACTTCCTTGAGACCATTCGAGGTATCCGCACTATTAAATTATTTCAAAAAGAAGAAGAAAGGCGACAAATCTGGCTTTCTGGCGTCATAAACCAAACCAATTCTGATTTAAAAATGCAGAAATTGATAATGTTTTATGAAATGCTGAATGGTGCCCTATTTGGAGCTGAGAATATCATATCGATTTGGATAGGGGCTAACTCCGTGCTTTCCGGAGACTTCAGCGTCGGTATGCTATCGGCGTATTTGGCATATAAAGCGCAATTTGTTTTCCGGATTAATGCTTTAATTGATCGTTACTTTGATTTGAAGATGCTGAAGCTCCACGGAGAAAGGCTTAGCGACATAGTCCTTCATCCACCTGAGCAGGCGACAGAGAATTTATTGGATGTGGAAAAACCTGAACCGACGCTCACGTTGACTAACGTTTCCTTCCGCTATTCAGATCATGAACCATTTGTCTTGAAAAATATATCGTTAACAATTCGTTCTGGTGAATCGGTAGCAATAATAGGGCCTTCGGGATGTGGAAAATCCACATTACTGAATATTATCATTGGCTCACTTTATCCGACGTCGGGAAACATTTCCATGGGAGACATGTTGCTGAGTCCGGCAGAGCTCCCAATATTACGGTCAATGATAGCTACCGTGCTTCAAGATGATGTTCTGTTCGCTGGTTCAATCGCCGAGAATATATGTTTTTTTGATCCTGAGATGGATTTTGAACGGGTCGTAGAATGCTCGGTGTTAGCCGCTATATCGGATGAAATCTCAAAAATGCCGATGAAGTATCAGACTCTTGTCGGTGACATGGGCACGGTATTATCCGGGGGGCAGAAACAAAGAATTCTTCTAGCTAGAGCGTTATATCGAAAACCTAGCATTCTTGTTTTAGACGAGGCGACCAGCCATTTGGATATCCAAAGGGAAGCCGAAGTCAACAGGGCTATAAAAAGTTTGAAGATTACGCGTATTATCGTCGCCCACAGAGAGGAAACCATTCTAAGCGCAGATCGTGTCTTGAAATTCGAAGATGGCTCTTTGATCAGTGACGCCGAAAATTCCATTGCGGAAAATTCCTGTACTGCAACTCAGTAGCCATGATCGAGAGGACGGGCCTGACTTGCCGGCACTCACAGTGCAATCCTGCGCAGGCAGTGCGGTGACGGCAGCGAAGGGGGCCAACGCCAGGGATACGCCACCTGCTCCCGCTAGTTTTTCTGCGTCAGCGACTGGCCGATGTCGAGCGGCCGGATGTCGAGCCGCATGTTCAGAATCGAATAGCTTTGCGGCGCCGCCGACGCGTAACCCACGCTGTCGCGCGTCTTGGAGAAGGTGAACTGGAAGCCCAGCTCCGGCAGCGGCGTGTTGCGGCCGCTGGTGGCGATGCCGATCGCCTCGCTGCGGCGGTTGTTCATCAGGTTCTCCATCAGCTCCACCACCGCGTTCCTGCCCAGGATGTCGGCCGAGAACACCGGCTCGCGCAGCACCGCAGCATGCGCCTTCAGCTTGCCGGCGGCCTTGGCCTCGGACGGCGTGAAGGTGTGTGTGCCCAGGTCGTACTTGTCGCCCCGGTCCAGATAGCTGATGACGGCGTTCGAGACATTGAACCCGCCGCTGGCCGGATCGGTGGTGGCGCGCGTCAGGTCGATCAGCAGCGCGCCCTTGTGGCCGACGATCTCCACCCGCCGCCGGCTGTCGACCACCATCGCCGTGTTCTCGTCGATGCCCAGCCCGAACTTGTAGCCTTTCTTCAGCATGGCCGGGATCATGCGCGCGAAGCGGCCGCGCACCAGCAGGTGCTGGTCGACGAACACGTCGTCGCCGATAAAGCCCAACCCCGGCGCGATCTCCCTGCCCTCGGTGACGCCGCCGCGCAGCGTGGCGAACACCGTGTTCGGCGCATAGAACATGGTGCTGCTCATGATGGCCGCGCCGGCGCTGCTGCCCGCCACCACGCCGCCGTTGCGGTACAGCTCCCACACAGCATCCAGCACCGCGCTGCGGCTGCCGTCCTCGCGCACCAGCGCCTGGGTGATGCGGGCCTGGTCGCCGCCGACGAAGAACACCCCACCGGCGCCGCGCACCGCCGCCGCAAGTTCGGGATCGTCGGCCACCTTGCGGAAATCGCTGTCGGCCAGCTTGACGGCCAGCGGCACCAGGAAGGCGTCCGCGCCATACTGCCTGAGGAAGCCGACGATGGCCGCCCCCACCGGCGCCGGATCGGCGGCGGCCGACGGCAGCACCGCCACCCGAGCGCCCGGCCCGCCAGCCAGCTGCACGATGCGCTGCCAGACGTCGGCGTTATCCTGGCGCAGGTTGCCGCCGATGATGACCAGCGAACCCTTGGGAGCGGGCGGCGCGACGCTCGACGCGGCCAGCGCCCCGTCCAGCGGCACGGCCAACATCAGCGCGGCCTGCAAGCAATGCTTCAAGATTGACATCCGCATAAGCGCCCCCGCCATGAAAAATGGGATGGAGCCAGAGGCGCCATCCCATCCAATATACCCGATTTTTCGCCGCCGCTAGCGGTAGCGGTACAGCGGCTGCTGCAGCTGGATAGGCCGGATATCCATGCGCAGCTTGAGCACCGAATACGCCTCGACCTCGGTCGAACTGTAGCCGACGCTGTTGATGGTTTTACTGAAGCGGAACTCGAAGCCCAGGTCCGGATAGGCGTCGCGCGGATTGCCGAAGGCGATGCCGATGGCTTCCTGCTGGGCGTTGTCGATCAGGTTGACCATCAGGTCCAGCACCGCGTTGTTGCCCAGGATGTCGTTGGTGAACACCGGCTCGCGCGTGTCCGGCTGGTTGGGATCGAGCTTGTTGTCGGCCTTGTCCGGCGACGGCGTGAACTCGCGCGACACCAGGTTGAACTTGTCGCCCCGGTCCAGATAACTGATGGTGGCGTTGCTGATGTTGAAGCCCTTGATGCCGCGGTCGGTGATCGCCGCCGACAGGTCCAGCAGCAGCGCGCCGCTGTAGCCGATGATCTCGACGTCGCGCCGGGCGTTGACCACCATCGCGCTGTTCTCGTCGATGCCCAAGCCGATCTGGTAGCCCTTCTTCAGCATCACCGGGATCATGCGGGCGAAGCGGCCGCGCACCAGCAGGTGCTGGTCGACGAACACGTCGTCGCCGATGAAGCCCAGGCCCGAGGCGATTTCATGGCCGTCGTTGACGCCCTGCTTGAGCATGTCCAGGGTCGGCTTGGCGTCGTAGAACATGGTGGTGCTCATGATGGCCGCGCCGGCGCTGGAGCCGGCCACCACGCCGCCGTCGCGGTACACGTCCCACACCGCGTCCAGCGCCGCCGTGTGCTTGCCGTCCGGGCGCACCAGCGCCTTGGTGATGCGGGCCTGGTCACCGCCGGTGAAGTAGATGCCGGTGGCCGAATGGATGGCCGCCACCACCTCCGGGTCCTCGGCCGCCTTGCGGTAGTCGCTATTGGGCAGCGTGACGCCGAGCGGAATGAAGAACGCCTGGGCGCCGTACTGATTGAGCTTGTTGACGGTGTTCTGGGCCGACTTCTCGGGATTGATCGAGGCCGAGCCGAACACGCCGATGCGCGCGCCCTTGCCGCCGGCCAGGGTGACGATGCGCTGCCAGACTTCGGCGTTGTCGGCCCGCAGGCCGCCGCCGATGATGACCAGGTTGCCCGCCGGCGGCGCCAGCACCGGCTTGGGCGGCGGCACCGCCTTGGCCGGCTTGCTGGACTTGACCGGCGCCTTGGCGGCCGGCGCCGACCCAGCCACCTGCGCCGCACACACGCCCGCGCCGGCGACGACCAGCAGCCATAGCATGACGAGACGGCGCAGTGTTAAACCTGTTAATTTCATGTTGCCCTTCCGATGAAAACCGGCGCCACGCTCACGCGCGGCGCCGTCGATAATGCAGATGATACCAATCAATTACTAAATCCGGCTTAAAGCATCATTACGTTACATTACTTGAAGGCGTAATTGGCGCTGGCATACAGGCGCCGGCCGCGCGGATCGGTGTAGGTCGGATCATAGCCCGAGATGAAGAAAAAGGCCTGGTTCGAGTACGGCGGCGCCGCGTTGAACAGGTTCTGCACCCCGGCGCGCAGCTTGAACGCCTTGTTGACCTGCCAGGCGCCCGACAAATCCCACAGCGAGTAGGCCTTCACATGGTTGGCCGCCACCACCGTGCCGTCGTCGGTGTTGATCGCCGAGTTCTGGTCTTGGTAGCCGCTCGACCAGGTGTTCGACAGGCTGGCCGAATACGGGCCGCGATCCCAGTCGAAGGTGACCGTGTGGCGCCAGCGCGGCACCACGCCGTCGGTGACGAAGCGTCCCAGGTTGCTCAGGTAGGGGTCACCCACCGCGTTCTGGATCTTCGAGTTGAGCACATAGGTGCCCGACAGGTGGCCGCCGAAGTTGCCGGCCCAGGTCTTCACGCCGCGGTAGTCCAGCGTCAGGTCCAGGCCCGTGGCCAGCTGGGCGCCGCGGTTTTCCTTGCGCAGCTCGATGTAGTCGATGGCGCCGTCCTCGTCGCGGTGCACCAGGTTGCCGTACTTGGCCAGGTTGCCCAGGATGACGTCGTCGCCGATCTCGCTGATCAGGTCCGTGCGCTTGATGTTCCAGTAGTCCAGCGTCATCGTCACCTGCTTGGACGGCTCGATCACCATGCCCACCGAGTACTGGCGGCTATGCTCAGGCTTCAGCTGCGCGTTCGAATAGCGGCGCGTGTTCCAGTTGTCGGCGCAGTCGGCCAGGCTGTTGTCCGCCGCCGCGCAGGCGACCGGATCGGGCAGGGTCGCGGTGGCGCTGTAGACGGTCGGCCGGTACAGGTCCGACATCGACGGCGCGCGGAAGCCGCGGCCGGCCGAGGCGCGGAACAGCATGGTCTTGGCCGGCATATAGGTCACGCCCACCTTCGGGCTGGCGGCGCCGCCGACCACCTGGTAATGATCGTAGCGCGCCGACAGCTGCGCTTCCCACTGCTTGGTGAACGGCAGCAGCAGCTCGCCGTACACCGCCTGCACCGTGCGCTTGTCGCTGGTGGCGCGGCCGCCTTCGGGCGCGGCGTCGTTGTTGATGTTATCGCTCAAGAGCAGCGCCGACGGCGTGAAATCGGTGCGCTCGTGGCGCACCTCGCCGCCGATCGCCAGCGCCGCCTCGCCGCCGGCCAGCGTGCCGACCGGGTGCGCAACCTTGAAGTCGACCGAATCCATCACGCCGCGCGCATGGCGCACGTCGTCGTTGACCTGGATGCTGTCGAGCAGCGCCACGCCGGCCGCGCCGGACGGGCCGAAGGGATTGATCACGCCATCGTAGATGCCCTGCACCAGCTTGTCCTTGAGCAGATAGCCGTGGGTGTCCTTGTCCTTGATGGTGTTGATGCCGTGGTTCAGGGCGACGTCGTAATCGAAGCCGTTGGCGCTGCCGGTCAGGCCAACCACGAAACGCTGGCTCTCGCTGGTCAATTCGCTGGTGCGGCGGCCGGCGTCGTTGAGGCGGATGCGCAGCTCGACATCACCGGTCACGTCGTCGTCCGCGCTGGCCTCTTCCGACTCCAGGTCGTACTTGGCCAGCCCCGGTATCTTCTTGTAATTGATCGATGCGTTCACGCGCGCTGTCGAGGCCACGTAATGGGTCTTCGAGCGGCTCAACGCGACTTCGGCGAACAGCTGGTTGTCGGGGTTCAGTTGCAGCACGCCGCGGCTGAGGAAGTTGACCTTGTCCGACTTCGGATACAGCTCGGTGTCGCGCATGTAGTTGTAGGTGCAGGCGTCGACCCCGCCGATGCCGGCCGGCAGGTACAGATTGGCCGGCGGCGCGCAGCCCGGCACCGACAGGTTGATGGTGCGGTTGGTCAGCGGCTTGCCGTTGAGGGTGAAGCCGTTGTCGTTCAGGTAGTCGCGCTGGGCGCCGGTCAGGCGGATGTTGGCCGGCGAGGTATAGCCGGACAACAGGTGCGGCAGGCGCTCCGGGATCTGCAGGTTGCCGATGAACTTGCGCTGCGAGGTGCTCAGCGCGTCGGTGCGCTGCACGTCCACCACCGCGAACACATTGTAGCCGTCGCGGGTCAGGTCGCCGGTGCCGGCGGTCAGCGTGGCGGTGCGCTTGCCGGCGCCGCCCTCCTGGGTCTTGCCGCCGTGGGCGTTCAGCTCCACGCCCTGGAAATCCTTGCGGGTGATGAAGTTGATCACGCCGCCGATGGCGTCGGTGCCGTACAGCGCCGAGGCGCCGTCCAGCAGCACTTCGACGCGCTGGATGGCGGCGGCCGGGATGTTGTTCAAATCGACGCCGGTGTCGTCGCCGGGCGAGGCGAAGTTGGCCATGCGGCGGCCGTTGAGCAGCACCAGCGTCGACGAGGTGCCGATGCCGCGCAGGTTGGCGCTGTTGAAGCCGCGCTGGTCGTGGCCGTCGGTGATGCTGGCGCCGTCGGTCAGGCCGCCGACGTTGGCCGACACCCGCGCCATCAGCTCCGAGGCGGTGGTGACGCCGGCCTTCTCGATCTCCTCGCGGGTGATCACCTGCACCGGCAGCGCGGTTTCCGATTCGATGCGGCGGATCGCCGAGCCGGTGATCTCCACCTTCGGCAGCACGGCCGGATTGGCCGCCGTCGTCTGCGCCAGCGCCGGCTGGCCCAGCAGGCCGACCACGGCGCCCGCGCCCAAGGCCAGGCGCACCGACCGCGCCATCATCGTCACTCGCATGCTTTGCACATCACCCATGATTTTCTCTCTGATTGTTATATAAATAATTCCATTAAACTAACTGTACGCACATCGCCGGGAAAACTCAAGAAAGCAGCCCGCCTTTCACCCCGCAGCGATTTACTTTGTGAAAATAGTGCTACATACTCAATCTTTGTCGACAAAGTCCTTCCCGCCATGCAAGTACACAAACATCCGCTGTCCGGTCCGCACAGCAACGCCAGCTTTGAACTGACCAGCCTTCACTACGGCCGCCCCGGCGCCGGCAAGAAGGTCTACATCCAGGCCTCGCTGCACGCCGACGAAGTACCCGGCATGCTGGTGGCGCAATTCCTGCGCAAGGCGCTGGGCGCGCTGGAAGCGGCCGGCCGCATCACCGGCGAAGTGATACTGGTGCCGGCCGCCAATCCGATCGGCCTGGCGCAGGCCATCCACGGCGCCGCCTTCGGCCGCTTCGACCTCACCACCGGCATCAACTTCAACCGCTCGTACAAGCACGTGGCGGACGACCTGAAAAAATCGCTGGACGGCCTGCTGGGCGCGGACGCCGACGCCAACGTGCGCCTGATCCGCGAGCACGCGCGCGCCTCGATCGCCGCCTGGCAGCCGGCCACCGACGCCGACACGCTGAAGAAAACCCTGATGACGCTGGCAGTCGACGCCGACATCGTGCTCGATCTGCACTGCGACAACGAGGCTGCGCTGCACATCTACGCCGGCACGCCGCTGGCCGAAGGCGTCGCGCCGCTGGCCGCCATCCTGGGCGCACACGCGCTGCTGCTGGCCTACCAGGCCGGCGGCGAACCGTTCGACGAAGCGTGCAGCCGCCTGTGGTGGGACCTGGATAAACACTTCGAAGGCCGCTACCCGATCCCGGCCGCCTGCCTGTCAACCACCGTCGAACTGCGCGGCGAAATGGAAGTGAGCTACGCGCTGGCCGAGCAGGACGCCGCCGGCCTGATTCAGTTCCTGACCTTGAACGGCGTGCTGCAGGCGGCGGATGCCGCTGCCGCCGCGGCGGCGGCCGTGCTGCCGGCGCCGCTGTGCGCGGCCACGCCGCTGGAGGGCGTCGAGCCGCTGGTCGCGCCGCACGCCGGCATCCTGGTCTACACCCGCGAGCTGGGCGCGCGGGTGGCGCCGGGCGACGCCGTGGCCGACCTGATCGACCCGGTCAGCGGCGAGACCACGGTGATACGCGCCGGCGTGGCCGGCGTGTTCTTCGCCCGCAGCGCGCACCGCCACGTAATCCGTGGCATGAACGTCGGCAAAGTCGCCGGCGCCCAGGCTTACCGTGCCGGCGATTTGCTGAGCCAATGACGCAGTCTACAAAAATGACCACTAAAAAATTCAAGCTGCCGCACACCTTCGTCCTGCTGTTCATCATCCTGGCCATGATCGCGGCGGCCACCTGGCTGGTCCCCGGCGGCAAGTACGACACCCACCTGGTCAACGGCAAGCAGTTGATCGATCCGGCCACCTTCCACTACATCGCCAGCGCGCCGCAGGGCGTGACGGCGCTGATGAAGGCGCCGATCAAGGGCTTCGTCGACGCCGCGCTGATCATCGGCTTCGTGCTGATCGTCGGCGGCGCCTTCTCGGTGCTACAGAAGACCGAGGCGGTCGATTCGATGATCAAGTCGCTGGCGCGCGCGCACGACAGCTCGGTGTTCATCCAGCGGGCGCTGATCCCGGTGTTCGTCACCATGTTCTCGATCGGCGGCGCCACCTTCGGCATGAATGAAGAAGCCATACCGTTTATATTGATTTTCGTGCCGCTGGCGCTGGCCCTGGGCTACGACACCATCACCGGCGTGTCGATTCCCTTCCTCGGTTCGCAGGTCGGCTTCTCGGCGGCGTTTTTGAATCCCTTCAACGTCGGCATCGCCCAGGGCATCGCCGGGGTGCCGGTGTTTTCCGGCTGGGCCTACCGGCTGATCGTGTGGGTGGTCGCCACCGCCATCACCATCGTGTTCCTGATGTGGTACGCGGCGCGCGTGAAGAAGACGCCGGAACTGAGCCCGACCTACGCGCTGGACCTGGACAAGCGCCGCGAGCAGCCGCACGGCCTGGGCGAGTTCCACGGCATGACCGGCCGCCACAAGCTGGTGCTGGCGATCTTCGTCGGCTCGCTGGTGATCATGGTGGGCGGCGTGGTCGGCTACGACTGGTACATCGACGAAATCGCCGCGCTGTTCCTGACCATGGGCATCGTCATCGGCCTGGCGGGCAGGCTCGATTCGGGCCAGATCGTCGAAGGCTTCATCCAGGGCGCGCGCGACCTGGTGGGTACGGCGCTGGTGATCGCGCTGGCGCGCGGCACCATGATCCTGGCGCGCGACGCCCACATCATCGACACCATGCTGCACTCCCTGATGCCGCTGGTGCAGTCGTCCAGTCCGATCTTCGCGGCGTGGAAGATGTTCGGCATCCAGACCGTGATCAATTTCTTCGTCCACTCCGGCAGCGGCCAGGCCGCGCTGACCATGCCGATCATGGCGCCGCTGGCCGACCTGGTGGGCGTGACGCGGCAGACCGCGATCCTGGCGTTCCAGTTCGGCGAGTTCACCACGCCGATGATACCGACGTCGGGCATCACCGTCGGCGTGCTGGCCCTGGCGCGCATCCCGTGGATCACCTGGGCCAAGTGGATGGTGCCGCTGCAGCTGATCTACGCCGTGCTGGCGCTGGCACTGCTGGTGCCGCCCTGCCTGATGAACTGGCAATAAACCACGGGGGGTCAAGTCTGACATTCGGACACGAGCTCAACTGTAATGCGCACTAAAGTTGAGCTCGTGTCCGAATGTCAGACTTGACCCCACTAATTTGGCGCCCTAATTGCTGTAGATGTTGGGGAAATAACGCTCCATCAGCGACGCCGGCCGGGCCGGCGGCGTGAAGCCGAACTTCTCGTACAGGCCGTGCGCGTCGCCGGTCGCCAGCGTGAAGCGGCGCAGGCCCTGCAGGTCCGGGTGGCCCAGCACCGCCTCCATCAGCTGCGTGCTGTAGCCCCGCCCCCGAAACTCCGGCAGCACGAACACGTCGACCAGGTTGGCGAAGGTGGCGCAGTCGGTCACCACGCGCGCGAAGCCGATCTGCCGCCCGTCCAGGTAGGCGCCGAAGCACAGCGAATTGTCGATCGCCCGCTCCAGCACCGGCAGCGGCATGCCGATCGCCCAGGTCGACTGTTCGCTGATAAATTGATAAATCAGCGGCACGTCCAGATCCGCTTTATTGGTGCTGATGTGCAGAGTCGTCATGATTTCGATAGCCAAAATGGTAATGTTGACATATTTTTGAGCAGCTTGCGGTTTATAATCGTTGTCGACATCAATCACACGCACAAGCCTTCCCCACTATGACAGCACAACTTTCCAAAAAAAGCGAAGCCTGGTCGGCCCGTTTTAACGAACCCGTTTCGGACCTGGTCAAACGCTACACCGCTTCCGTTTTCTTCGACAAGCGCCTGGCCAAGGCCGACATCCAGGGCTCGCTGGCCCACGCCGAAATGCTGGCCGCGCAGGGCATCATCAGCGCCGCCGACCGCGCCGAGATCGAGCGCGGCATGGCGCAGATCTCCTCGGAGATCGAAGCCGGCCAGTTCGAATGGCTGCTGGACCTGGAAGACGTCCACCTGAATATCGAAAAGCGCCTGACCGAACTGGTGGGCGACGCCGGCAAGCGCCTGCACACCGGCCGTTCCCGCAACGACCAGGTGGCCACCGACATCCGCCTCTACGTGCGCTCGGCGATCGACGACGTGGTCGTGCTGCTGGCCGCCCTGCGCGGCGCCCTGACCGACCTGGCCGAGAAAAACGCCGACACCATCATGCCCGGCTTCACCCACATGCAGGTGGCGCAGCCGATCACCTTCGGCCACCACATGCTGGCCTATGTCGAAATGTTCGGCCGCGACGCCGAGCGCATGGCCGACTGCCGCAAGCGCGTCAACCGCCTGCCGCTGGGCGCCGCCGCGCTGGCCGGCACCACCTTCCCGATCGACCGCCCGCGCGTGGCCAAGACGCTGGGCTTCGACGACGTCTGCCACAACTCGCTGGACGCCGTCTCCGACCGCGACTTCGCCATCGAGTTCACCGCAGCCGCCTCGCTGATCATGACCCACATCTCGCGCATGTCGGAGGAACTGGTGATCTGGATGAGCCCACGCGTGGGCTTCATCGACATCGCCGACCGCTTCTGCACCGGCTCGTCGATCATGCCGCAAAAGAAAAACCCGGACGTGCCGGAACTGGCGCGCGGCAAGACCGGCCGCGTGTACGGCCACCTGATGGGCCTTCTGACCCTGATGAAAGGCCAGCCGCTGGCCTACAACAAGGACAACCAGGAAGACAAGGAACCGCTGTTCGACACCGTCGACACCGTGGTCGACACGCTGCGCATCTTCGCCGACATGGCCGGCGGCATCAGCGTCAAGCCGGAAGCGATGCGCGCCGCCGCGCTGCAGGGCTACGCCACCGCGACCGACCTGGCCGACTACCTGGTCAAGAAGGGCCTGCCGTTCCGCGACGCCCACGAAGCCGTGGCGCGCGCCGTGCGCGCCTGCGACGACCTCAAGATCGACCTGTCGGAAATGTCGCTCGACCAGCTGCGCGCCTACTCGGCGCTGATCGACGACGACGTGTTCGCCGTGCTGACGCTGGAAGGTTCGGTCGCCGCGCGCGACCACGTCGGCGGCACCGCCCCCAACCAGGTGCGCAAGGCCATCGCCCGCGTGCGCGAGCAGCTGGCCAAATAAGGCAATGGCGCGCCCGACGCTCACCTATCGCAAACCGCAACTGGGGCGCGACTACTGGGTCATGGACAACATCCTGCCGAACGCGCAGGAGGTGGCCCAGCGCTGCTTCGCCCGCGAGGACTGGGAACTGGGCGCGCCGCATCGCCCCGAGCCGTGGCCCGGCATGCGCAGCAAGGGCGCGCTGCTGCCGGACGAACTGGCGCAGGTGGAAGCCTGGGTCAAAAAAGTCACCGGCGCCAAAAAGCTGTGGCAGGAAGCCACGCCGCAAGGCAGCACCCTCAATCACAACTACGTGCAGCTGGTGGGCGGGATCGAATCCGGTCCGCGCCCGCACACCGATTCCCTGAAACTGTGCCGCTACGCCGCAGTGATCTACCTGTCGCCCGATCCGCTGCCAGCGGCCGGCACCTCGTTCTACCGCCTGCGCTACCCGGACGGCACGCTGGGCGGCAATTACTGCAGCCCGCCGCACGCCAACCTGCGCGAGGCGCTGGGCGTGACCAGCCTGCCGCCGCAGGCCTGGCAGGAGGACCAGCGGGTCGACAACCAGTTCAACCGTATCCTGCTGTACCGCGCCAACCTGGTGCACTCGGCCAGCAGCTACTTCGGCTGCGACCACGACGACAAGCGCATGACCGCCGTGTTCTTCTGGATGGCCTGAACGCGCCTACTGGGTCACGATCTTCGATAAAACCGTGAACGCGGCGCCGGTCTGGTTCTGCTCCAGCAGGATGGTCAGCTCGGTGTAGGTGCAGATCATGTTGACCAGGTTGATCTTGTCCCACGCCAGCTGCTTGAGGATGGCGTGGTAGATGCCCGGCGTGCGGCTGGTGTCCGGGTTCAGGTGCAGCGTCACCGCGTTCAGGTTGTCCTGGCGCGCCAGCAGCCGCTCGCCGGCGAACACCTCCTCCACCATCGCCGTCAGCACCCGGCTGCAAATGACCATCACCTCGTTGACCCCGCGCGTGACCGTGACGAAGGCGCCGCGCATCGGCTCCGCCTTCGACAACAGCCGGCGATGGCATTCGTTGATGCTGTCCGAATAGCGGAAGGTGTACTCGGTCAGCTCGGTGCGGGTGGTCAGCTCGCCGGTCTTCTGCGCCAGCGCGAGCGGCTGGTTGCTGGCCTCCGGCAGGCGCTCGGCCACGCGCCGCAGCGCCATCACCACCGCCGCCTGGCCGACCGGCTTCCACATGTCGCTCTCGAGCTGCGGCTGCAACTGGCGCGCCAGCTCCGACAGATTAATCAAATTGCGCCGCAAACCCTCCGTGAGGAAGGACGACTCCATAACGATGCGTTCTACTTTGGTAGCAATCGACAGCATACAAGCTCCCCTGTCCGCGCGCCGGCGGACAAAATCGATACTGAACTGCAGGCGCTGCGCCAGGCGGCGCGCCTTGGTAGGCGCCCGCGCGGCGACGCAATCCCGCTGCCGGCGCCTCGGGTGGAGGCGCAGCGGCAGTCAGGGTGCGGCAAGCGGTGATGGTTGGAGGGCGATGCTAGGCCGGTGGCGGCGCCGTCGTGTGGGCGGCGCGCAGTGCGCGGGCGGAACTGACATTATGCGTTGGGTGTGCGGTCATTATTTTCTTCCTGTGGTTCCCGTTGCGCTTGTTACCAAGGGTCGTGCCCTGCGCTTTTTATATGCCAGTCACGAACCATAATCCGAGCTGGCATCAACTAGTTTAATTCGCAATATTAGAACTCTGCAACTACGATTTGCTGAAAATTTGGGCATTGTGTTGCGTAGCCACCGAAAATAGAGGGTCACCCCTAGTTCGTTGTTGATATAAGACAAACCTGGCCTATCGTGCGCATTCATGCGGCTTACATCTGGTATGGAGACTTCCGCCGACATGGTTTTTCCGCCCGCCGACGTGTCTCATTTCAGACATTTTTTTGTTCCGCGACTAATTTTCCAAGTTTTTTGACTTCGTCATCTCGACAGGAATAGTGTCGCCCCTACTCGCCGTTTTAGCCGCAAAAAACCGCTGTCAGGCCAACCGCCGACGCAGCGTCGGGAACGCCGAGTTGGCCACTATCCCGGCCAAGGCCGCACCTAGCGAAAACACATAGACCCCATGGAGAAGAGATGAATTTACGTAAGACCCTACTTGCTGCATCCATTGTCGCCGCACTGCCGATGATGGCTTCCAACGCAGCCCAAGCGGCGGCACAGCTGATGTCCGCGCCAGTGGCCCAGGCCTCTCCACAAGAGAGCGCAGGCCTGGTGTCCAAGCTGTCCGCGCTGGACAACCAGCGCGGCCTGTCCGCCGACCATAGCTTCCGCATCGCCAGCCAGCACCCCGGCGTCGTCGGCGAGAAGATCACCCGCGCCAACCACACCTTCAAGGGCCTGCGCGTATTCGGCTCGGAATCGGTGGTGGTCACCAACAGCGCCGGCGACATCGTCAGCGAGTCGGTGTCCGACCGCCGCACCGCGCTGAGCGCCCCTGCCGCCTCGGGCGGCGGCCGTTCCGCCACCGTCGCCCCGGCCGACTGGACCCCGACGCTGAGCGCCAGCGACGCCATCGCGCTGGTGGTCAAGGCCGTCGCGCCGAGCGGCACCCACCGCTGGGCGCCAAACGCCGAGCTGCTGATCTACCCGGTGATGAAATCGGTGCGCGTGGCCTCGGCCCTGAACAAGTCCGAGTCCGCCCTCAACGCGATGGACCTGGAAGAAGTGGTCGACCACTACGAGCTGGCCTACTTCGTCCAGACCCGCATGGCCAACAAGGGCAAGCCGGTCTACTTCGACACCATGGTCAACGCCAAGACCGGCGCCGTGATCGCCCAATGGAAGGCGCTGCAGACCGTGGTCGGCACCGGCAACAGCCAGTACAACGGCCAAGTCCCGATCCAGACCTCGCTGTCGGGCAGCACCTACCAGATGCTCGACTCCACCCGCGGCACCGGCGGCACCTACGGCGGCATGGCGATCACCAACGCCAACCACAGCTCGGCCAACAGCCCGGACGCCGGCAGCATCTACACCAGCACCAGCAACGTCTGGGGCGATGGCCAGAACTACAACGGCGGCAGCACCACCAGCGCCAACGGCCAGACCGCCGCGGTCAACGCGCTGTGGGGCTTGATGAACACCTACGACGCGCTGAAAAACGTGTTGGGCTGGCAGTCGCTGGACGGTAACAACACCGCCACCTACATCGCCGCCCACGTCGACACCGCCTACGACAACGCCTTCTACGACGACGGTTGCAAGTGCATGTACATCGGCGACGGCTCCAGCTTCTACAGCCTCGGTTCGATCGACGTGATCGGCCACGAGATGTCGCACGGCGTCACCGCCGCCACCTCCAACCTGAACTACTCCGGCGAATCGGGCGGTTTGAACGAATCGAACTCGGACATCGGCGGCGAGATGGTGGAAGCCTACGCCCGCGCGGGCGGCACCGGCAGCGTGATCCCGGCCACCGGCAACGACTGGATGATGGGCAAGGAGATCAGCAAATCCGGCCAGCCGCTGCGCTGGATGTACAAGCCTAGCAAGGACGGCGGCAGCCCGGACGCCTGGAGCAGCACGATCAAGAACCTCGACGTGCACTATTCCAGCGGCCCTAACAACCGCATGTTCTACTTCCTGTCGCAAGGTTCGAACGCCAGCTCGTCGAGCGACTACTACTCGAAATACCTGGTCAAGAGCCCGGCCGCGATGACCGGCATCGGCAACGACAAGGCGTTCCGCATCTGGTTCAAGGCGTTGACCACCAAGTTCACCTCATCGACCAACTACGCCGACGCCCGCACCAAGGTGCTGGCCGCAGCGACGGAACTGTATGGCGCGGGCTCGAAAGAAGTCATCGCCGTCACGCGTGCCTATGCTGCGATCAACGTCGGCGCCGACATCGACGAAACCGGCGGAACCGGCGGCGTGTCGATCACGACGCAGCCGTCCAACGTCAGCGTGACCGCAGGCTCCACCGCCTCGTTCAGCGTGGGCGCGGCCGGCGGCACTTCGCCGTACACCTACAAGTGGTACCGCAACGGCGCCGTCATCACTGGCGCCACCTCGGCCACCTACTCGCTGACGGCGCAGACGGCCGACAACGGCGCGGTGTTCAACGCCGTGGTCAGCGACTCGTCGTCGCCGGTCAAGACCGCCACCTCGGGCAACGCCACGCTGACCGTCGGCACCACCGGCGGCACCACCGAGCGCGTGACCAACGGCGGCTTCGAGTCGGGCGCCACCGGCTGGGCAGGCACCACCGGCGTGATCGGCAACTACAGCGGCCAGACCGCCTACGAAGGCACCAAGTTCGCCTGGCTGGGTGGTAACGGCACCACCGCGTCGGAAACCATCACCCAGGCGGTGACGATTCCTTCGACCGTGACCTCGGCCACGCTGACCTTCGCGCTGCACATCGACACCGCGGAAACCGGCAGCACCGTGTACGACAAGCTGGTGGTGACCGTGAAGAACAGCGCCGGTTCGGTGCTGGGCACCCTGGCCTCGTATTCGAACGTGAATGCGGCCAGCGGCTACCAGGTCCGCACCTTCAACATGAGCGCGTACAAAGGCCAGACCGTCACGCTGTCGTTCGCCATGACGGAAGACTCGTCGCTGCAAACGTCGTTCGTGGTGGACAAGGTCAGCCTGATCACCCAGTAAGTGTGCTACACAGCCCCGCCTGACCCGACGGGGCTGTTTTTGCCGGGGCGGCAGTCCAGCGCCGCCCCGTTTTTTTTCACCCGATTGAATAAGAAGGCGTTTCAAAATGAGCGTGGCGAGGCGCGGCGACGAAGACAGTGCGCCTGCACGGCAAGGAGCTGCAACGAAGCCACGGTCATTTTGAAACGTCTTCCAAGTAAGGCAGTACGCATGCGATGCAGTACCATCTCCAAGTGCAGGGTGGGCCCTCCGGCCCGCAAACCATAGCGATCGACGCCGCCAGCGAGGCGGAGGCGATCCGGCAGGCGGCGCGCAACGGCTGGCGCGTGCTGGCCATCGGCAGTACCGAATCCACTGGTGCGGGGGCGCGTGCGCCCGCGCGCCTGAGCAAGCAGCCCTTCCCGCTGCTGCAATTCAGCCAGGAGCTACTGGCCCTGCTGGAAGCGGGCCTGAACCTGAGCGAAGCCACCGCCACCTTGCTCAACAAGGAAACCCGCGGCGGCGCGCGCGCCACCTTGGCCGCGATCCAGCGCTCGCTGCAACAGGGGAAAAGCTTCTCCGACACGCTGGCCGACTTTCCGGCCGTCTTCCCCGACCTGTATGTCGCCACCGTGCACGCGGCCGAACGATCCGGCAATCTGCCGGAGGCGCTGGCGCGCTTCGTCGGCTACCAGTTGCAGTTCGACGCCATCCGCAAGAAGCTGGTCTCGGCCGCCATCTATCCGACCATGCTGCTGGTGGTGGGCACGCTGGTCACGCTGTTCTTGATGGGCTACGTGGTGCCCAAGTTCAGCGTGGTGTACGAAAGCTCGGGCCGCGAAATCCCGTGGGCCTCGCAGATGCTGCTGTCGTTCGGCCAGACGCTGGCCGCGCATCCGTGGCTGAGCGCCGGCGCGCTGGGCGGCGTGGTGCTGGGCGTGGTGTTCGGCCTCGGTAACGCCGCCATGCGCCGCAGGCTGGTGCTGGCCGTGCTGCGGCTTCCGGTGCTGTCGGCCAAGGCCGCCGAGTTCCGCCTGGCGCGCTTCTACCGCGCGCTGTCGCTGCTGCTGCACGCCGGCATACCGCTGTCGAAGGCGCTGGCGATGACCAACGCCATGCTGCTGCCGGAGCAGCAAGTGCAGCTGGTGCAGACGCGCCGCGCGGTGGAACAGGGCCTGCCGTTTTCCACCGCGCTGGAACAGAACGCGCTGGCCACGCCGGTGGCGCAGTCGCTACTCAAGGTCGGCGAAAACACCGGCCGCCTGGGCGACATGCTGGAACGCTCGGCCAAGTTCCACGACGAGGAATTCGCGCGCTGGGTGGACTGGGCCTCGCGCCTGCTGGAGCCCGTCCTGATGACGCTGATCGGCGTGGTGATCGGCGGCGTGGTCGTATTGATGTACATGCCGATCTTCGAATTGGCGGGGAGTCTGTCTTGAACGCACGCGAACCGGCTGTCCTCAGCCCCGAGATGCTGCACGGCGCGCGCGCCGCGGCGATGGCGCAGGGCCGGCCGACCATGGTGCTGCTGCAGGAAAGCTGCGGCCTGACGCCGGAGGAACTGACCCGCCAGCTGGCCAACCTGTTCTGCTATCCGGCCTGGCCGATGAGCAAACTGCAGGCGGCGCTACCGGCCTTCGACCTGCTGTCCTACACCGACTGCGCGCAGCGCGACTGCGTGCTGCTGCGCGACGCCGACAACACCGGCTCGGCGCCGGTGCTGGTGATCGGCAATCCGTTCGCCGAAGACACCTTGCAGTGGGCCGACTACGCCATCGGCTGCGCCTACAGCGTGGCGCTGGCCCATCCAGACGACCTGACCGCCTACCTGGTGCAGCAGGAGAGCGTACAGCAGGCCATGCAGGACATGATGGAAGACGGCAGCCACGGCGAGCTGACGGACCTGGACCAGACCATCGAGGACATCTCGCTGATACGCATCAGCGAAGACAGCAGCCCGGTGGTCAAGCTGGTCAACTCCACCATCTACGACGCGCTCAAGTTCCAGGCCAGCGACATCCACCTCGAATGCGACGCCGCCAGCCTGGTCATCAAGTACCGCGTGGACGGTGTGCTGGTGCAGGCCGGCACGGTGCAGGGCTTGCAGATGGCGGAGCAGATCATCTCGCGCATCAAGGTGCTGGCGGAGCTGGACATCGCCGAGCGCCGCGTGCCGCAGGACGGCCGCTTCAAGGTGCGCGTCAAGGGCAGCGAGATCGACTTCCGCGTCTCCATCATGCCCAACATCTTCGGCGAGGACGCGGTGCTGCGCCTGCTGGACCGGCGCGCGCTGACCGAGGCCGCCGCCGCGCTGCGGCTGGAAAGCCTGGGCCTGAACGACGACGCCATCGTCCAGATCCGCCGCCTGGCCGCCAAGCCGCACGGCATGCTGCTGGTGACCGGGCCGACCGGCTCCGGCAAGACCACCACCTTGTACGCCGCCATCACCGAGATCAACACAGGCCGCGACAAGATCGTCACCATCGAAGACCCGGTGGAATACCGGCTGCCGCGCGTGCTGCAGATTCCCGTCAACGAGAAGAAGGGCCTGACCTTCGCGCGCGGACTGCGCTCCATCCTGCGCCACGACCCGGACAAGATCATGATCGGCGAGATCCGCGACGACGAAACCGCGCAGATCGCGGTGCAGGCTTCGCTGACCGGCCACCTGGTGTTCACCACCGTCCACGCCAACAATGTGTTCGACGTGGTCGGCCGCTTCCTGCACATGGGCGTGGACCCATACAGCTTCGCGGCGGCGCTGAACGGCATCGTCGCCCAGCGGCTGCTGCGGCTGAACTGCGAGCACTGCGCGGTGGAGGCGGCACCCGATCCGCAGGACCTGATCGACAGCGGTTTGGCCGCCGAGGCCGTGCGCGACTGGCGCTTCAAGGCCGGCGGCGGTTGCGGCCATTGCCGCGGCACCGGCTACAAGGGCCGCAAGGCCGTGGCCGAGGTGCTGATACTGAACGACGCCATGCGCGAGATGATCTGCACCCGCGCACCGGTCAGCCGCATGAAGGAAGAAGCCGCGACCATGGGATTCCGGCTGGCGCGCAGCGCCGGGCTGGATCTGGTGCGGCTGGGAGAAACGACTTTACTGGAGCTCAATCGTGTCACTTATTGAACGTCTGTTCCCGCTCGTGCAGCGCCGCCTGCGCGTGCTGCTCGCGCCGCAGCAGCTGTTGTGCGTGGTCCGCCACGGCAGCCGGCTGGTGGCAGGCAGCGCGCGGCACATCGCGGTCGATGGCGCCGGCGGCCGCTGGCCAGCCGCCGTCGACGCGCTGCGCGCGCTGCTGCAGCAGCCTGACATCGCGGCGGCCAGGCTGCCGCTGGAGATCAGCCTGTCGGGCCGATGGAGCCAGCTGGCGCTGGCGCCGTGGAGCGACGCGCTGCTGTCCGAGCCGTCGGCCAGCCGCTTCCTGCAAACGCAGCTGGCGGCCCTGTATGGCGACAACGCGCGCGGCTGGAGCGTGGTCGGAGACGACGCGCCTTACGGCCACACACGCCTGGTCTGCGGCGTCGACAGCACGCTGCTGCAAGCCCTGAAGGACGTCGCCGCCGAATGCGGCCACGCCTGCCGCGTGATCGAACCGCTGCTGGGCACCGCGCTGCGCGCGCAGCAAGCGTCGCAACCGGGGCTGCTGGGCAAAGGCACGGCCGCCGCCACAGGCGCGCTGGCGCTGATCGAACCTGGCCGCATCACGATGGCTGCGCTGCGCGACCACCGCATCGTCGCCATCCAGTCGCAGCCGGCCAGCGAGGCGTGGCGGCTCGAACTGCCGCAAGCCTGGCAGCGCTGGACCTTGCGCGCCCCCGAACTGGCAAGCATCGAGCAGGTCGTTGTCACGGACCTGAGCGCACTGCCGCCGGCGGCCGCTGTGCATCTCGTGCCCAGCGCATTGCCCTCGCGCTTCCGCCTGAGCACCAATCCGTTCGGTGAATGCGCCGCCATCACCGTCCCTGCGGCATCGGCGGAGGTGGCCGCATGACGCACCTGAACTTCCTGCCACGCGCCACGCAGCCCACCGGCTGGCGCCTTGCCTTGCTGGCGATCGGCGTGTTGATGCTGCTGCCCGCCGCCGCCAACTGGATCTCGCAAGTGCAAACCGTCAAACGGCTGGAGGCGCGGCTGGACGCGCAAGCGGCCGCCACACAACCAACGCGCTTGACGCGGCCCGCGCTGGCGCCTGCGCAGCAGCACGAACTGGATCTGCAGGTGAAGGCGGTGGCCGAAGCGGTTCGCCAGCTCAACCTGCCGGTGACGCGGCTGATCAAGGCCATCGTCGCACCGGCCGATGTGCGCGTCGCCCTGCTGGCACTGGACCTCAACGGCCAGCCACCGCAGGACGGCGCCGACACCGCCGTCCCGTCCGGCGCGCTGAAGATCGCCGCCGAAGCGGAGACGGCGCAAGACATGATCAACTACCTGGCCTTCCTCAACCAGCAGCCGATGTTCCGCTCCGTGTACCTGGTCAAGCACGAGATGGCGGCCGGCGCCGGTGAACGGCCCTATCATTTTCAGCTGGAGGCCCAATGGCGGCAATGAAATCCGGCGCGCTGCCCAAGCTGAAGCTCGCGCCCAAGCTCGCACCCCGGCTGGCATGGCAAACGCGCCGTCTGCTGCGCCAGGCCGGTCCCGGCGCGGTGGCGGGCATCGCCTGCGCGCTGCTGGCCGTGCTGGCGCAGTGGCACGCGACACAGCTCGACCAGCGCCAGGCCGCGTTGACGCGCCAGCTCAACGCCGCCGCCCGCGCCGCCGCCATGCCGCACACACCGGCGCCGACGGCGGCCGGCAGCGTCGCCGCCTTCTACGCCTACCTGCCCGCGCACGACGCCATCCCCGACCAGCTCAAGGACCTGGTGAAGGTGGCGCAGCAAAGCGGCATCGCGTTGAACAAGGCGGAATACAAGCCAGAACTGGACGCCAAGGCCGGCTTCCTGCGCTACCGCATCACGCTGCCGGTCAAGGCGGATTATGCGAGCGTGCAGCCCTTCATCATCGGCGCGCTGCAAGCGCTGCCGACGCTGACGCTCGATTCGGTCGCCTTCAAGCGCGAGCAGATCGAGTCCGGCGAGATCGAAGCACGCATCCAGTTTGTGCTGCTGGTGCGGCAGGAGGCGCGGCGATGAGAAAGATCGTGATCGGCGCCGCCGCCGTCGCAACGCTGCTGGCAGCATGGTTCGCGCCCGACCAGGACGGTGGCGTGGTCGGCCCCGCCGCCGCCACCACGCGCGAAGCCGCGCCGGCGCCAGCGGCTGTCGTCGCGCCCCCGGCCAGCGCAGCGCCGGCAGCGGACGGCATCGACCTGCAAATCCACCCACGCGTCGCCGACGACGAAATGGGCAACGTCTTCGCCAAACAAAGCTGGGCGCCAGAGACACCCAAAAAAGTCATGATGGACCAGGCGCAGGCACAGCAAACCGCGCAACAAGCCAGCGCGTCTTCCGGCCCGCCTGCCCTGCCCTTCCAGTTCATGGGCCGCTTCACGGATGAAGGCAGGACCGCCTACTTCCTGCAAATCGACGGCCAGAACGTCGTCGCCCGTCCCGGCGAAAAAGTTAACGACAGCTACCTGCTCGACAGCGTCAGCGACAACACGATGAACTTCATCTACCTGCCGCTCAATCAGAAACAAACCTTAGTCGTAGGGGACACCAATTGAAATCGACCGCCCACCGCCTGCACGTCCTGGCCGTCACGCTGCTGCTGAGCGCCTGTGCCGGCAGCCAGACCTTCAAGGAAGGCAACGCCCTGCTGGACGCGGGCCAGATCGACCAGGGCCTGGCCAAGCTGGAACAGGCCTCGCGCGATGATCCGCACAACGCCGAGTACCGCATCGTGCTGCTGAACCGCCGGCTCAAACTGGTCAACGCCATGAACGGCCAGGGCGACACGCTGCGCGCGAAAGGCATGGCCGCCGAAGCCGGCGCGATGTACGACCGCGCGCTGGCGCTGGACCCGTCCAACCAGGTGGCGCGCCAGGGCAAGGCGGCGCTGGAGCAGGACCAGCGCCAGCAGAAGGTGGCGGGCGACGTGGAGGCGCTGGTGCAGCGCGGCGGTGACGCCAATCTGGCGCAGGCGCAGGAGCTGCTGCGCCCCCTGCTGGTGGAACGCCCCAACCAGCGCGACCTGCTGCGCCTCAAGACCCTCGTCAGCGACGCCCAGACCCGCCTGCGGCCCGCCAGCGGACGACTGGCCATGGCCTACCGCAAACCGGTCACGCTGGAGTTCCGCGACGCGCCAATACGCGCCGTGTTCGATTTCATCAGCAAGGTATCGGGCCTGAACTTCGTGTTCGACCGCGACGTCGATCCCAACCTGCGCGCCACCATCTCGGTGCGCGACACCAGCATCGAGGAAGCCATCGGCATGCTGCTGAGCGCCAACCAGCTGGAACAGAGCATCACCGGCGAGCGCTCCATCACCATCTACCCCAACAATCCGCAGAAGCAGAAGGACTACCAGCAGCTGCTGGTGCGCAGCTTCTTCCTGGCGAACTCCGACGTGAAGACGGTGGCGTTCTCGCTCAAGACGCTGCTCAAGGCGCGCGACATCGTCACCGATGAACGCATCGGCACCATCATCATGCGCGACACGCCGGAAATGATACGCATGGCCGAACGCATCATCGCCGTGCAGGACGTGGCCGATCCCGAAGTGATGCTGGAAGTGGAAGTGCTGGAAGTGAAGCGCTCGCGCATCCAGGAGCTGGGCGTGCGCTGGCCCGACACCGTCGGCCTGACCCTGCTGGGCAGCGGCCCATACGGCGCGCTGAACGTGGGCGACCTGCGCAAGATCAACGGCAGCACCATCGGCTTGGGCTTCGGCACCGTCACCATCAACGCCAACAAGAACGACACCGACAGCAATATCCTGGCCAATCCGCGCATCCGCGTGCGCAACAAGGACAAGGCCAAGGTGCTGATCGGCGACCGCGTGCCGGTCATTACCGTCACCACCAACAACGGCGTCAGCTCCGACAGCGTGAACTACGTGGACGTGGGCCTGAAGCTGGACGTGGAGCCGAACATCTACCTCGACGACGAAGTGGCGATCAAGATCAATCTGGAGGTCAGCAGCGTGGTCAAGGAGATCGTCAGCAAATCCGGCACCCAGGCTTACCAGATCGGCACCCGCAGCGCCGCCACCGTGCTGCGCCTGAAGGATGGCGAGACGCAGGTGCTGGCGGGCCTGATCAGCGACGAGGACCGCACCACCGCAAACAAGGTGCCCGGCGTGGGCGAGCTGCCGGTGCTGAGCCGCCTGTTCGGCACCCAGAAGGACGACTCCACCCGCAGCGAGATCGTGTTGTCGATCACGCCGCGCGTGCTGCGCTCCATCCGCCGGCCGGAATTGTCGGCGGCGGAGTTCAACTCCGGCACCGAATCCGATATCGGCGGCCGCAGCCAGTTGGGCAGCACGCTGGCCTCCGTGCCCGATACGGCGGCGGACATGGCACCCACGCCACGCGAAGCCGCACCGGCCCTGGCGCCAGCCGGCAGTTCGGGCATGACCGGCGGCGATGCTCCGCCAACGCCGCCAGCCAAGCCGGAACCGGTCAACCCCGTTCCCTACACGCCGCCGAAGAAAGGCCAATAGCCATGCTGCGCAAGGCTCAACGCGGCTTCACCTTCATCGAGTTGATGATTACGCTGTCCATCCTCGCCACGCTGGCGATGGTGGCGGCGCCGATGGCGCAGGTGGCGCTGCAACGCGAAAAAGAACACCAACTGCGCGCCGCGCTGATCGAGATCCGCGAAGCCATCGACGCCTACAAGCGCGCCGCCGACAACGGTCGCATCAAGCTGACGATGGGCGAATCCGGCTATCCGAAAAAGCTGGAGGACCTGGTCGCCGGCGTGCCGGACCAGCGCAGCCCGCGCAAGCAGAACATGTACTTCCTGCGCCGCATACCGCGCGACCCGTTCGCGCCTGCCGACGGCAACGGCAACGGCTTCGCCAGCAGCGCCGCCGGCGGCGGCTGGGCGGTTCGCTCCTACGCCTCGCCGCCGGACAACCCGTCCGAAGGCGAGGACGTATTCGACATCAGCTCCCGCTCCGCCATCATGGGACTGAACGGCATCCCCCTCAAACAATGGTGACGCCATGAAGCGCAACAAGGGATTCACACTGGTCGAACTGCTGGTGGTGCTGGCGATCATTTCGCTGCTGCTCACGATCGCGCTGCCGCGCTATTTCAGCTCGGTCGACAAATCGAAGGAAGTGGCGCTGCGGGAGAACCTGCAAGTGCTCCGCAGCGGCATCGACAAATACTATGCCGACCGTGGCGAGTACCCCGCGGCGCTGGCGGACCTGGTCACGCAGCGCTACTTCCGCAAGGTGCCGCTGGACCCGGTGACGGAATCGGCCACCACCTGGCAGCTGCTGCCATCGGTCGACGCCGACAAACCCGGCGTGGCCGACATCCGCAGCGGCGCCAAAGGAAAGACCCGCGATGGCGTCCCGTTCGAGCAGCTCTAGGCGGCAAGGCGGCTTCGCCTATCTGTGGACGCTGATGCTGGTGGCCTTCATGGGCGTCGGCCTGACCATCGCCGCCGACCTGTATGCGACCGCCATGCGGCGCGACAAGGAGCGCGAGCTGCTGTTCATCGGCCACGAGTTCCGCCACGCGCTGGAAGCCTACAACAAGGCCAATGGCGCCGGACAGTATCCGCTGACGCTGGAGGAGCTGCTGAAAGACCCGCGCTTCCCCAACGCCAAGCGCCACCTGCGCCGGCTGTACAACGACCCGATCACCGGCAAGCCCGATTGGGCGCTGGTGCTGCAGCAGGGCCGCATCGTCGGCATCCGCTCGACCTCCACCAAGCGCCCCATCAAGCAGGACAACTTCGACGACGACGACGCCGGCCTGGCGAAAAAGCCGCGCTACGCCGACTGGATATTCGCCTATCCCTATGACCTGTTCATCGTGCCGCAGAATGCGGAAGCCAAACGCTGACTGGTTGCGAATTTGTTGATATGGGACAGAACCCCCAAGCCGTCCACGATCTAGCGTGATTCATCCGCCACGCGGAATCGGCGACATCATTCGATGCCAGCTGGAATGGTCGAACTTGGGAGGATGAGATGATCCTGCGTACACGCCTGCTAACCGCCACCACCGCCGTCGCCGCCGCGACCGCGCTGATGGCCGCCACCGCGACGCTCGCGGCAGACCAACTGATGGCCCCTCCGGTCAACACGCTCACGCCGCAGGACAGCTCCGGCCTGGTCGCGCAACTGGCGGCGATGGACGCCGCGCGCGGCGTCCCGCCCGACCTGAGCTTCCGCATCAGCAGCCTGCATCCGGGCGTGGTCGGACAAAGGATCGTCCGCGCCCAGCACACCTACAAAGGCTTGCGGGTGTTCGGTTCGGAGTCGGTGGTGGTCACCAACGCCGCCGGCCAGATCGTCAGCGTTTCGACCGCCGACCGGCGCGGCCAGCTGGCCACCGGCCTGGCGCCCGCCTCCATCAGCGACCAAGTGCCGACGTTGAGCGCCAACGACGCCATTACCGTGGCCGCCAACTCCATCGCACCGCGCGGCACCAACCGCTGGCCGCCCAGCGCCGAACTGCTGATCTACCCGGTCATGAAAACGGTGCGCCTGCCGTCGGCGGTGAACAAGCCGGAGTCCGAGCTCAATGCGCTGGACGTGGACGAGGTGGTGGACAGCTACCAGCTGGCCTACTACGTCAAGCTGCGCCTGGCCGAAGACGGCAAACCAATCTACTACGACACCGTCGTCAACGCGAAAACCGGCGCCATCATCGCGCAGTGGCAGGCGCTGAAAACGGTGGTCGGCACCGGCAACAGCCAATACAACGGCGTGGTGCCGATCAATACCACGCTGTCCGGCGCCAGCTATCAGATGCTGGACGACTCGCGCGGCGTCGGCGGAAAATTCGGCGGCATGGCGATCACCAACGCCGATCACAGCTCGGCCAACAATCCCGATCCCGGCAGCATCTATACCAACAGCGGCAACACCTGGGGCGACGGCAAGCAGTACATCAACGGCGGCAGCACCACCAATGCCAACGGCCAGACCGCCGCCGTCAACGCCTTGTGGGGGCTGATGAACACCTACGACGCCAACAAGAACGCGCTGGGCTGGCATTCGCTGGACGGCAACAACACCGCCACCTACATCGCCGCCCACGTCGACACGTCCTACGACAACGCCTTCTACGACGATAGCTGCAAGTGCATGTACATCGGCGACGGCAACAGCTTCTACAGCCTGGGTTCCATCGACGTGATCGGCCACGAGATGTCGCACGGCGTGACCGCGTCGACCTCGGACCTGACCTACTCCGGCGAATCGGGCGGCCTGAATGAATCGAACTCCGACATCGGCGGCGAAATGGTGGAAGCCTACGCGCGCGCGGGCGGCACCGGCGCCGTGATACCGGCCACCGGCAACGATTGGATGATGGGCACGGAGATCAGCAAGACCGGCCAGCCGCTGCGCTGGATGTACAAGCCGAGCAAGGACGGCCAAAGTCCCGATGCATGGAGCAGCACCATCAAATACCTGGACGTGCACTACTCCAGCGGACCGAATAACCGCATGTTCTACTTCCTGTCGCAGGGCTCCAGCAGCGATCCCGCGTCCGACTACTACAGCAAATACCTGGTGAAGAGCCCCGCCGCGATGACGGGCGTGGGCAACGACAAGGCCTACCGCATCTGGTTCAAGGCGAACACCACCAAGTTCACTTCGTCGACCAACTACGCCGACGCGCGCGCCAAGGTGCTCGCTTCCGCGCAGGAGCTGTACGGCGCCGGATCGAAAGAGGCCATCGCCGTGCAGCGCGCCTACGCGGCGATCAACGTCGGCGCCGACGTCGACGAAGGCGGCACGTCCGGCGGCGATGTCTCGATCACCACGCAGCCGGCCAGCGTGACCGTGGCGCCCGGCGCGACCGCCTCGTTCAGCGTGGGCGCCAGCGGCGGCACGCCGCCCTATGCCTACAAGTGGTACCGCAACGGCGCCGAGATCGCCGGCGCGGCGGCGGCCAGCTACTCGCTGACGGCGCAGATCGCCGACAACGGCGCGATGTTCAACGCGGTCGTCAGCGACGCGGCATCGCCACCCAAGAGCGCCACCTCGGCCAAGGCGACACTGACCGTCATCGCCGGCGGTGGCGGCACCGAACGCGTGACCAACGGCGGCTTTGAAAACGGCACCACGGGATGGCACGGCAGCACCGGCGTGATCGGCAGCTTCGCCGACCAGCCGGCGTACGAAGGCACGCGCTACGCCTGGTTGGGCGGCAACGGCTTCTACGCGATCGAAGTGCTGACCCAGTCCGTGACGATACCGTCGAACGCCACGTCGGCGATGTTGACCTTCGCGCTGCATATCGACACCGATGAAACCAAGCCCACGATTTACGACCGGCTGGTCGTCACCGTGCGGAGCGGCACCGGCTCCGTGCTGCGCACGCTGGCCACCTGGTCCAACCTCGACGCCGCCGACGGCTACCAGATCCGCAGCTACGACCTGGCCGCCTTCAAGGGCCAGACCGTAACGCTGTCGTTCGCCATGCGGGAGGACCGCTCCAAGCAGACCTCCTTCGTGCTCGACAAAGTCAGCCTGATAACGAAGTAATCAGCGCTGGCTGACGAACACCGGGTTCGAGTAGAACCACAGGCTGCGGTAGTTACGGTCGTTGATGTCGTTGAAGCGCGCGGTGTTGTCGGTGGTGCCGGTGCGCTGGTCCGCCAGCGGTTCGCCGTCCTGGGTCAGGCCGGCGACATCGGCGCCAAGGTTGGTGCCGCGCAGGCGGTAGTACTGGTTCTTGCTGGCGGTGGTCTCGTAGCTGATGCTGAAGTAGCCGTCCGCATCCACCTTCCAGTCCGCGCTGGTGAAGCGCTTCACCACGCGCGTGCTGGCGTTGGTGGCCACGCTGTAGGCCGCGCTGCCCGGCGTGGCCCTGGCGTTGACGTCGCCGACGATCAGGTCGACGTGATCGACCACCGGCTTGACGTTGGCGGCGGCGCCGCTGTCGACCGGCTTCTCGTAGTTGTTCCGGGCCGGCGACTTGAAGCGGATCGTGATCGTCACCTTGTCGCCGCTGGCCACCTTCAGTTCCCCGCCCATCTCCTTGCGGTCGTCCTTGCTGGCCAGGTTGAAGTCCAGCGCGTTGATCAGGTCCCCGTAGGCCGAGAACATTTTGCCGGAGCGCAGACCTTGCAGCAGGTCCCTGGCGGCCGGCTTGCCCTGGGCGCTGTTGAAGACGTAGTTCTTCGCGTACTCGCCGGGGAAGTAGCCGCTGCTGCTGCCGCCAACGATTTTGAAGTGGGTGTCCGAATCGGTCAGGTTCCAGATGCGGCGGCCTTCGCCCAGCAGCGCATCCCACGTGCCGCCGACCTTGGCCACGATGTAGTCCACGCCGCCGTAGGCGCGCAGCGGCGTGTTCTCCGGCGTGTAGGCGGCCGTGTAGCCGCCGCGGTCCGGCTCCATCTGGTTGCCGACCATGCCTTCGATGGCGAACATGATATTCGGCGCGATGTCGTTGAAGCGGCGGAAGTCGTCGATGGTGTAGCTGCCCTTGTTGCGCGACGGGTGATTGACCACGGCGTAGCTGGTGTCCGGGTAGTTGTCCTTCAGCCAGCTGATGGCCTTCAGCGCGTCGTCGGCGGTGGCGTTGTAGCGGGTGGTTCCGTACTTGGCCTTCCATGCGGCGACATCGACCGCATCGAACAGCGCCGCGTCGCGGGTGGTGAACAGGTACTCGAACTCCTTCATGCCCTTGGTGCTGGAGGCCAGCTTGTCGCCGCCCTCGAACAGGCCGATGCCGATGTGGTCATGGGTCGGCATATCCCACTCGAAGCCGGAGAAGATCAACTTGTCGGCGTAAGTGCCGGCCGCCTGCAAGGCCTGCACGCGCGGGATCTCATAGCGCTCGACGCCGAGCGACAGCGGAATCGGCGTTGGCAGCGGCCCGCCCTTCTCGTCGCGCGACGACAGGCGCAGGTGGTTGCTGACCGCCATCCAGTCCAGGCCATACGTGGTGAAGGCCTTGCCCAGCACCTTGTCCAGCGTCTGGCTGATGTCCGTATCGGGCGACTGCGTGGTGTGGGTGTGCAGGTCGCCGGCGATCCAGCGGCCGCTCTGAATCGGCGGCACGACGACGGCTGCGGCTTGGTCGCCGCCGCAGGCAACGGCGCTCAGCAGGACGGCAATGGCGGTCGGGATCAGCAATTGGCGTGGACGAAAATGGGAGGCAAGCGACATGATGGTGAGTCCTGAAAGTGGATGCGGAATTCGGCACACTAGCATTGGCGTATTACCTCTCTGTGACTTTGCGGCGGGGGCAAAACTGTTATGATCGTCGGCTGGCGCAGACAAAGATCCGCGCGGTCACGCAAATCAATTCAGGGATATAAAAATGACTATTGGCGGAAAAACCATGGAAGAGGCCTTAGCCTCGCTGTCCGACATGACCGCAGGCGCGGTCCCCATCGGCAAGGACGAACACCACCAGCGGCTGGCGCGCGCGCAGGCTTACATGCGCGACCAGGGCATCGCGGCGATCTACGTCAACGCCGGCTCCAACATGACCTACTTCACCGGCACCAAGTGGCATGCCAGCGAGCGCATGGTCGGCGCCATCCTGCCGGCCAGCGGCGCGGTGGAATACATCGCCCCCGCTTTCGAAGAAAGTACGCTGAAGGACTTCATGCTGGTCGAGGGGAACGTCAATACCTGGCACGAACATGAGAGCCCGTACCAGCTGTTCGTCGACACGCTCAAGCGCATGGGCATCGCGCCAGCGGCTGCGGGCGACGTTGCGCCGCGCGTCGGCATCTGCGAGAGCGCGGCTTTCTTCATCTACGACGGCATCCGTCCGCTGGCCGATGGCTACGCATTGGAAAACGCCGGCAAGGTCACGGCCCACTGCCGCACCCGCAAGTCCGCCAACGAAATCGCGCTGATGCAGCGCGCCAAGGACATGACCCTGGCCGTGCACGTGGCCACCGCCAGCATGCTGCGCGAGGGGATCACCACCGTTGAAGTGGAAGAGTTCATCAACCGCGCGCACCGCAAGGTCGGCGCTTCCGGTTCCTACTTCGTGATTGTGCTGTTCGGCGAGGCGACCGCCTATCCGCATGGTGTGAGCTATGTGCAAACGTTGCAACCGGGCGACACTGTGCTGATCGATACAGGCTGCAAACTGCACAACTACATTTCCGACATCACGCGCACCTATGTGTACGGCGAAATCAGCGCGCGTCAGCGTTCGGTGTGGAACAGCGAAAAGGCGGCGCAGGCGGCGGCCTTCAACGCGGCGCAGCTGGGCGTGCCGTGCGAGCAGGTGGACATGGCCGCACGCCGTTCGTTGGAGGCGGACGGCTTCGGTCCCGGCTACAAGCTGCCAGGCCTGCCGCACCGCACCGGCCACGGCATCGGCCTCGATATCCATGAGTGGCCATATCTGGTCGGCGGCGACAAGACGCCGCTGGACGTGGGCATGTGCTTCTCGAACGAGCCGATGATCTGCATCCCCGGCGAATTCGGCGTACGCCACGAGGACCATTTCTACATGACGGAGAACGGTCCAAAGTGGTTCACCGAACCGGCGCACAGCATCGACGATCCGTTCGGCCTGCGCAAGTAACACCTCGCGCGCCGGGACTATCCCGTCCCGGCGCGACTGCTACCTTAGCTACGTTTCATCACCAACGTCAGAATGTCGTAGCTGGCCACCAGTTCGTCGTTCTGGTTGGTCACCTGCACGTCCCACGCGACCACGCCCTGGCCAATGCCTTTGTCGTCGGTGCGGTTGCGGTCCACTTTGCGTTTGCAGGTCAGGCGCGCGCGGATGGTGTCGCCGATGGCCACCGGCGTGATGAAGCGCAGGTTGTCCAGGCCGTAGTTGGCCAGCACCGGACCAGGCGCCGGCGAGACGAACAAGCCAGCAGCGGCCGACAGCACGAAGTAGCCGTGCGCGATGCGCTTGCCGAACTGTGTGTCCCTGGCGGCGATGTCGTCGAAGTGCATATAGAAGTAGTCGCCGGAGACGCCGCCGAAGTTGACGATGTCCGCCTCGGTCACGGTGCGGCGGTGCGTCAGCAGCGAGTCGCCCATCTTCAGGTCTTCGAAATAGCGGCGGAACGGATGGACTTCGCTTTCCTGCACCTTGGCGCCGCGCACGTACTCGCCGGTGACGGCGGCCAGCATGGTCGGCGAGCCTTGCACTGCGGCGCGTTGCAGGAAGTGGCGCACGGCGCGGATGCCGCCCAGCTCCTCGCCACCACCGGCGCGGCCAGGGCCGCCGTGCTTCAGCTGCGGCAGCGGCGAGCCGTGGCCGGTCGAATCGACCGACGCTTCGCGTTCCAGGATCAGCACGCGGCCGTGCGAGGCGGCCGCCATCGGCACGGCGTAGGCGGCGATGGCCGGCTCCTTGGTCACCAGCGTGGAGACCAAAGAGCCCTTGCCGCGCGCGGCCAGCGCCAGCGCTTCATCGATGCCGTTGTAGCTGATGATGGTGCTGACCGGGCCGAAGGCTTCGATGTCGTGGACCGCGTCGTTGCGCATGCCGTCGCGGCACAGCAGCAGCGTCGGCGAGTAGAAGGAGCCGTTGGCGACGCCGTCACCGATCAACTTGAATCCGTCGCGTTCACTGAACAGCACCTCGTTGCCGCGCGCAAGCAGTTCGACGCGCTCGGCGACGTCGCGCTGCTGGTCCTTGGATGCGAGGGCGCCCATGCGCACGCCTTCCACCGACGGATCGCCGATGCTGACCTTGGCCAGGCGCTCGCGCAGGCGCGCGCCGACCGCGTCCACCATATTTTCCGGCACGATGATGCGGCGGATGGCGGTACATTTCTGGCCGGCCTTGCCGGTCATCTCGCGCGCCACTTCCTTGACGAACAGGTCGAACTCGACATCGTCCGGCGTGACGTCCGGCGCCAGGATGGCGCAGTTGAGCGAATCCGCTTCGGCGGTGAACGGCACCGAGTTGGCGATCAGGTTGCGGTTGGTGCGCAGCTTGGCGGCGGTATCGGCCGAACCGGTGAAGGTGACGACGTCGGCGCCGCCCAAACGGTCCAGCAGGTCGCCGGTGCTGCCGATGACCAGTTGCAGCGCGCCTTCCGGCAGCAGGCCGGAATCGTTCATCATGCGCACCAGCGCTTCGGTCAGGTAGCTGGTGGCGGAGGCGGGCTTGCCAATGCACGGCATGGCGGCCAGGAAGCTGGGCGCGAACTTCTCCAGCAGGCCCCAGATCGGGAAGTTGAAGGCGTTGATGTGCACCGCCAGGCCGCCGCGCGGCACCAGGATGTGGGTGCCGGAGAAGCCGCCGTTTTTACCCAGCGCCATGGCCGGGCCTTCGTGCAGCACGTTCGACGACGGCAGCTCGCGGCTGCCCATGCTGGCGTAGGCGAACAGCGTGCCGGTGCCGCCTTCGATGTCGACCCAGCTGTCGGCGCGGGTGGCGCCGGTCAGGTGCGAGATCGCGTACAGCTCTTCCTTGCGGCTGGCCAGGTACAGCGCCAATGCCTTCAGGCGCGCGGCGCGCTGCTGGAAGTCCATCTTCATCAGCGCCGGCACGCCGGTCTTGCGGGCGTAGGTGACGGCTTCGTCGAAGTCGATCTTCTCGGCGTGGGTGTGGTAGATCAGCGCGTTGTTCAAGGCGCTGTGCAGCGGTGCAGACGCTTCGGCGCCGATCCATCGGCCGCCGATCCAGCTTTGCAGGGTTGATGCCATGTTTAACTCTCCGTTGATTATGCTTGGGCGTTTTTGTGCAGGTGCAGCGGTAGCGAGCTTTCCCACTCGATGCGCTTGCGGTCCGGTTCCACTGCGGTCAGCGCTTCCACTTCGCGCATGGTGTTCATGGAGCGCACCGCCAGTTCCTGGTACTGGCCGGTGCCCTCGGTCTTCCATTTGATCTCGTCGTCGCGCAGTTCACGCGCCACCTTGGCCGGCGTGCCGACCACCAGGCTGCGCGGCGGCACCTGCATGCCGGCACGGACGAAGCTCATGGCGGCGACGATGCTGTCGGCGCCGATGACGGCGTTGTCCATCACCACGCTGTTCATGCCGACCAGGGCGTTGCGGCCGATGCGGCAGCCGTGCAGCACGGCGCCGTGGCCGATATGGCCGTCGCGCTCGACCACCGTGTCGGCGCCGGGGAAGCCGTGCATGACGCAGGTGTCTTGCAGGTTGGCGCCCTCCTCCAGGATCAGGCGGCCGAAGTCGCCGCGCAGCGCGGCCAGCGGACCGACGTAGCAGCGCGGGCCGACGATAACGTCGCCGATCAGCACCGCGCTGGGATGCACGTAGGCGGTCGGGTGGACCACCGGCGTGACGCCGTTGATTTCGTAGACTTTGACCATAACGGCGCTCCTGCGCTTTACACGCGTTCGATGACGAGGGCGATGCCTTGGCCGACGCCGATGCACATGGTGCACAGCGCGTAACGGCCGCCGGTGCGTTCCAGCTGGTTCAGCGCCGCCAGCACCAGCCGCGCACCCGATGCGCCGAGCGGATGGCCGATGGCGATGGCGCCGCCGTTCGGATTGACGTGCGCCGCGTCATCGGCCAGGCCGAGATCGCGCGTGACGGCCAGGCCCTGCGCCGCAAAGGCTTCGTTCAATTCGATGACGTCCATCTGTTCGATCGTCAGGCCAACCTGCGCCAGCACCTTCTTCGACGCCGGCGACGGACCAAAGCCCATGATGCGCGGCGCCAGGCCGGCGGTCGCCATGCCCAGTACGCGGGCGCGCTTGCGCAGGCCGTACTGCTCGGCGGCGGCGGCAGATGCCAGCAAAATCGCACAAGCCCCGTCGTTGACGCCGGAGGCGTTACCGGCCGTGACGCTGCCATCCGGCTTGACCACGCCTTTCAGCTTGGCCAGCATCTCCACCGTGGTATCCGGGCGCGGATGCTCGTCGGTGTCGACAATCTTCGGATCGCCTTTTTTTTGCACCAGCGTGACCGGCACGATTTCGTCCTTGAACACACCGGCAGCATGGGCGGCGGCCCAGCGCTGCTGGCTGCGCACTGCGAATGCATCCTGGTCGGCGCGGCTGATGTTGAATTCCTGGGCGACGTTTTCGGCCGTCTCCGGCATGCTGTCGATGCCGTGCATGGCCTTCATCAGCGGATTGACGAAGCGCCAGCCGATGGTGGTGTCCTCGATCTTGGCTGCGCGCGAAAACGCGCTATCGGCCTTGCCCATGACGAAAGGCGCGCGCGTCATGCTTTCGACGCCGCCGGCGATCACCAGCTGCGCTTCGCCGGCCTTGATCGAACGCGCGGCGATGCCGACCGCGTCCAGGCTGGAGCCGCACAGGCGGTTGATGGTGTTGGCGGGTACCTCGACCGGCAGGCCGGCCAGCAGCGCGGCCATGCGGCCGACGTTGCGGTTGTCCTCACCGGCGCCGTTGGCGCAGCCATAGTAGACGTCATCGACCTTGGACCAGTCCACGCCGGGATTGCGGGCGATCAGCGCGGCGATGGGCAGCGCGGCCAGGTCGTCGGCGCGCACGCCGCCGAGGGCGCCGCCGTAGCGGCCGAATGGGGTGCGGATGGCGTCACAGATGAAAGCGTCGTTCACGGAATCTCCTTAAGGTTTTGGGCGCTGATCGACCACGCGGCGGGCCTTGCCCGTCAATGTGCGCTCGATGCCGTTGGGGGCCAGCAGGCGCACCTTGGTGGTGACGCCGACGTAGGTTTTGATGTGGTGTTCAAGCTCGCGCGCCAGCACTTCAGTCTCGCTGTCGGCGACGCCCGGCCGCAGCTCGGCCAGCACGTCCAGTTTGTCGAGATGGCCGTCGCGGCTGATCACCAGCTGGTATTGCGGCGCCAGTTTAGGCATCTTGAGTATTAGTTCTTCGATCTGCGACGGGAACACGTTCACGCCGCGGATGATCAGCATGTCGTCCGAGCGGCCGGTGATCTTGCCGATGCGGCGCATCGAGCGCGAAGTGGCCGGCAGCAGCCGTGTGAGGTCGCGCGTGCGGTAGCGGATGATGGGCAACGCTTCCTTGCTCAGCGAGGTGAATACCAGCTCGCCCTCCGCGCCGTCCGGCAGCACCTCGCCGGTTTCGGGGTCGATGATCTCGGGGTAGAAATGGTCTTCCCAGATCACCGGGCCGTCCTTGCTCTCGATGCACTCGCTGGCGACGCCGGGGCCCATCACTTCGGACAGGCCGTAGATGTCCACCGCGTCGATGCCGGCGCGTTGTTCGATCTCCCTGCGCATGGCGTCGGTCCACGGCTCGGCGCCGAAGATGCCGACCTTGAGCGAGCTGGCGGCAGGGTCCAGGCCCTGGCGCTGGAACTCTTCGATGATGTTCAACATGTACGACGGCGTGACCATGATGATGGATGGCTTAAAGTCCTCGATCAGCTGCACCTGCTTTTCGGTCTGGCCGCCGGACATCGGGATCACCGTGCAGCCCAGCCGTTCGGCGCCATAGTGCGCGCCCAGGCCGCCGGTGAACAGGCCGTAGCCGTAGGAGATATGCACCATGTCGCCGCGACGGCCGCCGGCGGCGCGGATCGAACGCGCCACCACGTTGGCCCAGGTGTCGATGTCGTTCTGGGTGTAGCCGACCACGGTCGGCTTGCCGGTGGTGCCGCTGGAGGCGTGCACGCGCACCACCTGCTCCTGCGGCACGGCGAACATGCCGAACGGGTAGTTGTCGCGCAGTTCCTTCTTGCCGGTGAAGGGGAACTTGGCCAGGTCGGCCAGCGTGTGCAGGTCGTCGGGATGGACGCCGGCGGCGTCGAACGCGGCGCGGTAATGGGCCACGTTATCGTAGGCGTGCTTGAGCGACCACTTCATGCGCTCCAGTTGCAGCGCTTGCAGCTCGTCCTTGCTGGCGCGTTCGATCGGTTCCAGATCGGACGGCGCGGGGATGCGTTGGACCATCGGTGTCTCCTCTTTACTCGGCGTGCTGCGGCAGTATATGACCGCTGACCCGGTGCGACTTCCCCCGGAACAGCGCGACGGTGCGGCCGTCCTGGTTGGTGACCTTGACGTCGTAGACACCGCTCTTGCCGGCCAGCGCCTGCTCGGTCGCGTCGGCGGTCAGCACGTCGTGCAGGCGGGCGGGCGCGAGGTAGTCGATGGTGCAGGCCGCACCCACGGTGGTCAGGTTGTGGCTATTGCAGGCGAAGGCGAAGGCGCTGTCGGCCAGCGTGAAAATGAAACCGCCGTGGCAGCTGCCATGGCCGTTCAACATGTCGGCGCGCACCGGCATCGACATGCGGGCGTGGCCGGGCGCGATGGCGTCGATCTTCATGCCCAGTCCCTGCGAGGCCGGGTCGCTCTCGAACATGGCGGCGCCCACGGCTTGCGCCAGCGCCTGTGCTTCTTCGACGTCGAGCGCGGAGGCCAGCATGGCGGTCTTAGTCATGGAAACGCCCTCCTGCCGCCTGCTTGCGACGCAGCAGAGGCGACACGCGGTAGCGGTCCTCGCCATAGCCTGCGGCCAGGTTGGACAGCACGGCAACGATCTGGCCGATGCCCACCGCATCCGCCCAGGCCAGCGGGCCGCGTGGATAATTGACGCCCTTCTGCATGGCGATGTCCGCCGCGTGGGCGCTGCAGACGCCCTGGTTGACGGCGTCCGCCGCCTCGTTGGCCAGCATGGCGACGGTGCGCATGACGGCCAGGCCGGGCACGTCGTCCAGCCGCGTGACGGTGAAGCCGGCCGCTTGGAACAGCCCCACCACGGCGTTGAAGGCCGCAGGCGCGCACTGATCCGCGCAGCTGACGGCGATGCGCTTGGCGGTGGCGTAGTCCAGCGCCAGGTCGAACAGCACCGTGTCCGGATGATGGCTGTCATGCGCGCGCTGGGTGGCGCTGCGGCCGTCGGTCAGGTAGATGGCGGCGCCGTTGCAGTGGAACGCCGGCGCGTCGTCGGTGCCGGCGACGTGGCTGCGCACTTCCGGCGTCTTGCGGTGCGAGATGTTGATGCCGGACGCGCGCAGGCGGGCCGCCAATGCGTCGCACACCGCGCCGCCGACGGCATGCGATGGGCCGACCGCAGCACCCGGCTCGATGGTGTAGCTGGCGAATTCCGGCTTCGGCTGCGCTGCTTCCGCCTGCGGTTGCGGCACGGCGGGGGCGGCATCGCCGTAATGGTAGAAGCCACGGCCAGATTTACGGCCGAGGAAACCGGCGTTGACCATCTCCTGCTGCAGCACCGACGGCGTAAAGCGCGGATCGTTGAAGTAGGCGCCGAACACCGATTGCGTGACCGAGAAGTTGACGTCATGGCCGATCAGGTCCATCAGCTCGAAGGGCCCCATGCGGAAGCCGCCGCAATCGCGCATGACCGCGTCGATAGTGGCGGCGTCGGCGGCCCGCTCGTTCAGCAGGCGCCAGCCTTCGGCGTAGAACGGCCGCGCCACGCGGTTGACGATGAAGCCCGGCGTGGATTTGGCGTGCACCGGCTGCTTGCCCCACGCGGCGGCGGTGTCGTACACGGTTTGCGCGACGGCGGCGTCGGTGGCCAGGCCGCTGATCACTTCGACCAGCGCCATCAACGGCACCGGATTGAAGAAGTGCATGCCCACCAGCCGCGCCGGCACGCGCAGCTTGGCGGCGATGGCGGTGACCGAAATCGACGAGGTGTTGGTGGCCAGGATGCAGTCGTCGGCCACGATGGCTTCCAGCTCGGCGAACAGGCCGCGCTTGACGTCGAGGTTCTCGACGATGGCCTCGACCACCAGCGCGGAGCCGGCGATGTCGTTAAGCGTGAGGGCCGCCCGCACGCGGGCGATGGCGGCGGCGCAATCGACGGCGCTCATGCGCTCCCTGGCCACCAGCTTGTTCAGCGCGGCGGCGATGTCGGACATGGCCTTGGCCACGGCTTCCGGCCGGGTGTCGAACAACTTGACGGTGTAGCCGGCGACGGCGGCCACCTGCGCGATGCCCGCGCCCATGGCGCCGCTGCCGATGACGGCGACCGCGCGGTCGGTATGGAGAGCTGCCATCTTATTTCCCCTTGAATTGCGGCGCGCGCTTTTCCATGAAGGCGGCCACGCCTTCGCGGTAGTCGTCGCTGCGACCCAGTTCGCTCATCATTTCGCATTCCAGCGCCAGCTGCTGTTGCAGCGAATTGTGCGGGCTGCAATGCAAGGCTTGTTTGGTGAAGGCCAGTCCCTTGGTCGGGGCGGTGGCGAAGTGGCGCGCCATGGCCTGCGTTTCGGTGGCCAGTTCGTCGTCCGGCACGGCCTTCCAGATCAGGCCCCAGGACTCGGCTTTTTCCGCGCTGAGCTTTTCGCCCAGCATGGCCAGGCCCATGGCGCGCGCGCTGCCGATCAGGCGTGGCAGGAAGTAGGTGCCGCCGGTGTCGGGGATCAGGCCAAGTTTGCAGAACACTTCGACGAAGGACGCGGATTTGGCGGCCAGCACGATGTCGCAGGCCAGCGCGATGTTGGCGCCGGCGCCGGCGGCCACGCCGTTGACGGCGCAGATCACCGGCATCGGCAAGGCACGCAGCGCCAGCACCAGCGGGGCGTAGTTCTTTTCCACCGAATCGCCCAGGTCGACCGGACGGGCGCCCGGCTCCACCGAGCGATCCGACAGATCCTGGCCGGCGCAGAAGCCGCGGCCGGCGCCGGTCAGCACGAACACGCGCACGCTCTTGTCGTGGCTGACCTTGTGCATGGCGTGGCGCACTTCCTCGTGCATGGCCTGGGTGAAGCTGTTGAGCTTATCGGGGCGGTTCAGCGTCAGCGTGGCGACGCCGTCGGTGATGTCGAAGAGGATGTTCTCGTAGTTCATGGCGTCTCCGGTGGGATGTTTTTTTATTCGGCCTGATCGAAGTCGATAACGACTTTGTCGGTGATGGGGAAGCTCTGGCAGCTCAGCACATAGCCGCGTGCGATCTCGTAGTCTTCCAGCGCGTAGTTGACGTCCATGTCGACCTTACCTTCGAGCAGTTTGCAGCGGCAGGTCGAGCACACGCCGCCCTTGCAGGAGTAGCGCATGTCGATGCCGGCCTTGAGGCCCGCGTCGAGCAGCGATTCCTTGTCCTGGTCCATGGTGAAGCTGGTGGCGTTGCCGTCCAGGATAACCGTGACTTCGGTTTCGTGGCGGCCCGCTTGCGGGTCGATGGCGCGCGGCTTGTGCTGGTGCTTGGGGATGCTGGCGGCGAACAGCTCGATCTTGATCTGCGACTTCGGCATGCCGGCTTCCTGCAGGGCTTCCGAGACGCCGAGCATCATGTCTTCCGGACCGCAAATGAAGGCGACGTCGATGTCTTCCACCCACGCCCAGTGCTTGAGGAACTGCGCCGCCTTCTCCTTGGTGATGCGGCCGTTGAACAGTTCGATGTCCTGCTGCTCGCGGCTCATCACATAGGCCAGCTTGAGGCGCTCCATGTAGGTGTCCTTCAGGTCGGACAGCTCGTCCTTGAAGATCACCGAGGACGAGGCGCGGTTGCCGTAGAAGAGCGTGAAGCGGCTGTGCGGCTCGGCCGCCAGCGTGGTCTTGATGATCGACAGGATGGGCGTGATGCCGCTGCCGGCGGCGAAGGCCAGGTAGTGCTTGTGGTTGGCGACGTCCAGCGGCACGTTGAAGTGGCCCATCGGCGGCATCACGTCGAGCGTGATGCCGGGCTTGATGGTGTCGTTGGCCCAGCTGGAGAACAGGCCGCCCTGGGTGCGCTTGATGGCCACGCGCAGCGCGCCTTCCTGAACGGCGGAGCAGATCGAGTACGAGCGGCGCACGTCTTCGTCGCCGATCTGGGCGCGCAGCGTCAGGTGCTGGCCTTGTTGGAATCTGAAGTTCTCTTGCAGCTCGGGCGGCACGGCGAAGGTGACGGCGATGGTGTCGCGCGTTTCATTGCGCACTTGCGAGACGGTCAGCGGGTGGAATTTGCTCATGATCTTTTTAGTGGCACTTGAAGTAGTCGAAGGGCTCGCGGCAGTCCAGGCATTTGTACAAGGCCTTGCAGGGCGTGGAGCCGAACTGGCTGGTGATTTCGGTGTGGTGCGAGCCGCAGTTGGGACAGGCTACCGTCAGGCGCGGCTGCGCGCGGCGCGAGATGGCGGCGCCGGCGTGCAAGCCGCTGATGTCGATCACCTGCTGCGCCGGCGGCGCGATGCCGTAGCCTTTCAGCTTGGCCTTGCCCTCTTCGCTCATCCAGTCGGTGGTCCAGGCGGGCGACAGCTGGTTTTGCAGGCGCACGTCTTGCAGGCCGTGGGCGTGCAGCGCGTCGGTGATGGCGTCGGCGATCACCTGCATCGCCGGGCAGCCGGAATAGGTCGGCGTGATGGTGACGGTGCAGGCGCCGTCTGCGGCCAGCTGCACGTCGCGCACGATGCCCAGGTCGACGATCGAGATGACCGGAATTTCGGGGTCGGAGACCTCGGCCAGCCAGGCCCAGACCTGGGCGGCGGCGGGCGGGCGGTCGGCGGTGCTGGTGGCGGCGGCTGTCATGGCGCTGGCTCGCGATTACCAGGTGGCGCCGGGATAGGCGCGCTGCAGGAACTGCATCTCGGCCAGGATGTAGCCCAGGTGCTCGCTGTGGCGGCCTTGCTTGCCGCCGCTTTGCATCCAGGCGTCGGCCGGCTGCATGGTCAGCGTGGCTTCGCCCAGGATCTCGGCCACGTGCGCCAGCCATTGCGCGCGCAGGTCGGCCGCGGCCGGGGCCACGCCGTCGGCCACCATCGCTTCATCGATGGCGTCGTAGGCGAATACTTCGCCGCTGTACATCCAAAGTTCATTCACTGCCGCTTGCGTCTTGGCGTGGCTGACGTCCGTGCCGTCGCCCAGGCGCACGATCAGGTCGCCGCTGCGGCGCAGATGGTAGGTCACTTCCTTCAGCGATTTCTCGGCGATGGCGGCGATGCGCGTGTCGCTGCTGCGCGTCAGGCCGACGATCAGGAAGTAGTGCCAGGCGTCGAAGAAGAACTGGCGCACCATGGTGTCGGCGTAGTTGCCGTTCGGTTGCTCCAGCAGCAGGCAGTTCTTGAAGTCGTGGGCGTCGCGGTGGTAGGCCAGCTTGTCCTCGTCGCGGCCGGCGCCTTCCAGTTCGCCCGCGTACTCGTACCACAAGCGGGTCTGGCCCAGCAGGTCCAGCGCGACGTTGGTCAGCGCCATGTCCTCTTCCAGCGCCGGGCCCTTGCCGCACAGCTGCGACAGCTGCTGGCTCAGGATCAGGGCGTTGTCGCCGAGGCGAAGTAAATAATTTACCTTGTTTTGCACGATGGACTCCGCTTACAGGTTCTTGACTTCTTCCGGCATCGGGAAGAAGGTCGGGTGGCGGTACACCTTGCTGTTGGACGGCTCGAACAGCGCGCCCTTGTCGCCTGGGCTGCTGGCGACGATGTCGGCCGCGCGCACCACCCAGATGCTGACGCCTTCATTGCGGCGGGTGTAGACGTCGCGCGCGTTGTTGACCGCCATTTCGGCGTCCGGCGCGTGCAGGCTGCCGACGTGTTTGTGCGCCAGCCCGTGCTGGCTGCGGATGAATACTTCCCACAGTGGCCATTCTTTGCTCATCTTGATCTCCTTATGCCGCTTTGGCGGTGGCGTGTTTGTCGGCGTGGGCGACCAGCGCATCGCGGAACCAGGCACCGTCTTCCCAGGCCTTGACGCGGGTGCGCAGGCGCTCGCGGTTGCATGGGCCGTTGCCCTTCAAGACGTTGTGGAACTCGCTCCAGTCGATGGCGCCGAATTCGTAGTGGCCGGTGTCGGCGTTGAATTTCAGGTCGGGGTCGGGCACGGTCAGGCCCAGATACTCGGCTTGCGGCACGGTCTGGTCGACCATGCGCTGGCGCAGTTCGTCGTTGGAGAACAGCTTGATGCGCCACTGCGCCGACTGGGCGCTGTTGACCGATTCGGCGTCGGACGGGCCGAACATCATCAGCGACGGCCACCACCAGCGGTTGAGCGCATCCTGCGCCATCGCCTTCTGTTCCGGCGTGCCTTTGGCCAGCGCCATCATGATGTCGTAGCCCTGGCGCGCGTGGAACGATTCTTCCTTGCAGACGCGGATCATGGCGCGCGCATACGGGCCGTAGGAGCAGCGGCACAGCGGGATCTGGTTGATGATGGCCGAGCCGTCGACCAGCCAGCCGATCGCGCCCATGTCGGCCCACGACAGGGTCGGGTAGTTGAAGATGCTGGAGTACTTGGCTTTGCCGGAATGCAGAGCGGCGAGCAGCTCGTCGCGCGACACGCCCAGCGTCTCGGCGGCGCTGTACAGGTACAGGCCGTGGCCGGCCTCGTCCTGGATCTTGGCCAGCAGGATGGATTTGCGTTTCAGCGTGGGCGCGCGGGTCACCCAGTTACCCTCGGGCAGCTGGCCGACGATTTCCGAGTGCGCGTGCTGGGAAATCTGCCGGATCAGGGTCTTGCGGTAGGCGTCCGGCATCCAGTCCTTGGCCTCGATTTTGACGCCGTCGTCGATGCGGGCCTGGAAGGCGCGCTCGTCGGCGGCCATGTCGTCCGCCGTGCGGACCGTGCTCAGGCCCGTCTCCACCATTTGTGCATACATCGCTGTCTCCTCATCGCTGATGGCCAATCATACGATACATATTTTGGTTTGACTACGCATTTTTTGACTCATATCACAAATCAGTATCCCGTCGGCAACGACGGTGAAATAAATGCTGCGCCGATGGTCAGGCAAAGTAAACTCTTGTTTGTGTGTATAGAAAGAGATGCCTGCCCATGAATTGCAACGACTGGATAACCGGATTTTTGGCCAGCGACCCGCCGCGCTCGAAGTCGCTGGTGGTGACCATCTTCGGCGACGCCATCGTGCCGCACGGTGGCATGGTGTGGCTGGGCAGCCTGATCGAGCTGCTGGCGCCGTTCGGCGTCAACGACCGGCTGCTGCGCACCTCAGTGTTCCGGCTGGCGCAGGAAGGCTGGCTGGGCGCGCAGCGCGACGGCCGCCGCAGTTCCTACGCCATCACGCCGCCGGCGATGGCGCGCTTCGTGCACGCCTACCGCCGCATCTACGCGCCGCTCAATGTGCACTGGGACGGCAGCTGGACACTGATCCTCAACGGCGACGGCGCGCTCAACGCGGCCGAGCGCAGCGCGGTGCGCAAGGAGTTGCTGTGGGAAGGCTATAGCGTGATCGCGCCCGGCATCATGGGCCATCCGGCGGCCGACGGCCCGGCGTTGGACGAGCTGCTCAAGCGGCTGGGGGTGGCGGGCAAGCTGTTCGTGGTGCAGGGCAAGGCCATGCGCCAGGTCAGCGGGCGCGCCTTGAGCGACCTGGTGGCCGACGGCTGGGACCTGAGCGGCGTCGCGCAGGGCTACCAGCAATTTATCGCGCAATTCGAGCCGCTGCTGGCGGCGGTGCGGGCGGCCGAGGCCGAAGGCGCACTGGCGCCGCAGCAAGCCTACGTGGTGCGCACCTTGCTGATCCACGCCTACCGCCGGGTGCAGCTGCACGATCCGCAGCTGCCGGTCGAGCTGCTGCCGACGCCGTGGCCGGGCGCGCTGGCCTACGAGCTGACACGGGCCATCTACCAGGCCGTCTACGCGGCGGCCGAGCAGCACATCGACGCCACGCTGCGCCGCGAGGACAGCGCAGCCCCCGCCGCCGAACCCGCCTTCTTCGACCGCTTCGGCGGGCTGGCTTAGCGCGGGGTCAAGTCTGACATTCGGACACGGCCTCTGCCGTAGACGCTGCTACGGCAGAGGCCGTGTCCGAATGTCAGACTTGACCCCGATTTTATTCGGTGGCGAACACGCACAGGGCGGTCAGGGGGAAGGCGAGGCCGGCCCACAGTACGCCGCTCCAGCCGTGCGCGGCAAACATCCAGCCTCCCAGCGAGGAACCCAGCGCGCCGCCCATGAAGAATAGGGCCATGTAGAGGCCGTTCAGGCGGCTGCGGATCTCGGCCGGCAGCGCGAAGATGGCCCGCTGTCCCGTCACCAGATTGGCCGAGACGCCCATGTCCAGCACGATCGAGGTCAGCACCAGCACGCCCAGGTCGACCAGGCGGCTGGAATGGATCAGCAGCGGCATGGCGAAGGCCAGCGCGCCCAAGCTCAGGGCGATGGCGGTGGTGGAGCGGCTCTTGCCCTGATCGGCGCGGCGGCCGGCGATCGGCGAGGCGATCGCGCCCGCCACACCCACCAGCGCGAAGATGGCGACGCCGGTCTGGCTCAGCTCGAAGCGCGGGCCGGTCAATTCCAAGGAGACGCAGGTCCAGAACAGGCTGAAGGCGCCGAACATGCACGCCTGGTAGGCGGCGCGGCGGCGCAGGATGGGCGTGGTCTTGAGCAGCTGCCACATCGATCCCAGCAAGGCGAAATAGTGCAGGCCCGAATCGGGCTGGCGCTGCGGCAGCCGCGCGCGCAACAGGAAGGCCAGCGCCGTGGTGCCGACGGCGGAGATGACGAAGATGGCGTGCCAGCTCAAGGCGTCCGCCACCAGGCTGGAGACCGGACGCGCCAGCATGATGCCCATCAACAGGCCGCTCATCACTTTGCCGACGGTCTGGCCGCGCTTTTCCGGCCGCGCCATGTGGGCGGCGAACGGCACCACGATCTGCGCCGCCACCGAACCGAGTCCGATGCAGAACGCCGCCAGCAGGAACAAGGGCGCGCTGCGCGTGAACGAGGCCGCCAGCAGGGCGACGGCCGTGGTCAGCAGGGCGATGAAGATCAGACGGCGGTTTTCCAGCAGGTCGCCCAGCGGCACGATGAACAACAGGCCGAGGCAGTAGCCAATCTGCGTCAGCGTGACGATCAGGCCGGCCGCGCCGGGATCGAGTCCGGTGGCGCGGCTGATCGGGCCGATCAGCGTTTGCGCGTAGTACAGGTTGGCGACGATGAGCCCGGTCGCGATGGCGAACAGCCAGACCATGCCTGGGGAAATGTCTTGCTGGGCGTGGGACTGGCTCACGGGTGCTCCTTCAATTTGCAGGTCGCAATTTTACCGGCGATCACAAATTGCTGCTGAGCTCGGGTCGTTTTTCCTACAGGCCCGCCGCGGCCAGCGTCAGCCCCTGTCGCACTTCGGCCGTGATTTCATAGGAGCGCAGGCGCTGTGCGTGGTCGAAGATCTGCGAGGTGATCATCAGCTCGTCGGCGCCGGTGCGGGCGATGAATTCCTGCAGCTGGCGACGCACCGTGTCCGGCGCGCCGATGGCCGAGCAGGACAGCACGGAATCGAGCAGCGCGCGTTCCTGCGGGCCCAGCGCTTGCAGATAGCCGGCCCGCGGCGGCGGCAGGCGCGCCGGGCGGCCGCTGCGCAGGTTGACGAAGGCTTGCTGCATCGATGTGGCGCGGTAGTGCGCTTCCTCGTCGCTGTCGGCGGCGAACACGTTGAAGCCGAGCATGACATGCGGCCTGGCCAGCTGCGCCGACGGCTGGAAGTTGCCGCGATAGAGGGCGATCGCCTGCAGCATCATCTGCGGCGCGAAATGCGAGGCGAAGGCGAACGGCAAGCCCATGTGCGCGGCCAGCTGTGCGCCGAAGGTGCTGGACCCCAAAATCCACAGCGGCACCTTGGCGCCTTTGCCGGGCACGGCCAGCACGCGCTGGCGCGGCGTGTCCGACAGGTAGTCTTGCAATTCGAGCACGTCTTGCGGGAAGGCGTCGGCATCGCTGTCGAGGTTGCGGCGCAGCGCGCGCGCGGTGGCCTGGTCGGAGCCGGGCGCGCGGCCCAGGCCGAGGTCGATGCGGCCGGGGAACAGCGCCTCCAGCGTGCCGAACTGCTCGGCGATCACCAGCGGCGCGTGGTTGGGCAGCATGATGCCGCCGGCGCCGACCCGGATGGTCGAGGTGCCGCCGGCCACATGGGCCATGACCACGGCGGTGGCGGCGCTGGCGATGCCGGGCATGCCGTGGTGCTCGGCCAGCCAGTAACGCTGGTAGCCCCAGCGCTCACCGTGTTGCGCCAGGTCCAGCGTGTTGCGCAACGATGCGGAGGGCGTGCTGCCCTCGGCGATCGGCGAAAGGTCGAGGATGGAAAATGGAATCATGGGGGCTATATCCGGCCGCTAGCTCAATAATCAATGAAGTCCATGGATTGAGTGTGGGTATTAGGCGTATTAAATCAATAATATCTAATCATTTAAACAGTATTTTTATTAAACACTTGATATTTAGTGTGTTTATTTCGCTGAAGTTTAGCCGCAAGTTTTAAAAAAATATCTCGCCGCGCATTTTCCTGATTTACCATAGGAAACAGTAACGCGCACCGCCTTACTACTCCCTTATTACATTTCATTCTTTCGATGGCATGCCCGCTATCGCGGGGAAAACTCATGCCGAAGAAAATTGCCATTCTCATTACGATCTTGCTGGCCTGCTGCCAGGCGGTGTTGGCCGCCGGCTTGAGCGAACCGGCTTCGGTCGCGCACCGGGGCCAGTTGTACCGGGTCACGCACGATGGCAAGACCAGCTATTTGTTCGGCACCATCCATGTCGGCAAGGACGGTTTTTACCCACTGGACCCGCTGGTGTCGCGCGCGCTGCTCGACTCCAAGGCGCTGGTGATCGAGCTCGATATCCGCCAGGATGCGCCGTTCCAGCTGGCGCTGGCGCGCCATGGGCGCTATCCGGAGGGCGACGCGGTGCAGTGGCACCTGTCGCCGGCGGCGCTGCGGCTGACGGTGGAGGCGCTGGCGCGGGCCGGCATCTCGCTGCAATCGGTGCAGCAGTACAAGCCCTGGCTGATCGCCAACCTGCTGGTGGGCGCCGAGATGGAGGTGCATGGCTACCAGCGCAGCCAGGCGGTGGAGTACGCGCTGCTGGCGGCCGCCAAGAGCCAGGACAAGGCGGTGCGCGAGCTGGAAAGCGCCGACTATCAGCTGGGCCTGTTCGATACGCTGGACGAGCGCCAGCAAGAGCAGTACCTGCTGGAGCACCTGGCCGACCTGGCCGACGGCGCCTCGCTGAAGAAGTCCACCGCGCTGATCGACGCCTGGAACGCCGCCGACGCGCCCGCCATCCGCGCGGCGTGGCGCAGCGCCATCAGCGGCGACTCGATCTCCGCCGGCTTCATGAACCGCGTGCTGCTGGGCAAGCGCAATCCGGAAATGGCCAACAATATCGAGCGCATCCTGCAGCAGGAGCCGGCCGCCTTTGTCGGCGTCGGCCTGCTGCACCTGGTGGGCGACGACGGCTTGCCGCAGCTGCTCAGGAAGCGCGGCTACCAGGTCGAGCAGCTGTACTAGCCTAGTAGCTGGTCAAGGCGCCGTTGTTGTAGCGTACCCGGTCGCCGGTCTTGTAGCTGGGCATGGAGTCGACCACCACCATCTGGTTGCTGCCGTCGTCCATGCGCACGGTGACCCGGTAGACCTTGTCGGTCGGTAAGCCAACGCTGCCGCCCGCCGCCGCCGCGCCTGCCGCGCCCACGCCCACATCCTGGCGCTGCATCTGGTCGATGGCCTGCACCACGCCATAGGAAGCCTGGGCGCTGGGACTGCTGCCGCTCATGCCGCTGCTACTCATGGTGCCGGTGGTGCTGCTCTGGTTGGCGTTGCCGCCCTGGGTGGTGGTGCTGGTGGTGCCCGGATTGCCGCCATCGGATGGATAGCTGCTGGTGCTGCTACTCGCGCTGGGTTCGCTGTTGCGGTCCGAGGCGCAAGCTGCCAGCGTCAGGATAAACAGCGCAATGGTGGTGTTTCTGATCATATTCATCACATTCTCCCCACGGTCGATTAATCAAAATGGCTAGCCATTTGATTCAGAGGCCGAGCGCCCGCTTTTGTTCCCTTCCAATCTGCCGCAGTTGATATACATCAATTGAGAGGCGCTACTCACACGCAATAATTGTTGGGTATCACTTTAAAGGATATCGATATGTTGACACGCATGACAGACACTATTATCGAAGATTTAATTAATTCTACTTGTGGAAACGGGCCGGACCCTCGCAGCCGGCATTTATTAACGCACTCATTGCACGAATTGGTACGCGTGGCCAAGGCGGAGCAGTTGCAGCAAATGCGTTTGGACGTGGAGCTGGCGATGGGCGCGACTGGAGAACGCGCCGGCAGTATCAGTTTGACGGCTGGATGCGATAGCGGGTCCACAGGACCCACATGAAGAGCGCCGTCAGCACGGCGGCGTTGCAGTCGACCAGCCAGTCGGACACGGCACCATGGCGGTAGGCGAAGTTGCTTTGTACTAATTCGTCGAGTGCGCCCATCAGGGCGATGGTCAGTACGGCCTTGCCGGCGCGCAGCCGCAAGCTGCCGGTGCCGCCGGTGAAAAGCAGGAAGGTCAGGCCGGCGTAGGCGACGGAATGCAGTATCAGTCCCGAGGCCAGCTCGCCGATTTCCTGGCGTGCGCCGGGCAGCGAGCCGAGGATCAGGATCAGCAGGTACAGGACGATGGCGGTCCGGTAGCGTAGCCGGGCGTGGGAATTGGTCAATAGCAGTAGCTTGATCATGACCCGGACAATACCATGCAGCGCAGAAAAGGGGGAGTGGTGCACCGGAACCCCGGTGCACCTTTCTTCCGTCATGCCTATCGGTTGCATGTACTGAAGATGTGTCCAGTATAGGAAGGGAATATGACGCTGTAATGACAGCAGGCAAAAAAAAAGCCCGCTGGTTAAAGCGGGCTTAAAACTATTTTCTTGGAGGAGAATAGTGGAGACAGGTGTAATTATGGGGGGGCGAAAGATATGTGTCTAATTGATGTTTCAGATACCAGACATCAACCAGGCGCATAACTCTTTATTTCACCGGCACCGTGTAGTTCAGGGCCAGCCGGCCGCCGTCCACGTACAGCGTCTGGCCGGTCATGTAGCTGGCGTCGTCGCTGGCCAGGAAGGCGGCGATCGAGGCCACTTCCTCCGGTTCGCCGCAGCGGCCCATCGGCGTGCGCGACAGGATGGTGTGGCGCGCTTCCGGGCTGGCCATCACGGCCTGCTTGGCCAGCTCGGTCAGGATGGTGCCGGGGCCGATGCCGTTGACGCGGATGCCGTGCGTGACCAGATTGAGCGACATGACCTTGGTCAGCTGGTTGATCGCGCCCTTGGACACTACGTATGGCACCTGGTTCGGGATCGCCAGTTCGGCGTTCACGCTGGACATGTTGATGATGCAGCCGCTGTGCTGCTTGGCCATCTCGCGCGCGACCGCCTGGCCGCACAGGAACATGGACTTGAGGTTGATGCGCAGCACGCGGTCGAAATCGTCCTCGGTCAGGTCGAGGAAATCGGCGGCGTGGGTGACGCCGGCGTTGTTGATCAGGATGTCGATGCGGCCGAACTCGGCCAGGGTGGCGGCCACCAGCGCGTCGACGTCGCATTTCTGGCTGACGTCGGCGGCGAAGAAGCGCGCCTGTTCGCCCAGCGTGGCGGCGGCGGACGCGCCTTCCGGCTTGATGTCGACCAGCATGACCTTGGCGCCTTCGGCCACCAGGCGCTGCGCGCAAGCCAAGCCTATGCCTTGGGTGGCGCCGGTCACAATGGCGACTTTGTTCGTGAGTTTCATAGGAATTCGCTTTCTAAGGAGTGAGGGTCAAATTTTAACAGGCGGCTGCGGGGGCGTTACAATAGAGGGTTTGCAACAAATACGAAGGGTGCGTCGTGACTTTCATCAACAAATTATCTGCCGCCTGGGCGGCCAACGACTCCCTGCTGTGCGTGGGCCTGGACCCGGACATGGCCAAGCTGCCGGCCCAGTTCCAGAACGATCCGCAAGGCATCTACCACTTCTGCCGCGAGATCATCGACGCGACCGCCGACCTGGCGTGCTCGTTCAAGCCGCAGATCGCCTACTTCGCGGCGCTGAGCGCGGAAGACCAGCTGGAGAAGATCTGCCACTACGTGCGCGACAATTATCCGCACATTCCGGTGATCCTGGACGCCAAGCGCGGCGACATCGGCGCCACCGCGCGCCAGTACGCGCGCGAAGCGTTCGACCGCTACGGCGCCGACGCGGTGACCGTCAATCCCTACATGGGCTCGGATTCGGTGGAGCCGTACATGGAGTGGAGCGAGCGTGGCGTCATCATCCTGTGCCGCACCTCCAACCCCGGCGGTTCGGACCTGCAGTTCCTGAACGTCGACGGCAAGCCGCTGTACCAGCACGTGGCGCGCCTGGTGGCCGACAAGTGGAACGCCAACGGCCAATGCGCGCTGGTGGTGGGCGCCACCTTCCCGGAAGAACTGGCGCAGGTGCGGGCGATCGTCGGCGACATGCCGCTGCTGGTGCCGGGCATCGGCGCGCAGGGCGGCGACATCGAAGCGACCGTCAAGTCGGGCCGTACCTACAACGGCACCGGCATGATGATCAACTCGTCGCGCGCGATCCTGTACGCGGCGCCCAGGGCCAATGAAGACTTCGCGGCCGCCGCGCGCCGCGTGGCGCTGGAAACGCGCGACGCCATCAACCAGCATCGCGTTTAACTTCGTTTAGTGCGCTGGAGCGATCAGCTCCACGTACTCGTACAGCTCGGCCAGTATGTGTTCGGCACGCTCATCGGCATCCTGTTGCAGATGGTCGATCTCGCCGAAGAACTGGTCGATGCTGCGCGCGCCGCCTGCGCCTTCGTAGAAGCGCGCCGCGCGGTGCTGTTCCCAATGCTCCATCTCGCCCTCGGACAAGGTCTCGGGGAAGTTGCGCGCGCGGTAGCGGAACAGCAGTTCCAGCAGGCGCGGATCGCTGAACGACGGCGAGGCCGTGGCCAGCCTGGCCGGCGTTTCCTTGCGCAGCGAGTCCAGCATGCGGCGGTCGTCCTTGCCGACGAAGCCGTTGTACAGGTCCTCGTCCACATCCAGCTCGGCGCCGGCCGGACGGTGGAACACCTGCTCCCATTCGATATCCATGTTGCGGCCGGCTGCTGCCAGCGCGGCGTTGGCCTTGCCTTGTTCGAGGTCGATACCCCACTTGGCCGCCATCGCCGGCGACAGCGTCTTCAGGTTGGACACCAGCATCGGCGATTTGTTCAGGTGGATGCTCTTGACCGGCAGGCGCGTCACGCCTTCCGGCAGCGCGTCGGCGCGGCTGAAGATGCGGGTGCGGATGGTGTCGGCGTCCAGCGTGAACAGCTCGGTCGGATCGTAGGTGCAGTCCCAGACGATCACCTCGTTCTTGTTGGTCGGATGCGTGGCCAGCGGCCACACCAGCGCGATGCAGCCGCGCTCGGCCGGGAACATGCCCGACACGTGCAGGAACGGCGCGCGCAGCTGCGGCGCCAGGTGCATGCCGATCTCGTCGGCCACGCGGTCCTTCTTGTGCAGCGCCAGGCAAAAGTCGAACAGCTTCGGTTGCTTCTGCTTGATCAGGCGCGCCAGCGCGATGGTGGCGCGCACGTCGGACAGCGCATCGTGCGCCGCCTCGTGCAGCAGGCCGTTGGCCTTGGCCAGGTGCTCCAGCTTGAAGCTCGGCTTGCCGTCCTCGCGCAGCGGCCACTCGATGCCCTCCGGGCGCAGCGCGTAGGTCATGCGCACCACGTCCAGCAAGTCCCAGCGGCCGCACTGGTTTTGCCATTCGCGCGCATACGGGTCGATCAGGTTGCGCCAGAACATGAAGCGGGTGATCTCGTCGTCGAAGCGGATGGTGTTGTAGCCGACGCCGATGGTGCCCGGCTTGGAGAAGGCTTGCTCGATGGTGGCGGCGAACTTGTGCTCCGGCACGCCCCATTCCAGGCACTGCTGCGGCGTGATGCCGGTGATCAGGCAGGATTGCGGGTCAGGCAGGAAATCGTTGGCCGGCTTGCAATACAACATGATGGGATCGCCGATCTCGTTCAGGTCGGCGTCGGTGCGGATCGCGGCGAATTGCGCCGGGCGGTCGCGGCGCGCCTGGGCGCCAAAGGTTTCGTAGTCGTGCCAGAGAAAGGTCTGTGTGGTCATAGTTGCGGTCAAGGGGCTACAGTTATTCGTAAGTCTGCCGATAATTAAAAGATATTCCAACAGGAGCCACATCATGGCCACTCCCGTCTCTGCAACCTCCGGCAGTACAACAGCCGCGACACCGGTCCAGGCCAAGGACGATAGCAATGTCAACGTCCTGGCCAAGGCCAAGGCGCAGCTGAACGTGTCTATCGTACAAGCTTCCTTGACGGTATCGTTGAATTCTTCCAACGAACCGCTGTCGGTGCTGCTGAAAACGGCGCTGACCGGCATTAACGAGGCGCTCAAGGACGATTTCGGCGACAACGCCATCCAGAACGCCGTGTCGCAGGATAATACGCCGGAAGGCACCGCGAGCCGCATTGTATCGCTGTCGACGGCGTTTTATGAAGCCTTCAAGCAGCAGCACCCCGGCGAGGAGGGCGATGCCGTGCTCAACAAGTTCATGGAGACGCTGAAAAAAGGCGTGGACCAGGGCTTCAAGGAGGCGCGCGGCGTGCTGGACGGGCTGAAGGTGCTGAATGGCGACGTCGCCAGCAATATCGACAAGACTTACGCGTTGGTGCAGAAGGGTTATGCCGATTTCGCCGCCGCGCACCAGGCGTAGCCGGCGGCCCCGGCCCCGGTCAAGGCTGGACCAGGCCAGTAGCTTGGTGATGGACCACGCGGTTGCGGCCCTGGTCCTTGGCGCGGTAGAGCGCGCCGTCGGCGGCGGCGATCAGCGCATGGTCGTCCTGGCCCGGCTGCAGCGTCGCCACGCCGAATGAGGCCGTGATCTGCGGCAGCGCCACGCGCATGTCGGCCAACACCACCGCCTGCTGCATGCGCTCGCATAGGCGCTCGGCCACCGCCACCGCCACCTTGTCGCTGGTGTCCGGCAACAGCACCATCATTTCCTCGCCCCCGTAGCGCACCGCGAAATCCGTTGGCCGCAGCGCGCTGCTGAGCACGTGCGCGGCCGTGCGCAAGGCCTGGTCGCCGGCCAGGTGGCCGTGGCTGTCGTTGAAGCGCTTGAAGTGGTCGAGGTCGATCATGATCAGCGCCAGCGGCGCGTGCGAGCCTTGCGCGGTGGCGATCATGGTCGGCAGCAGGTCGTTGAGCCAGGCGCGGTTGTACAGTCCCGTCAGGCCGTCGATCATCGACAGCTGGCGGTAGAACTCGCCCAGCTTCTGGCGCCGGCGCAGCTGCGCGTTGGCGGCGCGGATGCGGAAGGACAGCAGCCGCAGCAGGTTGCGCGCCAGCACATTCGATTCGTCGATCAGCTTCCAGACGATGTCGGCCTCGATCACCAGCACTTCGCTCTGTTCCAGCGCGGTGATGCTCGACAGGTTGGCTTCCTCGTCCAGCACCGATTGTTCACCCACGCTTTCGCCCGGCAGTATCTTGCTGACGGTGCCGTCGGCCATGCCGGTGCGGGTGTCGGTGGCGACCGACAGCGCGCCGCTCAAGACGATGTAGAGGCGGGCGCGGCTGGAATCGGTGACCGCTTGCCCGGCTTCCAGCTGCATCACGGGGCAGGGCGCCAGCAGTTTGGCGATGGCGGTGTCGTCATCGGCGTTGCGCAGCAACTGCAAGTCGCTGATCTGGTAGCGGGAGGCGCCGAATGTGCTGATTTGTTTCAAAATGGTCTTTCAGGATGCTGATGGGCAAGCACAGCAATCATAGCTGAACTGCCCTGCATCGCGTGTAAATTTCGTCCCCGCAGTTGTTGCACGTTGTATCCGCAGATGCTTCAATGTCGCATTGCTTACATTGGATGACAACATGGAATATACCGACGCGATCGGCACACCGCACCAGGCCGATCCGCACGCGCGCATCGTCTCGCTGGTGCCGTCGATTACCGAGCTGCTGTGCGACCTGGGACTGGCCGGGCAGCTGGTGGGGCGCACCGGCTTCTGCATCCATCCGGCCGAGGTGGTGCGGGCCATCCCCAAGATCGGCGGCACCAAGGATGTGAATATCGAAAAAATCCGCAAGCTGGCGCCGACCCATCTGGTGGTCAATATCGACGAGAACGAGAAGCCGACCGTCGAGCTGCTGGCGGAGTTCATCCCGAATATCGTGGTCACCCATCCGCTGCGTCCGCGCGATAACCTGGATCTGGCGCGCCTGATGGGCGGCGTGTTTTGCCGCGAGCAGGCGGCGGCCGACTGGTGCGCGGCGTTCGAGGCGGAATATGCGCTGCTGCGCGCCATGCCGCCGGGCCGGCCGCAGACGATGTTGTACTGCATCTGGCAGGACCCGTGGATGACGGTCTCGCGCGACACCTACATCGCCCGCATGCTGGAGGAAATCGGCTGGAGCATGCCGGAACTGGGCGAGGCGCGTTATCCGCGTTTCGAATGGTCGTCGGAACTGATCGCGCAGGTGGATGGGGTGTTGTTGTCGAGCGAACCGTATCGCTTCACGGAAGCCCATGCGGATGCGCTGGAAAAACAGATCGGCAAGCCGGTGCTGCTGGTCGATGGGGAGATGATGTCGTGGTATGGCAGCAGGGCGCTGCAAGGCTTGCGGTATTTGCGGGAGCTAGCACAGCGCTAGCTCCGCCCATGTCAGAATTATTCGGTGTCTTCTGCGTCGGCTTCGGCCGCCACGGCGCCGTTGGCGTGACGCTTGTCTTTGTCATGCAGGCGGCCCAGGGCGCTGTCGATGGCGCGCTTGAGTTTGTCCGCCGAACCGCCGATGGCCTGGTGCAGCGTGGCGGCGTGATCGCTGACGGCGATCGGTTGATAGCCGGTGACGCGGGCTTCCATCAGGCAGCGATTGTCGCCGTCGGCCGATTTCTGCACCAGGTTGTCGCTCAGGTGGACTTCGACGCGGGTGATCTGCTCGCCGAAGCGGTGGAGGGCATTGCTCACGACCGTTTGTACATGTTCATCCAGACCGGCGTGGCGGTCGATGGTTTTGTCGGCATTGATATTGATTTGCATAAGCTTGCTCCTGTTTGTTGAACTGCAATTCAATATTACTCCTTTTCTTCTTATGTTCTCGTTAAGTCTCTAAGCATTGATGAGCGAGGCGGCAATGTTGATCGACAGCCCAAGGATGGCCAGGTTGTAGAAGAAGCACAGCACCGATTGCCCCAGCACCACCTGGCGCATGGCGCGGCCGCGCACGGCCACGTCCGAGGTCTGCACCGCGACCGAGATCGTGAATGAAAAATACAGGAAATCCCAGTAGTTCGGCACCAGCTGCTCGTCCGGAAATTGCAGCGGCCGTTCGCCGTCATCCTTGATGTAGTACAGATGCGCGTAGTGCGAGCAGAACATCACACCGATCATGAACCACGAACCGGTCAGCGTCAGCACCACGAAGCCATAGTGCAGCGCCATGTCGCTGGCCTTCAGGTCTTTCAGCGCCGACAGTTGCGAGATGATGGCCGCCAGGCTGATCATGATCGCCACCGACAGCGTGGCCAGGATCACCGGCCCCTTTTCGTCCTGGCGGCAGGCGGCGCGCTTGATGTCGTGCTGGTCGGCGCGCACCATCATCCAGCCCATCATCAGCAGATAGGACCAGACGGCGATATTCCAGCCCGTCAGCAGGCGCGCCAGCAGCGGCCAGCTTTGCGGCAGCAGCGGCCCGACGAGGGCGCCCAGCGCCACCGCCAGGCTCAGGTGAGGGCGGCTGTGGATGATGCCCGGCAGTGGTATGCGTAGACTCATGGCTTAACCTCGCTCATTGTTTGTCCTCATGTGGGAAACGGTCCATGCGCGACAGTACAGGGAACAGCACGGCCCAGGCGCCGGTCACGGCCAGGGTGGCGGCGCCGCCGAACAGCACCGCGCGCGTCAGGCCCATCCAGCCGGCGGTCAGGCCGGATTCAAATTCGCCCAGCTCGTTCGAGGCGCCGATGAACACCGAGTTCACGGCGCTGACGCGGCCGCGTATCGCGTCCGGCGTTTCGTACTGCACCAGCAGGTGGCGCACGTAGACGCTGATCATGTCGCCGGCGCCCATCAGGAACAGCGCCGCCAGCGCGACGACGAAGCTGGCGGTGGCGCCCAGCACCAGCGTGCAGACGCCGAACACGCCGACGCCGCCCAGCATCCACAGGCCGACCCGGCGCGTGATGGGAAAGAAGGCCAGCGCGATCGAGCACAGGGCGGCGCCGGCGCCGGGCGCGGTGCGCAGCATGCCCAGGCCGGTCGGGCCGACCTGCAGCACGTCGTGCGCCAGCGCCGGCAGCAGCGCGGTGGCGCCGCCGAACAGCACGGCAAACAGGTCGAGCGAGATGGCCCCCAGCACCACTGGCTTGGACCAGACGAAGCGCAGCCCTTCGAGCACCGTGTGCCAGGTGGCCGGCTCGCGGTTGCTGGGCTGCTTGACCGACTTGACCAGCGACATCATCACCACCGCCGCCACCAGCAGCGTCGAGGAAATCATATAAACCGTTTTCGGCCCGGCCAGGTAGAGCAGGCCGCCCAGCGTGGGGCCGAGGATGACGGCGACGTGGAAGCTCGACGAACTCAACGCGACGGCCTTGCTGAAGCTCTCTGCCGGCACCAGGTTGACCAGGATGGCTTGCGTGGCCGGCCCCATGAAGGCGCGCGCGCTGCCGAACAGCACCAGCACGGCGAACACCGGCCACACGGCGCCGAGCCCGGCGATGGTGAAGCCCAGCAGCATCAAGCCGCACAGCAGTTGCGCGCCCATCGTCAGCGCGATCAGGTTGCGGCGGTCGTAGCGGTCGGCGGCGTGGCCGGCGAACAGGATCAGCAGCAGGAAGGGCGCGAACTGCGCCAGGCCGATCAGGCCGAGGTCGAACAGGTTGTGGGTCAGCGCATAGACTTGCCAGCCGATGGCGACGTTTTGCATCTGGACCGCCAGGGTGGCGAGGGTGCGGGAGGAAAGGTAGAGCGCGAAGTTACGGTGGCGCAGGACGCTGAAGCCGTTGCTGGGTCTGGTCATTTGAGCTTTCAGGGGGGAGGAGCTGGGGGCTCCGCCCCGAGCCTGGGACTCCGCATCCCTGCCTGCTCCCGGTGGAGATGATGCTTAGGGCTGGTTGATGTCGGCTTCGGTGGTGAAGGCGTCGGCGTAGAATTCATCCTCCGGCAATCGGCATTGCGCGACGAAATCGCGCTTGGCGGAATCGACCACGATCGGCGCGCCGCAGGCATACACCTGGTGGCCGGACAGGTCGGGCAGGTCGGCCATGACGGCGGCGTGCACGAAGCCGGTGCGGCCGCTCCAGTGGTCTTCCGGCTGCGCGGCCGAGATCACCGGCACGTAGCTGAAGTTCGGCAGGATCGCTTCCCATTGGCGGCACAGCGCGTCCATGTACAGGTCCTGCGGGCGGCGGCCGCCCCAGTACAAGGTCATGGCACGCTGCGAGTCCTGCGCGCGCAGGTGCTCGATGATGGCCTTGATCGGAGCGAAGCCGGTGCCGGAGGCCAGCAGCACCATCGGCTTGTCGCTGTCCTCGCGCACGAAGAAGGTGCCCATCGGGCCTTCGAAGCGCAGGATGTCGCGTTCCTTCAGGGTGCTGAACACCTGTTCGGTGAACAGGCCGCCCGGCATGTGGCGGATGTGCAGGCTCAGTGGCTGATCCTGGTCCGGCGGCGAGGCCAGGCTGTAGCTGCGGCGCTTGCCGTCGCGCAGCATGAATTCGATGTACTGGCCGGCGCGGAATTTCAGCGTCTCGTTGGCCGGCAGTTGCAGCGTCATGACGATCACATCCGGCGCCAGTTTTTCCAGCGTCGCCACGCGCGACGGCATCTTGCGGATCGGGTAGTCGTCGCTGCCGGCCACTTCGCGCGCTTCGATCACCAGGTCGCCTTGCGCGGTGGCACAGCAGAACAGCGAGTAACCGGCCGCTTCCTCGTCCTTGGTCAGCGCGCGCTCCTGGTGGGCCTTGTGTGTGACCGAACCGGAAAGGACTTTGCCTTTGCAGGAACTGCATGCGCCGTTCTTGCAGCCGTAGGGCAGGCCGACGCCGGCGCGCATGGCCGCGGCCAGCACGGTTTCGTCTGGTTCGCAGCTGAATTGATGGCCGCTGGGCTGTACAGTGATTTGAAACGTCATACAATCCTTCAATGAAAAAACTTACTAATCAAAAATTCAAGCTGCCGCGCCTGTTGATCGTGGGCTGCGGCGATGTCGGCATGCGGCTGGTGCCGCTGTTGCGTCCGTATTTTCGCGTGTTCGCCACCACCAGCCAGCCGTCGCGCTGCGCCGAATTGCGCGCGCTGGGCGCCGTGCCGCTGGTGGCCGACCTGGATCAGCCTGCCACGTTGCGGCGCCTGGCCGGCCTGGCTAACCATATCGTGCACCTGGCGCCGCCGCCCGCCGAGGGCGCGCTGGACCGGCGCACGCGCAATCTGACCGCCATTTTACCTGAGCACGCCCGCTTGGTTTATGTCAGCACCACCGGCGTCTACGGAGATTGTGGCGGAGCGTTGTTTGACGAGAGCCGTCCGGTGGCGCCGCGCAACGCGCGCGCCGTGCGCCGGGTGGACGCGGAGCAGGTGTTGCGGGGCTGGGCGCGGCGCGCCGGCGGGCAATTGTCGATCCTGCGGGTGCCGGGAATTTATGCCGCCGACCGCCTGCCGTTGAAGCGTTTGCAGGCGGGCACGGCGGCGCTGGTCGAGGCCGAGGATGTGTACACCAACCACGTCCATGCCGACGACCTGGCCGCCATCATCGCGCGCGCACTGTTCCGCGCCTTGCCCAACCGGGTGTATCACGCGGTGGACGATAGCGATATGAAGATGGCGGAGTATTTCGACGCGGTGGCGGACGCCTTCCAGCTGCCGCGCCCGCCGCGCCTGGTGCGCGCCGAGTTGCAGAAAGTGGTGACGCCGGCCTTGCTGTCGTTTATGTCGGAGTCGCGGCGGCTGAGCAACGGCCGCATCAAGCGCGAGCTGGGCGTGCGGCTGCGCTACGCCACCGTGGCGCAGATGTTGAAGGGCTGATCAGGCACGCGGCGGGCGCTTCTTCTGCTGCACGCGCTGTTGCTGCTTCTTCTGGGTCTGGACTTTGTTCTGCTTGGCTTCGTGCAGGGCGACGGCGTCCTTGCGGGCCTGTTCCGGCGTGCGCAGTTCGGGATCGTTATCGTGCGCCACGAAATATTCGGCGTCCTGGGCGTCGACCACCAGCTTGATGGCGGCGGCGTCGTCGAGGTCATAGATTTCGTGAAGCAGCGTCGTTACTTCGTCGAGGAATTCTTCGTAGGTCATGGGAGTATTTGTAAAAACAAGTAAAGACGGGGAAGAAATTGCACTAGTGCAAGTCGTTGCCGTGGGGTTTGTGCCAAAATGGCAACGCAATTTGTATGAGCTATATCAATCAAGTCTGCACATGATACGATATTGTTAGCCATCTCACGAAGGAGCCATGGGTATGACAGCCACTTCCCATCCCAGCAAGGAGCAGGTTCGCGCCTATATGCACCAGCGCGAGTGCGACCGCCGTCCTCCGCCTACGCCGGACGAGATCCGTCGCCAGCTGGGCTGGTACTACAACTCGCGCGACATCGACTTCCTCGCTTCTTCCTCACTTCTCTTCCCAGGCTCTATCGCCCAACTGGCCGCTTTGATGGCCGTTGAATGGTGTTTTCGTGCCGCCGGCCTCAGCCGTTCCCGCTAACTTTACCAATATTTATACCTTTTCTCGCAACAAATATCTTCCTAGCACAAGAAATAGGGGTAAAATCTCTCTAAATCTCACAGAAATGTCTGATGAGTTAGCCGTTCGTTAACGTAAACGTGTATTATCTCGGCTAAGCACTAAAAACCGGTATAAATGACTGTGTTTTGTAGTGCTTCATTGGTAATAGAGCTAAAAATTTTTTTTACCCATGTGTCGTTTTTTGACTAAGACGGCCAGAACCTACTTAAAAACATTATGTCTATCAAAGAAATCACCGCATCGCCGACCTACAACCCAAATCGCGTGCTGGACGCCATCATCGAGAAGTTGCAACTGAAAAACGATGCCGCCCTGTCCCGCGCACTGGAAGTAGCGCCACCGGTCATCAGCAAAATCCGTCACAACACGCTGCCTATCGGCGCGACCATCCTGATCCGCATGCACGAGATCAGTGATTTCAGCATTCGCGAGCTGCGCGAATTGATGGCGGCCTGATGACGGGCCTGTCGTAAAAGAAAACGGCGCGGACCTCTCGGTCACGCGCCGTTGTCTTATGCGGCTTGGTTGGTCTCGCCGTTGGCCTGGTGCTCAGGCCGACGTGCTGATGGTGGTGCCGATGCGCTGGCCGCTGGTGTTGACGGTCGGCGCGGCTGCCACTTGCGGCGGCGCCGGCGGCGTGACGCGTTCGGCGGGTTTGTCCGCCGCCTTCACCGGCTCAGGCTGGCGGGGCGGCGTCGCTTGTACGGCGGCAGTACTGGAAGCTACGGTATTGACAGCCATGATGAACTCCCATCATCCATAAATATCCCCAGAGTATGCCACTTATTTGAGCAGCCCGCCTGTTCGCTTCGCCATGTGTGGCGCAAACGCCAGTGCTCAGGCCGACGGCGCCAGGCGCGGACGGTCGCTGTAGAAGCTGGCGACGCGGGCCTGCTCGATGATCGCACCGGCGTCGGCTGCCGTCTGCAAGCCTTCCGTCACCTTGCCTGGTGCGGCCGAATAGGCCGTCACGCCTGGCGCGGCCGAGTAGGCGGTCTTTGCCGAAACGCCAGGTGCGGCCGAGTACGCGGTTTGAGCGGCAACGCCAGGGGCGGCCGAGTAGGCAGTCTTTGCGGAAACGCCAGGAGCAGCTGAATACGCGGTCTTGGCGGCGACGCCAGGAGCGGCCGAGTAGGCGGTGTTGGCGGCAACGCCAGGAGCTGCCGAGTAGGCGGTGTTGGCGGCAACGCCCGGAGCGGCCGAGTAGGCAGTGTTGGCGGCCACGCCAGGGGCGGCCGAGTACGCCGTTTTGGCGGCCACGCCGGGAGCGGCCGAATAGGCGGTGTTGGCGGCAACGCCAGGCGCAGCCGAGTAAGCCGTCGCGCCTGGGGCTGCCGAGTAGGCCACGTCCTGATGCGCGGCGCCGCGCAGGTAGGACTCGCCAAAGGTCGCCTCATACAATTCCTGCATGCGATGGCCGAGACGCTCGTGCGCCATCAGGTCGTCCTCGCCGCGCAGGCCGATGTAGGGGAAGTGGTGCAGGAAATAGCCGAACACGGCGTCGCAGTCGACGGCGTATTTCATCGTGTCCAGGATGTGGTAGTGCCAGAAGGTATCGACGTCGACCAGCGGCGCGGTCTGCTCATTCGGGAACTGCTTCATCAGGAACAGGAAACGGCGATACTCGGTTTCGATGGCGTTGGCGCGTTCCAGCGACCAGCCTTCGCCAGACTCTTTGTGCATCAGCTTGACTTTGATCGGTTCCAGGTCCAGGGCATTGATGACGTTCATGGCATTTCCTTTGGGTTGATGAGGCGGGTTGAAAAAATAGAACAAATGCAATTCTTGCCCAGCGCCAGCAGAGCACTTTGATTTTTCTCAAGCTTTGTCAGGAAGGTCCTACGGTATTGGGAATGTGCCGACGCGAACGCAGCCAATTACGCTGGCGCGTCGGCCGCCAGGCGGGTGGCGAGCTGGTAGTCGTCGGCCCCCGGCGGCGGCACGTAATCGACCGGCACGGAAATCGTGACCGTGGTGCCGGCGTTGTGGCCGCCGGTGATGGCGCAATGGCCGCCGAGCAGGCTGATGCGCTCTTCGATGCCGACCAGGCCGAAGGAACCGACTTTGTTGCGGCTGCTCTCGCGCAGGCCGACGCCGTTGTCGCTGATGGTCATGCTGAGCATGCCGCCGGCCTGGCACAGCTCGACCCGCACCAGGCTGGCGCGCGCATGCTGCAAGATGTTGCTCAGCGATTCCTGCAGCACGCGGAAGAAGGCGGTGGCGCAGCGGTCGTCGATGCGGATGTCGCTCTGGTGCTCGATCAGTTCGCAGACCATGCCGGAGCGCTGGCGGAACTGGGCGATCTGCCATTCCACCGCCGCGTTCAAGCCCAGGTCCAGCACGGTCGGCCGCAGGTCGTTGATGATGTGGCGCACGCTCTTGATGGTGCTGTCGATCTGGGTCAGCGTGCTGCGCGCGCGCGCATGCAGGCGCGGGTGGTTTTGCCGGGTGCGCGAGGCCAGCAGGTCGGCCTCGATGCGCAGCACCAGCAGGTTCTGGCCCAGGTCGTCGTGGATTTCGCGGGCGATGCGCTTGCGTTCCTGCTCCTTGATCTGGTCGGCGTGGGCCGCCAGCTGGCGCAGCTTGTGGTGCGACAGTTGCAGCTTGGCCTGGCTGTCGCGCAGCTCCTTGGTCATGGCCTTGGCCATCTTGATGGCGCGCATGCGCGACGACGACAGCGTGTGGAACAGCAGGTAGAACAGCAGCGAGCCGACAAAGCCGCACGCCATGGCCAGCCACGGCAGGAAGGCGTCGAAGCGGCTGTACCAGACCGCCTTGGGCGCGCTGAAATGGGCCGACCATTGTCGGCCGTTGAAGTCCAGCGGCAGCACGATGGCGAACTGGTCGTCTCGGTGCGCCGCGTGGCGCGCGGTGGCGCTGTTGTCGTACAGCAGGGTGAGCGGCGAGACGCTGCCGTCGGCGTTCCTGCCATCGTCGTACAACATCAGGTGCACTTCGCGCACCTGCATCTGGTCCATGGCCGCGCGCACCAGGCGCGGCACGCTAAAGCCTATGCCCACCGAGCCGATGTAGGCCGCCCGGCGTTGCGCCACGTCGGTGAGCGGCACGTCCTTGCGGTAGAGCGGCAGGCGCATCGCCAGCGCCCAGCCCTGGGAATTGCGGGTGTTTTCGATCGGCATGCCGGAGGTGATCAGCTGGCCGGTGTCGCGCGCCAGCACGATGGCGCGCGCGGCCTGCTCCCTGGCGCTGATGTCGATGCCGAGCCGATGGCGGTAGGGGGCGATCGGCTCGATCATGGTCAGCACCGAATACTCGTCGCGCCGGCCGGCGGGCTTGATGGTGAAGTTCGGGTAGCCGTCCGGCTGGCCGTCGCCGCTGCGGGCGGCGGCGCGCTCGAAGGCGTCGCGCTGGGCGTCGGTGACGCGCTGCGTGAAGTTGATGTTGTCGAGCGCGGGAAATTGCTGTCCCAGGTCCAGTCCGTTGACATAGCGGTGGAAGCTGGCGCGGTCGACCCGGTCGCTGGCGTCGAAGAAGCTGGCGGTGCCGCGCAGCACGTCGGTATAGGCGTTGATGCGCGAGGTGATGTTGTACTGGGCGTTGCGGGCCTGCTGCGTGAAGCGCTCGGCGGCATCGTGTTCGATGGTTTTGTAGACCATCACATAGAACAGCGCACCGATCCCCAACGATAGCAGGACGCCAGCCCACCACACCGGCTTGGTCGGAGAAAACAGTTGTTTTTGCGCAAGTAACGCTACCATATCGATTGCTAGAAGCAACTCCTGGGGCCGGATGTAGGCTGAATATAGGAAACTTTGACGATGCTAGTCAAGTAAATTTGTTATTTTGCTATTTGTCCTGGACGTTTTGCCATCGCCGGCGATGCAAAAGGCCGGCGCCTCCCATCGGGAGGCACCGGCCTTGGCAGTTGTGGCGGGTCGTCTCGGTGGCGCTTACTTGGCGACCCAGCTGTCTTTCAGCGTGACGATGCGGTTGAACACCGGCTTGCCTGGCGTGGAATCGACGCGGTCGGCGACGAAGTAGCCGTGGCGCTCGAACTGGAAGCGCTGGTCCGGCTGGGCCGCGCTCATGCCCGGCTCCAGCCAGGCGGTGATGACTTCCTTGGCGTTCGGGTTCAGCAGCGAGATGAAGTCCTTGCCGCCGGCGTCCGGGTTGGCGTCGGTGAACAGGCGGTCGTACAGGCGCACTTCGGCTTCCAGCGCGGTGGCGGCGGAAACCCAGTGGATGTTGCCCTTGACCTTGTAGTTGTCCGAGCCCGGCGTGCCCGATTTCGAATCCGGGAAGTAGTTGACGTGGACGGCGATGACCTTGCCGTTTTCATCCTTGTCGTAGCCGGTGCATTCGGTCACATAGCCGTGGCGCAGGCGCACGCGGCTGCCCGGCTTGTCGTCGACCGGTGGCGCATAGCGGAAATAGCCCTTGCTCGGCACTTCCATGAAGTCCTCTTCCTCGATCCACAGCTCGCGCGTGATCGGGAAGGTGCGCACGCCCATTTCCGGGTGGTGCGGGTGGACCGGCGAGCTGCATTCCTCGCTCAGGCCTTCAGGATAGTTGTCGATGATCAGCTTGAGCGGACGCAGCACGGCGGTGGCGCGCGGCGCCTTCGGGTCCAGGTCTTCGCGGATGCAGCCTTCGAGCGTGCTCATGTCGATCCAGCCGTCGGCCTTGGTCACGCCGATGCGTTCGCAGAACAGCTTGATCGCCTCCGGCGTGTAGCCGCGCCGGCGCAGGCCGACGATGGTGGGCATGCGTGGGTCGTCCCAGCCGTCGACAATGTTCTCTTCCACCAGCTGGCGCAGCTTGCGCTTGCTGGTGACGACGTAGGTCAGGTTCAGGCGCGAGAACTCGTACTGGCGCGGCACCGGCAGCTTGAAGAAGCCGCCCGCCGACAGGGTTTCCAGCAGCCAGTCGTAGAACGGGCGGTGGTCCTGGAACTCCAGCGTGCAGATCGAATGGGTGATGTTCTCCAGCGCGTCCGAGATCGGGTGCGTGTAGTCGTACATCGGGTAGATGCACCAGGCGTCGCCGGTGCGCACGTGGTGGGCGTGGCGGATGCGGTAGATGGCCGGGTCGCGCAGGTTCATATTGGGCGAGGACATGGCGTCCTCGCTGGTCTTGGCGCGCAGGATGTGCTCGCCGTCGGCGTATTTGCCGGCCTTCATGTCGCGCAAGATCTGTAGCGATTCGGCGGCCGGACGGTCGCGGAACGGCGAATTCTTGCCCGGCGTGTTGAAATTGCCGCGGTTGGCCGCCATCTCGTCGGCCGACTGGCTGTCGACGTAGGCATGGCCTTGCTCGATCAGGTACTCGGCCATCGCGTACAGCTGGTCGAAGTAGTCGGACGCGTAGTGCAGATGGTGCTCGACGCCGCCGTTGGCGGCAGGGTAGTCGTAGTCAAAGCCCAGCCATTTGACGCTGTCGATGATGGTGTCGACGTATTCCTGCTCTTCCTTGGCCGGGTTGGTGTCGTCGAAGCGCAGGTTGCAGCGGCCCTGGTAGTCGCGCGCCAGGCCGAAGTTCAGGCAGATCGATTTGGCGTGGCCGATGTGCAGGTAGCCGTTCGGCTCGGGCGGGAAGCGGGTGATCACGCTCGGCATGCCCTCGCGCACGTGGGTGCCGGCCGCCAGGTCGGATTCGACGATGGCGCGCAGGAAGTTGGAGGTCAGGACGGGCGTTGGGCTGTTTTTGTCGTTGCTCATCTGAAAAGTTGGCTTTGCAAAAGTTCGAGTGAAGGGCATTTTACCGTATCCCCCCTATGACAGCGGCGGAAATGCTGCGTTGCGGCGGCCTGAGGCGGAAAAGGGGGCTGCCACACGGGTATAATTCGTCTTTAATTGTTTCGGCATCACGGCCCGGAGTTTCCAAAATGGAAAATTACTACAACACGCTGGGTGTCGCGCCTAACGCCACCGACGACGAGATCAAGAAGATTTACCGCTCGCTGGCGATGCGCTTCCACCCGGACCGCAACCAGACGCCCGGCGCGGAAGCGCGTTTCAAGGCCATCACCAAGGCCTATGAAATCCTGTCCGATCCGGTCAAGCGCGAGGAATACAACCAGCGCGTGAACCATCGCATCATCATCGACCCGGAAGCGGAAGCGTACCAGTTGTGGCGTGCGGTGTTCAACCTGCATGGCACCGTGCTGCCACCGGCCTGAGCCGGCCACATTCATCAGAAAGCAAGCAATGTCCAGAAAAGTACACCCTGAGTTCGCCTATCAATCGCGCGAGCTCGAAGGCCAGATCGATGGCATCCTGGGCGACCCGCCCGACCGCAAGAACTACCAGCGCATGATAGACGCGCTGGTGTCCGAGTACGCCAGCGGCGGCGGCATCGAGGACGTCAACATGCTGGCGTTCGCGCTGGTCGACCACATCGAGTTCAACAACCCGAAAGGCCTGCTGGCCGAGGCGGAAGACTACGAGTTCGGCGACGCCGGCCGCGTGTTCGCGATGGCCTCGTGCAAGGGCGAGGAAGCGGCGCGCATGTACGCGGCGCTGGAAGAGAACCTGCCGGACCTGGGCCGCCAGGCCATCATCACCGCCTTCCTGTTCAAGCATCCGCGCAAGTGGGACGACGACGACCAGTCGCTGGACCAGCTGTCGGCCAACGACGACGGCGACGATGTCAACGACGAAGACCAGGCGACCGACGACTTCGCCCAGATGTTCGATCAGGATGGAGACTGACCATGACTGAAAAAAGTAATCTGCCGGCGCTGAGCAAGCAAGTGACCGAGCTGGTGCTGGCCGGTTCGCTGGGCCATGCCGAACAAGCCTTCGCCGACGCGGCCGACCAGTTCGGAGACCTGGCGGTGGTGGACGTGCTCAACAACATCCCGCCGCAGGTGACGGCGCTGCACCTGGCCGGCTTCGACGGCGGCAAGATGTCGCTGGCGACGCTGCTGGTGCCGGCCAAGGCCTGGGCCGACAGCCTGGCCTTCTTCGCCGCGACCTGGCCGGACGACCAGATCGAGGACGATCCGGAGCGCATCGCCGAATCGCTGTTCGCCCACATCCACGGCATCGTGTTCTCCACCGACGACGAAGAGCGCCGCAAGGAACTGCTGGCGGCCGCTTCGGCCACCGACCACGGCTCGACCGCGTTCGCCATCCTGTTCTCGATGGCGCCGAAGGAAATCCTGGAAGTGGCCGGCGAGATCATCTCCAAGGGCCCCTACCTGACCGGCCAGACTTCGTCCGACAACGACGTGGTTCCGCTGGCCATCCTGCTGGCGCAAGCCTCGGAAGACGGCTGGGACCGCGCGCTGTTCGAGCTGTTCCCGGAGTTCCGCCACAGCGCCGACCTGGCCGACGCCGAGTTCAGCGACGACCCGGACGACGAGCCGAACTTCCTGCAGCGCTCCACCAAGGAATTGCTGTACCGCTTGCGCAAGCAGGTACCGTCCACGCGCAGCGCCGCCAAGCCTGGTTCGCGCCGCAGCCTGGGCACCGGCATTTTCTCGTGATGGATAACTGATACATGCTGCCAGCAATTGTCGTAGAAAATTTACCGCGCCTGACCCGCGCCATCCAGCAACTGGCGGCCCACCCGGACGACGAGGCCGCCTATTCGCTGGCCGATGAACTGACCGGCATCACCGCCATGGTGGCCGAGAAGTTCACCAACGACCGCACCGCCGACGGCATCCAGAAAGCCTTGCAGCTGACGGTGGGCGGCGTGTCGCTGGGGCTGGACCACGCGCTGATGCACGAGGGCGACCTGGCGGCGCTGGACTTCCTGATCGAGCACGGCGCCGAGCATGCGTTCCAGATCGGCTTCCGCCTGATCAAGGAATTGTCGGCCTTGCCGGAGGACTCCCTGGTCGGCGAGTACGATACCGATCCGGTGTATTCGGCGCGGCGCCTGCGCGACCTGTTCGTCGACCTGTGCCAGACCGATCCGAACCAGAACTGGAACGGCATGGAGCGCTACGAAGTGCTGCTCAAACAGCGCAAGGAAGTGCAGGCCGTGGTGCGCCTGGCCGGCTGGCTGCGCCGCCACCACAGCGAAGGCCCGGTCAACGACACCGACCTCAACGCGGAGGGCGTGATCGCGCTGTCCATCATCTTCGCCATCGAAGGTGGCGGCCGCGTGGTGGCGCGCACCGGACAGAAGGAGTTCGAGCGCTTCGTCAAGTCGGTGCGCAAGTCCAAGCCGGATTACGAAGAGGGCTGGGCGGCGCTGGTGGCCAAGGTGCCGGTGCAGCATCACCCGGTGCTGCTGGACCGCATCGCCAGCTATCGCACCGGCTGCACGGTGATCCAGAACATCAAAGGCCGCACGGCGATGAAAACGCTGTTCGCGGAACTGGAAAACTATGCCGGCTCCGAGCTGGACGCCGATTACAATTAAGCGGCGGCGGCCTCCGTCGCCACCGCGACGAAGGCCGCCACCAGCGGCGAGCTTTCATCCTTGCGCTGCGCCAGCAGCAAGGTGGTGTTGGCTTCCGGATCGGCCAGCGGGCGGTAGCAGACGCCGCCCATGTGGATGATGTCGAACGAGCTCGGCAGCACCGAGATGCCGCAGCCGGCCGCCACCAGACCAATGATGGTCGACGCTTCGTTCGCCTCCATCGCGATCGTCGGCATGAAGCCGGCCGCCCGGCACAGCCGGAAAATCTGATGATAAATCCCGGTGCCGGCCGTCTTCGGATACATCACGAACGGCAGGCCCTGCAGGTCGCTGATGGCGACCGCCTTCTGCTTAGCCAGGGGGTGTGCCAGCGGCAGCACCAGCGTCAGCGGATCGTGGCGCAGCACCGTCATCTCGACCGCGTCGGACACCGCCACTTCCGGCGGACGCACCAATCCCAGATCCAGTTCGCGCGCGGCGATGGCGTCGATCTGCGGCACCGTCGACATTTCGCGCAAGGTCAGCGTCACGCCCGGATAGCGCTGGCGGTAGCGGTTGACCACGGTCGCGAACAGCGGCGTCAGCGGGGTGGAGAAGGTGAAGCCGACCCGCAGCTCGCCGGCCTCGCCGCGCTCGGCCCGGCGCGCGGTCTGCACCGCCTGCTCGGACAGCGACAGCACGCGGCGGGCGTCGTCCAGGAACAGCTTGCCCGCTTCCGTCAGGCGCACCCAGCGCTTGCTGCGCTCCAGCAGCTGAGCGCCCACTTCGGCTTCCAGCATCTGGATCTGGTGGCTCAGCGGCGGCTGGCCGATGTGCAGGCGCTCGGCGGCGCGGGTAAAACTGAGCTCCTCGGCGACGGCGACGAAGTAGCGCAGGTGGCGGAGTTCCATCTGGGTTATCTTTTTAAAGTATGAGTAACGGCTTAAATATATATTGGACAGTGATTCGTTGCAATCCTAAGATGAAGACATCGTACCTCTGAAGAGATCACCACCATGTCGTTGAGCGCCGCCGCACTACCCGTTTGTTCCGCGCCATCCCTTCCTGTGCCGCACATCGCCGTCGGCAGTCCCGAATTCAAACGCAGCAGCCGCGCGCTGTTCTTCGGCGGCTTTTCGGCGTTTGCATTGCTGTACAGCGTGCAGCCGCTGATGCCGGTGCTGTCGCACGAGTTCGCGCTGAGCGCGGCCCAGAGCAGCATGGTGCTGTCGGTGTCGACCGGGGCGCTGGCGGTGTCGCTGGTGGCGTCGAGCGCGGTGTCGGAGCGGATCGGGCGCAAGCCGCTGATGGTGGCGGCGATGGTGATCTCGGCGCTGCTGACGATCTTGTGCGCGTTTGCGCAGAGCTACAGCCAGTTGCTGCTGATGCGCGCCGCCTTGGGCGTGGCGCTGGGCGGCATGCCGGCGATCGCCATGGCCTATCTGGGCGAGGAGATGGAACCTGGCTCGCTGGGCCTGTCGATGGGGCTGTACATCAGCGGCAGCGCGTTTGGCGGCATGTCGGGGCGGGTGATCGCGTCGGTGCTGAGCGATCATTTTTCCTGGCGGATGGCGTTGGCGGCGGTGGGCGTGGCCGGGCTGCTGGCGGCCTGGGAGTTCTGGCGTTCGCTGCCGGCGTCGCGGCATTTCGTGGCGGTGCGCAGCGGCTGGCGTAGTTTCCCGGCCGGCCTTAAATTGCATCTGTCCGATGCCGGCTTGCCGTGGCTGTTCTCGCTGTCCTTTTTGCTGATGGGGAGTTTTATCAGCCTGTACAACTACATCGCTTATCGCTTGCTGGCCGCGCCGTTTCACCTGAGCCAGAGCCTGGTGGGTGCGGTGTCGTTCCTGTATCTGCTGGGGATTTATGGTTCGGTGTGGGCCGGGCGCCTGGCGGACCGTTACGGCCGCCGTCATGTGCTGTGGGCGGTGATGACCATCATGATCGCCGGCTTGCTGCTGACCTTGTCGAACTGCTTGCCTCTGATCGTGTTTGGCGTGGCGATGTTCACCTACGGCTTCTTCGCCTCGCACTCGATCGCCAGCAGCTGGGTGGGGCGGCGCGCCACCACCAACAAGGCGTTGGCGTCGGCGTTGTATCTGTTTTTCTATTACCTCGGTTCCAGCGTGGTCGGCTCGGCCACCGGCGTGATGTGGGCGCGCGATGGCTGGCCCGGCGTGGTGCTGGTGTTGAGCGGCTTCCTGGGCCTGGCGTTCATGGTGGCGCTGCGCCTGCGTCGCCTGGCGCCACTGGGACAGGCCGAGCGTTAGTCAACGCGGGCAGTTGGCATAGGACCTTCTGCCGTCCGGGTGGATGTTGATGCAGTAGGTGACGATGGCGGTGACGATTTTGTAGGTGCGTGTTTTGTTTTCGCCGTCCGGTGTGCTCAGTTCGATGATCTTTGCGGCCTGGTACCATTTCGGCGGCACGGCTTCGTGGGCGGCGTCGATGCCACGTTCCAGGCGGGCCTGCTTGCTGTCCGGCGGCGGCACCGGAGCGCGTTCCGGGTAGGCCGCGCGCAATTCCTTGTCGATTTTTCTCACGTCCAGCCTGGCCTGGTTCAGGATGTCGCTGGCGCTTGGCGGCCGTTGCGCGACGGGCGCCTGGGCGAAGGGATCGTCGGGGATGCTGGCTGGCGTTGGCGCGATTGCCGGCGGTGACGGGCTTACGTCGACGGCTGGAAGCGTGATAGCTTTCGGCGTCGGCGCGACCTTGGCCTGAGGCTCGGATTTGACCTGCGGCTTGGGCGGGCTCTTGGCTGCTGGCCGCGCCATCGGCAGCAGCCACTGCATCGCCTCGCGGGGCGCGCGCGGAATGTCGGCGGCATGCTGGCGCTGCATGAATGCGTAGATGATCGCGATGTGCAGCAATCCGGTGATGAGCATTCCCGGCAGGTGGCGTGGTCGATATCTGAGCATGCCGCAGGATAACTTGTAAATTGGAAAACTGTTAATTTTGTCACAAGTCCTTACAAAGCTTGTAAGTTTGCCGCCGGCGGCGCGACCAAGGGACACCACTTACCGCCTTGGAGACGCCGTGAAGCATTTCATCCTGAGCCTGGCCGCTGCGGCTGCGCTGAATATTCCGCCGGCGCTGGCCGCCGGTTGCAGCGCGCAGAGCCCTGCATATCGTATCGCCTTGCTGGAGTTGTACACCTCCGAGGGATGCAGCAGCTGTCCGCCGGCCGACCGCTATGTCAGCGGCTTGCGCGCGGACGGCGTGACGGCGCAGCAGGCGGTGCTGTTGTCCGAGCATGTCGACTACTGGAACTACATCGGCTGGAAAGATCCGTTTTCCAGCAAGGCTTACACCGAGCGCCAGCGCTGGCTGAGCGACCTGGCCGGCTCGCGCACCATCTACACGCCGGAGATTTTTGTCGGCGGCAAGGAGCAGCGCGGCTGGCCGCGCGGCGTGGCGGACACGGTCAAGCGCATCAATGGCCTGGCGGCGCAGGCCGACATCGGCATCACGCTGGACGCGTCCGGCGCGGGCGGACTGGCGGTCAGCGTGACGGCCAGGTCGGCGCATGAAGGCAAGCTGTTCGTCGCGTTGGTTGAGAACGGTGTGGCCAGCCAGGTGAAGGCGGGCGAGAACAGCGGCCGCTTGTTGCGTCATGATTTCGTGGTGCGCGAGTGGTTGGCGCCGGTGCCGTTGATGTCGGGCGGCGCGGTCGTCAGCCGGACGCTGGCGCTGCCGGCGGGTGCCGCGGCCAGCAGGCTGGGCATCAGCGCTTTCGTGCAGACGGACAAGGGTGATGTGTTGCAGGCACTGTCGCTGCCGGTTTGCGGCGGCTAAATGTGACCGCCCACTGATCTGCATCAGCGCTCCATGGGTTAGCGTTTCGTCTGCAGAAACCGGCGCCGGCCTCCACTGTCGAACTTTCTGGGCACGTCTGTGCCGGAGAAAACAGAGGAGGGAGACATCATGCTGCAAGCGAACGACATCCAACATCGGTTTCATTTGTTGGAACAAGCGATAGGGCAGGCTGCGCAAGCCTGTTCGGCCGAGCGCCAGGTGCCCGGCGAACTGCGCGACAGTATTCAGCGACTGGACCGGCAATCCGATACGGCGAAGGAGGTGCTGTTGTCCCAGGACCAGCTGCGCATCCACAAGCTGATGCGCGAAATGGAGCGGCTGTCCGAGCGCGCCCGGCAGGTCTGCATCAACGTCCCGCATCTGTCGTCGCACATGCGTGGCGCGGTGAGCTATATGCATGGGCAAGTTCTGGAGCTCAAGCGGGATATGCGCATCAGTTCGTAACTACACGGAGGCGGGCCGCCTTCGCGGCGGCCTGTGAATGTGATGGATCACAAACAAGCCACCAAGACCCAAGTGGTTCACCTGCTTTGCAGTATTGCCTTGTTCCTGTTGTTGGACATGCTACTATTTTTTATCTCCCTGCTTTTTCAGAGCTGGGATTTTGTGAAAGGAGTTCGAAAATGAACAACCCTGCAGATCACAAAAAAGAAAGTTATGCGTGGCGCATGTTCAAGGAAAGTTTACGGCTCTATTTTCTTCCGATAACCGGCGCCATCCGAGCTATGAGGGCGGAAATGATTCGTGCCGATCGGAGGCGGAAACGTTCAAAAGACTGAGTCTTTTGGAATCATATGCCTGAATGTCGGCTCGATGTTTTTGGCATGCAGGTGCTGAATGATGTCTTCCAGCGTCGCGTCTTTCAACAGCAGGCCGGCCGGGGCGACATGCGCTGCCGGCGCCGCCGGTTTGTGCGCACGCTCCTTGCCGTGCGGCGGGTGCATGGTGGTGATGGCGTGCGTGAACTGCTTGTCGCTGATGCTTTGCAGACCCTCCAGGAACGCGGCTTGCGCGGCGTAGGGCGGCATCATTTCCAATCCCGATTCGTCGGCAAACGAGGCGCCCATGCCGGGATTGATGAAGGCGGCCCAGGTGCCGCTGGCCATGTGCAAACAAGGCGGCAGCTCGGCCGTCGTGCTGGTCAGGGTGTCGGGACGCAGGCCGATCTCTTCGTTCTGTATGTCGGGGAAGTAGGTCTTGCGCAGCAGGTGCAAGAACTGCTGGGCCTGATTCAGCGGCACCGGCGTCGCCAGCGACAGCCACAAGGAATAACCGTTGCCGCCGCTGATGCTGACCGCCGGCGCCGGCAAGCTCAGCTGATCCTGCAGCGCGTTCGCCACGCCGCACAGGCGGTCCCAGTGCTGCAGGGCCGGGGCGTCGCCCATGCGGTTGAAGTCGACGATCATCGCGCGCACCAGGCCGTTGTCCGAGACCAGGTTGATGGCGCCGGTCTTCTCGCCGCCCAGGTGTTGTGCCAGCATCTGCGGCGTCAGCGTGCCGGCCGGGAAGCACTCCTGGTCGTCGAGCAGGTACAGCCGCTGTAGTTCCGCGATCAGCTTGTCCATCACAGCACTCCTTGCGCACGCAAGGCGGCGATGTCGTTGTCGCTCTGGCCCAGCAGGCCGAGCAGGATCTCGTCGGTGTGTTGGCCCAGCAGCGGCGGCGCGACCGCGTTGTCGGTTGGCGTGAGCGACATCTTCATCGGGCTGCGCACCAGCTTGGTGCTGCCGGCTGTCGGATGCGGCACCTCCATCACCAGTTCGCGCGCCAGCACTTGCGGATTCCTGTAGACGTCGTCGAGGTTGTTGATCGGGCCGCACGGCACGCCGACCGCTTCCAGCTGGTCGATCCAGAAATCGCGCGGCTGCGCCAGCACCATCTCGGCCAGCAGCGGCACCAGCTCGTCGCGGTGCTGCACGCGCAGCGGGTTGGTGGCGTAGCGTTCGTGCGTGGCCAGGTCGGCGCGGCCGCCGGTTTCGACAAACTTCTGGTACTGGCCGTCGTTGCCGGTGGCGACGATGATGTAGCCGTCGGCGCACTGGAAGGTTTGGTACGGCACGATGTTCGGATGCGCGTTGCCCCAGCGCTTGGGCGGCTTGCCGCTGTTGAGGTAGTTGCTGCCCATATTGGCCAGCATGGCCACCTGCACATCCAGCAGCGCCATGTCGATGTACTGGCCTTCGCCGCTGCGATCGCGGTGCGTCAGCGCGGCGAGGATGGCGATGGTGGCGTACATGCCGGTCATCAGGTCGGTCAGCGCCACGCCGGCTTTCTGCGGGCCGCCGCCGGGCAGGTCGTCGCGCTCGCCGGTGACGGACATCAGGCCGCCCATGCCTTGGATCAGGAAATCGTAGCCGGCGCGGTGCGCGTAGGGGCCGTCCTGGCCGAAGCCGGTCACCGAGCAGTAGACCAGGTCGGGCTTGATGGCCTTCAGCGATTCATAGTCGAGGCCGTAGCGCTTGAGCTGGCCGACCTTGAAGTTTTCCAGCACTACGTCGCAGTGGCTGGCCAGTTCGCGGATCAGGGCCTGGCCGTCGGCGCTGGCGATGTCGATCGTGACCGAGCGCTTGCTGCGGTTGGCGGCCAGGTAGTAGGCCGCTTCGGTGGTGTCCTGGCCTTCGGCGTCCTTGGCATAGGGCGGGCCCCAGGCGCGGGTGTCGTCGCCGCTGCCGGGCCGTTCGATCTTGATGACGTCGGCGCCGAGGTCGGCCAGATTCTGCGAGCACCACGGTCCGGCCAACACGCGGCTGAGGTCGAGGACGCGGATGTGGCCTAGCGCTTTTGGAGCTGTCATGATGAGTGCAACCTTTTGAGTAATCCGATCAGGCCGCTAGTGTAGTGGCTCAGTCGGCGCTTGCACATAATTTTTTTGCAAGGTGGCGGCCAGTTCGCGCGCGGCCTGCCAGCGCAGCTGCGGCGATGGGTAGTCGGGTTTGCTGCGCCGCGGATGCACGCTGCCCCGGTACATTTTCTTGAAATAGTCCGCCAGCTGCGCCGCCGGCCAGCCGGCGCGCCAGGCCAGCAGCATGCCTTCGCGATCGGCTTCGACTTCCTGGGCGTAGTTGGTGGGCGCCAGCTGGTCGATCAGCTCGCTGTCGTGGTCGACCGCGTGCTCCAGTTCCATGAAGGGGCGCCCGGCCCAGCGCGGCGCCAGCTTCAGCGCCTGCTCATACTCCTTCAGGTTGTGGTGCAGGGCGGCGTGCTCGATTTCGTGGGCCAGCAGCATGGCCAGCTCGGCGTCGCCCAGTTCCAGCCGCTGCACATAGGCCTGGCTGACCAGGATTTTGCCGCCCGCCATGCAGTCGGCGTTCTGGTCGGGGTCGTTGGTGGTGTGGACTTCCCAGGCCCAGCTTGCCGTGTCGGGATAGTCGCGCCTGGCGCGGGCGATCAGTGTCGCGGCGACGGCGTTGACGCGGGCGGCGAAGCGGGCGTCGCCGTCCAGCACATGCTCGTCCAGGCGGGCGGCGTACACCTGGGCGGCGCGGGCGATGATCAGTTGCTGGGTCAAGGCGGCGTCCTGCGCGGAGCCGGCGGCGGGCGCGCCGGGCAGCAGGGCGAGCAGTACCAGCAACGTCGGCAGCAGCCGGCCTGCCCAGCGCCGCCTATTTGCCGCGTCCCGCATTCGTGATAATGTTGACATCGTGTCCATTACTGCTTTCGAGGCATCCACCATGTGGCCTTACCCAAAAATCGTTGCACACCGCGGCGGCGGCACGCTGGCGCCGGAAAACACCGTCGCCGGCCTGCGCGCCGGCCTGGCCTATGGCTTTCACGCGGTCGAGTTCGACGTCATGCTGTCGCGCGACGGCATCGGCATGGTCATGCACGATCCCGAGTTCGGCCGCACGGTGGCGGGGCAGGGCAGCGTGGCCGGGACCGACGCCATCGAGCTGTCCGGCATGGACGCGGGCAGCTGGTTCGGGCCGCAATTTCGCGATGAGCCGGTGCCATTTTTCACCCAGTTCATCGATTATTGCAAGCAGCAACGCATCTGGATGAACGTGGAAATCAAGCCGGCCGACGGTTTCGAGCGCGAGACCGGTAGTTGGGTTGCAAAAATAACACGCGAGCACTACGCGGCCGAGATCGCGGCGGGCGATCCGGCCGCCGTTCCCCTGTTGTCCTCGTTCAGCTTCGACGCCCTGGCGGCAGCCCGCGATGTGGCGCCCGAGCTGCCGCGCGGCTACCTGCTGGACCGCATCCCCGCCGACTGGCAGGCGCAGGCGCGCGAGCTGGGCGCCGTGGCCATCCACACCAACCAGAAGCACTTGACCCGGGAGCTGGCGGCGCAGATCAAGGCGGCCGGCTACGGGCTGTTTTGCTACACCGTCAACGATCCCGATCGGGGCCGAGAGATCCTGTCCTGGGGCGTGGACGGGTTCTGTACCGACCGAATCGATTTGATCGGCCCGACTTTCGCCTAAGACCCTGTGGCTCTCACGGTCATATATAATCAACCCTTTGCATTTGCCAGCTACCACTGCTTACGACATGAAATCATCTGAAATCCGCGACAAATTCCTCAAGTTTTTTGAATCCAAGGGTCATTCGATTGTCCGTTCCAGCTCTCTGGTGCCTGGCAACGACCCGACCCTGCTGCTGACCAACAGCGGCATGGTGCAGTTCAAGGACGTGTTCACCGGTACCGACAGCCGTCCGTACACCCGCGCCACCTCGGTGCAGCGCTGCGTGCGCGCCGGCGGCAAGCACAACGATCTGGAAAACGTCGGCTACACCGCGCGTCACCACACCTTCTTTGAAATGCTGGGCAACTTCAGCTTCGGCGACTACTTCAAGCGCGACGCCATCAACTACGCGTGGGAACTGCTAACCAAGGTCTACGGCCTGCCGGTCGACAAGCTGACCGTCACCGTCTACATGGAAGACGACGAGGCCTACGACATCTGGGCCAACGAAGTGGGCGTGCCGCAAGAGCGCATCATCCGCATCGGCGACAACAAGGGCGCGCGCTACGCGTCGGACAACTTCTGGCAGATGGCCGACACCGGCCCATGCGGCCCGTGCACCGAGATCTTCTACGACCACGGCGCCGACATTCCAGGCGGCCCGCCAGGCTCGCCCGACGAAGACGGCGACCGCTTCATCGAAATCTGGAACCTGGTGTTCATGCAGTTCAACCGCGACGAAGCGGGCGTGATGCACAAGCTGCCGAAGCCGTGCGTCGACACCGGCATGGGCATGGAGCGCCTGGCCGCCGTGCTGCAGCATGTGCACTCGAACTACGAGATCGACCTGTTCCAGGCGCTGATCAAGGCCGCCGCGCGCGAAACCGGCGCCACCGACCTGGAAAGCAAGTCGCTGCGCGTGATCGCCGACCACATCCGCGCCGCCGCCTTCATGATCGTCGACGGCGTGATCCCTGGCAGCGAAGGCCGCGCCTACGTCCTGCGCCGCATCATCCGCCGCGCGCTGCGCCACGGCCACAAGCTGGGCCAGACCAAGCCGTTCTTCTTCAAGCTGGTGGCCGACCTGGCGATCGAGATGGGCGCCGCCTATCCCGAGCTGGAAGAAGCCAAGGACCGCGTGGCCCAGATGCTCAAGGCCGAGGAAGAGCGCTTCGGCGAGACCTTGGAAACCGGCATGAAAGTGCTGGAAGCCCAGCTGGCCAAGGACGGCAAGGGCATCGACGGCGCCACCGCCTTCACCTTGTACGAAACCTACGGCTTCCCGCCGGACCTGACCGCCGACATCTGCCGCGAACGCGATATCGAGTTCGACCAGGCCGGCTACGACGTCGCGCTGAAGGAAAGCCAGGAACTGTCGCGCAAAGGCGGCAAGACCACCAAGGACGCCAAGGTCGAGTACTCGGGCGAGAAGAATAAATTCGTCGGCTACGACAACCTGAGCCACAGCAGCAAGATTGTCGCGCTGTACGCGGCCGGCACGCCGGTGCAGGAACTGAAGGCTGGCCAGGCCGGCATCGTGGTGCTGGACACCACGCCGTTCTACGCCGAATCCGGCGGCCAGGTGGGCGACCAGGGCGTGATCGGCACCGGCGCGGCGCAGTTCAGTGTCAGCGACACGCTGAAGATCCAGGCCGACGTGTTCGGCCACCATGGCGTGCTCGATACCGGTTCGCTGAAAGTGGGCGACGCGGTCAGCGCCAACGTGGACGAAGCCAAGCGCGCGCGCACCATCCGCAACCACTCGGCCACCCACCTGATGCACAAAGCCCTGCGCGAAGTGCTGGGCGCGCACGTGGCGCAGAAGGGCTCGCTGGTCGATCCCGACAAGACCCGTTTCGACTTCAGCCACAACGCACCACTGACGGCCGAGCAGATCGCCGAAGTGGAAGCCAAGGTCAACAAAGAGATCCTGGAAAACCACGCGACCAAGGCGCAGAACATGTCCTTCGACGACGCGGTCAAGCATGGCGCGATGGCGTTGTTCGGCGAGAAGTACGGCGACGAAGTGCGCGTGCTCGACATCGGCTCCTCGAAAGAGCTGTGCGGCGGTGTGCACGTGCATCGCACCGGCGACATCGGGCTGTTCAAGATCATCGGTGAAGGCGGCGTTGCAGCGGGTATCCGCCGCGTTGAAGCCGTGACCGGCGAGGGCGCCCTGGCGCTGGTGCAGGCTATGAACCGCCGTCTGCTGGAAGCGTCGGCCGCGCTGAAGTCGACGCCGGAAGAGCTGACCGCGCGCATCGGCCAGGTGCAGGACCACGTCAAGGCGCTGGAGAAGGAACTGGCCGCGCTGAAATCGAAACTGGCTTCGGGCCAGGGCGATGAGCTGGTCACGCAGGCGGTCGACGTCAACGGCATCAAGGTGCTGGCCGCGGTGCTGGAAGGCGCCGACGTGGCCCGCCTGCGCGAAACCATGGACAAGCTGAAGGACAAGCTGAAGACCGCCGCCATCGTGCTGGCCAGCGTGGCCGATGGCAAAGTGAGCCTGATCGCGGGCGTGACGGCGGACGCCACGTCCAAGGTCAAGGCCGGCGAGCTGGTGAACTTCGTTGCACAACAAGTGGGCGGAAAAGGCGGCGGACGCCCTGATATGGCGCAGGCCGGCGGTACCGATCCTAGCGGTCTGGCTGCTGCTTTGTTGGCGGTTCCGGGCTGGGTGGGCGAGCGCGCTTAAGTTGCCTAAAAGCCTAGGAAGGCAGTAACTATGCGGCCTGCGTATCTTGCGCAGGCCGTTGTTGTCTGGAGCGAGCTGTTGTATACTTGCCAGTTCCCGTTGCAAACTTGCAACGCACAATGAACTATTTTGGTGCAGCGCGTCATTCGATCTGTTTTGGAGTAGTATGACGTCAGTCCTAACAAAACATGCGGGTTCTTGATGAGCGACACGATACTTGAAAACGAAATCATGGAATTCCACAAAGAACTCGACGCACGCGGCCTGAACTGCCCGTTGCCGATTCTCAAGGCCAAGAAAGCCTTGTCCGAGTTGCAAAGTGGCGAAGTCCTGCGCATCATGGCGACGGACCCAGGTTCGGTGCGCGATTTCCAGGCATTCGCCAAGCAGACCGGCAACGCCCTGTTGTCCCATGTCCAGACCGGCCGTGAATTTGTCTTTTTGATGCAGCGCAAATAAGCCTGCTGCGTCTTTTTCCTAGAAACATCGTCTGAGAGATTTATTTTTTAGACGATTTCTACTAGCAAAAAAACGCACGATCGTGCTTTATTTTCTTGTGCAGGCTGAATTTCTCATATAATCTAGCCCACATAATTTAGTCCCGAATTCTTTAATTTTTCCAAAGGCACAGCTATGAAAGTCTTGGTACCCGTCAAACGCGTGGTCGACTACAACGTCAAAGTGCGCGTCAAGTCCGACGGCACTGGCGTCGATATCGCCAACGTCAAAATGTCGATGAACCCATTCGATGAGATCGCGCTGGAGGAAGCGATGCGCCTCAAAGAAGCCGGCAAAGTCACCGAAGTGGTCGCCGTATCGTGCGGCGTGACCCAGTGCCAGGAAACCCTGCGCACCGGCATGGCGATCGGCGCCGACCGCGGCATCCTGGTGGAGACCGCCGTCGAGCTGGAGCCGCTGGCGGTGGCCAAGCTGCTCAAGGCGCTGGCTGACAAAGAGCAGCCGCAGCTGATCATCCTGGGCAAGCAGGCGATCGACGATGACTCGAACCAGACCGGCCAGATGCTGGCAGCCCTGCTGGGTTGGCCGCAAGCGACGTTCGCGTCGAAAGTGGTGCTGGAAGACGGCAAAGTCACCGTGACGCGCGAAGTGGACGGCGGCCTGGAAACCCTGGCGCTGACCTTGCCAGCGATCATCACCACCGACCTGCGTTTGAACGAGCCACGTTATGTGACGCTGCCGAACATCATGAAGGCCAAGAAAAAACCGCTGGATGTGACCAAGCCAGAAGACCTGGGCGTCGACGTGACCCCGCGTCTGAAAACCCTGAAAGTCGTTGAGCCTGCGAAGCGCTCGGCCGGCATCAAGGTTCCGGACGTCGCCACCCTGGTCGCAAAACTGCGCACCGAAGCTAAAGTCATCTAAAGGATAAATCATGGTCGCATTGGTTATTGCAGAACACGACAACGCTAGCCTGAAAGGCAGCACCCTCCACACCGTTACCGCCGCAGCCCAATGCGGTGGCGACGTGCACGTCCTGGTCGCTGGCTCGAACGCCGGCGCCGCCGCTGCCGCCGCCGCGCAAATCGCCGGCGTGTCGAAAGTCATCGTGGCCGACGCCGCTTACTTCGCCGACGGCCTGGCCGAGAACATCGCCGAGCAGGTGCTGGCGCTGGCTGGTTCGTACAGCCACATCCTGGCTCCGGCCACCGCCTACGGCAAGAACATCCTGCCGCGCGTTGCCGCCAAGCTGGACGTTGCACAGATTTCGGAAATCACCAAGGTCGACTCGCCGGACACCTTCGAGCGTCCTATCTACGCCGGTAACGCGATCGCCTACGTGCAATCGTCGGACAAGATCAAGGTCATCACCGTGCGTTCGACCGGCTTCGACGCCGCCGCCGCCACCGGCGGTTCGGCTGCGACCGAGAACGTCGCCGCAGTTGCCGACCACGGCAAATCGGCCTTCGTCGGCCGCGAGCTGGCCAAGTCTGACCGTCCGGAACTGACCGCCGCCAAGATCATCGTTTCCGGTGGCCGCGGCATGGGCTCGGGCGAAGCGTTCAAGATCCTGGAACCGCTGGCTGACAAGCTGAACGCCGCCATGGGCGCATCGCGCGCCGCAGTCGACGCCGGCTACGTGCCGAACGACTGGCAAGTCGGCCAGACCGGCAAGATCGTCGCGCCGACGCTGTACATCGCCGTCGGCATCTCCGGCGCGATCCAGCACTTGGCCGGTATGAAGGATTCCAAAGTGATCGTCGCGATCAACAAAGATCCTGAAGCGCCGATCTTCTCCGTTGCCGACTACGGCATTGTGGGCGATCTGTTCGACATCGTGCCGCAACTGGTTGCAGAACTGGGCTAATCAAGCCGTGATGAATACAGGGCCACGCTGATCCGGATGACCGGATTGCCGTGGCCTTTTTCTTGGAGACATAAGATGCCATATCAAGCCCCCCTGAAAGACATGCTGTTCGTGATGAACGAACTGGCCGACCTGGCCGGCGTCAACGCGCTGCCGGGCAATGAAGACGCGACCCCGGACACGGCCGAAGCCGTGCTGGAAGAGAACGCGAAATTTGTCGCCAACGTGGTGGCGCCGCTGAACAATCCTAGCGATAAAGAGCCGAGCTTCTGGCACGATGGCCAGGTCACGACCTCCAAGGGCTTCAAGGACGCCTTCAAGGCGTTTGCAGAGGCTGGCTGGCAGGGTGTGCAGCATCCGGTGGAGTTCGGTGGCCAGGGCTTGCCCAAGCTGCTGGCGACGCCGTGCATTGAAATGCTCAACGCCGGCAGCATCTCGTTCGCGCTGTGCGCGCTGTTGTCGGACGGCGCGATCGAAGCGCTGCTGACGGCGGGCAGCGATGCGCAAAAAGCCATCTACCTGGAAAACCTGGTGTCGGGCAAATGGACCGGCACCATGAACCTGACCGAGCCACAAGCCGGCTCCGACCTGGCCGCCGTGCGCACCCGCGCCGTGCCGCAGGACGACGGCACCTACAAGGTGTTCGGCACCAAGATCTTCATCACCTACGGCGAGCACGACTTCACCGAGAACATCGTGCACCTGGTGCTGGCGCGCACGCCGGACGCGCCTCCTGGCGTGAAGGGTATTTCGCTGTTCATCGTGCCGAAGTTCCTGGTCAACGCCGACGGCACGCTGGGCGCGCGCAACGATGCGCATTGCGTGTCGATCGAACACAAGCTGGGCATCAAGGCCAGCCCGACCGCCGTACTGCAATTCGGCGACCACGGCGGCGCCATCGGCACGCTGGTGGGCGAAGAGAACCGCGGCCTGGAATACATGTTCATCATGATGAACGCGGCCCGCTTCGGCGTCGGCCTGCAGGGCATCGGCCTGGCCGAGCGCGCTTACCAGAAGGCGGTGGCCTTCGCCAAAGACCGCGTGCAGTCGCGCGACCTGGCCGGTTCGGCCGGTCCGGTGGCTATCATTCATCATCCGGACGTACGCCGCATGCTGATGTCCATGCGTTCGCAGACGGAGGCGGCGCGTGCGCTGGCCTACGTCGGCGCCGGCATCAGCGACGTGGCGCACAGCCACGCCGATGCCGAGGTGCGCAAGGCCAACCTGGCGGTGTACGAGTATCTGGTGCCGGTGATCAAGGGCTGGTCGACCGAGATGTCGCAGGACGTGACCCGCGACGGCGTGCAGGTGCACGGCGGCATGGGTTTCATCGAAGAGACCGGCGCGGCGCAGCACTACCGCGATTCGAAGATCCTGACGATCTACGAAGGCACGACCGCGATCCAGGCCAACGACCTGGTCGGCCGCAAGACCGTGCGTGACGGCGGCGCCGTGGCCAAGGGCATCATCGCCCAGGTGCGCGCGACCGAGGCGCAGCTGGCTGCGGTAGATAGTGCCGACTTCAAGGCGATCCTGGCGCAGCTGTCGTCCGGCAGCAAGGATCTGGAAGCGGTGGTGGACTACGTGGTCGCCAACATGAAGAGCGACATCAAGGGCGTGTTCTCCGGCAGCGTGCTGTACCTGAAGCTGGCCGGCCTGGTGCTGGGTGGCTGGCAGATGGCGCGCGCGGCCTTGGTGGCGCAGCAGAAGCTGGACGCCAACGAAGGCGACGCCAGCTTCTACAAGGCCAAGATCGCCACCGCGCGCTTCTTCGCCGACCACATCCTGTCGCAAGCGTCGGGCCTGCGCAGCGCCATCATCGACGGCAGCGCAGGTGTGCTGGCCTTGAGCGAAGACCAGTTCTAAACGTGTCTTAAAACCGGGGGGCAAGTCTGACATTCGGACACGAGCCCTACCGTAAGCGGCCGCTTACGGTAGGGCTCGTGTCCGAATGTCAGACTTGACCCCGTTTTTTATGCAGTAGCAGGTCGCGCCGCGAGGCGGAGTCCAGCATGACCTCGCTGGTGGCGTTGCGCTTGCATTGAATGGCTGGCTAGGGCGTCATCATATCGATGATGGCCTGGTACACGCGCACCGGCTCTTCGGCGATGCGGTTGAGCACGTAGAGGAAGTGCTCGTCGCCGAACACGGCGTATTCGCGGGTGGGGAAGCCGCGCGCGTGCAGTTCGGCGATCTGCTCGGTGCCCAGGCCGATCAGCGATTCGAATTCAAACCAGCGCGGGTCGATGCGCTCCTTCAGGATCAGTGCGCTGACGTCTTGCTGGATGCTGCGGTCGTGGGTGGCGATCGAACACTTGTGGCCGCTCAGCAGCAGTTCTTGCGCATAGCGGCGGTAGGCTGCGGCCAGCTCCGGGCTGTTGCGGTGGTGCGAGATTTCTTCCGACTCGAGGAAGGCGCCCTTCACCAGGCGGATGCGGCCGGGCATCTTCATCAGCGACGGCAGGTCCTGCGCGCTGCGGTGGCGCTTGGCCGGCACCGTGATGCCGACGTTGTGCAAGCCTTCCTCGTTGTGCAGGCGCGCGTAGATGGCGTAGATGTCGTCGGCGCGGTCGGCCGCTTCCATCGAGATCATCACTTCGCGGTTGATTTCGGCGGCCGCCAGCGCGATGCGGCGGACGTTGCGAAAGCCCAGCTCCGTATCCACCGTCATGCCCACGTGCGACAGGTCGAGCGAGACCGAGCAGTTCAGGTTGCGCTGGCCGATGGCGCGGGTCAGCTCCATGAATACTTCGGTCTCGGCCATCGCGAAGCTTTCGTCGCGCACGCTCTCGCCCATGTACTCGGCCGAGGCCGCATGGCCCTGGGCGATGATGTGTTCGACCCGCTGCAGCGCCTCGGTCACGGTGCGGCCGGCCACGTAGCGCTGCGACACCTTGTGCATGTAGGGGCGCAGCAGCGGATCGTTGCAGAATTTTTCCTTGGCGCTCTCGTCGAGCGCCAGCGCGCGCAGGGTGGTGGCGGCCTGGTCGACGAGCGGCTGCCATGGGGCGGGGAAGGCGGGATGGTGCACGAAGACTCCAGAAATGGTTGAATGAAAAAAAACAGCCCGGAGGCTGTTTTGATTTGACCTAGTTGCGGACCAGGTTGCCGTTGTCGTTGCGGACCCGGTCGCCGCTCAGCATGCGCGGGTCGTGGTCGAAGTTGAAGCTGACCTGCTTGCCGTCGTCGTACTGCACGTGCACGGTCCACTGCTTGGTGGACTTGGCGTTCTCTTCGATCTTCTTGCCGGCGTAGGCGCCGCCGGCCGCACCGGCGACGGTGGCCAGCTGGCGGCCATGGCCGCTGCCGACCTGGTTGCCCAGCAGGGCGCCTGCCACGCCGCCGGCGATCACGCCCAGCGCGCTGCCTTCGCCGGCCTTCTCGCTGACCACCACCGAGGTGACCTTGCCGCATTCCATGCAGCTGGCCTGCTTGGCCGGGCTGGCTTTGAGCTGGGCCTTGGCCAGCGCCAGCGATTTGTCGTATTCGGATTTGGCGTCGCGCGTGCATTGCATGCGGGCGGCCGAGTTGCTTTCTTCCGAGCACAGCTTCTTGTCGTCCGCGTAGCGGGTGGCGAGGCGCTTGGATTCCGCGTTGAATTGCTCTTTGGGTGTTTGCGCCTGGGCGGACGAGGCCAGAGTGGCCAGCACCAGTGCTGCCAGAATAGAACGGTTCATGCTTTTTTCTCCTTATTAACCGTAGGAACCGCCAGTGTACAACAAGTCAAATAGGCGGGAAATGGTGGCGATCAGGCTGCCTGCGCCCAGCATCATGCTCGCCACCAGCACCACGGCCAGCGGCCAGTGGGTGTCCGACTGCATGCCGGAGCCGGGGTTGAAGCGGGCGTCCCATTTTTCGTCGGACATCAGGCCCAGCACCAGCGCCTCGAGGAAGCCGACCAGGCCGGAGACCATGATGGGCAGCAGCTTGTAGAAGCCGTCGGCGTCCGGCCAGGCGGCGGCGATGGCGGCGGCGGCCGGCAAGGCGGCCAGGTGGGCCCACAGCCAGGGGTCGCGCGGGCCGCGCAGGTACAGCCGTTGCAGGCCGAGGCCGCCCACCAGGAAGGCCAGCAGGGTGGCGAAGGTCTTGTTTTTGTGCGATGTGTGGTGCGAAACAGTCATGTTTGTTCGGCAGTAGACGGAAAACATGCAGTATCGGTCATAATACGGCCCCCGGCGGACCTTTTTTATGGACAAGGCTATTGCCCCGCACGCCGGTTCGGGGGATAATCTTCGATTACCCCAATCTGCCCGATTATTTCATTAACGCTTGCTGCTTCGCGGCAAAGCGCGCTATAATTTGCGGCTTTTTCCGTCCTAGCACACTTTTTGGAAATATTATGGTCGTTATTCGTTTAGCTCGTGGAGGCGCCAAGAAGCGTCCGTTCTTCAACATCGTTGCAACCGACTCGCGCAATCGTCGCGATGGCCGTTTCATCGAGCGCATCGGTTTCTACAACCCGATGGCATCCGGTGGCGAAGTGCCACTGCGCATCACCGCTGACCGTCTGGCTCACTGGCAATCGGTTGGCGCACAATTGTCGCCTACCGTGGCTCGCCTGGTAGCTTCGAACAAAGCTGCTTAAGTCTGGTTGCTGGTTTGACCGATAAGAATGCATCCGGGGTGCAAGTCCCCGACGATCTGGCACAGGTAGGCTTTGTCTTTGGTGCCTACGGCGTCGCTGGCTGGGTAAGGGTGCGCCCTTTCTCGGAAGATGCGGATGCACTCCTGTCGGTAAAAACCTGGTGGATCGACAAGCCTGGCTTGCGCGATGTCGAAGTCAAGCAGTGCAAACTGCATGGCGGCGACGTGGTCGCACAGCTGGCGGGAGTGACCGATCGGGACATGGCAGAAGCGCTCAAGGGCGCAGCTGTTTCGGTTCCGCGCAGTCGTTTCCCGGCCTTGTCCGACGATGAGTTTTACTGGACCGAGTTGATTGGTCTGGATGTAGAGAATTTGCAAGGTGAGCACCTCGGTACGGTGACTGACATGATGAGCAATGGTCCGCAGTCGATCTTGCGCATACAGCCAGCCGCGACGCCGGACGCTGAACCAGAAGTCGTGGCGCAAGAGCGCCTGATCCCATTTGTGGACGCGTTTGTCATCAAGGTAGACAAGGCCGCAAACAAGATCACCGTCGACTGGGGACTTGATTATTAAAGAACATAAGGGCGGCCCGCCATGCAATTCGATGTCGTGACCCTGTTCCCTGAAATGTTCGCCGCACTGACGCAGTCGGGTGTGACCCGGCGCGCGTTTGAACAGAATAGATGTGGCTTGTCGTTGTGGAATCCGCGTGATTTCACGACCGACAATCACCGCACCGTGGATGACCGCCCCTATGGTGGCGGCCCCGGCATGGTGATGCTGGCCAAACCCCTGGAAGCGACGCTCAACGCGGCGAAGCAGCGCCAGACCGATGCCGGTCTGCCCGCGCCCCGCGTGGTGTTCATGTCGCCCCAGGGCAAGCAGTTGACGCACGAGCGCGTGATGCAGCTGAAGCAGGAGCCCGGTCTGGTGATCCTGTGCGGCCGCTACGAAGCCGTGGACCAGCGTTTGCTGGACCGTTGCATCGATGAGGAAATCAGCCTTGGCGATTTCGTGCTGTCCGGCGGCGAGCTGCCGGCGATGGCCTTGATGGATGCCGTGATCCGCCAGATTCCCGGCGTGCTGAACACGGATGCGTCGGCGATCGAGGACAGCTTCGTCAACGGCCTGCTCGATTCGCCGCACTACACGCGGCCGGAAACGTATGAGGGTGTGGGCGTGCCGCCGGTACTGATGGGCGGCAACCACGCCGAGATCGAGAAATGGCGCCGCCAGCGCATGCTGGAGGCGACCGCGCGCAAGCGCCCGGATTTGCTGGTCAAGGCGCGTGAGGCAGGGCAGCTCAGCAAGCTTGATGAAAAGTTTTTGGCAGGTTTGTAAACCTGTTGTCGTAGAAGCCGGCGGACATGTCGTCCGCATGGTTGTTTAACCCCATCCTCTACTGGGCATCGAGTTTCGACTCATAGCGCGCCAGCACGATGGTTTATGGAGTCATTAAATGAATCTGATTCAACAACTCGAGCAAGAAGAAATCGCTCGCCTGGGCAAAAGCATCCCTGACTTTGCACCTGGCGATACCGTGATCGTCAACGTTAACGTAGTCGAAGGCACCCGCAAGCGCGCCCAGGCATACGAAGGCGTGGTCATCTCCCGTCGCAACCGTGGCCTGAACTCGAACTTCATCGTTCGTAAGATCTCGTCCGGCGAAGGCGTCGAGCGTACCTTCCAGCTGTACTCCCCGCTGATCGCTTCGATCGAAGTGAAACGCCGCGGTGACGTACGTCGCGCTAAACTGTACTACCTGCGTGATCGTTCCGGTAAATCGGCACGTATCAAGGAAAAACTGCCAAACCGTCGCCCAGTGGCGAAAGCAACCGCCGCTTAATAGCTGCGTTTGTGTTTGGATAGAAGGGGCGCCATCGGTGCCCCTTTTTACATTCGTGGAGGTAGTGTTTGGCCCAGCCCCTGTTCGACCCTCAGCAATTACCCATAGATGCCATCGCCGGCGAACCCGCGCTCGCGCCGGAGCGCCTGACGCCCGCGTGGCTGCGCGGGCGCTTCATCGAGCAGCCAGCCTGGACGCCCGAGGGCGCCGAGGAATCGCTGGGCAGCCTGTCCAAGCGTCCCACGCCGACGCCGGCCTCGGTGCTGATCCCGCTGGTGCTGCGCGAGGACGGCCTGACCATCCTGCTGACCCAGCGCACCGCGCACCTGACCGATCATGGCGGCCAGATCAGCTTTCCCGGCGGCCGCGCCGAGGACTACGACAGCGATGCGGTCGACACCGCGCTGCGCGAGTCGGAGGAGGAGATCGGCCTGGCGCGCCGCCATGTGGACGTGCTGGGCACCTTGCCCAAGTATCTGACCGGCACCGGTTATTGCGTCACGCCCGTGGTGGGCCTGATCGCGCCGCCGTTCGAGCTGACCGCCGATCCGTCCGAAGTGGCGGAAATCTTCGAGGTGCCGCTGGCCTTCCTGATGGATGGCCTGAACCACCAGCGGCTGTCGGTACAGTTGCCGGGTGGGCGGCGCAGCTTCTACGCGATGCCGTATGGTGACTACTACATCTGGGGCGCGACGGCCGGCATGCTGCGCAATCTGTTCCATTTCTTGCGTGCTTAACTGCACTAGGCTATCGTAGCGACTGCCGACTCAAAGGATCACTAATGACTTTTCTTTCCATTCTATGCGCGCTGTTGATCGAGCAAATGAAGCCGCTGCGCGCGGACAATCCGATCTACGCTGAAATCAAGCGCCTGGCGTTGCGGATGGAGATCTGGTTTAACGCCGGCGACTCGACCCACGGCCGCATGGGCTGGTTCCTGATGATGGCCATCCTGATGGTGCCGACGGCGCTGATCTACTGGGTGCTGAAGCACTACAACTGGTTCTTGGCGGCCTTCGCATGGAACGTGCTGATCGTCTACCTGACCCTGGGCTTCCGCCACTACAGCCATTATTTCACCTCGATCCAGCTGGCGCTCAACGCTGGCGACGACGCCGCCGCGCGCGCGCTGCTGGCCGAGTGGACCCGCCAGGACACGGTGGGCATGGAAGCGGCCGAGATCGCCCGCCTGGCCGTCGAGAAATCGCTGATCACCACGCACCGCAATGTGTTCGGCGTGTTCTTCTGGTTCCTGATGCCGCTGGGCCCCGCCTGCGCCGTCATGTACCGCGTGTCCGAGCACCTGGCGCGCGCCTGGAACGAACCCGAGCACATGCGCAACGAGGCCTTCGGCCAGTTCGCCGCGCGCGCCTTCTACTGGATCGACTGGATACCGGTGCGCCTGACGGCCGTGGCCTTCGCCGTGGTCGGCAACTTCGAGGACGCGATCTACGCCTGGCGCAACTTCGCCCACCGCTGGGCGGACGAGGCGATCGGCATCATCCTGTCGGCCGGCGGCGGCGCCATGGGCGTGCGCCTGGGCTCGCCGGTGGAGAACGCCGCCAAGGTGTTGCCGGCCGATGCCGCCACCGTCGACAGCGGCGACGACGAGCCGGACATGTTGCCGGGCGAGGAGCCCAGCGTGCGCGCGCTGCAAAGCACGGTGGGCCTGGTGTGGCGCGCCTTGCTGCTGTGGATGATGTTGTTATTGCTGTTGTCGGGCGCGGTCTGGCTCGGAGCGACTCCGTAACCGGGCACGAACACGGGTACAATAGCGGCATTGCTGTGGTGCGGAATGATGATTATTCTGCACCAAAGTGGTTAATCGCGTAGGAATCCGGATTGAAATCAATGACTTACGTATTTAGGTCTTCTATAAGATATAATACGTAAGAATCTTACAGAATGATATCCGCCCGAGCCACCCGTCGGGATCTTCCACGCATTCTTGTTACCAACAAGTATCTACTCATAAGCAGCCGCCTATGGCAGAGTCAGCTCAAAAACCGTCAGAACAGCAGGATTCGTTCTTCATCCTCGGCCAGACCAGCAATGGCAGGCAGTTCCGTCCCAGCGACTGGGCCGAGCGCCTGTGCGGCGTGATGTCCTGCTTCAAGCCGGAAGGCTATGGCGGCGGTCGCGATTCCCATTTGCAGTTCTCGCCGTATGTCACGCCGACCGTCCTCAATGGCGTCAAGTCGGTGGTGGTCAACGGCAAGCTGCGCCAGCTCGAACCGCTGGCCTATCACTTCGTCATCTCCTTCGCCAAGGACAACGACCTGCAAATGGTCGACGCCTGCATCCTGCCTGAAAAGGCCTGATCCCGTCTTTTAAAATTTGCTTAAGCGTCTACCCAGGAGGGCGGGGGAGGGCGTATGCTGCCTGTTCTTCAGTTTTTTTCGCGAGAGCTCATGAACAACAGCCGTTTGAAACACGCCGCCGCCGCCAGCCTGATGCTGTGCGGCCTGTCCTTTGTCGCCACCGGCAGCGCGTGGGCGCAGGCCTTGCCGGCCGGCGTGGTCAAGGGGCCCTCGGTCGAGGGCATCAGCGAATACCGCTTGCCGAACGGCTTGAAGGTGCTGCTGTTTCCCGACGCTTCCAAGCCGACGGTAACGGTCAACGTCACCTACCTGGTCGGCTCGCGGCACGAGAACTACGGCGAGACCGGCATGGCCCACCTGCTCGAGCACATGATGTTCAAGGGCGCACCGAAGAACCGCAGCATCCCGCAGGAATTCGCCAACCGCGGCATGGAATTCAACGGCACCACTTCCTACGACCGCACCAATTACTACGAGGTGTTCCAGGCCAGCCAGGACAACCTGAAGTGGGCGCTGGACATGGAGGCCGACCGCATGGTGCACTCCTTCATCGCGCGCAAGGATCTCGATTCCGAGATGACGGTGGTGCGCAACGAGTACGAGAGCGGCGAGAACGATCCGTTCTCGGTGCTGCTCAAGCGCATGCAGAGCGTGGCGTATGACTGGCATTCGTATGGCCGTTCTACCATTGGCAACCGCAGCGACATCGAGAACGTGCGCATCGAGAACCTGCAGGCCTTCTATCGCACCTACTACCAGCCGGACAACGCGGTGCTGCTGGTGGCCGGGAAATTCGAACCGGCGCAGACGCTGGCCTGGATCAGCAAATCGTTCGGCGTGATCCCGAAGCCCAAACGCAGCCTGCCGCCGTTCTGGACGGTCGAGCCGACGCAGGACGGCGAGCGCAGCTTCGTGGTACGCCGCAAGGGCGATATGCAGGTGATCGCGCTGGGCTACAAGATTCCGTCGGCCTTGCAGCAGGATAGCGATGCGCTGAGTTTCATGTCCGAGATCCTGGGCGATACCCCGACCGGCCGCCTGCACAAGGCGCTGGTGGAGAGCGGCAAGGCGGCGCAGGTGTTCAGCTTTGGCCAGACCGGCTATGCGCCGGGCTTGCAGATCATCGGCGCGGTGGTCAAGGCGGGCGAGCCGCTGGAGCCGGTGCGCGATGCGCTGATCGCGACGGTGGAGGGCTTTGCGGCGACGCCGCCGACGGCCGAAGAGATGGAGCGCGCGCGGCGCAACTTCGCCAACGGTATCGAGAAGTCGCTCAATGATCCGCAGCGGGTGGGCGTGAGCTTGTCCGAGGAGATCGCGCTGGGCGATTGGCGCTTGCTGTTCGAGGGCCGCGACAAGCTGCCGGGCATCACGCCGGAGCAAGTGGCGGCGGCGGCGGGGCGCTATCTGAAGCGCGACAACCGCGTGGTCGGCAGCTTCGTGCCGGAGGATGCACCGCTGCGCGCCGAGATCCCGGCCGCGCCTTCGGTGGCGGAGGTGATGAAGGACTTCAAGGGCAAGGACAGCGTGCTGACATCGGAGGTGTTCGATCCGAGCCAGGCGAATATCAATGCGCGCACCGAGATCAAGACCATCGGCGGCTTGAAGGTCGCGCTGCTGACCAAGAAGAATCGCGGCGAGTCGGTCTCGGTGGACATGCAGCTGCATTGGGGCGAGGAGAAAAACCTGTTCAACACCGCCATCGTTTCGAACGCGGCCAATGAGATGCTGATGCGCGGCACCGGCAAATACAGCCGCGAGCAGCTGGCCGACGCCTTTGCGAAGCTGAAGATCTCCGGCAGCCTGTATCGCTTCGATACCACGGGGCCGAACCTGGACGCGGCGCTGCGGGTGGTCGCGCATGTGCTGAAGGAGGCCAGCTTCCCGGCGGCGGAGTTCGAGCAGCTGCGTCAGCAATGGCTGGTGGGGATCGAGGCCTCGCGCAACGAGCCGCAAGCGCTGGCGCGGACGGAGGTGGACCTGTATTTCAACCACTATCCGAAGGGCGACGTGCGCGCGCCGATGACGGTCGATGAGCAGCTGGCGGCGGTGAAGGCGCTGAAACTGGAAGACGTGATCGCCTTCCATCGTGACTACTATGGCGCCAATCACGGCGAGCTGGCGATCGTCGGCGATTTTGACAAGGCCGCGACCAGCAAGACCATCGCCGACAGCTTCGGCGGCTGGGACAGCAAGGTGGCCTATGCGCCGATCACTTCCTCCAACGAGGACAAGGCGCCGCTGCACAAGACCATCAATGCGTCGGACAAGGAGAACGGCTTCTACACCGCGCGCATGAATCTCGATTTAAACGTCAACGATCCCGATTATCCGCTGCTGGACCTGGCCAACTACATCTTTGGCGAAGGCGGTTTGAAATCGCGCCTGATGGACCGCATCCGCCAGAAGGATGGCTTGTCCTACGGCGGCGGTTCGGGCCTGCAGCCGGGCGAGATCGACCGCGCCGGCAGCTTCGGCATCGACGCCATCGCGGCGCCGCAGAACCTGAAGAAGCTGGAGGCGGCGATCCGGCAGGAACTGGAACGGGCGGTGAAGGACGGCTTCACGGCGGCCGAACTGGCGGGCGCCAAATCGGGCCTGCTGCAGCAGCGGGTGCAGAACCGTTCCAAAGACAGCGTGCTGGCCGCCGGCTGGACGCGCAACCTGTACATGAGCCGCACCTACAGCTGGAGCAAGGAATACGAGGACAAGCTCAAGGCGGCCACGCTGGCGCAGGTCAACGCCGCCTTCCGCAAGGCCATCGATCCGGCCAGGCTGACGGTGGTGACGGCGGGCGACGAGGCCAAGGCGAAAGGTGCAGCATCTGCCGCAAATGCAAAATAATTTGTTGCCCTATCGACGGGGTCAAGTCTGACATTCGGACACGAGGTCATCCGTTAGATCGACGGGGTCAAGTCTGACATTCGGACACGAGGTCATCCGTTAGGGAGTTTACGGTTGAGCTTGTGTCCGAATGTCAGACTTGACCCCATTGCTTATTTGGGAGGTATCGTGATTCGACTGACGATAGTGGGACGGGTGCAGGGCGTCGGCTACCGTACTTCGTTTGCGGAGCAGGCCAGGGCGCTGGGCTTGTCCGGCTGGGTGCGCAATCGGCGCGATGGTTCGGTGGAGGCCGGGGTGGAGGGCGAGGCGCAAGCCATGGAGACCATCGTGGCCTGGGCCAGGCATGGGCCGCCCGCCTCCAGGGTGACAAATGTCAGCGTCGAAGACGTGGTCGCGCAGGCGGCCCCGGTCGGCGACTTTAAAATCCTGCCGACACTGTAGTTCAGGATTCCAGTGGGCGCGGACGAGCGTTGTTCAGCACGCCTTGCTTGTGCTCCGGTATATGCGCGGACGGGTCTTGCGCCGGATCGAACACGTAGTGCTGGAAGATTGCCCCCCATGCCGCGCGCAGTTCCGGCGGCTGGTGCTTCATGCTTTGCAGCGTGGCCACCAGCGCTTCGAAGGTGGTGCCGGCGTCCGGCGCCGGCTGCTCGTTCTTCCACCAATAGTTGACCATCATGTTCAGGATGCCGTTCGATTGCACGTGGTGCCACCACAGCGGCGGGATGAACAGCGCGTCGCCCGGCAGCAGGTCGGCCACCAGCGCCGCGTCCAACGCCTGCCGGAAGCGCGGGTGCCGCGCGTAATCCGGATCGCGGAAATTGACCATGCTGATCGGCGTCGGCGTCGGCGCGAAATCCAGCGGGCCGATATACAAGTTGCCGACCTGCCCGGGCGGGAATAGCGTGAAGCGCCGCTCGCCGCTGACCACGCAGGCCAGGTTGTACGATTCGTCGAAGTGCGCTGGCGTGGTGATGGTGTTGCCCAGCCAGATGCGTGGCCGCACCGACGGCGGCAGCGCCGGCGCCACGTTGTGCTGCGCGAATTGCGGCAGGCAGTCGTCGATCAGCGCGCTCTGGATCGCCACCGACGGCGGCGCCTCGAACTGCGAGTAGCGCGCCAGCTGCTCGATCACTTTCGACACCGGCACCTTGTTGCGGACGAAGTTGAAGCCCTCCATGTCCGGCTGGTAGAACAGGCGCCCGCGCTGGTCCGGCGGCGTCATGACGGCGTCGACCTCGTGGCCGCTGTCGAACCTCATCAGGTACTGGCACAGCGCTTCCGGCGCTTGCCGCGCCTGCTGCACGGCCGGCCAGTGGCGCACGAAGCCGCGCAGCACGGCGGGCCGGTAGCCGCCAACGATCTCGCCATAAAAGCGCGCCGGGTCGAGGTCCTGGTATTCGATGATCTGGTTCATGAATCGTATGATGGCATAAAAAAACCCGCCAGGGCCGGGAGCGGCCGTGGCGGGAACAGACTACACAATGAAACGGTTACCGCTTACTACCCGGATTAATACTTGATATGCAGGCCAGCGTAGTACTGCGCGCCGTTGGCATAGAAGCGTGCCGGTTGATCCTTGTTGAAGATGTAGTTCTTCAGGATCGGGTTGTTCAGGTTCTGGCCACTCAACGTCAGCACGATGTTCTTGCTGATGTTGTAGTTGAACGAGGCCGACACGGTGCCCGATGCGTCCTGGTACAGCGGCGTGCCGCGGTCCTGGGCCGCCAGGAAGGCCGAGCGCCATGCGTAGCTCAGGCGGACGTTGAACTTGTCGTTCTCGTAGTACGCGCCGGCGTTGGCGGTGGTCTTCGAGGCGCCCAGCATGTCGCATGGATCGCCGGAGGTGGCGGTCTGCATCGCCGGGCAGGCGCCGAAGTCCAGGTGCGAGTCGGCGAAGGTGGCGTTGGCGTCGAAGCCGTAGCCCATGCCGACCGGTACCTGCGCCGCCAGTTCGATGCCCTTGACCTTGGCGCCGACGTTGATCGGCGAGGTGATGCTGTAGGTCGCGAACACCGGCTTCTTCTGTTCCTGCGAAGCGCGGCTGTCGATGAAGGTGCCGGTGCTGACGCCGTAGCCGACGTAGTCATGCAGGTCCATGTAGAACACGCCGGCCGACAGCAGGGCGCGCGGTGCGAAGTACCATTGCAGGCTGGCGTCCAGGTTGTTCGACTTGACCGGCTTGAGCGCCGCGTTGCCGCCGTTGCCGGTATGGGTCTCGTCGGTCAGCAGCACCGCGCCGCCCAGGGCGCCGTAGTCGGGACGGGTCATGGTGCGCGACAGGCCGACGCGGGCCACCAGGTCGGAGCGCAGGTCGAACTTCAGGTTCAGGCTAGGCAGCGGGATGGTGCTGTTGTTGTCGATCGCCGTCTTCTGCACGAAACCGCCCCATGGATAGGCTGGCAGCGTGCCGCCGACCGGCTGGTTCTGCAGGATCTGGTAGCCGTTCGAGGTGCCTTCGGTGCGCACGATGCGCAGGCCGACGTTGCCGCTCCAGCCGTCGCCTTCCATCTCGGCCTGGGCGTAGATCGCCTTGGTGTTTTCCTTCAGGTCGAACATGTCCTGGTAGTAGGTGCGCGAAACGTCGCGGTTCGAGTGCAGGTCGCCCCAGGCGTTCAGGATCGCCGGGTCCAGTATCCAGACGTTTCTAGGGAAGTCGCCGCCCAGGTCCTTGCCGAAGTTGCCAGGATAGGTGGTGCCGTTCCAGGCCGGGTTGGTGCTGCTGCCGCCAACGTCGGTGTTGGCCCAGTTCGGACCTTGCGCTACTTCGAAGTTGGCGCGGGTGTGGTGCGAGCCGCGCACGCCGAACTTGAGTTCGCGGAACACGCCGCTGTCGAGCGCGAAGGCGGCGTCGATCTGGCCATAGGTCTCCTTGTCGTCGGTGGTGGCCGGCGAGACGCCGAACACCCAGTCCAGCGGGGTGCCGGTGAACTTGGAGACGTCGATGCTAGGGAACTTGACGTTGGCCGGGCTGCCCAGGCCATTCAACTGGTAGCTGGCGCCGGAGTTGTTGACGTCGCCCTCGAACACGCCCTGGCTCGGGGTCACGCCCTTGCCCTTGGTGGAACCGGCCTTGGCGGTGAACACCAGCTTGTCGGTGGCGCGCCATTTGGCGTCTAGGTCGAAGAACTCGGTCTGGGCGTAGGCGCCTTCGCGCACGATGTCGTCGACGATGCCGTAGCGCAGCGGCTTGGCGGCCGTGCCCTTGTTGGCGAACGAGGCCGACACCAGGGTGCCGTTGCGGATCACGTAGCCGGGATCGGGCGCGACGCCGGAGCCGAGCATGCCGGAACCGTTCATGTCGGTCATGTAGTTGGTGTTGAAGTTGGACGCGTCCATCTTCGAACGGAAGTAGGTCGCCTCCAGGCTCAGGTCGCGGCTAGGCTTGAATTGCAGGTCGATCAGGCCGCCCTTGCGCTTGCGCTCCTGCTGGAACAGCGAGGAGCCGATCAGGCGCGGGAACCAGACATTGGCCAGGTCGGGATTGGTCTTGACGGCGGCGTTGGTCGGCGCGACCTGGGTCCACTGCAGCAGTTCCTGGCCGTCGCGGCGCAGGCTGCGTTTTTCCGAGAAGCCCTGCACCATCAGGCCCAGCGTGCCGGCGTCGTTTTTCCAGTTGAACAGCGCGCTCACTTGCGGATCGGTTTTTTCCGGCAGGGTGGCGTACACCGCCTGCACCGTCGCCTCCATCGAGATCGGCTGCTTGAAGTCCAGCGGATGACGGGTGCGGATGTCGATCGAGCCGCTCGAGCCGCCTTCGATCTGGTCGGCGGTCGGCGATTTGTAGACCACCACCTGGCCGACGATTTCCGACGGCAGCAGCGAGTACGAAGCGGAACGGCCGACGGCGCCGCCCACCTGGTCCAGCACGAACCAGTCGCCCGAGGCGACGGCGTGGCCGTTGATCAGGGTCTGGGTCAGCGACGGCGCGGTGCCGCGCATCGACACGCGATCGTTTTCGTCGAAGCCGCCCGAACCGGCGCCTGAGGTGGAGATGTTCACGCCAGGGACGCGTTGCAGCGAGTCGGCGACGTTCTTGTCGGGCATCTTGCCGACGTCTTCGGCGGTGATCACGTCGACGTTGCTCGACGCGTTGCGCTTGACCGACAGCGATTGCTGCAGCGAGCCGCGGATGCCGCTGACGACCACCACTTCAGGCTCTTTGTCCGCTGCGGCCTGTTGTGCCTGAGCGGTCATCGAGACGCTCAGCGCCAGGATGGCGGCTGCGGTCGCGATAGGCGTCAGTTTGGACATTTTCGTGTTATTTGAATTTTGGTACATATTCCCTCCCGTTGATGAAGGCTCCGCCGAGCCCACTGATTGTTGATGCCGTTCTTTTTACTTCTTACAAACCACTTACAAAACCAATCCAACGCCAATATACCCGTCTTTTAATACCAGATCACTACCACTTTGAAATTCTTTTTTGGAATGTTGTATGCGGCATACAGAGTGTGTCTTCGGCAACTATGTAATACCGCCGCAGCGCCGGTAGGGACCGCGCTTGTGATGATATACAACAGCCTGAAACCCAGCATTCATGCGGGTTGTGCGGGTGTTGCGAAAAATATTTGCAGATCCGAAAGGTGACGGCGGCTGTACGCTGGTCTTTTTTTGGTATTATCAATTGACAACTACAAACAGGATGCCTGCAGCGTTATGGACAGCGATACTCTGACACCACTGGTACACATCCGGGCGCACCTCAATGAGACCAGTAACCTGCCGCTGTACCAGCGCCTGCAACGGGCCTTGCGCTCGGCCATCGAGCAGCATTTGCTCAAGCCGGAGGACGCCTTGCCGGCCGAACGGCAGCTGGCGGCCGACCTGTCGGTGTCGCGCATCACGGTGCGCAAGGCGATCGACGGCCTGGTCGCCGAGGGCGTGCTGGTGCGCCGGCCCGGCTCCGGCAACTTCATCAACACCCGCATCGAGAAGAACTTCGCCAAGCTGACCTCGTTTTCCGAGGACATGCGGGCGCGCGGGCGCACGCCGCGCAGCGTCTGGCTCAAGCGCTCGGAGGGCACGGTCACGCCGGACGAGGCGATGCGGCTGCGGCTCAGTCCCGGCGCCGCGGTCTACCGCTTCCACCGCATGCGCTACGCCGACGACGTGCCGATGTGCCTGGAGTACGCGACCATCGTGGCGTCCTGCCTGCCGTCGCTGGAGGCGGTCGACGTCTCGATGTACGACGCGCTGGAGCGGGCCGGCAACCGGCCGGTGCGCGCCCTGCAGCGGCTGTCGGCGCTGCTGCTCAACGCCGAACAGGCCGCGCTGCTGCAGGCCAAGGAGGGCGACGCCGGCCTGTCGGTCGAGCGGCTCGGCTTCCTGCGCGACGGCCGCGCGGTGGAATTCTGCCGCTCCTACTTCCGCGGCGACATGTACGACTTCGTGGCGGAACTGAACGCCGGCTAACCTTGCAAGGATCTCTGCACATGCACCACCTGAAACACTGGGCCATGGCGGCGGCGCTGGCCGCCGCCATGCCAGCCACCGCCACCGCCACCACCGCCACCGCCGCGCCGGAGATCGTCGGCTACTATCCCGGCTGGAAGTCGGACGCCTTCCCGGTCACCGCCGCCAACGTCGGCGCCGGCAAGCTGACGATGGCCTTGTACGCCTTCCTCGACGTTTGCTGGGACGGCCGGCACGGCAACCCCGAGCCCTCGGTCAACTACGTGGCCGCGTGCCAGGACGCGGCCGGCGACGCCGCCCCGGCCAACGGCGCGCTGGTGTTCCGCGACGCCGCCCGGGACGGCGCCAACCTGCGCGCGCTGGTGGCGCTGAAAAGACAGCATCCGCGCTTCAAGGTGGTGGTGTCGGTCGGCGGCTGGGACTGGTCGAACCGGTTTTCCAACGTGGCCGACAGCGCGCCGGCGCGCGCCAGCTTCGTGGCCTCGGCGGTGAAGCTGATGCGGCGCTACGGCCTGGACGGGGTCGACATCGACTGGGAATATCCGACCGAGGCCGGCGTGCCTTGCGTGGCGGGCGCGGTGTGCGCGCGGCCGGCGGACAAGCAGAACTTCATCCTGCTGGCGCGCGAGCTGCGCGCCGCCTTCGACGCCGCCGGCAAGGCCGACCGCAAGCATTACAGCATCACCATCGCGGCCGGCGGCAACGCCAACTACGTCAACGAAGGGGCGGCCGGCAGCGGCTGGATCAAACAGCTGTCGCAGAGCCTGGACTGGATCAACATCATGGCCTACGACTACCACATGCCGTGGGAGAAAAACAGCGGCCACCACGCGGCGCTGGCGGCCGACGCGGGCGATCCGGTGACGGCCAGCGGCTTCCACGCGGCGGGCTCGGTGCAGCGCTACCTGCGGGCCGGCGTGGCGGCGGACAAGCTGGTGCTGGGCGTGCCGTTCTATGGCTACGGCTGGAAGGGCTGCGCGCCGGGCGCCAACGGCGACGGCCAGTACCAGCCATGCGACGGCGGCGCCACGGGCGGCGTGGACGGCGGCAATTCGTATGGTTACAGCCATCTGCTCAAGCAGGGCTACCTGACGGCGGAGGGCGAGGGTGGCCAGGGCTATCGGCGCTACTGGAATGATGCGGCCAAGGCGCCGTACCTGTACCACGCGGCGCAGCGGGTCTGGATCAGCTACGAGGACGCGGCCTCGATCCGGGAGAAAGCCGGCTACATCAAGGCGCAGGGCCTGCGCGGGGCGATGTTCTGGGAGTTGAGCAACGACGGCGGGCATCAGCTGCTCGATGCGTTATCGGGTGCCATGCGCTCGCGCTGACCCCGTGGGCTTAAGCGATACGCCAGCCGCCCCACATAGGGGTCAGACCCCGTACGGGGTCTGACCCCGCCTGGCCGTGCGGGGTAAAAAAAACCGGCGCGAGGCCGGTTTTCGTGGATTACTTGGCTTCCGCCGGTGCCGCTTTTGGCGGGTTCTGGTACATGATCCAGTAGCGCGCCAGGTCGCCGCGGCCGTCGGCGCCGCCGATGGTTTCCAGCAGCTTGACCGATTCATCCTTCTTGCCGGCGATGGCCAGCGCGTAGGCCAGGCGCAGCTTGGCGTCCTCTGGATTCTTGGCCACGCCCTTGGCGATACCTTGCTTCATCAGCTCGATGCCCTTGTCGGCCTGGCCCAGAGTCACGAAGTTGTAGCCCAGGTTGACCATGCCGACGCCGTCCTTCGACTTGGTCGCCGATTCGATGCCCTTGTCGATGTTCTTCGCGTCGTCGGCGGCGCCCTTGTTGGCGCTGTCGCGGATTTTTTGCAGCGCGGCCTTGTTCTTGTCGGCCGGGATGGCGCCCGGGTAGCCCTTGTCCATGGCGATCTTGGCTTCGGTGAAGAAGCCGCCCAGCACCGCCAGTTCGGCGATTTCCGCGTAGTCCTCGGGCTCCATCTTCGATGGCGCGGCCAGCGCCTTCAGGCGGGCGATGTCCAGGTCCAGGCGCGGCGCGTAGGATTTCTTGCCGCGGGTGCGGTTCAGCAGGTCGAACCAGTAGTCTTCGCTTGGGTAGTAGCGGGTCAGCTCTTCCACCGCTTGCAGATACAGCTCGGTGTCCTTGGTCTTGATGCCGACGTTGCCCAGCAGGTTGAGCTCGTCCTTCGGCGGGATGGCGCCGGACTTCTTGGCCGCGGCAACGTCCTTCAGCGCTTCGGCCTTGGCGGTGGCGAAATCGTCCTTGAAGAAGTAGGAGCGCACGATGAACTGGCGCTGCTTGAGCGTGTCGCCCGACTCGACGCCGTAGCGGGTGAACCAGGCGATGGCCTGGTCGTAGTCCTTGATGTTGCTGTAGTAGATGCCGCCGACGGCGTCGATGAAGCGCAGCTTGTCGTCCGGCTTGAGGCGGCCCGAGTCGATCATGCCGGTCAGCGCCTTGACGGTGCCTGGATAGTCGCCGCTGGCCTGGCCCAGTTGCACGCGCATCTGGTTGAGGATGAAGTCTTCGTACGGCGTCACGTTCGGCATCGCGGCCGCAGTGTCGATGCGGTTCTTGAATTCGGCGTAGTTCTTGGCCGCCAGCAGTTCCTTGGTCTGGGCCGGGTCGATCAGCTTGTAGATCTCCGGACGCACGGTGTCCTTGGGCGGCTCGGCCGGCTTGGCGGCTTCGGCGGCGTAGGCAGGGGACATGCCCAGCATGGCCGGTGCGGCGTTCAGGCCGATGGCGGCCAGGATCAGGCTAATACGAGCGAGACGAATGTGGGACATGAATTATCCTTCTATCAAACAATTTAGAGAGCCGGCGGGTACGCCATGCCATCGCGACAGTGTGTAAACCCGCGTATTGTTACATAAAACCGGTTCGAATTACGAATTCAAGCGTGTGTCGGCCCGCGCGCCAGCGCCCGGCCGCCGGCGTCAAACAGCAGGCAACGCGACGGCGGCAGGTGGATGCGGGTAAGGTCGCCGGCGCGCAGCGGCAGCGCCTCGGCGGCCCGCTTGACGGCGATCATTTCGCCGGCACCGGCCAGGGTGGTGTAGACGATCGACTGGTCGCCCAGGTATTCCACGTGGCCGATGCCGACGTCGATGGTGTTGGCGCCGTCGCCGGCGCCGTCGACGATGGACAGGTGCTCGGCGCGCACGCCCAGCGTGACGCGGTCGCCGCGTTGCGGGCCGCGTTCGGAACCGCCCGCGTCCACGTCGACCACGGCGCCGCCGGGCAGCAGCACGCTGGCGTGGCCGGCCGACGTGGCGATGATCTCGCCGGCGATGAAGTTCATCTTCGGCGTGCCGAGGAAGCCGGCCACGAACAGGTTGGCCGGATGGTTGTACAGCGCATGCGGCGTGCCGACCTGCTCGATGCGGCCGGCGTTGAACACCGCGATGCGCTGGCCCAGCGTCATCGCCTCGACCTGGTCGTGGGTGACGTAGATCATGGTGGTCTTGAGTTCCTGGTGCAGGCGGCTGATCTCCACCCGCATCTGCACCCGCAGGCTGGCGTCAAGGTTGGAGAGTGGCTCGTCGAACAGGAACACCTCCGGCGTGCGCACGATGGCGCGGCCGATGGCCACGCGCTGGCGCTGGCCGCCGGACAGCTCCTTGGGCCGGCGCTTGAGCAGCGGGGCGATCTGCAGGATGGTCGCCGCGCGCTCCACCGCCGCCACCACCTCGGCCGGCTTGCGGCCGGCCAGCTTGAGGGCGAAAGCCATGTTCTCGTACACTGTCATGTGCGGATACAGCGCGTAGGACTGGAACACCATGGCCAGCTTGCGCTGCGCCGGCGCGATATCGTTGGCCAGCGCGCCGCCGATGTGCAGCGTGCCGCCGCTGATGTCTTCCAGGCCGGCGATCATGCGCAGCAGCGTCGATTTGCCGCAACCGGAAGGGCCGACGAAGACCATGAATTCGCCGTCGGCGATATCGAGGTCGACGCCGTGCACCACCGGGGTTTGGTCGTAGCGCTTGACGATCTGTTGGAGGCTGACGCTGGCCATCCGCTTAACCCGCGCGCACGGCTTGCGGCGCCGGCTCTTCCTCGGCCTGCGGACGTGCCGTCATCGGAATGAGCTGCGACAGGATCGCCACCGGAATCGCGCACAGCATCACCCACACGAAGAAGTGCTGGTAGCCCAGCGACAGCTGGATGTCGCCGCTGAACAGTTTGAACAGCACGAAGCCGAGCTGCATGATGCCGGTCGAGAAGGCATAGTGCGCGGTCTGGTATTTGCCCGGCGCGACCACCTGCATCATGTACAGAATCAGGCCGACGAAGCCGAAGCCGTAGCCGAACATCTCGACGCTGAGCGCCACGCCGATCACCGACAGCTCGGTGGGCTGGAACACCGACAGCAGGTAGAACGCGACGTTGGGCAGGTTGACCGCGAGGATCAGCCACAGGATGGCGCGCTTGAGGCTGAGCCACGAGGTGAAGTAGCCGCCGGCGATGCTGCCGACCACGAAGGCCACGGTGCCGACGGTGCCGTACACGGCGCCCACTTCGGCGGTGGTCAGTCCGAGGCCGCCGAGGTTGCGCGCCTCGCGCAGGAACAAGGGGCCGATCGACTGCACCTGCGCCTCGCCGGCGCGGAACAGGATGATGAACAGGATAGCGACCCAGATGCCGGGCTTTTTGAAGAACTCGACGATCACTTCCCACAAGGTGCGGGCGATGGCGCCGGCGTTGGTGTCGGCCGTGACTTCGTTCTTCGCGGTCGGCAGCGCCCAGCTGTTGTAAAGGCCCAGCGTCACCATGATGACGGCCAGGATGCAGAAGCTGATGGTCCATGCCGGCACCACGCCCAAGGTCTTCTCGAAGTGGCCGGCCAGCAGCAGCAGGCCGCCGGTGGTGAAGAACTTGCCGGCGTTGAAGAAGGTGCCGGTCCAGCCGGCGTATTTGGCCTGGCCTTTTTCATCGAGGCTGGAGATGTACAAGCCGTCGCAGGAGATGTCGTGCGTGGCCGACGAGATGCCCACCAGCGCGAGCATGGCCATGCAGGCGGCGAACCAGAACGGCGCGTGCAGCGCCAGCGCCACGCCGCCCAGGCACAAGCCGCCGAAGATCTGGAAGCCGACCACCACCAGCTTCTTGCTGCTGGCCAGTTCGAGGAAGGGACTCCACAGGGGCTTGAACACCCAGGCGAAGCCGATCAAGCCGGTCCAGTGATTGAGCTCGTCGTTGGGCACGCCCATGCTCTTCAACATCTGGTTGGCGACGATCGCCACCGCGAAGAACGGCAGGCCCTGCGCCAGGTACAGGCTGGGAACCCAGAACTTCGGGTCGCGTATTTTTTTGTTGTCCATATTGCCTCCTCCCCTGATTGATTGCTTATGCGAAGCCGGGCACCGGTGCGTTGCCGGTCGCTTCCAGTTCGCCGCACAGCCAGCCGTTGACCGCGTCCAGCGCCGGCTGGGCGAAGCCGTAGGTCATCAGCGATGGCGACTGGATGTCGAGCGCCTGGTACGGATTCCACAAGGCCAGGTGCAGGTCCGGCTTCCAGGTGGCGCGCGCGTGCTCGCCGTAGCGCAGGCGCGAGGTCGAGGCCAGGATCGTGTAGCGTCCGTCCTGCGGCAGCGCGCTCCAGTCGAAGGTGTCGGCGTCGGCGAAGGTGGTCAGTTCGACGTCATACAGGCGGCGCAGCGAGGCGGCCACGCCTTCGGCCGGCACGCCGGCTTCGGACACGCCGTCGCTCACCACGTCCTGGCGCACCACCAGGCGCACCCGCGCGCCCACTGGCGGCCGGGTGGGCGCGCCGTAGGCGGTCAGGCTGCGGCGCCAGCCTTCTGCCATCAACTCGCGGTCGGCGGCGTCTTCCTTGTAGGAGCGCGGCTTGCAGGGATAGGCCAGCGCCAGCGACGCCAGGCGGTCCAGCCGCAGCTTGATCTCGTCCATCGCCAGCTCGCCCGAGGCGATGGCGGCGGCGATGGCGTCCAGCGTTTCGTTCTGGGTTTCGGTGGTGCCCAGCGCCATCACCAGGTCGGCGCCGGCTGCCAGCGCGCGCACGGCGGCGTTGCCCACGCCGTAGCGGCCGGCGATGGCGTGCATGTCCATGCCGTCGGTGATCAGCACACCCTTGTATTGCCATTCATCGCGCAGCAGGTCGTGCAGGATGCGGCGCGACAGCGAAGCCGGGTTGTCGGCGTCCAGCGTCGGGTAGACGATATGGGCCGTCATCATGGCGGGCGCCTGGCCGGAGGCCATGCGGAACGGCGCGAACTCGAACTGCGCCAGTTCCTCCAGCGACTTGTTCACGGTCGGCAGGGCGCGGTGCGAATCGACGTTGGTGTCGCCGTGGCCGGGGAAGTGCTTGACGCAGCAGGCCACGCCTTCGGCATGGCTGCCGGCCATCCACGCCATCGCCAGTTCGGTGGCGCGTTTCGGATCGGCGCCGAAGGAGCGCTCGGCGATCACCGGGTTGTGCGGGTTGTTGTTCAGGTCCAGCACCGGCGCGAAGTTCCAGTTGAAGCCCAGCGCCTTGACCGCGCGCGCCACGGCGGCGCCGGTGCGTTGGGACAGGTCGGTGTCGTCGGCCGCGCCCAGGCCCATCGCCGCCGGCGGCGCCGGCACCCAGGTCGAACGCACCACGGCGCCGCCCTCCTGGTCGATGCCGATCAGCGACTCGGGGCCCATGACGGCGCGCAGGTCGGCGGTCAATTTGGCCAGCTGTTCGGAGTCGGTCATGTTGCCGCGGAATAGACAGACGGCGCGGATGCCGTTGGCCTTGATGAAATCGGCGGTGGCGGCATCGAGCGCGGTGCCGGGGAAGCGGATCATGATCAGCTGTCCGGCGATCTGTCTAAATTCGCTGAGGTTGTTTTGGGTAGGGGTCATTTCACAGCTCCGTCCATGCCACGCATGAAGAATCGTTGAGTAAAGAGGAAGGCTGCCAGCGTGGGCAGGATGGTCAAGATGGTGCCGGCGGCGATCACGCGCGTGCTGCTGCCGAAGGTGCCGCGCAAATACAGCACCCCCACCGACAGCGGGAATTCGTCCGGCTTGCTCATCACGATGGAGGGCCAGATGTATTCGTTCCAGGCCTCGACCGCCGTCAGGATGCCGACCGTGGCCAGCCACGGCGCGATCAGCGGCAGCATGATTTTACTGAAGATGGTCCATTCGGAGGCGCCGTCGACGCGGGCGGCGTCGATCAGGTCCTGCGGCACCTCCTCGAAGGCTTGCTTGAGCAGCAGGATGGCCACCGCCGTGACGACGTTGGGCAGGATCACGCCGGTGTAGGTGTCGACCAGGCTCAGTTTCGTCACGGTGATGAAGTTGACCAGGAAGTTCACCTCCGACGGCAGCACCAGCGTGGCGAGGATCAGGCCGAACACCAGCTTGCGGCCCTTGAAGTGCATGCGCGCCAGCGGGTAGGCGGCGGCGGAGCACAGCGCCAGCTTCCAGAACACGGTGCAGGCGGCGATCAGGATCGAGTTGCGGAAGAAGGACCAGATCGGAATCGCCTTGAATACTTCGATGAAGTTCTCGAACGACGGCTGGTTCGGCCAGAACGTCGGCGGGAAGGCGAAGATGTTGCCCTCGGTGGAGATGGCCGTCACCAGCGTCCACCAGAACGGGAACACGCAGACCACCGCGATCGCGCACAGCAGCAGATAGTGGGTGAAGGTCTTCATCATCGGTCTCATTGGCTATGACGCGGCTTGATGTAGCGGAGGCAGAGCAGGGCGATGCCGATGCAGAAGATCGACATGACGAAGCTGGCGGCCAAGGCGCGCGGCAGCTTCAGGTGCTTGAGGCCCTGGTCGTAGGCGTAGTACAAGCCGGTGAAAGTGGAGTTCATCGGGCCGCCCTGGGTCAGCACGTCCACTTCCTGGTAGGCCTTCAAGGCGGCCAGCACGGACAGGATGGTGCAGACCATGATGGTGGGGCGTAGCATCGGCACGGTGATTCGCCAGAAACGCTGCCAGCGGTTGGCGCCGTCGAGGATGGCGGCTTCCTGCATGTCGGCGGGGACGGCTTGCAGCGCGGCCAGGTACATCACCATGTACCAGCCCAGGCCGCGCCACAGCGTGACGAACATGATGGCGAACAGCGCCAGGCTGTCGTTGGAGAGCCAGCCGACCGGCGCGCCGACCAGCCGCATCGTCATCAGCACGTAATTGAGCGCGCCCTGTTCGTGGAACATGAAGCCCCACATGATGCCGACCACCGATACCGTGGTCACCACCGGCACATAGAAGGCGGCGCGGAAGTAGCGGATGCCGGGCAGGTGGTTGTTGACCAGTACCGCGAGCGTGAGTGCGCCGATCTGCACGAAGGGCACCATCAGCAGGAAGACCAGCGAGTTTTTCAGGCCGGTGACGAACATCTCGTTGTCGAAGATGTAGCGGAAGTTGTCCAGACCGACCCAGTGGGTGTCGCGTATCAGGCTGTAGTCGGTAAAGGCCAGCAGGGAGCCGAAGGCCACTGGCCAGAACGAGAACACGGCCAGCAACGCCAGCGCGGGGGCGAGGAACAGCCAGGCGGTGAGGTTGCCAGTGCGGTTGCGCATCAGTGGCTCCGCTGCGCGCTGAGTTTCTTGTTCCAGATCGCCACCGCCTGGTCCAGCGCTTCCTTTACATCCTGTTTGCCGGTGACGCCTGCTTCGACGGCCTTGACCAGGTAGCGGCGCAGTTCGTCGTAGTCGGTGATGCCGGCCACGTACAGCGTGTGCGAATGCGGCATCGACACGGCGCCCGCCGATACGGCCTTCTCGGCCGCGCCGGCGCCCGGCGGCACGGTCATGAAGAAGGGATCGTTGGCCGCCTGCGCCATCGCCGGATAGACGCTGGCCTGCTTGGCGAACGCCAGCTGGTTGGCGTCGTTGGTCAGGTAGCGGGCGAACTTGCCGACCGCCGGCAGCAGTTTGGCGTCGACGTTTTTCGGCACGGCGAAGTGGATCAGCCAGCCGCCGTCGGCGATGCCGGTGGGGCCCAGCGGCGCGGGGGCGACGTCGGTGATGGCATAGATGTCCCTGGCGTCGCTCTGGATGCGTTTGACGGCTGTCGGTGGCGCCAGCAGCATGCCGAGGCGGCCGCCCTTGTAGGCGTCGATCGCGGCGGGGAAGTTATCTTCGGCGAACAGCGCGTCCTTCAGCAGGCCGCCGGCCTTGTAGGTCTCGGCCAGCTTTTTGATCAGCGCGATGTGGGCGGGCGAGTTGAACACCGCCTTGCCGTTCTGGATCACGGCCAGGCCTTGCTGCATCATCAGGCCGTCGATCTTGGACAGCGCGGGGCACAGGCCGGCCTTGCCGGTGCGGGCGGCGATCTGGCGCGCGAACAGCAGCTGCTCGTCGAGATCGCGCGGCGCGCGCGCGATGCCGGCGGCCTTGAAAATCCGGGTGTTGTAGGCGATGACGGCGACGTTGCTGTACATCGGGAAGCCGTAGATGTGGCGACTGAGCTTGCCGCCGAAGGTCAGGTCTTCCAGCGTGCTGGGAAGGTAGCGCGGGCGGGCGTCGCCGAGCAGGGCGTCGACCGGCGTGAGCAAACCGTCGCGGGCGAATTCGTCGGCCCAGGGCACGTTCAGGTTGACCAGCGCGGGCGGGGTGCCGGCGACGATGCGCGTCACCAGCTTGGTCTGGATCACGTCCCACGGGAAGTCGACCCATTCCACTTTCACTCCCGGATTGCCGGCTTCGTAGTTCTTCACCAGCGTCTCGAAATAGGGAGTGAATTTGGGCTTCATGCTGAAGGTCCAGAATTCGATTTTTTCCTGGGCGGCGGATGCCGGGTTCGCGCAGAGCGCCGCAAGCGCCAGCAGCCACCCCGCACGGCGGCATGCCGGGGTCGGACCCCGGACGGGGTCCGACCCCTTCGGTTTGCGGGGTGGGCGCGGCGCAATCACGGACTTAGTTGGTCTTGGTGACTTTGCTCAGGTGGCGCGGGGCATCCGGGTCCATGCCGCGTGCCGCCGACAGCTGGGCCGCCATCACGTAGAAGGCCTGGATCGCCACGATAGGATCGAGATCCGGCGTCGCCGCCACTGGCAACGTCAGGTCGCGTTCGGCCACGTCGGCCGGTGCGGCCAGCAGCACGCGCGCGCCACGGCCGCGCATCTCGGTCGCCAGTTGCAGCAGGCTCGCTTGCGTCGGGCCACGGGTGGCGAAGATCACCAGCGGGTAGCCTTCTTCGATCAGCGCCATCGGGCCGTGCTTGATCTCCGCGCCGCTGAAGGCTTCCGCCTGCAGCGCCGAGGTTTCCTTGAATTTCAGGGAAGCTTCCAAAGCCACCGGGAAGCTGATGCCGCGGCCGACCACCATGATGTTGCGGGCCGGCGCCAGCACTTCGATGGCCGAGCTCCAGTCTTCCTTGGTCGCTGCGCGCAGTGATTCAGGCAGGGCTTCCAGGCCGGCCAGCAGCTCCGGATCGTTCTGCCAGGCGGCGACCAGGCGCGCGCCGGCGACCATGCTGGTGATGAAGCTCTTGGTGGCGGCCACGCTCTGCTCTTTGCCGGCGCGCAGCGGGATCGCCCATTCGGCGGCGTGCGCCAGCGGCGAATCGATGTCGTTGACCAGCGCGATGGTGGTGGCGCCGCCGTCGCGGAAGTAGCGGATCGGTTCGACCACGTCCGGGCTCTGGCCCGATTGCGAGATCGAGATCGCCAGCGTGTCGCGGGTGATCAGCGGCGATTTGTTCAGGGTCACCAGCGACATCGGCAGCGACGCCACCACGCGGCCCAGGCGGGCCATGATCAGGTAGGCGGCGTAGGCGCAGGCGTGGTCGGAGCTGCCGCGGGCGATGGTCAGCGCGGTCGAGAAGGACGTGCTCCTCAATTTGCGGCCCAGCTCCGCGTAACGGTCGCCATCGCTGGCCAGCTGGAGGGCTACGCAATCGGCTGCGGACAGGGCTTCTTTCAACATCATTGAGGTCACAACAATTCTCCTTCGATATAGACGGCTTTGAGATTCAGGTCACGGTCGAGCACTACAAAGTCGGCGTAGGCGCCGGGGGCCAGGCGGCCCCGCTCTTGCAGGCCGAGATAATCGGCCGCATAGGTTGAGACCCGTGCCGAGGCGTCCGCCAGATCGAGGCCGAGTCCGACCAGGTTGCGCAGCGCCTGGTCCATGGTGAGGGTGCTGCCGGCCAGCGTGCCGTCGGGCAGGCGCACGCCGCCCATGCATTTCATGACGGTGTGGCGGCCCAACATGTACTCGCCGTCCGGCATGCCGGTGGCGGCGGTCGAATCGGTCACGCAGTACAGGTGCGGGATGCAGCGCAGCGCGGTGCGGATGGCGCCGGGGTGCACGTGCAGCAGGTCGGGAATGAATTCGGCGTACTGCGCGTGGGCCAGCGCGGCGCCGACCATGCCCGGTTCGCGATGATGCAGGCCGGTCATGGCGTTGAACAGGTGGGTGAAGCCGTGCGCGCCGTGCTCCAGCGCGGCCACGCCGTCCTCGTAGGTGCCGAGGGTGTGGCCGATCTGCACGCGCATGCCGGCGTCCGACAGTTCGCGCACCAGCGCCAGGTGGCCGCCGATTTCCGGCGCCACGGTGATCAGTTTGATCGGCGCCATGGTCTCCAGGCGTTCGACGTCGGCCAGCTTGGCGGTGCGCGCGAACGGCGGCTGCGCCCCCAGCTTGCCGGAGTTGATGTACGGTCCTTCCAGGTGCACGCCGAGCACGCGCGCTTCGCCCTTGCCGCGCTGGGCGGCGGCCTTGCCTATGCCTTGCAGCGCCAGCTCGATGTCTTCCGGCGGCGCCGTCATCGTGGTGGCCAGCATGCTGGTGGTGCCGTGTTTGGCGTGGATGGCGGCGATGGTGTGGACGGCGTCGCCGCCTTCCATCACATCCTTGCCGCCGCCGCCGTGCACGTGCAGGTCGATAAAGCCAGGCAGGATATAGACGTCTTGGTTCTTCGACGGGTCGGTGCTGCTGCCGTGGATGGCGGCGATGCGGTCGCTGAAGCTGATCTCACCGCGGACCCAGCCCGCCGAGGTCAGGATATTGCCTTGGATTGCACTGCTCATCTGCGCGACTCCGCTACGAATTCATAATAATCACTGCGGCAATACGAGTGGGTCAGTTCCACCGCTGCGCCGTTGTCGAGATAACTGACGCGGGTGATGTGCAGCATCGCGGCACCCGCAGGAATATTGGCCAGGCGCGCTTGTTCCGCGCTGGCGTTGACGGCGCGGATATGCTGCAGCGCGCGCATCGGAATGGTGCCGTTGGCTTCCAGGTAGCCGTACAGCGAATCGGTCACGCTGTGCGGATTCGGCATGTACTGGGCCGGGATGGTGGTGGTCTCGATCGCCATCACCACGTCGTCGGCGGTGCGCAGGCGCTTCAGGCGCGCCACCGGCATGTTGGGCGACAGGCCGAGCGACAGCAGCTCGACCGGCGAGGCGATGCCGATGTCGCGCTGTAGCCAGCGCGAGCCGGCCGTGAAGCCGCGTTCGCGCAGCTCTTCGGAAAAGCTGGTCAGGCGGGATAAGGGCTGCTCCAGTTTCGGCGTGATGTAGGTGCCGGAGCCGCGCTTGCGGGTCAGCATGCCGCGCTCGCACAGCATGTCGATCGCCTTGCGCGCCGTCACGCGCGAGATGTTGAGCATGTCCGACAGCACGCGTTCGGACGGCAGGGCCTCGTTGGCGCGCCAGTCGCCGGCCGCGATCCCGTCGGACAGCTTGTTCGCCAGCTGCATGTAGAGGGGGGTGTCGCTCTCGGCATCGGGCTTGAAATCGCTCAACTGGGCTAGCACGGGCTTACTCCTTCAGACGTTGTTGGATCAGCCGCAAGGCGCCCGCAGCGGAATCGCCTTGCGGCGCGACGATCCGTTTCAACATCGAGACCGGCAGGTAGGGGCGCAGCGGCGCGGCCAGGCCGCCGCACAGCGCGATCGGCAGCTTGCCGCCGGCGTCGAGCGCGTTGCCCATCAACTCCACCTGGCGTCCCGCTTCGAGCAGGATGGCGCGCGCGGTGTCGTTCGATTCGCCGTGTTGCAGCACGATGCGCGCCAGTTGCGCGTACTGCGTTTGGGTGGCCTTGGCCAGCCAGTTCTGCAGCGCGTCGCGGCCGCCGCCGCAGGCTTGCGCCAGGTCGGCGCTGAAGCGGGAGGCCGGCATGCGGCCGTCCAGCACCTGCTGCACGTGGTTGACGGCGCGCAGGCCGATCCAGGCGCCGCTGGCTTCGTCGCCGGCCGGGAAGCCCCAGCCGCCGACTTCGACGTGGACGCCGTCCATGCGCTTGATCTCGCCGACGCTGCCGGTGCCCAGCGCGATGATGGAGCCCGGCTGGCCGCGATGGGCGCCCAGCACGGTGGTGTGGCCGTCGGTCTCCAGCGCGACGCGGGCGTAGCCGGGATTGGCGGCGACGAATTCGGCCGCCCAGGCGCGGTTGTGCACGCCGGCCAGGCCGAGGCCGATGGCCACTTGTTGCTTGGCGGGGATGGGCAATTCGGCGGCGCGGAAGGCCATGGCTGCCGCGTCTTCGACGGCGGCCCAGGCGTTGGCGATGCCGTGCATCAGGCCGGATGGACCGCTGACGCCTTCGGCCAGTTCAATGCCGTCGACGCGCGCCAGTCGCACCCTGGTGCCGGTGCCGCCGCCGTCTACGCCGATTAAAAATTCGATCATGATTATCCGAGAATGCTGTGCCGGGATACCCCGTGTGAGGGCACTATATGTTTGGCAAACCAGCTTGTCAACAGGTATTTAACTGGTATTATAAAATATTGAAGTGGACTGGCGTTGTCGACTTGGAATGTATTTGTAAGTGTTTGTTTTTACTGATTATTGCTGGATTTTTCGGCAAGTGGTCCGGTGTCGCATTTGCATGCCACTTTGGTCTGCTTTTGGTAGGGGGCGGGGCGAGGGAGTACACTATGGCTTTAGTGCACTTTGAAAGCAAGATGATGAACGACTACTGGGATGACTGGCAGAAGGAAGCGTTGGCTGCCGGCGTGAAGGCGCCGCTGGCCAAGCTGGGGATGGAAGTGATGAAGGCGAACCGCAAGAATCGCTGGCCCAAGCATTTCCTGGGGCGCATGGAAGATGGTCCGATGATGCTGGCGATGTGTCTGGAAGAACCGGACGAGACCGAACTGTTGTTTGTGGAAAACCTGCATCCATACGACGACAAGCTGATCGCCGCCACCAAGAAGCGCCTCTGCTTCGATTAAACCGCCGGGGGTCAAGTCTGACATTCGGACACGAGCTCTGCCGTAACAACGCTTACGGCAGAGCTCGTGTCCGAATGTCAGACTTGACCCCCGCTTTTTATTGGCTCCGGCCTTTGCGGTCGTAGGTGACGGCTTTGTCGGCGACGTTGACGATGGCGTTGCCGGGGCCGCTCACCTTGACGTCGGCCTGGCTGGTCCACAGCTGGCGGGCGTGCAGGCTGCCCGAGCCGCTCAGCTGCGCGACCAGGGTGTCGGTCTTGCCTTCGAGCTTGACCTCGCCCGGGCCGTGCATGGTGAGCTTGACGTTCTTGCAGGCGGCCGTGGCGCTCAGGTCGCCCGAGCCGCTCAACTCGGCGTCCAGCGCGTCGCTCACTTTGCTCAGGATGATGTTGCCGGGGCCGCGGCTGCGCGTGACCGCGCGCGCCACCTGCAAGGCCTGCCCCTCCAGATCGCCCGATCCGCTCACTTCCGCGCTGAGCACACCCACGCTGCCCGACAGCTTCATATTGCCCGGCCCGCTGAGCAGGGCGCGCGCGCTCGGCGCTTGCAGGCCGCGCACCGTCAGGTCGCCCGAGCCGTGCACTTCCGCTTCGAATTTCTTGATGGCGCCGGCCAGGCAGGCTTCGCCCGGACCGTGCAGCATGGCGCTGGCCGCTTCGGTGTTGAGCGAACACGCTTCCAGGTCGCCCGAGCCGGCGATCTCTGCGCGGATTTCCTTGCTGGTGCCGTGCAGCGACACCGAGCCCGGCCCGTGCATCGAGGCGTTGATCTTGCCCGCGTGCAGATCGCTGAGGTCGAGGTCGCCCGAGCCGCTGACGGTCAGGTTGACGTCCTGCGTCATGCCGCCGGCGGTGACGTCGCCGGGGCCGCTCATCATCAGGTTCAGGCTGGCCGCCTTCAGCGTGCGCAGGTCGACGTCGCCGCTGCCGGAGGCGGTGACGGTCAGGTCGCGCACGGCGCCGCTGGCGTGCACGTCGCCCGGGCCTTCCGAGGTCAGGCTCAGTTGTTGGCCCTGGAACTGTTGCAGATCAACATCACCGCTGCCGGAATTGCGTAGGCTCTTCAGGCCGGCCGCGCTGATGCGGATGGTCATCGGCGGCTTGCTGTCTTGTTTGCCCCAGCCGAAGTTGAACACCCAGCCCTTGTTCTTACGCGGCTGCCGCACGGTGAGGGTGTCGCCGCTGACCGAGGTTTCGATGTCGGCGAACTGGCGGCGCAGGCCGGAGAGCTCGATGGCGTTGCCCGGCTGCGCGGTGACGATCACCCGGAACGGGCCGCTGATGGCGATGTTGCTGAAGGCCGCCACGGTGCGGGTTTCGGTGCCGATGGTATCGTCCTGTTTGGTGTCGGCCTGGGCGGCGAAGCTGGCCAGGGATGCCACCATCAGGGCGGAAACCAGCGCGGTGTGTTTGATCGTCTGCTTCATTTTGATCTCGATTATGGGAAGTGGCGAGGATTGAACGATAGGGCAAACGCCGCCGGCCGGCGCGTGGAATGGGACGGACGCGCGGAATGGGGGGATCAGCTGCAAAAAAACGGTGATGAACTGTCATTCAACTTCAGTGCGGTACGACCGTTAATGTCATAATGGACGTAAGGATGTATTGCCGGGGAACACCTGCGCAGGTCAAAGGAGCGCACATGATCAGGTACATGGGGACCAAGAATACGGACGACGGCTCGGTGCTGTATATTTTTTTGATTAACGGCTTGCAGAAGGAAATTCGGGAAAGCGCCTTGAAACAATATCCTGGCTGTTACGAAGCCCTGCCTGCCACCGCCAAGGCGCGCATCAGCGCCAACCGGTCCTGGTTGCAGAAATTATAATGCCGCCGTTCATACGCTTGCTGCGCGGCGCCCTGTCCGCCGTGCTGGTGGCGTTTTGCTGCGCCGCCGGCGCGCAAGCGGTGCCGACCACCTTCGGCACCATCGTCGGTAACGGCCTGCTGTGCCGCGACCAGACCGACAATCTCTACTACTACGACTATCTGCGCAAGGCGTTCGGCCCGGCGTACAAGCACGACGGCGGCGCCTACTGGTTCAAGACCGACGGCGCCAATCTGTGGGGCAAGCCGATCACCGAGGTCATGGTCAGCGACGACACCAGCACCTATATCTTCGTCGGCGCCGTGGCCGAGGCCACGCCGGAGGAGCTGGAGCAGGCCATCATCACCCAGGTCGGCCTGCATTATGCGAGAATCGACAGCTCGGCCTATCCGGTGCGCGAGGCCAAGCCGGCCAGCCGCATCGTGTATTTCGATACCAAATCCAAGATTTACTGCGCCAAGTTCAAGCCCTTGCCGCCGGTGCAGCCGCCGCCGGTGCGCCAGCGCTTGAAGTAGCGCATCGCCAGGGTCTTCATGTACACGCATTTTTTTAATTTGAAGCAATCGCCGTTTTCCATCGCGCCCGATCCCCGCTACCTGTTCATGAGCGAACGCCATCGCGAGGCGCTGGCGCATCTGCTGTACGGCGTCGGCAGCGGCGGCGGTTTCGTGCTGCTGACCGGCGAGATCGGCGCCGGCAAGACCACCGTGTGCCGCTGCTTCATGGAGCAGATCCCGGAGAACTGCAAGCTGGCCTATATCTTCAACCCCAAGCTGTCGGTGGAGGAGCTGCTGTTGTCGATCTGCGACGAGTTCGGCATCGCGCTGGCGCCGCCGGGCGCGGGGGCGGTCAGCGTCAAGGGCTATGTGGATGCGATCAATGCCTACCTGCTGGCCAGCCATGCGCAGGGCCGCAACAATGTGCTGATCATCGACGAGGCGCAGAACCTGTCGGCCGAGGTGCTGGAGCAGCTGCGCCTACTGACCAATCTGGAGACCAGCGAGCGCAAGCTGCTGCAGATCATCCTGATCGGCCAGCCGGAGCTGCGCGCGATGGTGGCGCGGCCGGTGCTGGAGCAGTTGGCGCAGCGGGTGATCGCGCGCTACCACCTGGGCTCGCTGAGCGAGGCGGAGACCGGGGCGTATATCGCGCACCGGCTGGCGGTGGCGGGCGCGGCGGCGATCGCGCCGTTTCCGCGCGGCTTGATGGGGCTGGTGCACAAGCTGGCCAAGGGCGTGCCGCGCCGTATCAATCTGCTGTGCGACCGGGCGTTGCTGGGGGCCTATGTCGAGAACCAGCCGCAGGTGACGCGCACCATCCTGCGCAAGGCGGCGGCCGAGGTGTTTGCCCGGCCGGATGCGGCGATCGCCGGCGAGGGCGCGCGCGCGGCGCGCTGGCCTCTGGTGGCGGCCGGCGTGCTGGGTGGCGTGGTGTTGAGCGTGGCGGCGTGGCAGCTGGCCGCGCATGATGCGAAACCGGTTCTGCCGGGGGCGCAAGCGGCTTCGGCGGCAGTGCGGGCGACGCCGCCCAAGGCAGCGACGGTGGCTGCGCCTTTGCCTGCGCCAGTGGCAGCGGCGGGCTCGGTGCCCGTGCCGGCGCCTGCTTCGGCGGGCGGCAGCGCGGCGGCCTTGCGCCAGTTGGCGGCCATCTGGGGACTGGCGCTGCCGGATGGCGAGCCTTGTCCGACGGCGGCGCGCTTGAACCTGCGCTGCTTGCAGGTCAAGGGCGGCGTCGCGGAATTGCGTCTGCTGGACCGCCCGGCGATGCTGACCTTGCACGACGATCCCACGGCGCCGAACTACGTGCTGTTGACGGCGATCGGCGAGCACGAGGCGACCATCGTCGCGCCCGGCGGCAAGCCGCAAAGCATCAGCCTGGACGCGCTGGAGGCGCGCTTCGACGGCGAGTTCACGACCTTCTGGCGCGCGCCGCGCAGCTGGCGCGACGAGGTGCATGGCGGCGATCATGGTCCGGATGTGGACTGGCTGGCGCGCCGGCTGGCGCAGATCTATGGCCTGAAAAAGCCGCAGGAGGACCAGCCGCTGAGCAACGGCTTGCGCGAGCGCCTGACCGAATTCCAGACCGAGCAGCATCTCAAGGCGGACGGCGTGGCCGGTCCGAAAACTTTCATCCGGCTGTATCAGCTGGGCGGCGTGCAGGAGCCGCGCTTGCTGGCCAGCGCGGACGCCGGTGTCGGCAGCGGAGCAGGGAAATAATATGTCCTATATTTTGGAAGCGTTGAAGAAGGCGCAGGCGGAACGTCAACTGGGCAGTGCGCCGACGCTGCACGCCCCCACGCTGCATGGCGCGGACGGCCAGTCGGCCGGCGGCGCCTTGAAGAAGCCGGTCGTGCTGGCGCTGCTGGCGATGGGCGTGGCGATCGCGGTGTTGCTGGCGCTGGTGCTGCGCCCCGCGCAGCAGGCGGCCGCGCCGGTTGGCGTGGTCGGCGTTGCGCCAGTCGCGGCAGCCGCGCCCGCTGTCGTCGCAGCCCCGGCGCCGGTCCCGGCTGCAGCCCCGTCGGCGGACATCCCGCCGCTGGCCGCCGCCTTGCCGCCGCCGATGGCAACGGTGACGCCGGCGCCGCGCCCGCATCCGGCGCCGGAGCCGGTGGCAGCGGCGCTTGTGGCGGAAAAAGCCGCCAAGCCGGCGGTCGCGCAGGAAGAGGCGGTCCAGAACCTGCGCGATTTGCCGGAACCGATACAGCGCTCGATCCCGCATATCGCCGTAGGCGGCTATATCTATTCCAAGAATCCCGCCGACCGGCTGTTATTGATCGACAAGATACTGCGCCACGAAGGCGAGGAGGTCGCCCCCGGCCTGATTCTCGACAAGCTGCAGCCGCGCGAAGCCGTGTTCAACTTCAAGGGTTATCGCTACCGCGTCCCGTATTGAAAGCTGTCATCTGCCCGTCATGTGGGAATGATATTTTCCTATCATTGATATTCATGCACGGGAAATACGATGAAACACTTGAAACTGCTGCCCTTGCTGATCGCCGCGGCCTTCGCGGTGCCGCGCGCCCACGCCGCTGAGCAGGCACAACAGGACACCGGCTCCCACGTCGCCGGTTTCATCGGCATCGCACTGTTGCTGCTGGGTACGCGCAGAGGCCGCAGCGAACGCTTCAAGGCCTTGAACGAAGAGTAAGCCGCCATCCCCGCGTCGATGTTGCTGCGTATAATGGCGGCAACATGATGCAGCGGAGATGTAGGGAATGCAAAGAGAAATCGAGCGCACCGTGCTGGCGGTCACCGGGACCTCGGGCAGCGGCAAGACCACGCTGCTGGAGTGGCTGATCGCCGGGCTGGCCGGGCAGGGCTTGACAGTCAACGTCATCAAGCACAGCCATCACGACCTGGAGCTGGAGCCGCCGCACAAGGACAGTTCGCGCCTGCGCCGGGCCGGCGCGGCCGAGGTGATGGTGGCGTCACCGTTCCGGGTGGCGATCGTGCGCGAACTGCGCGGCGCGCCCGAGCCGTCGCTGGACGAGCAGCTGGACCGTCTCGCCCCCGCCGACCTGACCTTGCTGGAGGGCTTCAAGTCCTATCCGGTGGCCAAGCTGGAGGTGTATCGCGCCGCGACCGGCAAGGCGCCGCTGTACCCCGACGACGCGCGCGTGATCGCGGTCGCCTCCGACCAGCCGGCGCCGGCGGACTTGCGGGCCGGCGTGGCGTGGCTGGACCTGAACCAGCCGCAGGCCGTGCTGGCCTGGTTGGGCGGCTATCTGAAAAAAGTTTCAGCAAACGCCTAAAGTTACGCCCGGAACGTCCGTAAAAGAAGTGATACGCCTTACTGGAGAATCACATGGACGTTTCAGGCATTGCTCAAACAGCCACCACGATTGCAGACACCGGCACCAAGCAGGCGGTCGGCATCGCGGTATTGAAAAAAGCCCAGGATATCCAGGCGTCGAGCGCTGCTGCCCTGATCGAGGCGATTCCTCCGGTGCCGTCGGCGCCGAATCTGCCTTCGCATCTCGGCAACACCATCAACACGACTGCCTGAACGGCATCGCCGCGGCCCGCCTGGCGCCGCGTGACCGCTCTGCGCGCCGGCCGGTGCGCGGCATGCCGGCGTGTACCTGCGCCCGGCGTCCCTTCCCGAATTGAATCCTGTCAACAGAATGATGCGTAGAGGCGTTATTGCTGGTACGCTAGCTCTGCCTTCGGAACTTGCGAAAAAAAGTCTGAAAAAAAGTGTAAGGCTGGAGCGCTGTTTGTCGACTACCGTACAGTTGCAGACGATTTTCGTTGCACGTTGAACTTAACTTCCATCCTTGAGGAGACTTACCATGAACAAACGTCAAGCCCTGATCGCCGCCGCCCTGGCCACCGTATGCGCCGCTTCGGTCGGCACCGCTTCCGCCGCTGCCGCGTCGGCTTCCGCTGAAAAAGAGAAATGCTTCGGCATCGCCAAGGCTGGCCAGAACGATTGCGCCGCCGCCAACGGTGCGCACTCCTGCGCCGGCCAGTCGAAGACCGACAACGGCGCCGCCGAGTGGAAATACGTGGCCAAGGGCACCTGCGAAAAAGCCGGCGGCAAAACCGCAGCGCCAGCCAAGTAATCGCAGCGAGCGGTCGCGGAGCCATGTCCTTGCCAAGTCCAGCGCAGCCTCTGCCGGGCGTGGGCGTGGGCTTGAGGGCTCCGCATTACCGCCAGTTCATCGAGCAGCGGCCGCGCGCCGCCTGGCTCGAAGTTCATACCGAAAACTATCTCGATCAAGCCGGCTGGGACTGGCACGTGTTGCAGCAATTGCGGCGCGATTATCCGATCAGCCTGCATGGCGTCGGACTCGGACTGGGTTCGGCGCGCGGCTACTCCGGGCTGCACCTGGAGCGCGTGCGCGCCCTGGTCGAGCGGGTGGAGCCGGTGCTGGTGTCCGAACATCTGTGCTGGGGCGCCGTCGGCGACCGGCAACTCAACGACCTTTTGCCGCTGACCCTGGACCAGGCCGCGCTCGACCTGCTGTGCGCCCGCGTGGACCGCGTGCAGGACACGCTCAAGCGCCAGCTGCTGCTGGAAAACGTCTCGACCTATGTGCGTTTCCACGACGACGCGATGAGCGAGGCGCAATTCATGGCGGCGCTGGCGGCGCGCACCGGCTGCGCCCTGCTGCTGGACATTAACAATCTGTACGTCAATCAATGCAACCACGGCGAGGACGCGCTGGCCGCGCTGGCCGCGATCCGCCCCGGCATGGTGGGCGAGATGCACCTGGCCGGCCATCTGGTGACGCCGCAGGCGGTGATCGACCATCACGGCGACACCGTGGCCGAGCCGGTCTGGCGCCTGTACGAGGCGGCCTTGCAGCGCTTCGGCGCGGTGCCGACGCTGATCGAGTGGGATACCGATATTCCCGAGCTGAGCGTGCTGCTGGGCGAGGCCGGCAAGGCCGAGGCGCTGCATCGCCGCCATGCCGCGCCGGCGCCGGCGCCGGCCGCCGCGCCGTGCGCGGCCGTGGCGGCGCAGGCGCAGGCGCCGGCGGAGCAGGCGGCGCTGGCCGCCAGCCAGCAAGTGTTTGCCGGCGCGCTGTTCGACGCGCGCCAGACGCCGGCGGCGCTGGCGCTGTGCAAGGGCGAGCACAAGGAACACCGCTACGCGCTGTATCGCGGCAACCTCGGCGCCACCTGGAGCAAGACCTTGGGCGCGGCCTATCCGGTGATCCAGATGCTGGTGGGCGAAGAATTCTTCGGCGGCCTGGCGCAGGCTTACGGCCATGCGCATCCGTCCGACAGCGGCGACCTGAACCGCTTCGGTGCGCACTTCGGCGCCTTTCTGCGCGCCTTCCCGCATGTGGCCGATCTCCCCTACCTGCCGGACATGGCGGCGCTGGAGTGGACCCTGCACCGCGCCCACTACGCCCCCTCGGCCGAGGGCGTGACGGCGCAGCAGATGGCGGCGCTGACGCCGGCGCAGATCGAGTCGGCGCGGCTGCAACTGCATCCGGCCTGCACGCTGCTGGCCTCGGACTGGGCGACGGTGGCGCTGTGGCAGGCGCACCAGCCCGGCAGCGGCGTGGCGTTCCCGGCCGAGCTGGCGGCGCCGTCCCATGGACTGGTCACGCGGCCGCGCTGGAAAACCCAGGTCCTGCCGCTGAGCGCGGCCAGCCACGCGGCGTTGTCGGTGCTGGCCGCCGGCGGCGAGCTGGGCGCGGCGCTGGACGCGGCCTTCGAGCTCGACGACGACTACGACTTCGCCGCCAATCTGCGGCAGTGGATAGATTTCGCCTTGATTGTCAGGATAGACGCCTAGCGGCGACTAACTCATTTTGAAAGCGTAATGATGAAAACTATCCTCGGACTGCACCAACAAATTTCCCGCTACGACGCGGCACTGAGCGCGTGGGGCGGTTCCCTGATGAGCATGGCGCTGCGCTGGTATGTGGGCTGGCAATTCTTCAAGGCCGGCCTGGTCAAGGTGAGCGACTGGAGCGCGACCCTGGCGCTGTTCCACGACGAATACAGGGTGCCGCTGCTGCCGCCCGATTTGGCGGCCTGGTTTGGGGCGGCCGGCGAGCTGGCGCTGCCGTTGCTGCTGTGCGTGGGCCTGGTGTCGCGGCCGGCGGCGCTGGCGCTGTTCCTGGTGAATGCGATGGCGGTGATTTCCTACCCGCAGCTGTTGAGCTTTGAATGCCCGGCCGCGCTCAACGACCATTTCTACTGGGGCGTCATGCTGCTGGCGCTGGTGGCCTTTGGTCCGGGCAGGTTTTCGCTGGATGCGTGGCTGGCCGGCCGCCGGGCGGCCTAGGTCGGGCGGAAGGCGCGCAGGATTTTCGCTTCGCCGGTCAGGTCCTGGTGCAGGCGGTTGGCGGCGGCGGTCAGTGCGATCATGCGGTCGAGCTGGGTGTCTTCGAAGCGCGCCAGTTCTTCGGTGGCGGTCAGCAGCGCCTGCGCCAGCTTGGCGCGGGCCGCCTGGTACAGCGCGCCGTTGTACTGGTCTGTGTTCTTGAGCAACTCCTCGGCGTTTTCGATCACTTGCCGCAGGTCGTCGAGCAGGCGTTCCTGCGTCTGGAGATTGTGTTCAGGATCGTCCATGACGTTCCCCTGGTCGTAAGAAAACTGGTTGAACAAGCCGGGTAGCGGGCCATCCCAATATATCGGCGGTCAGGGCCGCCGGTTTGCGCCGGGTCAAACGCGCCCACCCGTCCTGACCTTCAGCTTAGGTCGTTATTGCCCAAATGCAAGATCAATTCACGCCGCTGCGACGCTGATGCGGATGTCGCCCACGCTCACTTGCTGGCCGGCGCGGATCTTGGCGGTCTTGCGCAATTCCTGCTTGCCGTCGACCTTGACGCCGCCGTCGGCGACCATCATCTTGCCGGCGCCGCCGCTGTCGCACAGGCCAACCAGCTTGAGCAGCTGATTCAGCTCAATAAATTCCCCGCTCAATTCAAAACTTACTTTCTGCATTTTATCCTCTGTTGCTATGATGTGAAATCGGCGCTGCCGCTTACTTTCAGTAGTGTAGCGGCATTCCGACAGGGCCGCAGTTTACCTCACGAATACCGTACGGTTGAGGTTGCCGTCGGGAAAAAAAGTTGCTATCCTGAGTTAACTGCTGAATTTTTGTGCAGTGTGGTTTGCTCTCAGCGAGTTGCATCATGAATAAGCTCTACTGGCCAGTCGCAGTCCTGATTTGTCCGCTTTCCGGCTTGGCGGGCGCCGCCGCTTCAGATCCTTTTTTCCTGCAAAAACCACCGCCCGCGTTTGAAAAACGGGCCAATTCGTCGCTGCTGTTCGAGGCGGCGGACCGGCAGCTGGCGCTCAGCGAGCAGGTGCAGAACGATGCCGCGCCGCGCTATGGCGCCGCCTACATCGGCGGGCCGCGCCTGCATTTCGGCGCCTTGCCGGACAACCTGGCGCTGCTCGACCCGCTGGGCCCCATGCTCAACGAGCACAGCAAGCGTTTCCTCACCAGCGCGGATTTTGAAAAGAAAATGGGGCGCGCGGTCGGCATCCTGACCATCGGTATTTTGCGCGAGACCGGTTCGGCGCTGGGCTCGCAGCAGACGCCGGCGCTGGCGATGAACACCCGGCCGACCACCACCTTCACCTCGCTGTCGCTGGGCTATGCGCTCAGTTCGCGCAGCGCGCTGATGTTGATGGCGTCCTACGGCAAGACCGAGGGCATCGGCAATCCCGACAGCCTGATCGCGCAGGTATCGTCGGTGCGCACGATGGCGTTCAGCGTGGGCCTGTCGACCCGCCAGGTGTTCAACAGCCATGACCGGTTTGCGGTGACCTTGTCGATTCCGGCCAAGGTGCGTTCCGGCACGCTGCAGTACAGCGGCTCGGCGCCGCAGTCCGGCGATCCGGGCGCGCCGGCGTTTGGCGCGCCGACCCTGAACCTGCGGCCGACCGCCACCGAGCGCGACCTGGAATTCGGCTACACCACCATGTTCGGCCGCGATGGCCGCGGGGGCAAGCTGACCGGCGCGGTGATGTGGCGGGTCAATCCCGGCCACGACGCCAGCGCCCGGCCGGATTGGCTGACCGGGGTGCGTTACTCGTACGGGTTCTGAGGCAAGCTAGCCCTTGGCGCCGGGACGGGTCATGTCCAGCGGCACGATCCACTGCTCGAACTGCTCGGCGCTGACGTAGCCCAGCGCCAGCGCGGCCTCTTTCAATGTGGTTCCCTCGTGCTGGGCCTGCTTGGCGATGGTGGCGGCCTGGTCGTAGCCGATGTGCGGCGCCAGCGCGGTGACCAGCATCAGCGAACGTTCCATCAGCTCGGCGATGCGGCCGCGGTTGGGCTCTATTCCGTGTACACAATGTTCTTCGAAGCTGCGCATGCCGTCGGCCAGCAGGCGCGCGCTTTGCAGGAAGTTGTGGGCGATCAGCGGCTTGTAGACGTTCAACTCGAAGTTGCCGGAGGCGCCGCCGACGGTGATGGCGACGTCGTTGCCGAACACCTGGCAGCACAGCATGGTCAGCGCCTCGCACTGGGTGGGGTTGACCTTGCCCGGCATGATGGAGCTGCCCGGCTCGTTTTCCGGGATGCTGAGCTCGCCCAGGCCGGAGCGCGGGCCGGAGGCCATCCAGCGCACGTCGTTGGCGATCTTCATCAGCGCGGCGGCCAGGGTCTTGAGCGCGCCGTGGGCCGACAGCAGCGCGTCGTGGCCGGCCAGCGCGGCGAATTTGTTGTCGGCGCTGCGGAAGGGCAGGGCCAGCGTGTGCTCCAGCTCGGCGGCGATGCGGTGCGCGTATTCGGGATGGGCGTTGAGGCCGGTGCCGACCGCCGTGCCGCCGGCCGCCAGCTGCAGCACGCCGGGCAGGGCGGTGCTGATGGCGCGCTCGGCGAAGTCGAGGTGGGCCACGTAGCCGGAAAACTCCTGGCCCAGGGTCAGCGGCGTGGCGTCCTGCAGGTGGGTGCGGCCGATCTTGACGATGTCGGCGAACGCCTCGGCCTTGGCGTGCAGGCTGTCGCGCAGCGCGCGCAGCGCCGGCAGCACCTGGCCGGCCAGCGCCTGGGCGGCCGCCACGTGGATGGCGGTGGGGAAGATGTCATTCGACGACTGGCCCAGGTTGACGTCGTCGTTGGGGTGCAGCTTGCGGCCTTCGCCGCGCACCCCGCCCATCAGCTCGGAGCCGCGGTTGGCCAGCACTTCGTTCATGTTCATGTTGGACTGGGTGCCGGAGCCGGTCTGCCACACGGCCAGCGGGAACTCGCCCGGGTGGCGGTCGGCCAGCACCTCGTCGGCGGCCTGGGTGATGGCGATGGCCTTGGCGCCTTCGAGCAGGCCCAGGTCCAGGTTGACGCGCGCGGCGGCGCGCTTGACGCTGGCCAGCGCGTGGATCAGCTCCAGTGGCATGCGTTCGGTGGAGATGTGGAAGTGCTCCAGCGAGCGCTGGGTTTGCGCGCCCCACAACTGCTGGTCGGGGACGTCGATCGGGCCAAAACTGTCACGTTCACTTCTGGTGTTCATGGTGTTTCCTTTGGGCGGGGAGGCAATCATGTGCGTTTGCTAAGTGGCTTCCAGTGTAGCGCAGTCCTGAAAAATTAACCTAGGGCTACAAAACCGGGAAAATCAGCCGTTATAGCTGATACACTTTAAGAATTCGCTCCAAGCGACCCCGACATGCAGCGCACACCATTCCTGACCACGATCTTTGCCTGCGCCGGCGCGCTGCTGCTGGCGGCCGCCGCGCCGGCGGCGGAACTGGGCGATATCGCCGTGCGCTCCTACATCGGCCAGCCGCTGGCGGCCGATATCGAGCTGGTGCAGCTGGCGCCGGACGAGGTGTCGGCCCTGCAGGTGCGGCTGGCGCAGCAGGATGTGTTTCGCGGCGCCAACATCAGCATGAATCCGGCGCTGGCCTCGGTGCACCTGTCGGTGGTGCGGCGCGACGGCCGGCAGTTCCTGCACATCACCACCACCCGCAATATCGATGCCGAGTACGTGCATTTGTTCCTGGAGCTGAGCGCCGCCGGGCGCCAGGATGTGCGCGCGGCAACCGTGTGGCTGCAGGCGGATCCGAATCCTGCGCCGCCGCCACCGCCGGCCATGACGGCGGCGCAGGCGGCGGCGTTGGCTCGGGTGGAGCGGGCGGCCAGGGAGACGGCGTTGGCGGCGCCGCCCGCACCCGCGCCCGCGCCTGCCGCAGCGCCCGTGCGGGACCGGACGCGGCCGGCGCCGATGCCGGCTGCGCATGAATCCGAAGTGGGCGAGCCGGGCGTTTTGCGGACGGCGCCGTCGCGGCGGCCGTCGCCGGCGGTGCGCAATTTGCCGGAGCGCATAGCCGATGCGATGGGCCAGGCGCCGCGCCCGGCGCCGCGTCCCGCACCGGCCAAGCCGTCGGCCGGCGGCGATGCGGCGCGCGACGAGGACGGCTTGCCGCTGGGCGTGGCGCAGGCTTTGCTGCCTTTGGCGCCGTTGCCGCTGCCTAAGGGCGTGAAGCGGCCGGCGGCTCCGGCCGCTTGCACCCCGTCCGGCATGAGCGCGAAAGAATGCGCGGCGCTGGATACGCACAGTGTGGAGTTGTCCAGCAAGCTGGTCGAGCTGGAGGGCAAGGTGAAGTTGCTGCAAGGGGCGTTGGCGGCGACGGGCGGGGCGGCCAGCGCGGCGGCGCACGCGGCGTCGGCCCAGGCGCCGGCGCCGGCACCAGCCGCTACGCATGGCGCGCCGGCAACGGCGCCGGCAACGGCGCCGGCATCGGCATCGGCATCGGCATCCGCGTCCACGTCGGCATCTGCGGCGAGCTCGGCGGCGTCGGAGGAGGCCTCGGCGCCGGTCAAGAAGGTGCGCGTGTTGCCCAAGCTGAAGTACAAAAAGGAAAAACCGCCGGAACCGGCCGCCAGCAATACGCCGCTGATCGCCGCCGGCGCCGGCGTGCTGGCCTTGTTGCTGGGCGCCGGCGGCTATCTCTACCTGCGCAAGAAACGCGGCAGCGGGCCGCTGAAAATCTGGCAGGGCTTCCGCCGGAAAAAGCCGGCCGGGGAGGGCGAACAGCCGGTGGAGGCGCCGCCGCTGCACGAAGTGACGCCGGAATCCATGATGCAGCAGTAATAAGTATATAACTGCACGCTCTGATTGAGGTCAGACAATCTGGGGTATAGTAATCGACCCCCTCCGTCTTCCCCATACTGAAAGAGCGCTATGACTGCAGTAGAGCAATATCAAGCTTTCAAACAACTCGGCCTGAAGCTGGACATGTCCCGCGGCAAGCCTGCCCCCGAGCAGCTGGACTTGTCGAATGGCCTGATGGCCGCGCTGGACGGCTACAAGGCCGCCGACGGCACCGACGGCCGCAACTACGGCGGCACCATCGGCCTGCCGGAAGCGCGCGAACTGTTCGGCAAGCTGCTGGACGTGCCGGCCGCGCAGGTCGTGGTCGACAGCAGCGCCCGCCTGTCGCTGATGCATGACGTGATCATCTACAGCCTGCTCAACGGCACGCCCGGCAACGCCCCGTGGGTGCGCGAGCCGGTGACCTTCCTGTGCCCGGTGCCGGGCTATGACCGCCACTTCGCCATCTGCGAAGCGCGCGGCATCAAGATGATCAACATCCCGATGAGCGAAGCCGGTCCGGACATGGATCTGGTGGAGAAACTGGTGGCCGAGGACGCCAGCATCAAGGGCATGTGGTGCGTGCCGAAGTACAGCAATCCGGGCGGCGTGGTGTTTTCGGACGCCGTGGTGGCGCGCCTGGCGGCGATGAAGACGGCGGCGCCGGACTTCCGCCTGATGTGGGACGACGCTTACCGCTTCCATCATCTGGGCGAGCAAAAGCTGGAAGTGGCCAATATCCTGGACGCCTGCGCCAAGGCCGGCAATCCGGACCGCGCGATCGTGTTCGCGTCGTCGTCGAAGGTGACCTGGGCCGGTTCGGGCATCGCCGCGCTGGCCGCGTCGCCGGCCAATATCGCCTGGTGGACCAAGCACGCCGGCATCCGCAGCATCGGCCCGGACAAGATCAACCAGCTGCGCCATGTGCGCCTGCTGAAGGACCTGCCGACGGTGGAAGCCTTGATGGAACAGCATCGTTTGCTGCTGAAGCCGAAGTTCGACGCGGTGCTGGCGCAGTTCGAGCACTACCTGGCCGACGTGCCGGGCGTGTCGTGGACGCGTCCGCAGGGCGGCTACTTCATCGACCTGGTGACGCCGGACGGTTCGGCCAAGCGCACCGTGGCGCTGGCCAAGGAGGCGGGCATCACGCTGACGCCGGCCGGTGCGGCTTTCCCTTACGGTAACGATCCGAAGGATAGCCATATCCGCATCGCGCCGAGTTTCCCGTCGCTGGACGAGATCACCCAGGCGGCGCAGGGCATCGCCTTGTCGCTGAAGCTGGCGCTGGCCGGTTAAACCCGCACTGCGGCGAACCAGGGTCAGACCCCGTACGGGGTCTGACCCTTTTTGGCTTTAAGGGGGGGGGGGGTGTCTCAAACGAAAAAAAAGCGCCGGCTTCGGCGCTTTCTGTTTTGGCGGTCGGGTTTACTGACGCGACATGCCGGGCACGTTGTTGGCCCAGGGTTCGGTGACGTCGCGGATGGCGCGGTCGTTGGCCAGGATTTGTTTCAGCAGGTCGATCTTGCGCAGGCGCGGGGCGCCGCTCAGGGCCGGCACGCCGGTGCCCCCTGCGCGGGCTTCGCTGGCGCATTGCGCCTCCAGGCGGCTCAGGCCGTCGAAATCACCCAGACGTGCGGCGGCGGCCATTTGATTGGTCAAACCGGCAATATTTTCGTACATCGAGAGGACTTCGGTGGAGGTCATGTTCTCACCCTGGCTAGTTATTGCGGATTACCGCATGTCCTGATTAACGTCGCCTTAAACGGGAACTTTAGGGTGTTTTGAAAAAATATTTGAAAAAGATCGAAAAAAAGCCCCATGCGGGGCTTTTCGTGGCCTTAAGAACAAGCTGGCTTATTTGACCAGCTCTTCCAGCCCGGCGCTCAGCTCGTCCGGCGACGGCATTTCGTCGATCAGGGCGTTGTCGTCCAGGCCCAGTTCCTCGGCCAGGTCGGCCGGGTAGCAGGCGGCGATTTCGTCTTCGCTCAGTCCGGCCTGCTCGACGCGGGCGCGCCAGGCGGCCAGCGAGACCACGGCGGCCAGGCGGTTCAGCTCGCCGTTGTGGTGCGGCTCGGGGAAGGCCAGGATGGTTTCCGAGAAGGTCAGCGGGAACTTCCAGCGCTTGGCCAGTTCGGCGCCGACGTCGGCGAAGGTGAAGCCGAACGAGGCTTGCTCGGCGTCCAGGCGGCGCGAGTCCAGCGGGCCGGCCACCTTGTCGAGCGCCATCGCCTGTTCGGCCATCGCCGAGTGGATCACCAGCTGGCCGATGGCGTGCATCATGCCGATGGTGAAGGCGAGGTCGGTGTTTTCCTTGGTTTTCTTGGCAATCCACTTGGCCGACACCGCGGTGTGCAGACTGTAGCGCCAGAATTGCTTGAGGTCGAGGCCGGGCACGGTCTTGAAGCCGCTGACCAGGCCGGAGCTGATGACCAGCGTGCGCACGGTCACGAAGCCGAGCATCAGCACCGCGTCTTCCACCGTGCCGATGCTGCGCGACACGTGGTAGTAGGCCGAGTTGGCCAGGCGCAGCAGCTTGGCGCTCAGCACCGGATCCGTCGACAGTTTCTTCGCGATCTCTTCGGTCGAAACGCTGGCCTTGTCGAAACTGCTGATCAGCTCTTCCACGACTTTGGGCGCGGTAGGCAACGCAGTTGGATTCTGGAACAGGGCATCAAGTTTCATATTTATCTCCTGGGTAATTAGCGCGTTGCTATAGGCTAACTATATAGCGATTCCCCGAATGAATGAAGCAATTTTGCTGGGCGGGCGTCTCTTTTCTGCCGTGTTGTGACCATCTATTCCGTCAAATCCACCGTTCGTCGCAAAGCTGCGTCGCCGCGCGCGCCGCGGCGCTACCGTGCACGCTGGCGTACCACGCCTGACATTCAACCAGATCCACGACCAAGGGACTCCCATGCACCCATCTACAAGCAAGTTAAGCCTGGCCATCTGCGCCGCCCTGATGCTGGCCGCGCCGTTGCGCGCCGAGCCGACCTCCGCCGCCCCATCGACCGCCGCCGCCAAAAGCGCCGTGCTGCCGGGCGACGATTTTTTTGATTACGTCAACGCCGACTGGCTCAACAGTGTCGAGATTCCGGCCGACCGCAGCGGCTGGGGCGTGGGCAACGCGCTGGTCGAGGACACCAACCAGCGCATCGTCAAATTGATCGAAGCGATGGCGGCGCAGCCGGCCGACGCCGAGGCGAAAAAAATCGCCGACTACTACGCCGCCTTTATGGACGAGTCCGGCATCGAGGCCAAGGGCCTGGCGCCGCTGCAGCCGCTGCTGCAAAAAATCGCCGCCATCGGTGACAAGGGCGCGCTGGCCGAGGCGCTGGGCGGCGCGCTGCAAGCCGATGTCGATCCGCTCAACGCCACCAACTTCTTCACCGAAAACCTGTTCGGCCTGTGGATCGCCCAAGGGCTGAAGGACTCGGCGCACTACACGCCCTACCTGCTGCAGGGCGGGCTGGGCATGCCGGACCGCGCCTACTATCTGGACGCTACGCCGGCCATGCAAAAGTTGCGCGGCCAGTACCAGGCGCACATCGCCGCCACCTTCAAGCTGGCCGGCATCGCCGACGCCGACGCCCGCGCCGCGCGCGTGTTCGAGCTGGAACGCAAGATCGCGCTGGCACACGCCAGCCGCGAGGATTCGTCCGACGTGCTGAAGGCCAACAACAACTGGAGCGCCGCCGATTTCGCGCGCAAGGCGCCGGGGCTGGACTGGAAAGCCTTCTTCGCCAGCGCCGGTCTGGGCGGGCAGAAAAAATTCATCGTCTGGCATCCGACCGCCATCGTCGGCGCGGCGCGGCTGGTGCAGTCGGCGCCGCTGGAAACGTGGAAGGATTTCCTCGCCTTCCACCGCATCAACCAGGTGAGCAGCGCGCTGCCGAAGGCGCTGGCCGACCAGCACTTCGATTTTTATGGCCGCACACTGAACGGCACGCCGGAGCAATCGGTGCGCTGGAAACGCAGCCTGGCCGCCGTCAACGCGGCCATGCCTGACGCGCTGGGCAAGGTCTATGTCGCCAAGTATTTCCCGCCGGAGTCCAAGCAGCGCCTGCAGCAAATGGTGGGCAAGATCGTCGACGCCTTCCATACCCGCATCGACCAACTGGCGTGGATGGCCCCGGCCACCAAGAAAGAAGCGCATGCCAAGCTGAAGACCCTGTATGTCGGCATAGGCTATCCCGAGAAGTGGGCCAGCTACGAGCAGCTGGAGGTGGCGCCGGGCGATGCGCTGGGCAACCTGCTGCGCGCGCGCAGCGTGCATACGCAACAGCAATTGGCCAAGCTGCATCAGCCGGTGGACCGCGCCGAGTGGTGCATGCCGGCACAGCTGGTCAACGCGGTCAACATGCCGATGCAGAACGCGATCAACTTCCCGGCTGCGATCCTGCAGCCGCCGTACTTCGATCCGAGCGCCAGCGACGCGATGAACTACGGCGGCATCGGCGCCACCATCGGCCACGAGATCAGCCACAGCTTCGACGACCAGGGCGCGCAGTTCGATGCGCAAGGCCGCCTGCGCGACTGGTGGACTGCGTCCGACGGCAAGCATTTCAAGCAGGCCTCGGCGGCGTTGGCGGCGCAGTATTCGGCATACAAGCCGTTCCCGGACCTGGCCATCAACGGCCAGCAGACCTTGAGCGAAAACCTGGCCGACCTGGCCGGACTGGCGGCCTCGTATGACGCCTACCACACCACGCTCGACAAGCAGCGCGTGACGGTGCAAGCGGACCAGCAATTCTTCACCGGCTATGCGATGAGCTGGCGCGAGAAGGAGCGCGAAGCGGCGCTGCGCCGCGCCATCCTGACCGACGGCCACGCGCCGGACAAATGGCGCACCGCCACCGTCCGCAACATGGACGCGTGGTACCAGGCCTTCAACGTGCAGCCGGGACAGACCTTGTACCTGGCGCCGAAGGACCGCGTGCGCGTCTGGTAAGCTGAGCAGGAAGGATGCGCGATGGGTGTCCCCTGCGCGCATCCTTCGCCGGACCATCCCGCACCCACCGTATATACTGGCGGCATGGAACCCGACCCTATCGAGCAGATCACTCAGACCACGCTGCAGCACTACGAGCGCAACGCCGAGCAGTTTTTCGCCGGCACCATCGACCACGACGTCAGCCAGAACATCGCCGCCTTGCTGGATGCGATACAAGGCCCCGCGCCATTCCGCCTGCTGGACCTGGGCTGCGGCCCCGGCCGCGACCTGAAGACCTTCAAGAGCATGGGCCACGAAGCGATCGGCGTCGACGGCTCGGCGCGATTCGTCGAGATGGCGCGCGCCTACAGCGGCTGCGCGGCGTGGCAACAGGACTTCGTCAAACTTGATCTGCCCGACGGTTTCTTCGACGGCGTCTACGCCAACGCCTCGCTGTTCCACGTGCCCAGCGCCGCGCTGCCGCCAGTGCTGCGGGACCTGCATGCCGCGCTGAAAACCGGCGGCGTGCTGTTCAGCTCCAATCCGCGCGGCGACAACCGCGAAGGCTGGAACGGCCCGCGCTACGGCAGCTACTACGATTACGACACCTGGCAGCGTTACCTGCTGGCAGCAGGATTTATCGCAGTCCAACATTACTATCGCCCCGAAGGTCTGCCGCGCGATCAGCAGCCGTGGCTGGCCAGCGTCTGGCGCAAAATCTGATTGCTCCCGTTGGTGCGCGATCGCACAGTACTCCAGCCGGCGTCTGCCTATAGTGGGTCCATGCACTCAGCACAGCGCTGTGTGTCCTGTTGCGTCATCACCCACCAAGGAGTTCACCATGAACAAGGATCAAGTTAAAGGTACGGCGAAAGACATCGGCGGCAAAATCCAGGAAGAGGCCGGCAAGCTGGTCGGCAGCTCGGAGCAACAAGCCAAGGGCTTGAACAAGCAAGCGGAAGGCAAGCTGCAAAAAGGCCTGGGCGACGCCAAGGAAGCGGTGAAGGACATCTCCCAAGGCAACCGCAACTAATCGCCCGTTAAACCAAAACAGCCGCTCAAAGCGGCTGTTCTCATTTGGGCGGGGCTCAAGCCGCGATGCGGTTGGTGCTCAGGTCCCAGCCGCCGGCGGTATTGCCGCCCGCGCCGCCACCGATCTTTTGCTGGGTGTAGCGCCACTTCACTTTCGAGAACTTCAGCGCCACATGCTCGCTCAGGATATCGCCTTCCTCCACGCTGGGCGACACCGCGCCGACCAGCACCTTTTCCAGTTCGATTTCGAAATACTTGACGCGCTCGCCCTGGCCGTCCGCGCGCATGAATTCAAACTTGGCCTTGGGGATGGTCTTGCCCGACGAGCAGGTTTGCAGCAACACCGGCGAGGCCAGGTCGGCCAGCTTCATCAGGGTGATGTCCTGATGCTCGCAGCGCTCGGCGGTGTGGCCGCCGCCGGTCGACGCGGTGGCCGACTTGGGCTGGCTGACCGCCCAGCTGACCGACTTGCATTCGATCCAGTCCTTGTGTTTGTCGTCGGCCGATTCGCCGCGGATACCGTCAATTTGCAGGTAGACATCGATAGCCATAATTCCTCCAGGAATATAGTGAGGCGGTGCGGAATGCACCGCAGCGGGCATTATCGAATGGCTAACAAATCGGCGCTTGTGGCCGCTCAAGCGCCCATAAAAAAAGGATCCGAAGATCCTTTTATTTCGTTTATTTCGTTTCCGGCATCAAATTCTTCTTGAAGAAGGCCTCGATGTTGCCGTACACATGGCGTTGTGGACCGCGCCCCGAGATGCCGTGCTTGGCGCCCGGATAGGTCATCAGCTCGAAGTGCACATTGCGCTTGACCAGCGCGTCGATCATGCGCGTGGTGTTGGTGAACAGCACGTTGTCGTCGGCCATGCCGTGCATCAGCAGCAGTGGCGATTTCAGGCCGTCCAGGTGCGAGTACACGCCGCCCGATTCATAGCCGGCCGCGTTCTCTTTCGGCGTGCCCATGAACTGCTCGGTGTAGTGGGTGTCGTACAGCGACCAGTCGGTCACCGGCGCCACCGACACGCCCATCGCGATCTTGTCCGACGCTTCGGCCAGCAGGCGCAAGGTCATGAAGCCGCCGTAGCTCCAGCCGAACACGCCCACGCGCCTGGCGTCGACGAAGCTCTGCTTGCCCAGCCACTCGATGCCGGTGATCTGGTCCTCGACCTCGACCTTGCCCAGGTTGTGGTAGTTGGCGTCGGTGAACACGCGCTCGCGGCGCGACGAGCCGCGGTTGTCCAGGCGCCACACCACGAAGCCCTGCTGCGCCATGTACTGGTCGAACAAGTTGCCCCAGCGGCGAGCCACGTGCTGCGAATGCGGGCCGCCGTAGGTCGACAGGTAGACCGGGTATTTCCTGGCCGCGTCGAAGCCGCTCGGCTTGATCATCGAGTAGTACAGCGTCTGGCCGTCCTTGGCCTTCAGGCTGCCGTACTCGGTGTGCAGGTGGGCGTCCAGGTACTTGCCGTACGGGTGAGACGCGTTCAGCTCGTTGTGCTCCAGCCAGCTGATCATCGCGCCGTCCGGACGGCGGATGCTGACCTGCGGCGGGGTGTCCGGATCGGAGTAGGTGTCGACGAACACTTCGCCGTTGCGGGCGAACGAGGAATCGTGCCAGCCGTCGCCCTGGGTGATGCGCAGCGGCTGGTTGGCGCTGCTGCCGTCGAGCTTGAGCGCGTAGGTCTGGCTGTCGACCACGGCGTCGCGGTTCGATTGCACGAACACGCGGCCGCCTTTTTCATCGACCGCCAGCACGCGGTCTATGCCCCATTCGCCGCTGGAGATGGCGTGCTGCAGCTTGCCGTGCATGTCGTACTGGTACAGGTGCTTGCGGCCGCTGCGCTCGGACGACCAGATGAAGCCCTTGTCGTTGCCGAGGAAGCGCAGGTCGTCGAAGATGCTGACCCAGGTCGGCGAGGTTTCGGTGATCAGCACCTTCTGCGCCAAGGTGGCGGCATCGACCGACACCAGCTCCAGCTTCTTCTGGTCGCGGCTCTGGCGCTGGAACAGCAAGGCCTTGGCGCTGCCGCTCCAGTCGGCGCGCACCAGGTAGATGTCGGCGTTGGCGCCCAGCTCCACATTGCGGATCTCGGCGCTGACCGGCGAGACGATCTTCAGCTGCACCAGCACGTTCGGATCGCCGGCGGCCGGGTAGCGCTGCTCGACCACGTCGGTGCGGTCGGCGAAGATTTCAAAGCGGCGCACCACCGGCACCGGCGCTTCGTCGTAGCGCTTGTAGGCGATGGCCGAGTCGTCCGGCGCCCAGAAGTAGCCGCTGGTCTGCGCCATTTCTTCCTGCGCCACGAATTCGGCCTCGGCGTTGTGGATGGTGCCCTTGCCGTCGCTGGTCAGCTGCTTTTCCTTGCCGCTGCTCAGGTCGATCACATACAGGTTCTGGTCGCGCACGAAGGAGACGTAGCGGCCCTTGGGCGAGATCTTGGGATCGAGCACATTGCCCGATGCCACCATGCGCGCGGCATCCGGCTTGCTGGCGTCGATCAGGTACAGGTTGCCGGCGATCGGCACCAGCAGCTGCTTGCCGTCCGGCGACCAGCTGTAGCTGAGGATGCCCTTCAGGCTGGCGGTGCGCTCGCGCTCGCGGCGGGCCTTCTCGGCGTCCGACAGCTTCTCTTCCGGCACCAGGATCTTGGAGTCGACCAGGCGGTGCGTGCTCTTGTCCTTCAGGTTGTACTCCCACAGGTCGAGCTGGAACTGGTTGTCGTCGCGGCCGCGCAGGAAGGTCACGCGGGCGCCGTCCGGCGACACCTTCAGGCTGCGCACGCCGGGGCCGCTCAGCGACGGGTCGGAATGCAGGCGGTCCAGTGTCAGTTTTTCGGCGGAGGCGTGGGCGCCCGCCAGCAGGGCGAGGAAGCAGAGGATGAAGCGCATGGGGTGAGTGTCTCTTGGTTATCAGAACCCAAGACGATACCAGACCGGCCCGTTTGTGGCGAGACGGCAATGTTCTGAATCCGCGCGGGAAAACCGTTTTTCCTTCGGCGTCGGTAACACACTGTATGGCCTCGGCCGGCGGACCCGGCCGGTCCGCCCCTCAGCCGGCCCGCGCCGCGGCCACCCGCGCCAGCGACAGCCGCTGCAGCGCCCAGCTCAGCAACACCGCCGCCACCGTCAGTCCCAGCACCAGCCCGATCCAGAAGCCGGCCGCCGCCATCGGCTGCGCCGGCGCCCACGGCAGCCATCGCGGCGCCAGCCCCAGCACGCAGCCCAGCGGCAGCGCGAAGCCCCAGAACGCCAGCAGCTGGATCTGCATCGGCTGGCGCGTGACCTTGTAGCCGCGGATCGCGCACGAGGTCGCCACCTGGGTGGCGTCCGACAGCTGGAACAGCGCGGCAAACAGCAGCAGCTGCACGCACAGCGCCTGCACCGCCGGGTCGGAGGTGTAGGCCTCGGCGATCTGCTGGCGGAACACCACGATGAACAGCGCCGACAGCACCGCGAACGCCAGCGACATCCACACCCCGGTCCAGGCCACGAAGCGCGCCCGCACCGGATTGCCTTCGCCCACCGCCTGGCCGACGCGGGTGATCAGCGCGATGCCAAAGCTGAGCGGCACCATGAACACCAGCGAGGAAAAATTGAGCGCGATCTGGTGCGCCGACATCTGCACCACGCCGTAGCGCGCGATCAAGAGGCTGATCGCGCCGAACGCGCTGACCTCGGCGAAATAGGTGACGCCGATCGGCAGCCCCAGCCGCAGCATCGCGCGGATCTCCGGCCAGTGCGGCCCCTCCCAGTGGGTGAACGGATAGGTGGCGCGGTAGGCCGGCGCCACCCGCATCCAGCCCAGCATGGCGGCCAGCATCAGCCACATGCACAGCCCGGTGGCCACCGCGCAGCCGACCCCGCCCAGCTTGGGCAAGCCCCAGTGGCCGAAGATCAGCAGCCAGTTGACCAGCACATTGAAGCCCAGGCCGAGCAGGGCGATCAGCATCACCGGCTTGGTCTCATTGATGCTGGTGCTGTAGCCGTACAGCGCGCGGTAGGCGGCGAACGGCGGCAGGCCGATGCTGATCACGTGCACGAACAACTCGGCCTGGCGCTGCACATGCGGCGTCAGGTACAGATGGTCGAACACCAGGGTCGCCAGATTGGCCAGCAGCATCGCCGCCACGCCCACGCCCAGCGCCTTCCACAGCGCTTGCCGCACCGCGTGCGGAATGCGTCCCAGCTCGCCGGCGCCGACGTCGTGCGCCACCACGCTGTTGATCGCCATCATGGTGCCGCTGACGGTGACCAGGATGATCGACCAGATCGACGCCCCCAGCGACACCGCGCCCAGCTCGTCGGCGCTGGCGTGGCCGGTCATCGCCACGTCGGCCACGCCCATGCCGACCGTGGCCAGCTGGCCGATCAGCATCGGCCAGGCCAGGCGCCACAGGGCGGCGGTTTCACGGCGGAGATTGGGCAGGGTGAAGGCGTGGGGCATGCGCGGCGGTCAAGAAAAGGGCGGGCGACAATTCTACCCCGGTCCGGCCGGGGCCGCCGCGCTGTATCATTACATTTTCTTGCAAATTAGCCATATTGTCTTGTCGGCCGACACGCTAGCATAGGCGTTGTTGGTGCATGGCACTGGCTGAACAACTTTTTACCTGAGAACGACATCATGAAACCATTCCTGCACCGTCTGACCCGCGCCGCGCTGTTGCTGGCCGCGACCGCGACCGCCGCCGCCCACGCGGGTGAACTGACGCTGTACACCCACTCCAACTTCGCCGGCCCGCCGCTGACCCTGCGCGGCACCACGCCCGACCTCGAGCCGCTCGGCTTCAACGACCGCACCTCGTCGGTGATCGTGCGTTCCGGCACCTGGCAGCTGTGCGAGCACGCCAACTTCCAGGGCCGCTGCATGATGGTCGAGCGCGGCGAGTATCCGGCGCTGGAAGGCTTCAACGACGCCATCTCCTCGGTGCGCGAAGTCAGCGGCCGCGACGGCCGTGACGAGCGCGGCGAGCGCGACGGCCGCCGCGGCGAGCGCGACGACGACCGCGGCTACGGCTATGGCCACCGGCGCGAAGCCATCGTGCTGTTTTCCAAGTCGCGCTTCGGCGGCGCCAAGCTGGAGCTGCACAACAATGAGGTGCGCACCCTGGAGCGCTACGACTTCAACGACCAGGCCGGTTCCGTCATCGTCAACGAAGGCCGCTGGGAACTGTGCGAGCACGCCGACTTCGGCGGCCGCTGCATCGTGCTCGATCCGGGCCGCTACGAGCGCCTGGACGACATGAACAACCAGATCTCCTCGCTGCGCCGGGTGCGCTGACATGGAAGGCCAGGCCATGAAACTGTTGGTGTGCGCCACCCTGCTGGGCGCCGCCGCGGCGGCGCAGCCGGGCGACATCACGCTCTACACGCGCGAGCATTTCGGCGGCCCGGCCTTGCAGCTGCACGGTTCGGAGCCGGACCTGGACAAGCTCGGCTTCAACGACAAGACCTCCAGCGTGATCGTGCAGAACGGCATCTGGGAAGTCTGCGAGAGCAAGCACTACAAGGGCAAATGCCTGGTGCTGGAAAAGGGCGAGTACGCCCAGCTGAAAAATTTCAACGACATGATGTCGTCGGTGCGGGAAGTCGATGCCAAGCCGGCCGCCAAGGACCAGCGCGAACATAAATGACAACGCGGACGGCGCTGGCGCCCGATAGGCGCTAGACTGTGGCACATGCATGACGGGAGCGCGCAACGTGGAATACAAGGATTACTACCAGACCCTGGGCGTGGCCAAGACGGCCACCGAGGATGAAATCAAGAAAGCCTACCGCAAGCTGGTCCGGAAATACCATCCGGACGTCAGCAAGGAGGCCGACGCCCAGCACAAGACCCAGGAACTGAACGAGGCCTACGGCGTGCTGGGCGACGCCGAGAAGCGCGCCGCCTACGACGAACTGGGACGCGGCCACCAATACCGCGCCGGCCAGGAATTCCGACCGCCGCCGGACTGGGGGCGCGGCTTCGGCAACGGCGGCGGCGCTGGCGGTTTTGGCGGCGACGCCATGGGCAGCGATTTCTTTGCCGACCTGTTCGCCAACCTGGGCGGCGGCGGACGCCGGCGCCAGGCGCCGCCGCGGCGCGGCGAGGACAGCCACGCCAGCATCACCATCGACCTGGCCGACAGCTACCACGGCGCCACCCGCAATATCACCCTGACGGTGGCCGAGCGCGACGCCCAGGACCGCATCGTCACGCGCGAGCGCAACCTCAGCGTCAATATTCCGAAGGGCGTGACGGCCGGCCAGCAACTGCGGCTGTCGGGCCAGGGCCAGCCGGGCGCGGCCGGGCCGGGCGACCTGTATCTGGAAATCCAGTTCCGCCCCAACGCCCGCTACCGCATCGACGGCCGCGACGTCTACGAAACGGTGCCGGTGGCGCCGTGGGAGCTGGCGCTGGGCGGCGAGATCGACGTCGCCACGCCGTCCGGCAAGGTCAACGTCACGGTGCCGGCCGCCTCGCAGACCGGCCGCAAGCTGCGCCTGCGCGGGCGCGGCATCCCCGGCAAGGAGACCGGCGACCTCTACCTGCTGCTGGAGGTGGTGCTGCCGCCGGCCACCAGCGACAAGGCCCGCGAACTGTATCAAACCATGGCGCGCGAACTGGCGTTCAACCCGCGCGCGGGAGGATGAAATGGGACAGGCAATCTTGAATCCGGTGCTGGTCGACGAGGCCGCGCTGACCGTGGAAGAACTGGCGCAAGCCTGCGCCGTCGAGCCGGACTGGGTGGTGCAGCATGTGCGCACCGGCATCCTGCTCGACTGCGCCGACGGCGACTACGTGGCCTGGCGCTTCACCAGCGCCGACCTGGTGCGCGCGCGCCGGCTGTGCCAGGTCGAGCGCGACTTCGACGCCAACGACGACGTCGCCGCGCTGGTGGTCGATCTGTCGGAGGAAATCCGCCGCCTGCGCGGCAAGCTCAACGCCGCCGGAGTGAAATAGGCGAGGGCGCCGCCTTGGCCGTCGTGGCCGGGGCGCTGAGGCGGTGATAGCCATGGCTGGCGCCCGCATCGCCGGCCACCGGCACCGGCCGCATGTCGTGGTTGGGCAGCGGCGCGCCGGGCTGGGCCTGCTCGAGGAATTGCTGCATCAGCCAGCGCGTGGCCGGCCCCGGCTCCTCGTCGCCGCGCCGTATCACATACAGCGGGAAGCTGAACGCGCTGCCCTCGCTGATGTGCAGCTGCACCAGCCGTCCCGCATCCAGGTCCCACTGCACGAACTCGACCGGCATATTGCCCCAGCCGATGCCGCTGCGCAGCAGCGCGTGCTTGGAGCTGAGGTCGCCCAACCGCCAGTCGCGCAGCGCCAGCACGCCGAAGTCCTGGCCCTTGGTCAGGGTGCTGCGGTCGGTCAGCACCAGCTGGGTGTGCTCGCGCAGCACCGTGCTGGGGATGATGCCCTCGATCTGCGCCAGCGGATGCTCGGGCGCGGCCACCGGCACCATGGTCACGTAGCCGCAGCTCTGGCGCTCGATGATGTCCGGCGTGCCCGGCATCCAGCCGCTGATGCCGATGTGGCACTGCTGCTCCAGCACCAGCTGGGTGACGGCGCCCAGCGCCTCGGTGCGCAGGCGCATCGCCACGGTCGGGAACTCCTGCTGGAAGGCGTGCAGGATGCGCACCAGCTTGCAGGTCGAAAACATCACGTCGACCACCACCGACACCTCGGCCTCCAGCCCGGCCGACAGCGCCTTGGCGCGGGCCCGCATGCCGTCCACCTTGAGCGACACCGCGCGGGCGTCGGCCAGCAGCGCCTTGCCGGCCTCGGTCAGCACCGGCTTGCGCTTGCTGCGGTCGAGCAGCGCGATGTTGAGCTGCTCCTCCAGGTTGGCGATGGTGTAGCTGATCACCGACTGCGTGCGGTGCAGCGCCCGCGCCGCGTGGGCGAAGCCGCCATGGTCGATGACGGCGATGAACACGCGCAACTGGTCGAGGGAGGGGAGGCCGGGATCGCGCATGCAGCACCTTGTTGAGAGATTGATATCGAATATATCGATAGGTAGGATTTAAATTTACCTAGTTTCATCGATATTAAACTCGTTCTATGATGAATGCAATCCCTCCCAACCGAAAGGAAACAGCATCATGGCAACCGTACTCCACATCAATAGCAGTGTTCGTCAAACCGGCTCCCTGTCGCGCCAGCTGGGCGGCGAGTTCGTGGCAAAATGGCAAGCGGCCAACCCGGACGGCACCGTCGTCACGCGCGACCTGGCCTCCAGCCCGGTGCCGCACCTGACCGAACAGATGATGGGCGCCTACTTCACCCCGGCCGAGCAGCGCAACGCCGACCAGGCCCACACCATCAAGACCTCGGACGCGCTGGTCGACGAACTGCTGGCCGCCGACACCATCGTCATCGGCGCGCCGATGTACAACTTCTCGGTGACCTCCGGCCTGAAGGCGTGGATCGACCACGTGGCGCGCGCCGGCCGCACCTTCAAGTACGGCGCCAACGGCCCTGAGGGCCTGGTGCACGGCAAGAAAGTCATCGTGTTCGTCGCCAGCGGCGGCGTCTACAGCGAAGGCCCCGCCGCCGCCTACGACCACGTCACCACCTACCTGCGCTCGGTGCTGGGCTTCCTCGGCATGACCGACGTCACCTTCGTGGTCGCCGAAGGCGTGGCCATGGGCGAAGAAGCGGTGGCCGCCGCGGTCGCCAAGGGCCGCTCGAAGATCGACGCGATCGCCGCATAATTCCTGCTCCGGCAATCAAAAACTCCCTGCCGGCGGCCGCCGGCAGGGAGTTTTTTTGCGTCGGCCGCGGCTGCCGGCCGCTTTCTGTGGGGCGCTTGTATGCCAATTTGTGTGGCTTGGCAGATAATCATCACTGTCGGCCCGCGCGATCGGGCAAAATCATATACAGTTAAGCAAGCATCGGAGCCCCCATGAAACGGAACCTGCATCTGCTGGTCATCGATCCGCAAAACGACTTTTGCGATCTGCCGGCCAGCTACCTGCCGCTCAACCCGGCCACCCGCGCGCCGCACGCGCCGGCGCTGCCGGTACCCGGCGCCCACCAGGACATGCTGCGCCTGGCCGGCCTGATCAACCGTGGCCGCGCCGGCCTGACCGCCATCAGCATCACGCTCGATTCGCACCACCGCTTCGACATCGCCCACCCCACCTTCTGGATCGCCCGCGACGGCGCGCTGGTGGCGCCGTTCACGCAGATCAGCGCGGCCGCCCTGCGCGCCGAGACATTCCGGCCGCGCCACCCGGCCGCCCTGCCGCTGGCGCTGAACTACCTCGACAAACTGGAAGCGGCCGGCCGCTACCGGCTGATGGTGTGGCCGGTGCACTGCGAGATCGGCACCTGGGGCAACAACGTCCACGAGGACGTGCGCGCCGCCTACGGCGCCTGGGAAGAGGCCGCGCTGGGCATCGTCGCCAAGCTGGTCAAGGGCTCCAACCCGTGGACCGAGCACTATTCCGCCGTGCAGGCCGAGGTGCCGGACGCCGACGACCCGGACACCCAGCTCAACCGCAAATTCATCGCCACCCTGGCCGAGGCCGACCAGGTCTACATCGCCGGCGAGGCCGGCAGCCACTGCGTCAAGGCCACCGTCGAGCACATCGCCGACCACCTCGGCCAACCGCTGTCCAAGCTGGTGCTGCTGACCGACTGCATCAGCCCGGTCGCCGGCTTCGAGCCGCAATACCAGGCCTTCCTGCAGGCGATGCAGGCGCGCGGCGTGCAGCTGATGCAAACGGCCGACGTGCTGCCCGAACTGCTGGCCAACGCCAGCCGCGCGCTGGGAGCGGACCCCGCATGAATCAGCCCATCGTCCGCAGCCTGCTGGAAACCGATTTATACAAGTTCACCATGTGGCAGGCGCTGCTGCACGGCCATCCGAACTCGCACACCGAGTACGAGTTCGTCTGCCGCAACGCCACCGCCTATCCGCTGACCGAGCTGCTGCCCGACATCGAACGCGAGCTCGACCATCTGTGCTCGATGAGCTTCCGCGACGACGAGCTCAACTACCTGCGCTCGCTGCGCTACATCAAGAGCGACTTTGTCGACTTCCTCACCGTGTTCCGCTTCCAGCGCAAGTTCATCGAGGTGCGCGCCGACGGCGCCACGCTGGTGATCCACGCCAGCGGCCCGCAGGTGCACGTGATGGGCTTCGAGATCTACGTGCTGTACATCGTCAACGAGCTGTACTTCCGCCGCTTCGACGCCGCCGCCGCGCTGGAGGAAGGGCGCGCCCGCCTGGCCGCCAAGATCGCCGCGCTGCAAGCCTTCGGCGCCGAGCCGGCCAGGCGCCACCCCTTCGAATTCTCCGACTTCGGCACCCGCCGCCGCTACTCCAGCGCCTGGCACGACGAAGTGGTGCAGCGGCTGGCGCGCGAAGTGCCGCAATACTTCAAGGGCACCTCCAACGTCTACCTGGCGATGAAGTTCGGCCTGGTGCCGATCGGCACCATGGCGCACGAATACATGCAATCGTTCCAGGCCTTCGGCGTGCGCCTGCGCGATTTCCAGAAAGCCTCGCTGGAGGCGTGGGTGCAGGAATACCGGGGCGACCTCGGCGTCGCCCTGACCGATGTGGTCGGCATGGACGCCTTCCTCGACGACTTCGACCTGTACTTCGCCAAGCTGTTCGACGGCCTGCGCCACGACTCCGGCGACCCGGTGGTGTGGGGCGAGAAGGCGCTGGCTCACTACGGCGCGCTGCGGGTCGACGCCAACACCAAGCGCCTGGTGTTCTCCGACGGCCTGAAGCTCGAGACCGCGTTCGCGCTGTACCGCCACTTCGCCGACCGCATCATGACCGGCTTCGGCATCGGCACCCACCTGACCAACGACGTCGGCCTGACGCCGCTGAACATCGTCATGAAGCTGGTGTGCTGCAACGGCCAGTCGGTGGCCAAGCTGTCCGACTCGCCCGGCAAGACGCTGTGCAAGGACGAGACCTTCCTGGCCTATCTGCGGCAAGTGTTCAACCACCCGGCGGCCTGACATGAACAGCATGAGCTACCTGTACCTGATCAACGCCGCCATGTACGCCCTCGTCGGCGCGGCGCTGCTGCTGGTATGGCGACGCCACCGCAGCCAGACCTTCGCCCACCACATGGGCTGCTCGACGCTGTTCGCCGCGCTGGTCCCGGTCGCCTACCTGATCCACACCACGGCGCCGTCGCCGTTCGACCAGCTGGGCGTGCCGCTGGTGCTGGTCGGCGCCATCCCCAACCTGCTGTTCCTCGGCTCGGGCGTGATGCAGCTGGCCGGGCGCCGCCTGCCGCGCGGCGTCGCCATCGCCATCGGCGTGGCCGCCGCCGCCGCGCTGATGGCGCCCAAGGTCGCCGACAAGCTGTTCTACTGGCCGCTGTGCAATATGCTGGTGTTGGGCGGACTGGGCGCGCTGGCCAGCCGCTGGCTGTGGGCCACCCACGCGCTGGAGCGCCTGGTCGGTCCGCTGCTGATCCTGCTGGGCCTGAACCAGCTGCTGCTGGTGCTGTACGGCGAGCAGGGCATCGCCGCCAACATCGTGTTCGGCACCGTGCTGCGGGCCGCGATCGGCACCGTCTTCATGCTCAGCGCGCTCGACGGCGCACTGCGCGACACCGGCAAGCTGGCCGCCCGCTTCCAATTGCTGACCGAGCACTCGGTGCAGGGCGTGGTGGTCACCGACGGCCTGCGCATCCTGTACGCCAATCCGGCGGTGCGCGCCATCTACGGCATGCCGCTGGGGCAGGGCAACTACACGGTGTTCGCCGACCTGCCGCCGGAGAGCTTCAGCGACGAGCAATTGCAGCGCCAGCACCGCCTGCTGCAGCAAGGCGAGCTCGATATCGCCAGCTGGGAAGGCCGGCGCGAGGTCGCCGGCGGCCGCGAGCTCGAGCTGCGCTTCGAGGCCTGGCGGGTCGAATGGGACGGCGTCGGCGCCACCCAGATCCTGATCACCGACGACACCGAGCGCAACGCCAGCGCCCGCGCGCTGGTGCACCAGGCCACGCACGACAAGCTCACCGGCCTGCCCAACCGCGCCGTGCTGATGCAGCGCCTGCGGGAATACTGCTACCTGGCCGACGGCTCGCTGCACTGCACGCTGGTGGTGCTCAATATCGACCGGTTTAAACTGTTCAACCAGAGCCAGGGCCATGTGACGGGCGACCACGTGCTCAAGGCCTTCGCCGCCAAGCTCAAGGACGCGCTCGGCGCGCGCGCCGAACTGATACGGCTGGGCGGCGACGAATTCGCCATCGTCGACCCCGACGAAGGCAACGCGCGCGACATCGCCGAGCGGCTGAAAAACGCCTGCGTGCAGGCGCTCGCGGTGCCGGGCGGCGAATACTTCATCGACGCCTCGATGGGCATGGCGGTGTTCCCCGACAACGCCGGCAACGCCGAAGCGCTGCTGCGCGCCGCCAACGCCGCCATGTACCAGGCCAAGCGCACGCCGGGCACGGCGCTGGCCATGGCCGAACAGCGCTTCGAACAGATGTCGAGCCAGACCCTGGACAACGAGCAGGCGCTGCGCAAAGGCATCAAGAACAACGAGATTTATCTGGACTACCAGCCCAAGATCGACGCCACGACCGGCAAGCTGCTGGGGTTCGAGGCGCTGGCGCGCTGGGTGCGGCCGGGCATCGGCTGGGTCAGTCCGGTGGAATTCATCGCCATCGCCGAGCGCACCGGGCTGATCCCGGAACTGGGCGCCATGCTGCTGGGGCAAGCCTGCCGCCAGATCGCCGTCTGGTGCGCCGAGCTGGGCGACTGCGTGCCGGTGGCGGTCAACGTCTCGCCGATGCAGCTGCTCAACCGCGGCTTCCTGCAGATCGTCGAGCAGACCTTGATCGACACCGCCATCCCGCCGCGCTGCCTGACCCTGGAGATCACCGAAAGCGCCGCGGTCGACAATCTCGACGACACCCGGCTGCAACTGCAACACCTGAGCACGCTGGGCATCGACGTCGCGATGGACGATTTCGGCACCGGCTTCTCGTCGCTGAGCATGCTGCGCCAGCTGCCGCTGAGTACGGTGAAGATAGACCGCGGCCTGATCGACCCGCTGCCGGCGCCGGACGCGGTGGCGGTGGTCAAGGCGATCTGCCAGCTGGCCGCCGCGCTCGACCTGCAGGTGGTGGCCGAGGGCATCGAAACGCTGGAGCAAGCGGTGGCCGCGCGCGACGCCGGCTGTCACGCCTTGCAGGGATTCTTCTACGCGCGGGCGCTGACCGTGGCCGACGCCGGCGAATGGATGCGGCGCCAGCAAGGCGAAGCGGCGGGCCTGCTGGCGACGTGAGTGTGGACCGCTAGGCCGCCGTGGCGCCGAAGCCGCTCATGATGGTGTCGGCCTTGGCGCCTTCGTCCTCGTCGTAGATATCGATGGTCAGCATGGCGCCGCTGCGCTGGCGCGCGTGCGCGGCGGCGGCCGGGCCGCCCGGCGTGAGCGAGTCCAGCAGGTTGCCGACCATGCTGGTCGACACGCTCGGCGGCAGCGTCAAATGCTTGGTCAGCTTGACGCAGGACGGCGGGAAGCCGCTCGACAGCAACGCACTGCGGGCGCTTTCGGCGTCCGTCACCTGGTCGAAATTGCGATGGATGGTACGTGTCATGATAAGCCTCCGTCTTGAGACTGGACAGCGATGGGCGGCTTAAAAGCCGGGGACCACGGTTTCGAAATGTTCCACTTTCGGCGGCAGGGCGAAATGGCTGCCCACCAGCCCGCGCCAGACCAGGAAGCCCTGGCTGGCGCGAAAATCGACCAGATGGTTGTCCAGCGTTTCCCAGCCCACCACCAGATGATACGTGTCCGGCACCTCGATGTCGCGGTCCAGGCGCATCGACAGGCAGCCGATGGCGGCGCGGAACACCGGCACCGCCTCGGCCACCGCGGCCTGGAAGGCGGCGTGGGACTCGGGTTTGATGTACAACTCGGCGATTTCATAGATCATAGGGCATTCCTTTTAAGATACGCCTCTATTGTGCCTCAAGCGCGGCCGGCGTGCGCAAGATGAACAGCATTGCCTGCTGGGCCAGTTGCGCGACGTCGACGCCGCTGCCGGGTTTGTACCATTGCACCGTCCAGTTCAGCGCGCCGAAGATCAGCAGGCGGTCGAATTGCGACGGCATGGCCCAGTCGCCGGAGCGGTGCAGCGCGGCGATGGCATGGTCCCACACCGCCTCGTAGCGGTCCTTGAGGGCGACGATGCGGGCGCGCGACGATTCGTCCAGCGAGCGCCATTCGTACAGCAGCACGGCGATGAAATGGTGGTCGGGCGCCAGCAGCGTCTGCAGATGGGCCTCGACCAGCTGGCGCAACAGGTCGCGGGGCGGCAGCGGCTGGCGGGCGATGGCTTCGATCTCGGCCAGCGAGCGGGCCAGTCCCTGCTCCATGATGGCGGCCAGGATGTCCTGTTTGGTCTTGAAATGGTAGAACCAGCTGCCGGCCTGGATGCCGGCGGCGGCCGCGATTTCGCGCACGGTGGTGTTGTCGTAGCCCTTGGTGCGGAACAGCTGGGCCGATTTCTCCAGCAATTCGACGCGCAGGCCACCGCCTTCCCCCTTGTGGGGCCGCCCGCGTTTCTTGGGGCTGGGAGCGGCGAGGACGGCGGCATCGGGCATGGCGTGGGGCAGGCGCGGGAAGTGTGGCTTTCATTTTAATGCAGAGCGCCGCTTGCACCCGAAAAAGCATGCAGAAATCCTATTTTATGCTGCGTCGCAACAACGCTGGTCAAGGATGGGCTTGAGGCAGATCAGAGGAGTGGCGTGGAGCCGGGATTAAGCTGGCTGGATAGGGTAGGGGGGGCGTTCCATGCAGGCGAAAAATAACGCGTTAGCTCAGCTTGACAACGGCCCCGATGGTGCCGAGGATGGAGATATGAGCCCGGAGATGGAAACACTAAGGCAGGAGATGGGTGACGGCTTCAGGGAAGTCAACGCCCGGATCGATGCACTGCGCCAAGAGACCATGGCGCGGATAGATGAGACGCGTCGCGAGGTCACCGCGCGGATAGACGATTTGCGTAAGGAAACCGCAGACAATTTCAAGGCGGTCGATGCCAAGATAGAGCAGGTTCGGCAGGAGACTGCGGACAACTTCAGGGCGGTCGATGCCAAGATTGAGCAGGTTCGGCAGGAGACAGCGGCCAACTTCAGGGTGGTCGATGCCAAGATAGAGCAGGTTCGGCAGGAGACAGCGGCCAACTTCAGGGTGGTCGATGCCAAGATAGAGCAGGTTCGGCAGGAGACTGCCGTCAGGATAGAGCAGGTCCGGCAGGAGACTGCGGACAACTTAAAGGCGGTCGATGCCAAGATAGAGCAGGCTCGGCAGGAGACTGCGGACAACTTCAAGGCGCTCGATGCCAAGATGGAGCAGGCTCGGCAGGAGAACGCGGCCCACTTTTTGGCAATGAATACTCAAAATTATGAATTACAAAGAGACACCGCAGGTCGTCTGGATGGCATGCACAGGGAAATCAGTAGCCATATTGATAACATGCACCGTGAAACCACCATCCGCATCGATACAGTGATACATGAAAGCCAGAAGCGCATGGATCGCAGCGACGCCCAGTTTCGATGGCTGGTGGCGTTGATGGTCTCGGGCTTTCTCGGGATTTTGGGCTTGCTGGCCAAGGCTGGACAGCTGCTGTAACGAGCGGAGAGTGTTGGTGCCGGTATATTTCCCGACCGCCGGCGCCGGTAGTAGCCGCCTCAGGGAGGCGCTAAAAGGTCGTTCTGTGTGAGAACTGCACCCATCATAGCGGGCAAATATGACGGGCGTTTGACGTGCTCTGCCGGGGAGGGTGCGAAGGTGGGGAAAGTGCGGTAGAATGGAGTTCTGTGGGGTCGACCTGGTTTCGACGTGGGTTGCAAAGCAGCGCAGGGCATACCGAGGGCGGGCTACCTCGTAAATACAACCTGAAAAAACTTAACTGCAAACGATAACTCGTACGCACTGGCAGCTTAATTGCTGTTAGCTCCACAACACCTCGTCCCTGGGGTGGGCCGTTAAAAGCTGTGGAGTCATTTACAGGGACTCGCGCTGTGAGGGGTCACTTCAATCCGCGCTAAATCTAAGGTGAATCGCTTGTCCAGAACGTGCACATCCGTGCTGTACAGGTTAAATTAAATGATAGTGCTAAGTATGTAGAACTGTCTGTAGAGTGCTTGCGGACGCGGGTTCGATTCCCGCCGACTCCACCACTGATTAAAAACAAAGGCCCCTGCGCGCAAGCGCAGGGGCCTTTGTTTTTAATCAGCGCTGTCGCCGGGCGGGAATCGAAACCGCGTCCGGTACGGACGTCGGGGCGGAGCGGGGACTTCGTCCCGCATGCGGGGCGCCCGCGCAGAGGGTTGCGCTTGCAAGCGCAACCCTCTCCGATTCGACTGACTTCAAAATCGCCTTTGGCGATTTTGCGCTGGCGTCATCTATAAAAAAAAATCGCCGCAGGCGATTTTTTCCTCTCAGCATCAATTTCCATGCGGAAGTCTGAAGCGCTCAGCCGTTTGATTTGCTAGCATGAGCCGTTATCCCCTACAGCGATGTTCTGAACATGATTAGCCGGCAGCCAGCACCCACCGTTCCCAACGAAGTGGTCGGCAAGCTCATCCAGGATGACGCCACGCCGATCCGCGCCTGGCTCGAGTATCTTGGGCTGACGCAAACGGAGGTTGCTAGATGTATTTTTGAAGCCCGAAGGCATTGAATTATTATAAATCAACCCAACTTACCTATCTGCAGTCAAAAACGTCGATGGCCGCAGGCGTAATGAAGTTGGTTTTAGGCAATCCATTGAAAATCGATATTTTTAATCAGGAAAAAGCATGTCCAACCACATCAATCCAGGCCCAAAGCCAAAACGCGAAGATGGCAAAGATGACCAGAGGCATCATGTAAACCCGCTGAACAAACCGAAGCACCCATCGCTTCCTGTGCATAAACCGCCTCCAAAGAAGTAGGCTAAGGGCCGGACGCTGGGGAGAATTGAAGCTAAATCTGCGATTCTCCCTAGATATACGCGCTAAGTAAGCGTCGTACCGACACGGAACCAGCAAAGGAGCCGTCAAATTGCAAATGACAAAACTTGAGGCCGCGACCCATCAACTGTCCGTGGCGATCCAACTTTTTTACAGCGGCGATTATTTGTCGTCCCTTACCTTGGCCGGGGCGGCCGAGGAGATTCTTGGAAAGTTGTCTCAGCGTGCGGGTAAACCCGTTGCCGTTGACGAAATAACCCAATTTCACGCTGACGATATCGACGCCGCAATTCCCGAAAATCAACGGAAGACCGTCTTACTTGGCGTCTTGAATCGCGGCAGAAATCAGGCAAAGCACGCCAATGATCCTGAAGAGACACACATTGTGTTTGATCACACAGAACCTCTTCAAATGATCATGAGGGCCTTGCCCATGGCTTTCAACCTGGATGAATCCATGTTGGTACACAAGCCAAAATTGGATGCTTGGATTCAAGCGCACCCTGATGCTTTTGATTAATATGAATCGGAGCGGGCTAGTCAATCGGTCGGCAAACGATACACGACCTTGATGAACTCGTCGCTGTCGATAACGTAGCCGCTCAGTGCCTCGAAACCTCGCTTGGTGTTGCGTTCGTAGGCGAACTTACCCGCCGATATTTCGGCAACCTCGCGCAGGTTGTTTGGCCGCTCACCGTCAGACACGGTAATTCTCCATGCCGACTCACCAACGCGCTTCAAGATTAAGCGATTGGTCGTGGAGGATTTTTGGAAAAGTTCGCCGATGGTGGCGATGGATGTAATGGTTCCGGTAATTTCATTCATTTGCAACTCCAAGCAAGATAGTCAACCGCAAATCCTTGCGGTCGAGGTGCCAATCATCCGATTAGCACTTGCATTTCACTCCTGATTCGTCCAGCTTGCCATTGTGAGTGAGCATACCCTGCATGTCGCGTTTGGCCCGTTAATTCTGGCGCGGGTGGCCAGTTGCTCTGGCATACGCAGACCATATCGGCTGCCGTATGCCTACCTGCGCGGGCAGCCAATCCGGCTAAGGATTCCTGCCATAAAAAAATCGCCGCAACCCTTTGCGACCATATGCGAGATGACGCACAGTGCGCTCTTCCTGAGCGGGGGATGATGCCTGAAGTCGATCCAGAGTGAATGGAACTTCCATGACGAGCATTACTACTTTGAGTCCGAAAAAGAAGTCTTACGCGATGAATAGAATGATCATCGCGCTTGGCCGCGCTATTGCCACGCAATCGATACCTCGGAAAGATCGGGCGTCACGGTGGGCCGCCGCCTGGGGCCTTCTGGCGGGCATCGAAACGAAAGGCGTACGCTTACGCCGCTCGACCTTGCCACCGAACGTGCCTTACGAACGGCGTAAATCGGCGCGTTAGGTGGCCTCAGTAATTGAGCAAGCCACTCGCCAACTCATCGCCGATGTGGCGCTTGAAGATCGTCAACAGCGTGCCGTCATTGCGCATCGACTCGATCGCCTTGGCCATGCGCTCAGCGGTTGCGACCGGAATCCGTTCGCGCGACACGATCAGCCCGTGGACCAGGTGCTCCCTGGGTGCCCAGTCCAGCACGCGGACCGACTCGCTCAATCCCTCCCGTTTCAGGATCGGCACCCAACTGACGGGCAAGGCCAGGATCGCGTGTACGCGGCCTATCTTCAGCAAGCGCACCACGGCAGGAAAATCGGCGGCCTCATACACCCGTCCCTGCGCCCGCAATTTATCCAGCCAGAGATCGTACGCGGCGCCATGCTTGTAACTCTTGACCACCGCGACCTTGTACTCCCGAGCCGCCAGGAAACCCTCCGCCGTGCTGGCGGACGCCGGCACGCTCTGGTCCAGCAGCGCGTAGTTGCGGGTGGCGAAGTAGGGGATGAAACGGGCGAATTTTTCCCGCGCCGGGGTCGCAATGCCGGACATCGACATGTCCAGTTTGCCGCCGGCCAGCATGGTCCAGATGCGCACCCGCGATTCCAGCGAGGGCAGGAAACGGCAGCCCGTGCGCTTTCCCAGCTCATCGACGACATCCTTGTCGATGCCGGTCCAGCCGCCGTCCGGGGCGCGATAGTACAGGGCGCCGACCTGATGGAACGCCACGTTGATGTCCCGGCATGCGCCAGGATCGGCCAACGCCGCTCCACCCAGGCATAACAGTAGTCCGCAAGCCAGCATCCGCATGAACATGGAACCTCCCTCAGTTCATGCAACAGTAGCCCAACGGCAAGGCAGGGTCAACCCACCCGGCATGTTGCCACGATCGTGGAGACGTTAATCCGCTTTTTGCACCCGATTGCGGCCGGCGCGCTTGGCGGCATACAGCGCCGCATCGGCGCGCGACAGCAGATCGGTCATCGATTCGCCGATCCGATGCTCGGCCACGCCGACGCTGATCGACAGCGTCAACCCGGCCAGCTCGCCGTCGAGCCGCGTGGCGCTCACCGCCTCGCGGAAGCGTTCGCCAAACGCCATGCATTCCCGGTCGCCGACACCGGACTGGAACACGGCAAACTCGTCGCCGCCAAAACGCACGGCGACATCGGCCCGGCGCGAGTGCTGCTTGAGCAGCAGCGCGATATGGCGCAGCACCGTATCGCCGCCGAGATGCCCGTGCGCATCGTTAATGTCCTTGAAGCGATCAATGTCGAACACCAGCAAGGCCAGGCGCGTGGATGCGTCGCGCTCATGCAGTTCGATCAGGCGCGCCGCGGCGTCTTCCATGTAGTAGCGGGTGAACAAACCGGTCAGTGGATCGCGCACCGCCAGTTGATAGTAGCGGCGCCGGTCCTCTTCCATCGCGGCGTAGCTGATCTGGGCCAGCCGCAGATCGTCATAGGCGACCTGAAGCTCCTTGTTGGCGGCCAGCAGATGCTGCGCATGCTGGTGCTCGCGCGTGACATCCTGATAGATGGTGACGAAGCCGATCGCCTGCCCATCGTGGTCATGGATCACCCGGCCGGTGATGTCGAGGACGGTGCCGTCGGCGCGGGTGCGGGTGAACTGATGCGGTTGAAACATCATGCTCAGCCGAATGCGCTCGCTGGCCTGCTCGTCGGGATCGCCGGGGCCGTAGTCGCCGCGCCTGGCGTTAAACAGGAACAGCTCCTGCAAGGTCACGCCCGTGTGCATAATCTCTTGCGGGAAATCGAGCAGGCGGCAGAACGCGTCGTTCCAGAAGCGCATCTTCAAGCTGCTATCGATGATGGTCACGCCCACCGGCATGCACTGCATCGCTGCAACCAACTCGATCGTGCCGAGTGGCGAGCTGTTGTGGTACGTGGGTTGATGTGTCATTTTTTTTGGGTCGCTACAAGTTGAGGACTGACGTCTGAAGTTTGTGGCAGTTTGATGGTATCACCGGGCGTCGCCGCGCTGGTAGAATCATCTTCCCAGTTTCGTCGCCCAGACCACAACCATGCTCAAATTCGCCCAACCCCAACTCGATGAAGACACTATCCAGGCGGTCGCCGCCGTGCTGCGTTCCAATTGGATAGCCACCGGACCCAACGTCACGGAACTGGAGCGCGCACTGTCGGAGAGTTTCGGCGCCCGGCCCACGCGCGTGCTGACGTCGGCGACGGGCGCGATGGAGATCGCGCTGCAGGTGTGCGGCATCGGCGCCGGCGACGAGGTGATCACCTCCGCCCAGACCTTCTTCTCCGCGATGAACATGATCGTCAAGGTCGGCGCCACGCCGGTGTTCGTCGATTGCGACCTGCACACCCGCGCCATCGACCTGGCGCAGGTGGAGGCGGCCATCACGCCGCGCACCAGGGCCATCATGCCGACCCACTTCCCCGGCGCGCTTGGCGACCTCGACGCCTTGTACGCGCTGGCCAAACGCCACCAGCTGCGCGTGATCGAAGATGCCGCGCTGGTGCAAGGCTCGTACTGGAAAGACCTGCCGGTGGGCGGCTTCGGCGACATCGCCGTGTTCAGCTTCCATCCGAATAAAAACATGACCACCATCGAAGGCGGCGCCATCGTCGTCGCCAGCGAGGACGAAGCCAAACTGGTGGACCTGCTGCGCTTCCACGGCATCAAGCGCCTGCCGGACGACACCCGCGACGTCGCCATCGCCGCCGGCAAATTCAATATGTCCGATGTGTCGGCGGTGATCGGCGTCCATCAACTGAAGCAGCTGCCGCGCTTCCTGGCGCAACGCGCCACGCTGGTCGAGCGCTACTTCGAAAAGTTCCCGCCGGTGCCGGGCGTGGTGCTGCCGCCGCAAGGCGTGCCGCGCCAGAGCTGGAACATGTTCAACGTGCTGATCCCCTACGAACAGTTCGGCCTCACGCGCCAGAGCTTCCGCGCCGCCTTGCAGGCGCAGGGCGTCGGCACCGGCATGTCGTATGAAGCCTGCCACCTGACCACGGTCGGCCGTGGCTACGGCTACACCGATGGCCAGTTTCCCAACGGCGAACGCATCGCGCGCGAAACCGTCACCCTGCCGCTGCACGCGGCGATGACGCTGGACGATGTCGACCACGTCTGCGCCGTGGTCGCACAAGTGCTCAAGCGCTAAGCTTACATGCCGGGCGCCGGCACCTCAGGGATCTGGTTGCGCAGGCTGGCGTTGATGGTGTTCCAACCCTTGATGACGGCGATGGTGTAGCTGATCTCGGCGATTTCGCCATCGGTGAAATGCTGCTGGAGCAGGGCGAAGTCGTCGTCGCTCGGATGCCGCTGCGGGATCGCGTTGACCGCCTCGGCCCAGTTCAGCGCCGCCCGTTCGCGGTCGCTGAAGAACGGCGCCTCGCGCCAGCCGGCGATGGCGTTCAGGTGGCGCGGATTGGCTTCCTGCTTGATCAGGTCACGCCAGTGCATGTCGATGCACACGCCGCAGCCGTTGATCTGCGACACGCGCAGATTGATCAGCTCCACCAGGCGCGCGCCCAGCGAACTTTTCTTGACGGTGCCGGACAGCGCGATCATCGCGTGCAGCTGGGGTTGTGCCAGTTGGAAGAAGGGGATGCGTGCGGAATGGTTCATGATGTCGCCTTTCAGTCGGTGAGGGCGCACCATTGCGCCCTGCATACCTGTAAGACGCCCCGGCTTCGCGTTCTGTGACCGCTTGTCTGAAAAAAGCTCAAATAAATTGCGGCACCCCGGTCAGCTTGTCCGGATTGCGCACGATGAAGATCGCCGCGATGCGCCCATCCTCCACCTGGAAGGACTGCGCCGATTCCAGCTTGCCGTCCACGTAGCGCACCAGTCCCGGCACGCCGTTGACGCGCGCCTGCCGGTAGGCGACCCGGTTCGGATTCTGATGCTCCAGCGACCAGTACGACCCGGCCACGCGCCCGGCGCCGTGCAGGATGTGCAGGTAGGAGTTGACCTTGCCGCCACCGTCGGCCACCAGTTGCACGTCGCCGGCCATCATCGCCTTCATGGCCGCGCGGTCGCCGACCTTGGCCGCCTCCATGAACTTGACCAGCAAATCGCGATGCTGCTCCTTCGGCACATCGAAGCGCGGCTTCTGCTGCTGCACGCGCTCCTGCGCCCGATGCACCATCTGCCGGCAGGCCGATTCGCTCTTGCCCAGCATGCCCGCGATATCGGCGTAATCCTGGTCGAACACCTGCCGCATCAGAAACGCCGCGCGCTCCTCCGGCGACAGGCGCTCCAGCACCCACAGGAAGGCCATCGACACCTCGCTCGCCAGCTCCGCACTGCTCTCCGGGGTGCGCTCATCGAGTTCGACGATGGGTTCCGGCAGCCACCAGCCGACATAGGAAGCGCGCTCCGCCATGCGCGCGCGCAGGCGGTCGATGGCGAGGCGGGTGGTGATGGTCACCAGCCAGGCCTCGGCCGATTGCACCGCCTGTTGTTCGCTGCCGTGCCAGCGCAGCCAGGCATCCTGCACCACGTCTTCGGCGTCGGCGCGGGTGCCGAGCATGCGGTAGGCGATGGAGAACAGCCGCGGGCGCAGCGCGGCGAAGGTGGCCGGTTCGGCGGGGGAGGTGGTCTCGGTCATCGCAGGTAAAAGTAGTGGTCGTCGAGCTTAGACGCGCCGGCCTCCGGTTTTGTGACAAGTAGGTGCGCCTGCGCAGCGGCGATGGCGCCGCGCCTGCGCAGGGCGACCTGTTCTTGCTTAACGGCGGCGGCGGGCGGCGACGCCGATCAGGGCCAGGCCGGCCAGCATCATGGCATAGGTTTCCGGTTCTGGCACGGCGTTGGCGAACTGCACCTCGCTGGCGAACACCCAGGCGTTCTTGCGCACGAAGGTGACGTTCAGGTCGTTGCCGGTGAAGCCGACGCCGTTGGCGGTGAACCAGAAGGGCGCGCTGCCGGCAGGCTCGGCGACGGTATAGGTGTTGCCGTTGATGATGACGGCGGACGGTGCGCTGACGCCGCCAGCGCCATCGGCGTCGTCAAAATGGATCTTGACGGTATCGACATTGGTGGACGCATTGAAGTGGAACTTGATGGTGGGGTCGAGCGTCCACCCGACATACGGACCATGGCCAGGCGCTTCGGTGACAAACCAGTTGTCGCTGGCGACGATGCCGTCGGTCAGCTGCCCCAGGCCGCCGCTCAGGCTGGCGTTGTCGCAGGTGACGCAGCCCGCGCCTGTATAAGTGTCATCCCAGTAATGATAGCTGCCGGTATTGCCGTTGAGCATATCGTAGGAGTTCGCTACCGGAGTGGCCGCAGCGGCCAGGGTGGAGGCACAGCAAGCCGCAAGCGCGGCGCATAGACGCACGTGTTTCATCAGATTTGCTCCGAGAAACCCCGTCCTTCAGGGCGGGGAGTGAAAGGAGCCGACTGCAAAGCAGTCGTTGCCCTTCGGTTGAGATAACTGTATATAATCACAGTATGGTTTTGGTCTATCGTTACCGAGTGAAGTCGCTGATCGGCTTGCTGAACAAGCAAAGCCGGGCGTGCAATTTCGTCTGGAATTTTTGCAACGACCGGCAGAAAGACGCTCTGCGGTTTGGTCGTCGGTGGCACACAGGTTTCGACCTGAACAAGCTTACGCAAGGCAGCAGTAAGGAACTGGGCCTGCACTCGGGCACGATCAATGCGGTTTGCGAGCAATACGCCAAGTCGAGAGCGCAGAAAAAGCGCCCTTTTTTGCGCTACCGAGGCAAAAAAAACCTCGGATGGGTTCCGCTCAAGGGGCGCGAACTGAAACGCGAAGGTGATGCGTTCCGGTTCGCCGGCAATACGTTTCGCGTATTCAACTGTCGCCCGCTCCCGGAAGGCAAAATCAAGGACGGTACGAATTTTTCCCGCGACAGTCGGGGCAACTGGTTTCTCAACATCGTGATTGAAGTTGATGTGATGGCCGCTAACGCGCGCGCGCCGGTGCGAGGGGTGGGGATAGACCTTGGACTGAAAGACTTCGCGACGCTGTCCACTGGCGAGAAAATCGAGGCGCAGCGGATTTACCGCGGTATGGAACAAGCGCTTGCTGTCGCCCAGCGTGCGCACAAAAAGCGCCGAGTTAAAGCGATCCACGCCAAGATAGCCAATTGCAGAAACGATTTTCACCATAAATTGTCGAGCCGTCTGGTGCGTGAGTTCGACTATATCGCGGTGGGCAATGTGAGCGCCGCCGGACTTGCCAAGACCAGCATGGCGAAGTCCGCTCTCGATGCCGGCTGGTCGTCCTTCCGAAACAAACTGGCGTACAAGGCTGTTAAGCATGGCGCATGGTTCGTAGAAGTGAATGAAAGATTTACCTCCCAAACCTGTTCGAATTGCGGCGCCTTGCCCGGTTCGAGGCCAAAGGGTATCGCAGGCCTTGGAGTAAGAGAGTGGCAATGTAGTGATTGTGGTTGCGTACATGATCGCGATCTCAATGCTGCATTAAACATTCTCCGTCGCGGACGTGCGACGCTAGATGTAGGAATCCCCATCCTTTAGGGTGGGGAGGACGTCAAGTTTTGATCTCCGTAGTGCGGGCGCCGGCATGGCAGGATTTCTGAAGGCTCGACGCAGCAGAATTGTTCTTTTGACTGCATCTTCAGTGTAGAGCCGGCGCAGTCTATGTCAACCGGAAAGCCTATCGAACGCGCCGGAAATCAAGGGGCTGTGGTGTGACTGGAACGTTTGCCCGCGGCCGCGATGGCGCTGGGCGCGGCATGGAGGGCTAGGGCTTGACCTTTTCCTGCACGCGCGTGATGAGCACGTCGCCGTCGACGATGGTGCAGTCGATGATGTGGCTGTTCGAGACCGGCGCGTGCCTGGAAAACAGGTCGTGGTACTTGCCCGGATCGTCCAGCCGCAGGTCGATGCGGAAGATATCGAGCTTGTTGGTTTCCTTGATCTGGCGCACGCGCTGCTTGCGGATCTCGGCCTCCTTGTCGCTGCGGCCATGCATCTCCGGGCCTTCGAAGTAGCGTATCAGCGCACATTCGATGACGTCGATGCGGTCCTTCATCAGCATGTCGGCCGCCACCGGGTTGTCGTTGGCGGGCAGCTCGGCCGGGTCGCCGTCGTCGGAGATCACTTCCACGTTCATGCGCTGGATCAGCAGCAGCATGTCGTTGTCGTCGCTGTTCTGCTGGTGGATGCGCTGCACCGCCGGCAGGCGCGCGCGCGCCAGGCGGCCGAGCGGGTCCTTGGTCTGGCCGACGTATTGCACCTTGCTCTGGAAGGTCAGCGAATTCTCGTATTTTTGCAGCACATCGTGGATCGACAGCGCCTCGATCAGGCCGCCCCAGTTCAGGGTGATGAAGCGGTCGGTGAGCACCACGCTCGGCTTCTTCAGCGTGGCGGCGAACGGCACTTCCAGCTCCAGCGTGATGCTGTCGCGCTTTTCCTCGGCGCCCACCAGGATCGGCACCGTCAGCTTGAGCGAGAAGAAGCCCCAGCTGGTGCTGCGGCTGGTGTCGAAGCGCACGCGCGGACGGTTGATGGCGAAGAAGATCAGCCGTTTTTCCATCGTCGCTTCCAGGTCGAACTGCATGCGGCGCAGGTGGCGGCCGACCGGGTCGCGGATGTCGGGCGTCTCGGGGAAGCCGGCCACCAGGTCGTACCAGTGGAATTTGGCGTCGGCCACGGTCACCGCCCAGGTTTGCGGCGCGTTGGTGCGTTGCGGCATCAGCGGCAGCAGCTCGTCGATCTGCTCGACCGGGGCGGCCATCAAGTCATGGAACGGCTCCGGTGCTTCGGCGAACAAAGCCCCCACGCCCAACTCGTCCGGCGACGGATCGGGATAGTCGTCATCAGCGATTATGGCTTTGTAATCGCTCGTCATGGCGTGCGCTCCAGGATCTCAAGTATTGGTTGCCCACAGTATAGTACGTCCCTGCTGATATTTCCATATTGCAAGTTAGCACGGTGTGAATTCTCTCCACAATGTAACACTGCGGCGGCCGGCACGCACGCGCGCGCCGGCAAGCGGACCTCAGGACTTGGCTTTTTTCCCCTCCAGCGGCAGCGGCAGGGGCGCGGCCATGGCCTGGCCGTTGGCGATGTGGCAGCCCAGCAGGTGGCGCTTGGCGCTGGCCGCGTGCTCGGAACACAGGTATTTGTAGTGGCCGGTGTCCTGGTATTGCAGGTCGATGGTGATCTGGGCGAGGTTGTGTTCGGCCTGGACCTCGGTCAGGCGGGCGGCGCGCAGCAGGCGCTGCTCCTGGTTGCGGGTGCGGGCGTCGGGGCCCTCGAAATAGCCCGACAGCGCCGCTTCGATCACGTCCATGCGTTCGGCCAGCAAGGTCTCGGCCGCCAGCGGGTGGGCGTTGTGCGGCGCCTCGGCCGGGTCGCCGTCGGCGCAGCTGACCTGTACCTCCAGCTGCTGCACCAGCAACAGCGTGTCGAAATGCGCGCTGTGCTGCGCGTGCAGCTTTTGCAGCGCCGGCAGGCGCCCTTTGCTGAGGCGGGCGTCGTCGTCGCGGGTCTGGCCGACATATACCACCTTGCTCGGGATCTTCAGCGCGTGGGCGTAGGTCTGCAGGATGTCGTGGATGGACAGCGCTTCGATCAGGCCGCCCCAGTTCAGGGTGACGAAGTTCGGTGTCAGCGTCACGGTCGGCTTTTTCATGGTGGCCGCGAACGGCACCTTGAGCTCGATGGTGATGCTTTCCCTGGCCTCGTCCGCGCCCAGCAGCAGCGGCAAGGTCAGCTTGAGCGAGAAGAAGCCCCACTGGATCGCGCCCGTGATGTCGAAGCGCACGCGCGGACGGACCACGGCGAAGAACAGGTGGTGCTGGGCCGCCGCCGCCTCCAGTTCGAACTGCATGCGGCGCTGGTAGCGGCCGATCGGGTCGCGGATGTCCGCCGCCTGCTGGAAGCCGGCCACCAGGTCATACCAGTGGAATTTGGCGTTGGCCACGCTGACCATCCAGCTTTGCGGCGCGCCCGGTTGGGTCGAGGGAGGGGCTAAGACAGCGAACTGCTCAGAGTGAGGCTGCGAGGTCGTGGCAGCCAGCTCAGGAAAAGTCATAAAACTCCTGATGGGAAAGTTGAGAGTGTGGTGACTGTCTCCCTTCCCATTCAGCGAGGTAGTGGCTTGCAGGAAATAAGTAATACTACGCAGTCGGTGCCGATTATTGCGTAGTTAAACCAGTTGAACAACCGATTAGTGTGCCTGTTCAAATGGCAGCGTTTTCATTGACTCGTCTATACAACGGTTAGCGTTATCAAATGCAAAATCGCTAATATTAGGCGGCCAGTTCGGATCTTCCGGACAACGATTCTTGCAGCAATACCAATAGTTGCGAAGGACTATCGAACAGGTAGTCGGCCTGCCAGCCTTGCGGTTCGACCGCGCCGCAGTAGCCCCAGCCGCAGGCGATGGTCGGCATCGCGGCGGCCTTGCCGGCCTCGATGTCGCGCAGGTCGTCGCCCACATACCAGCATTGCTCCGGCGCCAGGCCGAGGCGGGCGGCCGCCTCGAACAGCGGCGCCGGGTGCGGCTTGGCGTGCGCCGTGGTGTCGCCCGAGACCACGCAGGCCGCGTGCGCCAGGCCGATCTGCGGCAGCAGCGGATCGGTGAAGCGGGCCGGCTTGTTGGTGACGATGCCCCATTGCAGCCCGGCCTGCTCGATGCCGGCCAGCAGCTCGACGATGCCGGGGAACAGCGAGCTGTGCACCGCCATCGCCGCCTGGTAGTTGGCGAAGAAGCCGTCGCGCAGCGGGAGGTAGCCCTCGTCTTCCGGCTTCAGTCCGAAGGCCGCGCCTATCATGCCGCGCGCCCCGGCCGAGGCGGTCGGGCGCAGCAGTTCGTAGGCGGTCGGTTCCAGGCCGCGCTCGGTGCGCAGCAGGTTGACGGCGGCCGCCAGGTCGGGGGCGGTATCGGCCAGCGTGCCGTCGAGGTCGAACAGGATGGCGCGCGGAGGATTGATCTGGGTCATAAACGGGTCTTTGCGGCGGGGACTTTACAGCGGACGGGTGGTGGCCACCAGGTAGTTGACGCTGGTGTCGTCGTTCAGGGAATAGATCTTGGTCAGCGGGTTGTAGCCCATGCCCTTGAAACCCTGCACCTCGAGACCGGCGCTGCGGATGAATTGCGACAGCTCGGACGGCGTGATGAACTTGTCGTAGTCGTGGGTGCCCTTGGGCAGCATGCGCAACAGGTATTCGGCGCCCAGGATGGCGTACAGATAGGCCTTGGGGTTGCGGTTGAGCGTAGAGAAGAACACCTGGCCGCCCGGCTTGACCAGGGTGGCGGCGGCGCGCACGATGGCGCCCGGGTCCGGCACATGCTCCAGCATCTCCATGCAGGTGACGACGTCGTACTGGCCCGCTTCCTGGGCCGCCATCTCCTCGGCGGCGATCAGCTTGTAGCGCACCGCCACGCCCGATTCCAGGCTGTGCAGGTCGGCCACCTTGAGCGCCTTTTCCGACAAGTCGATGCCGGTCACCCTGGCGCTCTTGCGCGCCATCGATTCGCTCAGGATGCCGCCGCCGCAGCCGATGTCGATCACGTTCTTGCCGGCCAGCGGCGCGCGCGCGTTGATCCATTCCAGGCGCAGCGGGTTGATCTCGTGCAGCGGACGGAACTCGGAGGTCGGGTCCCACCAGCGATGGGCGAGGTCGGAGAATTTTTGCAGTTCTAAGGGATCGGCGTTCATCGGTTCAGCTCAAAAGGACTAATGCCGCTATTCTAAAGCAGCAGCCGTGAAAATACCGCCGCCGTGGCAATGGCACCGGCAATAAAAAAAGCCGCCCGGTTGTCGCCGGGCGGCTGCCGCTGCGGCCAGTTGCGGGGACTCAGGCGGTACGGGCGCGGCGGCGGGCGATCGCCCCGACCAGGGCCAAACCGGCCAGCAGCATGCCATAGGTCTCCGGCTCAGGGACGTCGCTGATTAAGTTGCGTATTTCCAGCTTGGACTGCAGGCTATGGTCGATCAGGTCGGTCACGCCGAAGGTCAGCGGGCCGCTGTAGGCGCCGCCCAGATGATAGGTGCGCCAGCCGGTGGTGCCGTAGTCGCCCACCGCCGACACGCTCGCCAGGTTGACGGTGCCGAAGACGGTCGTGATGAAGTAGGAATAGTCGTTGTACGGCAGGTAGTCGGCGGCGGTGAAGTTCCAGTCGAAGGAGGTGATATGGCTGACAGTGCCGCTGAGCGTGGTGGTGCCGACGATCATGCCGTAGTTGGCGCTCACGCTGCCGCCGTTGCCGGACAGGGTGAAACCCGTCAGGTCGATCGTGCTCGCTTGTGCCGAGGTGGCGGCCATGGCTGCGGTAATGCAAAACGCTGCGATTGCTGATTTCATCGTTATTTTCCCTAGTGAGTAAGTCCGACACACATGTGTCTGGGACATACTAACAGTGAAAATTACAAATTTGCTAATTCTATTGTCGCTGTAATAATTATATTTGTCACATTATCCTTAATGCAACAAAACCCGCCTGTGCGAGCTGCCGAGGCGGCGCCGGAAATGAAAAACACCCTGCAAGCCGGAGGCTTACAGGGTGCAAGGAGGTCATCCCGGTCCGCCATGGCGGACCGGGTGGCAGGCAGCTTACTTGCTGGTGCCGACGACTTCGATTTCTACGCGACGGTTCTTGGCGCGGCCTTCGGCAGTTTTGTTGTCTGCAACTGGCTGCTTCTCGCCCTTGCCTTCGGTGTACACGCGGTTCGCTTCAACGCCTTTGGAGATGATGTAGGCTTTGACGGCTTCAGCGCGGCGCACCGACAGCTTCTGGTTGTATTCATCGCTACCAACGGAGTCGGTGTGGCCGACGGCGATGATGACTTCCAGGTTGATCGAACCCAGTTTCGAGGTCACGTCGTCCAGTTTCGCCTTGCCTTCTGGTTTCAGAACGGCTTTGTCGAAGTCGAAGAACGCGTCGGCTGCGAAGCTGACTTTCTGTGCGGTAGGCACGGCGACGGCTGGCTTAGGTGCAGGCGCCGGAGCTGGTGCTACCGGTGCTGGAGCGACAGGAGCGGCTGGAGCGACGCACTTGCCGTCAACCAGTTTCTCTGGCTCGACGCACAGTGGCAGATCGCAACCTGGAACGGCATCAGCCGGGGTCCAGTAGCCGGTGCGCCAGCACAGACCGAACGGGTCACGGGCGATAACGCCGCGTGCGTCCTGAACGTAGGCACTCTTAGGGGTTGCTGCCTTGATGTCCTGGGTAACTGGAGCATACGGAGGAGCGGTTGGGGCGGTTTGTGCAATAGCCGAACCAGCGAATGCAGCCGATACGGCCAACATCGAAATCAGTTTTTTCATATTTTTCTTCCTTTCGGGGGTGATATCCGCAGAAAAACTGCGCGACGTAGTGATACGTGGGGCGAATTCTACCACGCAGGGGCGTCGCGCCTGTCTCCCGATTGCGAAACGAGCAATTAACTTCTAAACCATTTTGCCACAAGCTATGTTTGGGCGTGAAAAGGGTGCAACACGACTCCTTTTTGATTCCGACCAAAATGTTGTTTTGTTGCAACGTGATTATCGATAATAATTGAGTAATGTGTCATGAATATTACATGGCGTTACAACGTGTGCGCGCCCTGTGGCGGCGGGGCATGCGCCGGAATTGTGCTGGTTGCTGTGCGCGCATGCTAAAATCGCACGCTTGCCTGTCCGTAGTGAGGGGCGAGGCCAGAATGCAGTAAGTGCGGCATACATTGCTTAATAAACCACAGTCAAAGATCAGTCGACCCGCCAATGGATCAATTCGCAAAAGAAACAATCCCTATTTCCCTCGAAGAAGAGATGCGCAAGAGCTACCTCGATTACGCCATGAGCGTGATCGTCGGCCGCGCCTTGCCGGACGTCCGTGACGGCCTCAAGCCGGTGCATCGCCGCGTCCTCTTCGCGATGCACGAAATGAACAACGTGTGGAATCGCCCTTACGTCAAATGCGCCCGTGTGGTGGGCGAGACGATGGGTAAGTACCACCCGCACGGCGACGCGTCGATTTACGACACGCTGGTCCGGATGGCGCAGGACTTCTCGCTGCGCTACATGCTGGTCGACGGCCAGGGCAACTTCGGCTCGGTCGACGGCGATGGCGCCGCGGCGATGCGTTACACCGAGTGCCGCCTGGACAAGATTTCCGCCGAGCTGCTGGCCGACATCGACAAGGAAACCGTCGATTTCCAGCCCAACTACGACGGCAAGGAAAAAGAACCGACGGTGCTGCCGACCCGCATCCCGAACCTGCTGATTAACGGCTCGTCCGGTATCGCGGTCGGCATGGCGACCAACATCCCGCCGCACAACCTGCACGAAGTGATCGCCGGCGCGTTGCACGTGCTGCGCAATCCGCAGTGCACGATCGACGAGCTGATCGAACTGATCCCGGCGCCGGACTTCCCGACCGGCGGCACCATCTACGGCGTCTCCGGCGTGCGCGACGGTTATCGCACCGGCCGCGGCCGCGTGGTGATGCGCGCCAAGACCCACTACGAAGAATACGGCAAGGACGGCGGCCGCACGGCCATCATCGTTGACGAGCTGCCCTACCAGGTCAACAAGAAATCGCTGCTTGAACGCATCGCCGAAAACGTCCGCGACAAGAAGCTCGAAGGCATTTCCGACATCCGCGACGAGTCCGACAAGTCGGGCATGCGCGTGGTCATCGAACTGAAGCGCGGCGAAGTGCCGGAAGTGGTGCTCAACAACCTGTACAAGCAAACGCAGTTGCAGGACACCTTCGGCATGAATATGGTGGCGCTGGTCGACGGCCAGCCGCGCCTGCTGAACCTGAAGGAAATGCTGAGCTGCTTCCTGTCGCACCGCCGCGAAGTGGTCACGCGCCGCACCGTGTTCGAGCTGCGCAAGGCGCGCGAACGCGGCCACGTGCTGGAAGGCCTGGCCGTGGCGCTGGCCAATATCGACGATTTCATCGCCATCATCAAGGCCGCGCCGACCCCGCCGGTCGCGAAAACCGGCCTGATGGACCGCTCCTGGGATTCGTCGCTGGTGCGCGAGATGCTGGCCCGCACCGCCGACGGCACCACCATCGGCGGCATCGACGCCTTCCGTCCCGAGCACCTGCCGAAGCACTACGGCATGCAGCAGGACGGCATGTACAAGCTGTCGGACGACCAGGCGCAAGAGATTCTGCAGATGCGTCTGCAACGCCTGACCGGCCTGGAGCAGGACAAGATCGTCAACGAATACAAGGACGTGATGGCCGAGATCGCCGACCTGCTGGACATCCTGTCCAAGCCGGAGCGCGTGACCACCATCATCACCGACGAGATGACCCACGTGGTCAATGAATTCGGCGACCCGCAGAAGGACCCGCGCCGCTCCAACATCGAGCACAACGCGACCGACCTCGGCACCGAAGACCTGATCACGCCGCAGGACATGGTGGTGACCCTGTCGCACACCGGCTACATGAAGGCGCAGCCGATTTCCGAGTACCGCGCGCAGAAGCGCGGCGGACGCGGCAAGCAGGCCATGGCGACCAAAGAGGAAGACTGGATCGACCAGCTGTTCATCGCCAACACGCACGACTACATCCTGTGCTTCTCCAACCGCGGCCGCATGTACTGGCTCAAGGTCTGGGAAGTGCCGCAAGGTTCGCGCAATTCGCGCGGCAAGCCTATCGTCAACATGTTCCCGCTGGCGGACAACGAGAAGATCACCGTTATCCTGCCGCTGTCCGGCGATAACCGCGTCTTCCCTGAAGACCACTACGTGTTCATGTCGACCAGCCTGGGCACCGTGAAGAAGACGCCGCTGAAGGACTTCAGCAATCCACGCAAGGCCGGCATCATCGCGGTCGACCTGGACGAGGGCGACTTCCTGATCGGCGCCGCGCTGACCGACGGCCAGCACGACGTGATGCTGTTCTCCGACGCCGGCAAGGCGGTGCGTTTCGACGAGAACGACGTGCGTCCGATGGGCCGCAACGCCCGCGGCGTGCGCGGCATGAACCTGGACGAAGGCCAGCGCGTGATCGCGCTGCTGGTGGCGGAAAACGAGCAGCAGTCGGTGTTGACGGCGACCGAGAACGGCTTCGGCAAGCGTACCCCGATCACCGAGTACACCCGCCACGGCCGCGGCACCAAGGGCATGATCGCGATCCAGACCTCTGAGCGCAACGGCCGGGTAGTGGCGGCGACGCTGGTCGATTCGACCGACGAAATCATGCTGATCACCACCGGCGGTGTGCTGATCCGCACCCGAGTGTCCGAGATCCGCGAGATGGGCCGCGCCACGCAAGGCGTGACCCTGATCGCGGTCGAAGACGGCACCAAGCTATCGGGCCTGCAGCGCGTGGTGGAGACCGACATCGACGAAGTCGAGCTGGAACCGGGCCCTGACGCCAAGCCGGACGAAGCTCAGCCAGACGAAGCTCAACCTGAGTAAGTCCTAGCACACACCGCCCCGGACCCAGGTCCGGGGAGAGCGGGGTCAGGTTTATTGCGCGGATAAATGCGACAATAAGACTGATCCCGCTTTTTCTTTTTGAACGACCTTTGAGACGACCATGAAAAAAATAGTAGCAAGCATCGTTACCGCGTTCGCCCTGATCAGCGCCCCAGCCTTCGCGCAAGCCGACGCCGCCTCCACCGCCGCCGCCAAAGAGCTGTTCGACGCGATGAACCTGCGCTCGCTGATGACCGGCGTGATGCAGCAGATGGCGCAAAACATCGGCACGTCGATGCGCGCCGGCGCCGAAGCGTCGATCAAGGGCAACCCGGCGACCACGCCGGAACAGAAGAAGCAGGCGCTGGCCAAGATGGAAACCGAACTGCCGCCCGCCATCAGCACCCTGCAGGGCGCCATCAACGATCCGGCCATGATCGACGAGATCCTCGCCGAATCGGTTCCGCTGTACGCGCGCACCTATAGCGCCGATGAACTGAAGCAGATCGCCGCCTTCTACCGCACCCCGGTCGGCGCCAAGATGCTGGCCACCATGCCCAAGCTGACCGCCGAGAGCATGCAGATCGGCCAGGCGATCGCGATGCGGCGCCTAGGCCCGCTGATGCAGAGGCAGCAGGCGCAGGCGCAGGCACAGGAGCAGGAGCAAAAGCAGAAGCCGAAACAACCCGCAAAAAAATAAGGATCGCAACGTGACTCATATCTATAACTTTTCGGCCGGCCCCGCCGTATTGCCGAAGGAAGTGCTGGCGCAAGCCGCTGCCGAAATGCTGGACTGGCATGGCAGCGGCATGTCCGTCATGGAGATGAGCCACCGCGGACCGGAGTTTATTTCGATTTACAAGGCAGCCGAGCGCGATCTGCGCGAGCTGCTGGCAGTACCGGACAACTACAAGATCTTGTTCATGCAGGGCGGCGGACTATCGCAGAACGCCCTGGTGCCGCTGAACCTCGTCGGCCACAAGCCGCAGCCAGCGACCATCGATTTCATCCACACCGGTTCGTGGTCGGGCAAATCCATCAAGGAAGCCGCCAAATACGCCAACGTCAACGTCGCCGCCTCGTCGACGATGTCGGTGCCGCCGCAGTCGGAGTGGAAGCTCACGCCCGGCGCGGCCTACCTGCACATGTGCACCAACGAGACCATCGACGGCATCGAGTTCGACTTCGACGCCGGCGTGCCGGCGCCGCAGGATGGCGTGCTGCTGGTGGCCGACATGTCCTCGCACATCCTGTCGCGCCGCATCGACGTCTCGAAGTACGGCCTGATTTTCGCCGGCGCCCAGAAGAACATCGGCCCGGCCGGCGTCACCATCGTCATCGTGCGCGAAGACCTGCTGGGCAAGGCGCTGCCGGCCTGCCCGTCGGCGTTCGACTTCAAGCTGGTGGCCGACAACGAGTCGATGTACAACACGCCGCCCACCTACGGCATCTACATCGCCGGCCTGGTGTTCCAGTGGCTGAAGCGGCAGGGCGGCGTGGCCGAGATGGAGCAACGCGCCATCGCCAAGGCCAAGCTGCTGTACGACGCGCTCGACGCCAGCGATTTTTATCAGACCCGCGTAGCGAAAACCAGCCGCTCGCGCATGAACGTTCCTTTCTATCTGAAGGACGAGAATCAGAATGAAGCATTCCTGGCCGGCGCCAAAGCGCGCGGCCTGCTGCAACTGAAGGGCCACAAGTCCGTCGGCGGTATGCGTGCATCGATCTACAACGCGATGCCTATCGAGGGCGTGCAAGCGCTCGTAGACTACTTGAACGAATTCGCCGCCAGCAACGGAAAGTAAACCCATGAACGACAAACTGACACCCTTGCGCGAGCAGATCGACGCCATCGATGCGCAGATCCTCGACCTGCTGAACCAGCGCGCCAAAGTGGCGCAGCAGGTCGGCCACGTCAAGGCCGAGACCAACGCGCCGGTATTTCGTCCCGAACGCGAGGCGCAGGTGCTGCGCGGCGTGGCCGAGCGCAATCCCGGCCCGATGGGCGACACCGAGCTGCAAACCATCTGGCGCGAGATCATGTCCGCCTGCCGCTCGCTGGAGAAGCGCGTCACCATCGCCTTCCTCGGCCCGGCCGGCACCTACACCGAGCAGGCCGCGTACCAGCAGTTCGGCACCGCCGTCGACGTGCTGCCTTGCTCGTCGATCGACGAGGTGTTCCGCGCCACCGAGGCCGGCACCGCCGAATTCGGCGTGGTGCCGGTCGAGAACTCGACCGAGGGCGCCATCGGCCGCACGCTGGACCTGCTGCTGCATACCTCGCTGTCGATCAGCGGCGAAGTGTCGCTGGCGGTGCGCCACAGCCTGCTGACCGGCACCGGCAACATGGACGGCGTCACCGCCATCTGCGCCCACGCGCAGGCGCTGGCGCAGTGCCAGATCTGGTTGAACAACAACTACCCGGACATCGAGCGCCGCGCCGTTTCGTCCAACGCCGAGGCGGCCCGCATGGCGCGCGACGACCACAGCATCGCCGCCATCGCCGGCGAGCGCGCGGGCGTGCGCTACGGCCTGGGCACGGTCAAGGCCAACATCCAGGACGATCCGCACAACCGCACCCGCTTCGCCGTGATCGGCCAGTTGAAGGCCGGGCCGTCGGGCCAGGACCGCACCTCGCTGGCGCTGGCCGCGCCGCACAAGGCCGGCTCGATCTACCGCCTGCTTGGCTCGCTGGCCCGCCACAACGTGTCGATGACGCGCTTCGAATCCCGCCCGGCCCGCACCGGCACATGGGAGTACTACTTCTACGTCGACGTCGAAGGCCATGTGCAGGATGAAGGCGTGGCCAAGGCGCTGGAAGAATTGCAAGGCAATGCAGCCTTCTTCAAGGTGCTGGGTTCCTACCCGGTCAGCCTGACCTGATTTTTAACGATAATTTTGAGAGAGACCATGCCCAAGAACTACGGCCCCGAATACGTCCGCGCCATCGCTCCTTACCAGGCCGGCAAACCGATTGCGGAAGTCGCGCGCGAATTTGGCCTCGATGAAGCGGCCATCGTCAAACTGGCGTCGAACGAGAACCCGTTCGGCGTGCCGCCGTCGGCAGTGCAGGCGATGACCGCCGCCGCCGCGGACCTGGGCCGCTACCCGGACGCCAACGGTTTCGATTTGAAGGGCGCGCTGTCCAAGCGCTACGACGTGCCGGCCGAGTGGATCACGCTGGGCAACGGCAGCAACGACATCCTGGAAATCGCCGCCCACGCCTTCGTCGAGCGCGGCCAGTCGGTGGTGTATTCGCAGTACTCGTTCGCCGTGTACGCGCTGGCGACCCAGGGCGTGGGCGCGCGCCACATCGTGGTGCCGGCCAAGGACCATGGCCACGACCTGCCGGCCATGCTGGCCGCGATCGAGGACGACACCCGCCTGGTCTTCATCGCCAACCCGAACAACCCGACCGGCACCTTCATCCCGGCCGCCGAGATCCAGGCCTTCCTGGACAAGGTGCCGGCCAATGTGGTGGTGGTGCTGGACGAGGCCTACAACGAATTCCTGGCCGAAGAAAACCAGTTCGAATCGGCTTCCTGGGTCAAGCAGTATCCCAACCTGCTGGTCTCGCGCACCTTCTCCAAGGCTTACGGCCTGGCCGGTTTGCGCGTCGGTTTCGGCATCGCCCAGCCTGCGTTGACGGATTTGATGAACCGCATCCGCCAGCCGTTCAACGTCAATTCGATGGCGCAGGCGGCGGCGATCGCCGCGCTGAACGACAAGGCCTTCCTGGCGCAGAGCGCGACCAACAACGCCGCCGGCTACCAGCAGTTCACCGAGGCGTTCGACCAGCTTGGCCTGCAGTACGTGCCATCCTATGGCAACTTCGTGCTGGTCAAGGTCGGCAACGATGTGGGCGCCGGCGCGCGCGTCAACCTGGCGTTGCTGAAGCAGGGCGTGATCGTGCGTCCGGTCGGTAACTACGGCCTGCCGGAGTGGCTGCGCATTTCCATCGGCCTGCCGCAGGAAAACGCGGTGCTGATCGCGGCGCTGACCAAGGCACTGGCGGAGTAGGAATGCTGAACAAGGTCGTCATCTTTGGCGTGGGTCTGATCGGCGGATCGTTTGCGCGGTCGCTGAAAAAGGCCGGCGCCGTCGGCAGCGTGGTCGGCATGGGCCGTTCGGCCGCCTCGCTCGAGCGCGCGCGGGAACTGGGCATCATCGACGTCATCGGTGGCGACATGGGTGAGGCGCTCGATGGCGCCGACCTGGTGCTGCTGGCCGCGCCGGTGGCGCAGACCGAGGCGATCCTGGCGGCGCTGGCGCCGCATTTGCAGCCCGGTACCGTGGTCACCGACGCCGGCAGCACCAAGTGCGACGTGGTGGCCTCGGCGCGGCGCGCATTGGGCGGCAAGCTCGCCCAGTTCGTGCCCGGCCATCCGATCGCCGGCCGCGAGACCAATGGTCCCGAGGCGGCGATCGACGATCTGTACGTCGGCAAGAAGGTGGTGCTGACGGCACTGGATGAAAACGCGGCGGTCGATGTCGAGCGCGTGGCCGCCGCGTGGCGCGCCTGCGATGCGATCATCCATCGTTTGACGCCGCAAGAACATGACAAGGTGTTTGCCGCCGTCAGCCATTTGCCGCATTTGCTGGCGTATGCGCTGGTGGACGACATCGCCAACAAACCGCATGCGGATTTACTGTTCCAGTATGCGGCCAGCGGTTTCCGCGATTTCACAAGGATCGCGGGATCGTCGCCCGAAATGTGGCGCGACATCAGCCTGGCCAACCAGTCGGCGTTGTTGACGGAGCTGGATGCTTATCTGGCACAATTGACGGGCCTGCGCGCCCGTCTGGCCGCCGGTGACGGGGCAGGGCTGGAGCGCGTGTACAGCAACGCCCAGCGCGCCCGCCACCAGTGGATTACAGCGATCGAGGCGGCCGAGGCGCCGCCGTCGCAAGACCAAGCAGAATAGATCAGGAAATCAGCATGACTCACGAATATATCGACCTGCAAACGGTCGCGCATGTGCAGGGCGCGGTGCGCCTGCCCGGCTCCAAATCCATCTCCAACCGCATCCTGCTGTTGTCGGCGCTGTCGCAGGGCGACGTCGCCATCGTCGACCTGCTGGCCTCGGACGACACCGCCGTCATGCTGGCCGCGCTGCGCTCCCTCGGCGTGCAGTGGACCGAAGAGCAAACCGCCACCGGCACCATCCACCACGTCAAGGGCGTGGCCGGCGTGCTGCCGAACAAATCGGCCGACCTCTTCATGGGCAACGCCGGCACCGCGATCCGTCCGCTGACCGCCGCGCTGGCCGTGATCGGCGGCGACTACACGCTGCACGGCGTGCCGCGCATGCACGAGCGTCCGATCGGCGACCTGGTCGACGCCCTCAACGCCGCCGGCACCAACGTCGAATACACCGGCAACCCCGGCTTCCCGCCGCTGCACATCAAGCAGGGCAAGATCCACGCGCAGCGCCTGTCGGTGCGCGGCGACGTGTCGAGCCAGTTCCTGACCGCGCTGCTGATGGTGGCGCCGCTGATGGCGCGCGAGCACGCGATCGCTATCGACGTGGTCGGCGAGCTGATCTCCAAGCCCTACATCGAAATCACGCTCAACCTGATCCGCCGCTTCGGCGTGACGGTCGAGCAGAACGGCTGGGAGTCGTTCACCATCGAGCCCGGCCAGGTCTACCAGTCGCCGGGCACCATCCACGTCGAGGGCGACGCCTCGTCGGCGTCCTACTTCCTGGCGGCCGGCGCGATCGCCGGCGGCCCGGTGCGGGTCGAGGGCGTGGGCAGGGACAGCATCCAGGGCGACGTGCGCTTCGCCGCCGCGCTGGAGCAGATGGGCGTGCAGATCACCATGGGCGACAACTGGATCGAAGCCAGATCGAACGGCGTGCTGAAAGCCATCGACGCCGACTTCAACCACATCCCCGACGCCGCGATGACCATCGCCATCGCCGCGCTGTACGCCGACGGCACCAGCACGCTGCGCAACATCGCCAGCTGGCGCGTCAAGGAAACCGACCGCATCGCCGCCATGGCCACCGAGCTGCGCAAGGTCGGCGCGATCGTGGAGGAGGGCGCCGACTACATCAAGGTCACGCCGCCGGCCGTCATCACGCCTGCTACCATCGACACCTACGACGACCACCGCATGGCGATGTGCTTCTCGCTGGTATCGCTGGACGGCGCCGCGCGCAAGGGCAATGTCATGCGCATCAACGATCCCCAATGCGTGGGCAAGACCTTCCCCGAGTATTTCGCCGCCTTCGCAGCGATAGCAAAATAAGCAAAATAAGCAAAACAAACAAAGTGAACTAAATGGTAACTTCCCCAATTCCAGTCATCGCCATTGACGGCCCTACCGCATCCGGCAAGGGCACTGTCGCGCACCGCGTCGCCGATAAGCTCGGCTTCCACTACCTGGATTCGGGCGCCCTGTACCGCCTGACGGCGCTGTCGGCCCTGCGCCGCGGCACCGACCTGAGCGACGAACACGCCCTGGCCAAGCTGGCCGAGCATCTGCAGTGCAGCTTCCAGGGCGGCGACATCATCCTGTCGCACGAAAACGTCACCGAGGCCATCCGTGCCGAAGAGGTCGGCAACACGGCTTCAAAAATTGCAACATTCCACGCCGTGCGCCACGCGCTGCTGGGACTGCAGCTGGGCTTCCGCAAGGCGCCCGGCGTGGTGGCCGACGGCCGCGACATGGGGTCGGTGATCTTCCCGAACGCCGTGTTGAAGGTATTTTTGACCGCCAGTGTGGCGGCGCGTGCGGAACGTCGCTATAAGCAATTGATTGACAAAGGAATTTCTGCTAGTATGGAAGACCTACTGATGGATTTGCAGGCGCGTGACGACCGGGATACAAACCGGACCATCGCGCCGCTGGTCCCTGCAGAGGGGGCGCATGTGCTCGACACCTCGAATTTGACCGCTGACGAAGCGGTCGCCCAGGTGTTGCAGTGGTATGCGGCCATCGGTAAATAGCTGGTGTTGCGGTCGCTCTGATGTCCGCAACGTTTATTAACCCTAACCCAACTGAAGTCGCATTCGCGAGCCTTGTTGGTAACCTGGAAGTTACAATGTCTAATATGGAAAGTTTTGCAGCCCTCTTCGAAGAATCCCTGTCGCGTCAAGACATGCGTTCGGGCGAAGTGATCTCGGCTGAAGTCGTTCGTCTGGATCACAACTTCGTGATCGTCAACGCCGGCCTGAAATCGGAAGCATTCATCCCAGTTGAAGAATTCAAGAACGACCACGGCGAACTGGAAGTCAAAGTAGGCGACTTCGTTTCCGTGGCGATCGAATCGCTCGAAAACGGTTTCGGCGATACCATCCTGTCGCGCGACAAGGCCAAGCGTCTGGCTTCGTGGCTGGCACTGGAAAAAGCCATGGAATCGGGCGAAATCGTCGTCGGTACCGTCAATGGTAAAGTCAAGGGCGGCCTGACCGTTCTGACCAACGGCATCCGCGCGTTCCTGCCAGGCTCCCTGGTTGACACCCGTCCAGTTAAAGACACCACCCCATTCGAAGGCAAGACCCTCGAATTCAAAGTGATCAAGCTGGATCGCAAGCGTAACAACGTGGTTCTGTCCCGCCGCGCCGTCATCGAAGCTTCGATGGGCGAAGAGCGTCAGAAACTGATGGAAACCCTGAAAGAAGGCACCGTGGTTACCGGCGTCGTCAAAAATATCACCGACTACGGCGCGTTCGTGGATCTGGGCGGTATCGACGGCCTGCTGCACATCACCGACCTGGCATGGCGTCGTGTGCGTCACCCATCGGAAGTGCTGACCGTTGGCCAGGAAATCACCGCGAAAGTACTGAAGTACGATCAAGAGAAGAACCGTGTGTCCCTGGGCGTTAAGCAACTGGGCGACGATCCTTGGACCGGTCTGTCCCGTCGTTACCCACAAAGCACCCGTCTGTTCGGTAAAGTAACGAACCTGACCGACTACGGCGCGTTCGTTGAAGTCGAGCAGGGTATCGAAGGCCTGGTACACGTTTCCGAAATGGACTGGACCAACAAAAACGTCGCTCCAAACAAAGTTGTCCAGCTGGGCGACGAAGTTGAAGTGATGGTTCTGGAAATCGACGAAGAGCGTCGCCGTATTTCGCTGGGCATGAAGCAGTGCAAAGCGAATCCATGGGATGACTTCGGCGTGACCCACAAGAAGGGCGATAAAGTCCGTGGCGCGATCAAATCGATCACCGACTTCGGCGTGTTCATCGGCCTGGCCGGCAACATCGACGGCCTGGTACACCTGTCCGACCTGTCCTGGACCGAAACCGGCGAAGAAGCCGTGCGTCGCTTCAAGAAAGGTGACGAACTGGAAGCCATCGTTCTGGCCATCGACGTTGAGCGCGAGCGCGTTTCCCTGGGCGTCAAGCAACTGGAAGGCGATCCATTCAACAACTTCGCAGCCATGAACGACAAGGGCGCGCTGGTCACCGGCACCGTTAAATCGGTTGAGCCTAAAGGCGCCGTGATCCAACTGTCCGAAGAAGTTGAAGGCTACCTGCGTGCCTCCGAAATCTCCCGCGACCGCGTGGAAGATGCCGGTACCCACCTGAAGGTTGGCGATTCCGTTGAAGCCCTGGTCATCAACATCGATCGCAAAGCTCGCAGCATCCAGCTGTCGATCAAAGCGAAAGACAACGTCGAGACCCAGGAAGCCATGCAGAAAATGGCAGCGACCGACAACAACGCAGCTTCGGGCACCACCAGCCTGGGCGCGCTGTTGAAAGCCAAGTTCGATAACAAGAACTAAGAACTAGTCGATGACTAAGTCCGAATTGATCAACCGCCTGGCTGAGCGTTATTCTCAGCTGGTGGCCAAAGATGCGGAGTATGCCGTCAAGACCATTCTGGATGCGATGACCAACGCCCTGGCGACCGGTCAACGCATCGAGATCCGCGGTTTTGGCAGTTTTGCTCTGAATAGCCGGCCACCGCGTATCGGACGTAATCCGAAGTCGGGCGACAAAGTGATGGTGCCTGAAAAACGGGTGCCTCACTTCAAGCCGGGCAAGCAATTGCGCGAGCGGGTTGATGCGATGGTCGGGCAACCGATCATTGAGGACTGAAGCGTCTGATGAGTTAAAATAAAAGCGGCGTCTACGGATGCCGCTTTTTTTTAGAAATACTGAACAGGAAACCCGGCTAATGAAATTTATATCCACGATTATTGGATTCGTTCTTTTCGTCCTGTTTTTTGGCTTTGCCTTGAAGAATACGCAGGAAGTCGATCTGCATTTCTTCCTTCACTATGATCTGCACGGACCGCTGGTCCTGATGCTGCTGGGCTTCTTTGTGGCCGGCGCCTTCCTGGGCGTGCTGGCGCTGACGCCGACCGTGTTCCGCCACCGCCGCGAAACGAACAAGCACAAAACCACGATCACCACGCTGCAATCGAGCGCGCTGCAAACCAACGCCCAGCCGCAGCCGGACAGCATCAACACACAATAAACAATAAAAAATACCAAGCATGGAATTCGAACTCTGGTGGTTATTGGGGATCCCGGTCTTCTTCGGACTGGGCTGGGTCGCCGCGCGCGTCGACATACGTCAACTGGTATCGGAATCGCGCACCTTGCCGCGCGGTTACTTCAAGGGCTTGAACTTCCTGCTCAACGAGCAGCCGGACAAGGCCATCGACGCCTTCATCGAGATCGTCCGCATGGACCCGGAAACGGCCGACATGCACTTCGCGCTGGGGAATCTGTTCCGCCGCCGTGGCGAGACCGAACGCGCGATCCGCGTGCACCAGAACCTGCTGTCGCGTCCCGACCTGCCGCAGGAGCAGAAGGAGCACGCGCAGTACGAACTGGGCATGGACTACCTGAAGGCCGGCCTGCTGGACCGCGCCGAGGAAACCTTCAACGCCATGGTCAGCGGCCAGTACGCCGTGCAGGCGCGCCGTGCGCTGCTGGAGATCTTCCAGCGCGAGAAGGAATGGCCGCGCGCCATCGAGGCGGCGCTGGGCCTGCAGGAATCCGGCGCCGGATCGCGCCAGAAGGAAATCGCGCAGTTCTACTGCGAGCTGGCGCAGGACGCGCTGGTGCACATGCATCCGGAAGCAGCCTTGCCGCTGCTGGAGAAATCGCTGCAGGCGGACCGCGTCAACGTGCGCGCCACCATGCTGAGCGGCGACGCCCACCTGGCGCAGGGCGAGGTCGAAGGCGCGCTGCTGATCTGGCGCCGCGTCGAGCAGATCAGCGTGCCGCACACGGCGCTGGTGGCGCAGCGCATCATGGACGCCTACCGCAAGGTCGGCCGTCCGCAGGAAGGCGTCAACCTGCTCAAGTCCTATCTGGAACAGGCTTCGTCGATCGACCTGATCGAAGTGGTGTACAAGGCGGTGCTGGAGCTGGACGGCGTGGAAGCGGCCAAGCAGCTGGTCAGCACTGAGCTGCGCCGCACGCCGACCCTGCTGGGCCTGGACAAATTGCTGGAGGCGCGCCTGATGGACGCGCCGGCCAGCCTGGTGCCGGAACTGTCGATGGTGAAGAACCTGGTACACGGCTATACGCAGAAGCTGGCGCGCTACCAGTGCAGCCACTGTGGTTTCAAGGCGCGCCAGTTCTACTGGCAGTGCCCTGGATGCAGCCGTTGGGAGACCTACCCGCCGCGCCGCACCGAAGAACTCAACGTCATGAATTAAGAAGAGCACCAACATGAAAATCACCATCATCGGCACCGGCTATGTAGGCCTCGTCACCGGCGCTTGCCTCGCCGAACTGGGCAACGACGTTTTCTGCCTCGACGTCGACCAGAAGAAAATCGACCTGCTCAATAACGGCGGCATCCCCATCCACGAGCCGGGCCTGGAAGAAGTGGTCGCGCGCAACCGCGCCGCCGGCCGCCTGCAATTTTCCACCGACGTCGCCGCCTCGGTCGCCCACGGCTGCCTGCAATTCATCGCCGTCGGCACGCCGCCGGACGAGGACGGCTCGGCCGACCTGCAATACGTGCTGGCCGCCGCCAAAAACATCGGCAAGTACATGACCGAGTTCAAGGTCATCGTCGACAAGTCGACCGTGCCGGTCGGCACCGCCGACCGCGTCCAGGCCGCGGTGCAGGCCGAGCTGGCCGCGCGCGGCGACGCCTCCAAGTTCTCGGTGGTGTCGAATCCCGAGTTCCTGAAAGAGGGCGCGGCGGTGGAAGACTTCATGCGCCCCGACCGCATCGTCATCGGCTGCGACAGCACGCCGGAAGGCGAGAAGGCCCACGGCCTGATGAAGAAGCTGTACACGCCGTTCAACCGCAACCACGAACGCACCTTCTGGATGGATGTGCGCTCGGCCGAGTTCACCAAGTACGCGGCCAACGCCATGCTGGCCACCCGCATCTCGTTCATGAACGAACTGGCCAACCTGGCCGACCAGGTGGGCGCCGACATCGAGGCGGTCCGCCACGGCATCGGCTCCGATCCGCGCATCGGCCACAGCTTCCTGTACGCCGGCGCCGGTTATGGTGGCTCCTGCTTCCCGAAAGACGTGCAGGCGCTGGAGCGCACGGCGCGCCAGTACAACCAGGACTTGCTGATCCTGCGCGCGGTGGAAGCGGTCAACGACAAGCAGAAGCTGGTGCTGGGCCAGAAAGTGGTCAAGCGCTTCGGCGAGGATTTGAGCGGCAAGCATTTCGCCGTCTGGGGCCTGGCCTTCAAGCCGAACACCGACGACATGCGCGAGGCCCCGGCCCGCGTGCTGATCAAGCAGCTGCTGGACGGCGGCGCGACGGTGGCGGTCTACGACCCGGTCGCGATGACCGAAGCCAGGCGCGTGCTGGAGCTGGACCTGACGGCCGAAGAAATGGCGCGCATCCGCTTCGCCACCACGCCGATGGATACCCTGACCGCCGCCGAGGCACTGGTGATCGTCACCGAATGGAAGGCCTTCCGCAGCCCGGACTTCGACCGCATCAAGTCGTCGCTGAAGCAAGCCATCATCTTCGACGGCCGCAACCTGTTCGAGCCGGAAGTGATGGCCGAAGCAGGCTTTGAATACCACGGCATCGGCCGTTCCATCCTGACCCGCGTTTAACGAGGTATCTGTGAGCACCAACGTCACGACTTATCAAGCTCCGGCACTGGATAAAGTGCGCATCCTGGTGGTAGGCGACATCATGCTGGACCGCTACTGGTTCGGCGATGTCAGCCGCATTTCGCCGGAGGCGCCGGTGCCTATCGTCCGCATCGAGAAGCGCGAAGCGCGCCTGGGCGGCGCCGCCAACGTGGCGCGCAACGCCGCGGCGCTGGGCGCATACGCCGGCCTGCTGGGCGTGGTCGGCGCCGACGAGGCCGGCAATGAAGTGGAGCAGATGCTGCACAGCGGCGGCATCCAGAGCTATTTGAAGCGCGACGAAGCCATCTCCACCATCATCAAGCTGCGCGTGATTGGCCGCCAGCAGCAGATGGTGCGCATCGACTTCGAGGAAGCGCCGACCGACACCGTGCTGCGCGACAAGCTACTGCAATTCAAGGCGCTGCTGGCCGACTACGACGTGATCGTACTGTCGGACTACGCCAAGGGTTCGCTGGTCAACGTGGCCGACATGATCGCCTCGGCGCGCGCCGCCGGCAAGGTGGTGATGGTCGACCCGAAAGGCGACGACTTCACCCGCTACGCCGGCGCCACCGTGCTGACCCCGAACAAATCGGAAATGAAGCGCATCGTCGGCAGCTGGAACAGCGAAGAGCAACTGACCGCCAAGGCGCAGGCGCTGCGCACCGAGCTGAAACTCGATGCGCTGCTGCTGACCCGTTCGGAAGAGGGCATGACCCTGTACACCGACGGCGAGCAATTCCACATGCCGGCGCAGGCGCGCGAGGTGTTCGACGTCTCCGGCGCCGGCGACACGGTGATCGCCACCATGGCCGCCATGCTGGGCGCCGGTGTCGGCTGGAACGAAGCGGTGCAGACGGCCAATCGCGCCGGCGGCATCGTGGTCGGCAAGCTGGGCACGGCGACGGTCACGCGCGAGGAGCTGTTCAACGCCTGATGGCCGGGCTTTGATACTTGTCACAAAACCTTCATGGATTATCTGTCAACCGTCGCCGAGGCTGGCCGTTAAGGGTGTTCAAGGCGCGGTTGTCGCCCTTGCTTTTCACCCACCTTCATGGAGATTGAGACATGTTCAAGAAAATTTTGCTGGCAGTTGCGACCCTGGTCGTAACGATGGGCTTCGCTTTCGCGCAGGTCGATGTCAACAAGGCTGACGCCGCCGCTCTGGACTCGGTCAAGGGCATCGGTCCGGTCAAGTCGAAGGCCATCCTGGAAGAGCGCAAAAAAGGCGATTTCAAGGATTGGGCGGACTTCGAGAAGCGCGTGAAGGGCATCGGCGAGAAAAGCGCCGTCAAGCTGTCGCAGGCCGGCCTGGTCGTGAACGGCAAGCCGCTGGACGGCGCGCCAGCCGCAGCGGCTCCGGCCGCCAAAGCCGACAAGGCTGCAGCGAAAGCCGCCGCCAAGGCCGACAAGGCCGCTGCCGCCTCCACGCCAGCCGCTCCGCCTGCCAAGTAATTAATCCCCGTCAAGAAACGCCGGTGCTGAACATGTTCAGGCCGGCGTTTTTTTGTTGAGGATTTGTTTCCGGGTGAAAATCACTCATGGTTACGTGAGAAGATATTGCGACCATTTCACCGGAGACAGCAGATGCATAAAAATTCGCTCATCTTGTCCGCCCTGACCGTGCTGGCCGTCGCGCCCGCCGTCGCGGCCACGCCCGACACCAGCCGCCACCAGGCCCAGATCGACCAGGTCGTGCAGGAGATTTCTCCGGCCCGCATCGAAGGCTATATCAACAAGCTGGTGGGCTTCCGCACGCGCCACACGATGTCGGACACGGTCTCCGAGACCGAAGGCATCGGCGCGGCGCGGCGCTGGATCAAGAGCGAACTGGAGCGCTGCGGCGCGGCCCAGGGCGGCCGCCTGCAAGTGGCGTTCGACAGCCACATCGCGCCGGTCTCGGCGCGCATCAGCCGCCCGACCGAGATCGTCAACGTGGTGGCGACCTTGCCGGGCACGCAGCCCGCCTCGGTGGACCGCATGTACGTGGTCAGCGGCCACTACGACTCGCGCAACACCGACATCATGGACGCCAAGGGCGACGCCCCCGGCGCCAACGACGACGCCTCCGGCACCGCCGCCGTGATGGAGATGGCTTGCGTGATGGCCAAGTATAAATTCGACGCCACCCTGGTCTTCATGACGGTGGCGGCGGAAGAGCAGGGCTTGCTGGGTGCGGCGCACTGGGCCGAGCAGGCCAAACAGAAAAACCTGAACATCGCCGGCATGTTCACCAACGACATCATCGGCAGCTCGCGCGACGAGCACGGCAAGGTCGACAACACGCAAGTGCGCCTGTTCGCCGAAGGCCTGCCGGTGCAGAAGGAAAACAGCGACACCGTGCGCACCTTGATCCAGACCGGCGGCGAGAACGATTCGCTGTCGCGCCAGCTGGCGCGGGCGGTGAAGGAGGCGGGCGAGCGTTACGTGCCGAAGTTCAAGGTCAGCGTCATCCAGCGGCGCGACCGCTACCTGCGCGGCGGCGACCACATGCCGTTCCTGGAGCGCGGCTACGCGGCGCTGCGCTTCACCGAGCCGGCCGAGGACTTCAACCACCAGCACCAGAACATCCGCACCGAGAACGGCGTGCTGATCGGCGACCTGCCGCAGTACGACGACTTCAACTACATCGCCCAGGTGGCGCGGGTGAACGCGGCGGCCTTGTCCTCGCTGTCGCTGGCGCCGGCCGCGCCGGCCAAGGTGCAGGTGCGCACCGCCAAGCTGCAGAACGATACCGAGCTGGTGTGGCAAGCCAACGCCGAGCCGGACCTGGCGGGCTACCGCATCGTCTGGCGCGACACCGCGTCGGCCGAATGGCAGGGCAGCCAGTTCGTCGGCAAGGCCACCGAGTTCACGGTGCCGCTGTCGAAGGACAATTACTACTTCGGCGTGCAAGCGATCGACAACGACGGCAACGCCAGCCCGGCCAGCTACCCGACGCCGTTGCGGTGATACCATGGCGGGATGACGCTAAAAATCTCCCGCATCCTGCACGCAGGCTATGTCTTCGAATGCGATGGCACGCTGATCGCATTCGATCCCATATTTGAAAACCCCTTCAGCAGGAATTGCCACGCCTTCCCCGACGTGCGCTTCGACCTTGCGCAGATACGCGGGATGAAACCGGATGCGGTGTTCATCTCGCATTTCCATGACGACCATTGTTCGATGGAGAGCCTGGATCTGCTCGACCGCGATACGCCGATCTACCTGTACTGCCTGTTCGACGAACTGTTCGCGATGATACGGGAGCTGGGCTTCGTCAACGTGCTGACACTGAAGGTGGATGCGCCGGTGCAGGTCGGCGCGATCGAAGTCATCCCGCGCAAGGCATTGGACGCCGATGTCGATTCGATGTTCCACATCCGCGCCGCCGGCCTGAATGTGCTCAACGTGGTCGATTCGTGGATGGACCCGGAAACGCTGGAGCAGCTCAAGCCCTACGCGCCGTGGGACATGGTGTTGTGGCCGTTCCAGACCATGCGCGAGATCGACGTCATCGCGCCGTCGCGCGCGCAGGGCGGCGCACCCGCGCTGCCCGAAGAGTGGCCGGAGCAGCTGCAGGCGCTGGCGCCGCGCTACGTGGTGCCGAGTTCTTGCCAGTTCGTGCAGGAGCCGTGGTCCTGGTACAACCACGCGCTGTTCCCGATCACCTACCGCCAGTTCGCCGACGAGGTCGGCGCGTGGCTGCCCGGCGCCGCCGTCGTGCGCTTGAATCCTTCGGTGTCGGTGGCGCTGACGCCGCAAGGATTGACGCCAGCCGCGCCGCTGCCATGGGTGCTGCCGGTCGGCGAGCAGGATGTCGACTACGAGTACGACGCCGATATCACGCCGCCGCCAACGTCCGGCATCGCCCGCCACTTCGCGCCGCTGAGCGCCGAACACACGGCGCTGGCGCTGGACTACTGCCGCACCGGCCTGCTCGAAAAATACCGCGACATGGAACTGACGCCGGACAGCTACTTCGAAACGCCCTGCGTCTGGCAGCTGTCGGTCTATGACCATGACGGCGTGGCGCGGCAGTTCCGCTACCACGTCCACGGCGACGACATCGCGCTGGCCGGCGACGAGGAAGCGCCGACGTGGATGACCGAAATCCCCATCGCCAAGTTGTACGCGGGCCTGGCGCTGGGCGAGTCGCTGACGTCGATGTACATGCGCATCAACGGCGCGCCGCCCGACGCCGACATCGTCGATGATCCTTTGATACGCTGCCTGTTCAACGACGCCTTCGGCGCCTACCAGTCGGCACAACTGAAACGCATCAAGGAGAGAACCACATAATGACCTTTGGCCGTGCCTTGCTTATCGCCGCCATGCTGTGCGCCTCCACCTCGCAGGCGCAATCGGTGGCCTTCACTTTCGACGATGGCCCCGGGCTGGAGACGACGCCGCTGCTGTCGCCGCAGCAGCGCAACCAGGCGCTGCTCGACGCGCTGGCCGTGCACCATGCGCAGGCGGCATTGTTCGTCACCTGCGGCTTCGGCGCCGACAAGCCGGAAGGCTATGCGCTGGCCAGGGCATGGGGGCAGGCGGGGCACGCGCTCGGCAATCACACGATGACGCATCCGGACCTGAACAGCGCCCAGCTTTCCCTGGCACAGTACCGGCAGGAAGTGCAGGACTGCGACCGCATCACGTCGACCTTGCCGGGGTATCGGAAGTGGTTCCGCTACACCTTTCTGCGCGAAGGCAATACGCCGGAAAAGCGCGACGGCATGCGGGCCTTCCTCAAGCAGAGCGGCTATCGCAACGGCTACGTCAGCCTCGACACCAGCGACTGGCGGCTGGACCAAAAATTGAACGAGGTGCTGCGCGCCGACCCCAAGGCCGACATCGCGCCGATCAGGCAAGCCTACCTGTCGCACGTGCGCCAGCGCGCCATCGCCTACCGCGACCTGTCGCGCAAGCTGGAGGGGCGCGATATCCCGCAGGTCATGCTGATGCACCACAACCTGATCAACGCGCTGTGGCTCAAGGACGTGATCCAGCTGTTCGTCGACATGGGCTGGACCATCACCACGCCGGCGCAGGCGTTTGCCGATCCGGTCTACCAGTTGCAGCCGGAACGCCCGGCGCCGGGCCAGAGCCTGTTGCTGTCGATCGCCCGCACGCGCGGCATGGGCAAGTTCGAGGGCTGGGAGCGGGTGGTCGATGACGGCGACTTCGAGATCAACGCGCTGGACGCCGCCGCAGGTGCGCTGGCGCCCCGCAGTAAGGATTCGCTGAAAAACTAAGAGATAGGTAAGGCCGAGCCGCGCGGTGACGGTCCTTGTCCGCCGGGCACAGTGTTTGATATGAGCTACCATCGGTATGGCCTTTACTTTGTCCAGGCGCTTACTTACCGACGAGCAGGATTGGGTGCTGGTGGCGACTGCACGCAAGCACGCCAATGCGGCAGTGGGCGAGCCAGCCGGATTAGGTCTCGATAGCTAATAATCTTGCTTATAAAAAGCCAAGCTGAAGCAGTCGAACTCGGGTTGCTTAAAACGGGAACCAGTTCTAACTCTGCTGGTCAAACAAACATGAAACTGGTTTACCGCTATCGCGTGAAATCGTTGACCGGTCTGTTGAATCAACAGGCACGGATGGTGAACTTCGTTTGGAACTACTGCAATGACAGGCAGAAGGATGCACTGCGTTTCAATCGCCGCTGGCATACAGGGTTTGATCTGATTAAGCTGACCACCGGCTGTAGCAAGGAACTGAAATTACATTCAGGTACGGTTAACGATGTGTGTCAGCAGTACGCCAAATCGCGCACGCTGTCGCGCCGTGCGTATTTGCGTTACCGTGGCCGAAAGTCCTTGGGCTGGGTACCGATCAAGGGCCGTGAACTGAAGCGGGAGGGCAATGCCTTCCGCTTCGCCGGCAACACCTTTCGGGTGTTTTACTCACGACCGCTACCCGAGGGGAAAATCCTCGATGGTACCAACTTCTCCCGTGATCGCCGGGGCAACTGGTTCCTGAACATTGCGCTGGAAGTGGTGACGTCACCTGCGAGAGTTCCGGTGCGCGGCATCGGCATCGATCTGGGCCTGAAGGACATTGCCACGCTGTCGAACGGTGACAAGATTGCAGCACCGCACATCTACCGTGATGCCGAGGCTGCGCTGGCGGTGGCGCAACGTGCGCGCAAGGCACGACGGGTGAAGGCCATCCATGCCAAGATCGCTAATTGTCGCAGCGATTTTCTTCACAAGCTTTCCGCCCGCATAGTGCGCGACTTCGACTACATCATTGTTGGCAACATTAATGCTGCGGCGCTCGCCAAAACCAGCATGGCGAAATCTGTTCTTGATGCAAGCTGGTCGTCCCTTCGCAGTCAACTGGCGTACAAGGCTGTTAAGCATGGCGCATGGTTCGAGGAAGTGGACGAACGTTTTACCACCCAGGTCTGCTCGAATTGTGGCGCGATGCCCAAAACAAGGCCGAAAGGTATCGCAGACCTTGGAGTAAGAGAGTGGCGATGCTGCGATTGCGGTGCAGAACATGATCGTGATCTCAATGCTGCGTTAAACATTCTCCGTCGCGGACGTGCGACGCTGGCAGCAGGAATTCCCATGCTTTAGCGCGGGGTGGACGTCAACGTGTTCTTTCTGGTCATGCGCCAGGCCGGTTTCACGAAGGAGAAATTCGGCGAGCTGAAACAGGCGCAGGCTAACTTGGACCGGCTGGCGATAGCCGAGTGACAAGTTCACCAAGACCGGGCCGCTCCATCATGGCGTCTGGAGCGCAATTGCTTTGCTGGCGCTGCCAGGGCGGGGCTAGTGCCCGATCTGGCTAAACGCTTTAGCTGAACACCTTGTCGGCCGGCAGGTTGGCCAGGAAGGCGTGGATCTGCGAGACCACGGCCGCGCCTTCGCCCACCGCTGCGGCGACCCGCTTGGTCGAGCCGGCGCGCACGTCGCCGATGGCGAACACGCCGGGCACGCTGGTCTCGAGCGCCGCGCGCGACGGCAGCTCGCGCGGATAGACGCCGTTGGAGAAGTTGGCCTTGCACTGGGCCTTGGTGACGTCGAAGCCGGTGCGGATGAAGCCGTGGGCGTCGACGTCCACGCCGCAGTCGCCCAGCCAGTCGGTGTTCGGATCGGCGCCGATGAACAGGAACACGCGGCAAACGTCGTAGTCGCATTCCTCGCCGCTCTTCATGCCGCGGATGCGCACCTGCTTCAAGCCATCGTCGTCGCCTTCCAGCGCGACGATTTCCGTCTGCGTGTGCAGCTCGATGTTGGGCGTGGCCTGGATGCGCTCGATCAGGTAGCTCGACATGGTCGAGGCCAGGCTGTCCTTGCGGATCAGCATGTGCACCTTGGCCGCGTGGCTGGCCAGGAACACCGCCGCCTGGCCGGCCGAATTGCCGCCGCCGACCAGCACGATCTCTTCGGTCTTGCACAGCTTGGCCTCGATCGGCGAGGCCCAGTAGTACACGCCCTTGCCTTCGAACTGGCGCAGGTTGGCCAGCGACGGCCGGCGGTAGCGCGCGCCGCACGACAGCACCACGGTGCGCGCCTTCAGCCGTTGCAGGCTGCCGCACATTTCCACCTGCAGCGGATAAGTGTCGCAGATCAAGCGGCCGGCCGGGGCCGGGATCGCCACCTCGACGCCGAACTTCTGCGCCTGCACGTAGGCGCGGCCGGCCAGCGCGCGGCCGGAGACGCCGGTGGGAAAGCCCAGGTAGTTCTCGATGCGGGCGCTGGCGGCGGCCTGGCCGCCGTAGGCGCGCGTTTCCAGCGCCAGCACCGACAAGCCTTCGGACGCGGCGTACACCGCCGTCGCCAGGCCGGCGGGACCGGCGCCGACCACGATCACGTCCCAGATCTTTTCGCTGTCGATCTCGGGCAGCATGCCGAGGCAGCGGCCGATCTCGACCACGGTCGGGTTCTTCTTGACCACGCCGTCCGGGCACACCACCAGCGGCAGCTCTTCCGGCTTGGGCTGGTAGTGCGCCATCAGGTCGGCGGCCTGCTGGTCCAGTTCCGGATCGAGCACGCTGTGCGGGTGGCCGTTGGCCGACAGGAAGCTTTGCAGCGTGTGGATGCGGCCGTGGCCGCGCGGGCCGACGATCACCGGGCCGCCGGAGTTCTGCTCGATCAGGCCGACGCGGCGCAGGATCAGCGCGCGCACGATGCGCTCGCCCAGGTCGGCGTGCGCCACCAGCAGCGCGCGCAGCGATTCGGACGGCAGCTCCAGCACCTCGACCGCGCCGACCGCCAGGCCGTTGCCCAGCGACGGCCGGCCCGACAGCTGCGAGACTTCGCCGCTGAACTGGCCCGGCGTGTGGGTGGTGATGTAGGAAGTATTGCCCAGGCCGTCGTAGCGGCTCACTTCGATGCCGCCCTTGAGCACCAGCATCAGGCCGAAGCTGGTCTTGCCGGCTTCGAAGATCAGCTCGCCGTCGTTGAAATGGCGCACGCGGCCGAAGCGGTGCATATGCTTGATGTCGGCCGCGCTGAGCGTGGGGAAGATCTGGTGGCTGCGCTTTTCCAGGTCGAGACCGGTGAGCGGCGTCGGCTCGTCCGGCGTGTCTTCGGGGAGCAGTTCCATAGGGGTTGTAGCCATGACGATTCCGGAAAATGAGAGTGGTGACAGGAGTGTTGCAAGTCTAGCGCATGGCGGCCGCCCGGTGCAAAATCTTCAGCCTCGGGCAGCTTGCCATACGCGCAAGCCGAACTCGGATTAAAATGCCTCTTTTGGCGAAATAACTGACGATAGAACACGATGGCTTACAAGACTCTGGAAGATACGATAGGCAACACGCCGCTGGTACAGCTGACGCGCCTGCCAGGCGCGGACGCGCTGGCCCGTAACAACGTCATACTGGGCAAGCTCGAAGGCAATAATCCGGCCGGTTCGGTCAAGGACCGCGCCGCCATGTCCATGCTCAAGCGCGCCGAGGAACGGGGCGACATCAAGCCCGGCGATACGCTGATCGAGGCGACCAGCGGCAACACCGGCATCGCGCTGGCGATGGCGGCGGCGCTGCGCGGCTACAAGATGCTGCTGCTGATGCCGGAGAACCTGAGCGTGGAACGGCGCCAGAGCATGGCCGCCTACGGCGCCCAGATCATGCTCACGCCCAAGACCGGCGGCATGGAGTACGCGCGCGACATGGCCGAGCAATTGCAGAAGGACGGCAAGGGCATCATCCTCGACCAGTTCGGCAACTTCGATAATTCGCGCGCCCACTACGAAGGCACGGGCCCGGAAATCTGGCGCGACACCGACGGCCGCGTGACGCACTTCGTCAGCGCCATGGGCACCACCGGCACCATCATGGGCGTGTCGCGGTATTTGAAGGAGCGGAATCCGGCGGTGCAGATCATCGGCGCCGAGCCGGAAGAGGGCTCGTCGATACCGGGCATCCGCAAGTGGCCGGAGGCGTATCTGCCGAAGATCTATGAGCGCTCGCGGGTGGACCAGGTGGAGCCGGTGTCGCAGGCGGCGGCCGAGCGCATGGCGCGCCGCATGGCTGCCGAGGAAGGCATCTTCTGTGGAATTTCGGCGGCGGGCGCCTGCGAAATCGCGCTGCGCATCTCGCAAACGGTGGAGAACGCAACCATCGTGTTCATCGTTTGCGATCGCGGCGACCGCTACTTGTCGACCGGGGTATTCCCGGCGTAAGGTGTTGCTTCCCTCGCCCCCGGATAAGGGGGAGGGTTCGCTGCAGGACGACGGCTAGTATCAGCCCTGGCCGCCTGGTTCGCCTTCTTTAGGCTTGAACTGCTTGTCGCTGATGCGGAACTTGTTGCGGCGATCGCCCATCAGGTAACGCAGGTCGCGAATGCTCAGGTCGCTCACTTCGTGCATGCGGATCAGCAGCGAAGCGCCAACCGGCAGGCGGTGGTGGCGGATTTTGCTGATGACCGGCGGCGCCACTTCCAGTGCGCGCGACAGGGCCGCGTCGTTTTTCAGACGCAGGTTCTCGATCAGGGTATCGAGCAGGCGGTTGGGATTGTATTGCAGCAGATCATCGCCATCCGCATCGTTGTTCATATCTATGCCGACTTGGTTTGTCATGATTTCGTCTTTTCCTTCTGTAAAGTTGTCCTGCAAAGTAAAACACTCGGAGCTCGCTTTGCTGCGTTAATGTTCATCCTTACCAAGGAACGAATTCACACACGGACGGATTCCGGGATAACAAGTTTCATAATATATACACAATTGTACAACAACATGCCTTCTAATACTCATAAGCAATAAAAAAACCTGATTGCCGTGAGTTATTGTTGTCCGGTTGCAACATTGTGTGAGAATTATACACCCACTGATATGCTAAGCTGCCTGTGCACACTTTTAATGAACATACAAAGTTAATTATAAATTAATTTTGTTGTAGAACGGCTTACGTTTGCCCCCGCAGCTATGCCAGTGTGTACAGATAATTGCCAAGTGTCAACTAAACAATACAGTCAGCAAGTCTGCGCGGCAACCTTCTTTACGCTTCCTTACAAACCGCCGCGCGCCAGACGCACGGCGCGCCCCAGCTCCACCACCGACATCGCATAGAAATAACTGCGGTTGTATTGAGTGATCGCAAAGAAATTATTGTTCGCCAGCCAGTACTCGGTCGGCTCGGCGCCGTTCTGCAAGTCCACCAAACCATAGGTCTGCTGTTCCGGCACCGGCACCGTGGTGGTGACGCCGGCCGCCGTCAGTTCCTGCGGGCGGTACTTGGCGCTCAGGCCCTGGTTGATCATGCTTTCCCAGGCGCGGTTGGGCGACACGGCGGCAGAGTATACCAGCGGGCCGCCGACGTCGCGCTGCCAACCGTGCGCCACCAGGAAGGCCGCCACGCTGCCGATGGCGTCGGTGCCGGAGTTGAGCAGGTCGACCTTGCCGCTGCCGTCGAAATCAACCGCGTATTTCATCACGCTGCTGGGCATGAACTGCGGCATGCCGATGGCGCCGGCGAACGAGCCGCGCAGCGACAGCGGATCGAGCTCGTTCTGGCGCGCGAACAGCAGCGTCGCTTCCAGTTCGCCGCGGAAGAAGGCCATGCGCTCGCTGCGCTGCGGCGCCTCGGGGTAGGAGAAGGCCAGCGTGGTCAGCGCGTCGACCACGCGGAAGCGGCCGGTGTTGCGGCCGTATACGGTTTCCACGCCGAGAATGCCGACCAGGATTTCCGCCGGCACGCCGTACAGGGCCTCGGCCCGTTCCAGCGCGTCGCGGTTTTCGTTCCAGAATTTGACGCCGTTGTCGATGCGCACCGGGTCGACGATCAGCCGGCTGTAGGCTTGCCAGTTCTTCGGCTTGCCCGGCGGCGCGGGCTTGACCAGCTGCACCGCCGCATCGACGTAGCGCACCTGGCCCATCAGGGTGTTCAGCGCGGCGCGGTCGAAGCCGTCGCGGCTGGCGACGTCGTCGAGGAAGGCGCGCACTTCCTTCCATTCGCCGAAGTTGACGAACTCGCCGACGTAGTCGATAGGCGGCGGACCCTTCTTGGCGGGCGGCGCTTTTTTCTTCGGCTGCATGCTGGGCGGCAGCTTGTAGCCGTAGGGGTCGACGGCGGCGGCTTGGCCGAGGGTGGCGGCGCCCAGCAGCAGGGCGGTAATCAGAGTCTTCATCGGCATAAGGGTAGCAGTGTTTTCAGCGTCGTCAGCGACGCCGAACGTGGTTCGGAACCGGCGACGCCATACTTCAGCGCGCCGTACAGTGTTAAAAATTTCTCCATCGCGGCCAGCTTGGCCGGGCTGGCCTGCATGGTGCGCAGGCGGGCGGCGTAGCTGAGCGGGCCCTCGTCCGGGCGGCGCGCGTAACCGTGGCGCGCCTGCTGCCGGCAAAAACGGTGGTACAGCCCGTCCAGCGGCGCCAGCGGCCGCTGTTGCCGCCGCCAGTACAGCCCGTACAGCAGGGCGCACACCAGCGCCGCACCGAGTGCGCTGCGCCAGTTGGCGAAGGCCGAGCTTAGTTCTTCAAGGAAACCTCGCTGCCTCTCTGGATTGTAATCCAGGACCCATTGATTCCAAGCATTATTCAACGCGGCGTAGTTGAATCTCAACTTGCCCAGCCACGAATCGGGGTCGTTTCGCAGGTTCAGCAAGGGGCCGAAGCCGAAGCCGGACGGCTGCGGCAGCGCCTGCGCCAGGTTGTGGGCGATGCGTTCGGGGGCGACGGCGGCGGTCGGGTCGATGCGGCGCCAGCCGGCGCCCGGCGCCCAGAATTCGGCCCAGGCGTGGGCGTCGGACTGGCGCACGGTCAGGTAGCCGTCCACCGGGTTCAGTTCGCCGCCCTGGTAGCCGGTCACCACCCGCGCCGGCACGTTCATGGCGCGCATCAGCACCACGAAGGCGCCGGCGTAGTGTTCGCAGAAGCCGGCCTTGCTGCCGAACAGGAAATCGTCGACCGCGTCGCGGCCCAGCAGCGGCGGTTGCAGGGTGTAGGCGTAGCCGCCGTCGTGGAAGCGCTGCATCACTTGCAGCGCGGCGCCGGCGGCCTCGCGCGCGGACAGCGGGGCGTCGGCGGCGGCGTTGGGGGCGGCGGCCGGGCGCAGCGCGCGCGCCAGGGCCAAGGTGCGCGGGTTGAAGCCGGACGGCAGTTCGGTCCAGCGCAGCATGCGCTGCGGCTGTTCGTCGGCCTGCACGCGGAAATCGGTCCAGGCGCTCGCTTCGTAGCGCACGCGCTGCGTGACCGGCTCGCTGGTGAAGAATTCCAGTTCGTCGGAGTCGTGCACGCGGTAGCCGGGCAGCGACAGCGTCGGCCCGCTCAGTTCCAGCGCCGCCAGCCAGCGGGTGTTGGTCGCTTCCATCGTGATCTCGTGGCGCAGCGGCTGGCCGCGCGTGGCGATGCCCACGTCCAGGCGCTGCAGGCCGCGCCGGCGCGGCACGCGGGTCCAGGTGCGGCCGTCGTAGTCGCCCAGTACGATGCTGCGCCAGTACAGCTGGCCCTGGGGCGGCATGGGGTCCAGGAAGCGCACGCGGAAGGCCACGGCTTCCGACTGCGCCAGCGAGGACAGCGAGCCCGGCGCCATGCTGTCGGAGATGCCGGTGTGGCCGCTGTGGGCGTCGCCCGGCAGGCCCCACAGCGGTCCCTGGATGCGCGGGAAGCCGACGAACATCAACAGCGCCAGCGGCGCCGCCAGCAGCGCGGTGCTGGCGGCGGTGCGCAGGCGCCGGCGCAGCGGCGGCACGGCGCCGGTGTACTGGAACGATTGTTGCGCCGTCAGCAGCACGATCAGGGTGGCGCCCATGCACAGCGCGGTCAACATGGTTTGCGCGTAGAAGAAATTGGTCAGCAGCACGAAGAAGCTGAGGAAGATCACCACGAACAGGTCGCGTTTGGCGCGCATCTCCAGCAGCTTGAAGGCCAGCAGCAGCGCCAGCATGGCGACGCCGGCGTCGCGCCCCAGCAGCGTGTGGTAGCTGCGGTAGACGCCGGCCATCGCCGCCAGCGAGACCGGCAGCAGCAGCCACAGCGGCGGCATGCGCTTGCCGCGCCATGTGAGGGCGGCGCGCCACAGCAAGGTGGCGCACACCACGGCGCTGATCCACGGCGGCAGATGGGCGAAGTGCGGCGCCAGCACCATCAGCGCGGCGGCCAGCAGCAGCAGGGTGTCGGACTTGTCGCGCGTCAGGCGCAGCGCCAGCGCGTTCATGCCTGGCCCTCGCGGCCGAACAGCGCCAGCGCGCGCAGGCAGGCGGCCTGGTGGGCGTCGCCCAGCGCCGGGCCGTATTCGTGCTGCGCCAGGCGGAAGCTGTAGGGCAGGGCGCGCCGCTCGGCCTCCAGCACCCAGCGCGCCATGCGCGACAGTTTCAGTTCCAGCGCCATCTGCAGCGGCAGCTCGGCGAAGTCGAGGCACAGCTCGGCCACGGCGCCGCCGTCGAAATGCTTGGTGACCAGCTGCCCGCCCAGCGCCGGATCGTGGCGGGCGATCTGGCGCCAGGCCAGGTGGCGCATCGGGTCGCCCGGCTGGTAGCTGCGGATGCCGGCGAAATTGTCCAGCCCCACGGTGCCGTGGCCGTCCTCGCTGGCGGCGCCGCTGGACGGCAGCGGCTGCGCCGGGTACTCGGGCGCCGGATACACCAGCGCCTTGAGCGCCGGCCGCCAGTAGCTCCAGGCGCGGAACAGGCCCAGCGGGAAGCGCGTGACGAGGCGGATGCGCGGCGCCTCCAGCCAGCCGCGTTCGGTGGTGGCGGCCGACAGCCGCACCGTGCTGGCGCCGCCGGCCAGGATGTCGGTGACCTGGCGCGGCTCGCCGTCGGCCTGGAAGCCCAGCCAGACGGCGTAGCGATCGCGCTTGCCGCGGTTGTGCAGCTGCAGTTCGAACTGCGCCTCCTCGCCGGCGAACACCGGCTGCGCGCGGCCGGGCGACAGTTGCAGACGGGCCAGGTTGCTGGCGGTCTGGACCATGTCGGCCACGGCGCAGGCGCCGGCAAAGAAGGTCAGCGCGAAGCCCAGGCCGAGGTTGTAGTTGAGAGAGCCGATCAGCATCAGCAGCAGCAGGCCGGCGAAGGCCAGGCCCGGCCGCGTCGGCACGATGAACACACGGCGCATCGTCAGCGTGACCTGGCCCGGCTCGCTGGGGCCGAGCTGGAACAGCCACTTGTCGCGCGCCTGGCGATAGAGCGATCGCGGCGATGGCAGCGGGCCGTTCATGGCGGCCTAGACCGGCACCGACTCTTGCAGTTGCAGCACCAGGTCGCGGCTGGCCAGCGCCACGCCGTGCGCCGATTTCAACGGCCGCAGGCGGTGCGCGCACACCGGCACCAGCACCGCCTGCACGTCTTCCGGCAGCACGTGGTCGCGGCCCTCGAGCGCGGCCCAGGCGCGCGCGGCCTGCAGCAGCGCGATGGCGGCGCGCGGGCTCATGCCCTCGGCGAACAGGCCGTTCTGGCGCGAGGCGGCGGCCAGCGCCTGCACGTAGTCGATCAGCGCCGGCGCCGCGTGGATGCGCTTGAGCGCCAGCTGGGCCTCCGCCAGCTCGGCCGGCGCCATCGCCGGCTGCAGCGCCTTGAGCAGCACGCGCCGGTCCTCGCCCATCAGCAACGCGCGCTCGGCGGCGGCGTCCGGGTAGCCCAGCGACAGGCACATCAGGAAGCGGTCCAGCTGCGATTCCGGCAGCGGGAAGGTGCCGATCTGGTGGGTGGGGTTTTGCGTGGCGATGACGAAGAACGGTTCCGGCAGCGGCCGGGTGACGCCGTCGGCGCTGACCTGGCGCTCTTCCATCGCCTCCAGCAGGCCGGACTGGGTCTTGGGCGTGGCGCGGTTGATCTCGTCGGCCAGCAGCACCTGCGTGAAGATGGGGCCGGGGTGGAACACGAAGCCGTTCTTCTCGCGCTGGTAGATCGAGATGCCGTTGACGTCGGCCGGCAGCAGGTCGCTGGTGAACTGGATGCGGTTGAAGCGCAGCCCCAGCGAGATCGCCAGCGCGTGCGCCAGGGTGGTCTTGCCGACGCCGGGCACGTCCTCGACCAGCAGGTGGCCGCCGGCCAGCAGGCAGGTCAGGGCCTGGCGGATGTGCAGCTCCTTGCCGACGATGATGCTGCCGACCTGCCGGGCCACGGCGTGCAGTTTTGTGTACATGGTATCGATGGGAGTTGAGCGCTGTACAGATTCTATGCGAGAAACTGCCCAGGCGATACCATGTGCTGCTGCGGCCTACTCGGCGTGTTTCAGGTGTTGGTCGAGGAAGGTCTCGACTTGCTTCCAGAAGGCGATGCGGTTTTCCGGATGGCGCCAGCCGTGGCCTTCATCGTTGTAGATGATGGAGGTCACGTTCGGGTTGTGGGCCTTGACGGCGGCGGCGAAGCTGTTGGCGTGCTCGATCGGCACGCGCAGGTCCTTCAGGCCGTGCGCCATCAGCAGCGGCTGCTTGAGCTCGGCGGCGCGCAGCAGCGGCGAGTTCTGGCGCATCATCGCGGCGTCGGCCGCGTTGTCGGGGTCGCCGACCAGCAGGCGCAGGCTGTAGCCCAGGGTTTCCTTCGACGCGTCCGACTCGGTGGAGGTGAAGCGCAGCTTGATGTCGGTCGCGCCGGCCCATTCGACGCCGCAGCGGAACACGGCCGGGTCCTTGATCAGGCCCATCAGCGTGGCGTAGCCGCCGTAGCTGGCGCCCATGATGGCCACGCGCCGGGGATCGGCCCAGCCCTGTTTGGCGGCCCAGCGCGCGGCGTCGGCCAGGTCGTCCTGCATGGTGCCGCCCCATTGCTTCCAGCCGGCGCGGAAATGGTCGGCGCCGAAGCCGGTGCCGCCGCGGAATTCCGGCTGGATCACGACGTAGCCGCGCGAGGCCAGGAAGGCCGCCTCGGCGTCCCATTCCCACGCGCCGCCGCGCACCATCGGGCCGCCGTGCACCAGCACCACGGCCGGCTGCGGCCCGCCGACCTTGGCGGCCGGCAGCGTCACGTAGACGGGGATCGAACGGTCGTCGCGCGCCGTGTAGCGGTGGAAGCTGCGCCGGCCCATCTCGGCCGGCTTGAGGTCGGGATGGACGCCGCCCAGTCCGATCATGGCGCCGCTGGCGCGGGTGTACAGGATGAATTGCAGCGGCTGGCGGTCGGAGTTGGAGGCGATCAGCAGCACCGGGCTGGCGGCGCAGTCCTGCGCGCAATGCACGGTGTTGATGGCGCCGGGCAGGGCGGCGTCGATCCTGGCCTGCTCGGCCTTCATCGCCGGGTCCAGCCAGGCGGTGGTGCCGGCGTCGGTGCGCAGGTGGATGCCGAGCAGCTTCCTGGTGGCGCGGTCCACCTCGGGGACGCCGTCGAAGTCGTAGCCCGGCGTTTCGACGAAGGGTTCGGCGTCCATCTTCATGGTCTTCAGCTTGTAGCGGAACAGCGCGGCGTAGCCCTTGTAGTTGGCGCGCACATACAGCGTGTCGGCGCCGTCGAAGAACAGCGGCACGAAGCGCTGGTCCTGGTAGCAGACGCCATTGCTGATCTCGGTCCAGCTGGTGTCGTCGACGTTGCGGTAGGAGGCGATGCAGTGGCCCTTGACTTGCGAGGTGACCACGCGCGGCACGTCGTTGCCGTCGGTGAACCAGGCGTGCACCGCCGGCGGCTGGGTGCCGTCGAAGGCGCTGCGCAGGGACTGGGTGCGGGTGTTCAGGCGCATCAGGCGCGAATGGTCGGGCGCCAGGTCGGTGTTGTTCCACATGTAGCGCTCGACCAGGATGTCGTCCGAGCCGTCGTGGGTGACGCCGTGGTAGGCGTATTCGGCGGTCAGGGTGCGGTTGACCATATTGCTGCCGATCTGCTTTTGCTGGTGGCCCCAGCTGCCGGCGATCAGGTGCACGCGGTTGTCGCCGTTGCGGTCGATGGCGAACTCGTCGAGGTTGCCCTCGAATTCGTTGTCCAGGTTCTTGACGGTGAAGCCGACGCGGTGGTCGTTGATCCAGTGGATGCTGGTGATGGTGGCGCGCTCGATGGCGGTCTTGGCCAGCACGGTCACCTTGCTCAGGTCGCTGGTGTCGCGCACGGCCAGCGCCTGCACGCCGCCAGGCAGCAAGGTGGTGATGGCCACATAGCCGCCCTTGGGCGACAGCTCGGCCTGGCTGACCTGGGGCGTATCGAAGAAGCTGGCGACGGCCGGGGCGGCGTCGGCGGCATGGCCGTCAACGCTGAGCAGCGCGGCCGTCGCCAGCGCCAGGGAGCGGAAGAGAGGATGACTTGCCATGCAATACCTTTGTTGTTAAGTAATCGACAATGATATGCGGCAATTGTTTTTTTGTCCACCCGAGGACGGCGGGCCATTCGGCCGGCGCGATATCTATGGTAGATTAGCGCCTACAAGCAGCAGATACCCGCCCCATGACCACAGCCATTTACAGCCATCCCGATTGCGCCCGCCACGACATGGGCGACTGGCACCCCGAATCGCCGGCCCGCCTGCAGGCGATTGCCGACCAGCTGATCGGCTCGCACATCCACGACCTGCTGGAGCACCGCGAGGCGCCGCTGGTGGCGCTCGCCGACCTGGAGCGCAACCACAGTCGCAACGCCATCGCCCTCGTGCGCGACAACGTGCCGGCGCCGGGCGACAGCTATCCGATCGACGGCGACACCTCGCTCAACCACTACAGCTGGCGCGCCGCCCAGCGCGCCGCCGGCGCCGCCGTGGCCGCGACCGACGCCGTGATCGACGGCGAGATCGCCAACGCCTTCTGCTCGGTGCGTCCACCCGGCCACCATGCGCGGCCGGTCGAGCCGATGGGCTTCTGCCTGTTCAACAACGTCGCCGTGGCGGCCAAGCACGCGCTCGACGCGCGCGGCCTGGCGCGGGTGGCGGTGGTCGATTTCGACGTCCATCATGGCAACGGCACCGAGGAGGCGCTGCAGGGCGAGCCGCGCGCCTTGATGGTGAGCTTCTACCAGCATCCGTTCTATCCCTACACCGAGCCCGAGCCGATCAGCGCCCACATGGTCAACGTGCCGGTGCCGGCCCACACCAAGGGCGACGCCGTGCGCCAGATCGTGCTGGAGCAATGGCTGCCGGCGCTGCACGCGTTCCAGCCGGAGATGATCTTCATCTCGGCCGGCTTCGACGCCCACCGCGAGGACGACATCGGCGGCATGGGCCTGGTCGAGGCGGACTACGCCTGGATGACGCAGCAGGTGATGGAGGTGGCCCGGCTGTACGCCAAGGGCCGCATCGTCAGCTGCCTCGAAGGCGGCTACAACCTGTCGGCGCTGGGCCGCAGCGTGGTGGCGCATGTGAAGGCGCTGGCCGAGCTGTGAGCGTGGATGGCGGCGTGGGGTCAGTGATCGTCGCTGAGTAGATCGTATTGGCGACGATAGCGGGGCAGGCGGCGCTCCAGGGTGTTTTGCGATTGATGGTTGGCGTGCTCGACCAGCGCCAGGGCGGTGGTCAGGGCATCGCTCATCGATTTCGCGGCGACGGTCATGGCGTCGGCGGCGGACAGCGGCTGCTTGGCGGCCCGCTGTTGCAGCCGGTCGCGCAGGCGGGCGGCATTGGCCCAGTTTTTTTCGCCGGGCAGCAGTATCCAGAGATCGCGCCACGCGTTGCGGCCATCGCCGGCAATCTGCATGGTCATCTGGCGCGGCGATACGGCATCGTCGCGGAATAGGATTTCTTCGCCGACGACTTCGGCGTAGTACGCCATGCCGGCGTAGCTCATGCGCAAGCGGCTCTTTTCGGGAATGAACAGCTGCTTCCATTGATAGCCGCGCATCGGCGCCGCCGCGGCGCGGCACTTTTCGATCCACTCGCGGATGGCGATGATGGTCGCCTCGACCGGCGACAGCGTGCTGCCGCTGTTGCGCAGAAAGTTTTCCAGCTCGGCGTGTGCGGCGGGTGGCAGTTCGCAGGTCCTTGCGGCGTTCATGCTCGTTCTCCTTGTGCGTTTGGTCTTGTTTTGTCTTGTTCTGTCTCGTTAGACCTTGTGCACCGCACAAAGTTCAAACGAATCAAAACGAGACAGAACCAGACACACAAACGAGCACGAATGCCGCAAGGGTCGAATTTCGGACCCACCGCCTATACTGGCGGCATGAAATCCGACGGGGCTACGGTGCGGGAACGAGTCGCAAGTTGGCAAGGATGGCGGCGTAAAGTTCCGGCGTGAGTGCGCCCGACAGGCTGTAAACATCGGGTGCGTTATCGACGACCAGGTAGGCATATTGGGAACTCGGCGGCGTGGACTGAATCCAATATGCATGCACCTTGTCGCGCGCGGTGTGCGTGTAACGGATCGCGTTGTCCAGGCCTTCTACCCTTCTGATTTTTGCCCATGGATCGGCGCTATTGACCGGGTGGCCCAGTTGCTCAAGGAACTGGTTCGCAGATAGTTTTTGTCTATACTTGTCCACCAGTCCCCGTACCGGCGTGGCGGATAGGACGACGTCATGTCTGGGGTCTCCGTCGGGAGGAATCAGATGCACGGACGGGGCCATGCTGGTAGCGATAAAGATCTTGCTGACAAGTGCGGGCGGCAGTTGTATTTCCAGCATTCCGAACTGGAGCACCGAGCAGCCGCCGCAGGCTGCGTTCCGTGGCCAGTCGACTTGTTCCAGAACGACAGGGCTTACCCCCTGCGCAGGGGTAAGCCAACTGACCGCCGTCAGCATCAATAGCGCGGAAGTAGGGCGTGTCAGGCGCATTGTGACGACCTTGATAATAAGCTCGAAGAGGCGATGCCGAGTGCCGCCAGGTCCAAAGCCGTTCTCCACTTGTAACAGTGTCGGTTGCCATTTCAACTCTCCATTTTGTCGCTCAATTCCAGCGGAATCTCCACTGTAGGTAGGTGTTTGGCGAGGATGTTGAGCGGAGTTAAAGAGGCTGATAGTTGCGCACCGCGGATCGCCAAATGAAAACGCCCTGCCGGCTGGCAGGGCGTTGGGCTTGACGCGGCTTGCGCCATCAGGCGGCGACGTTGCGCCCGCTCCGGGCCGACCAGCGGTACAGTCCCCACACCATCGCCACGCCGAGGATCAGCGCCACGATCATGGCTTGCGCCTCGCTCAGCGAATTGGCGATGGCCAGCGGCTCGCCCTTGCCGGAGACCACGATCAGGCCGGCCAGCGCGACGTTGAACAGGCTCTCGCCGACGATGAAGCCGGACATCACCAGCACGCCCAGGCGCTTGGCGGTGTCGCCGCCGACCTTGTGCTCCATCGCGCGGTCGAACAGGTAGCCGGCCACGGCGCCGATGCACACCGGCGTGATCACCGCGCTCGGCAGGTAGATCGCCAGGCCCACGCCCAGCGGCGGCAGCGAGTACTTGCCGTTGCTGGACTTCTTCAAGGCGAAATTGATCGCCACCAGCAGCAGGCCGACCAGCGCGCCGTAGCCCAGCAGGTCCCAGCGCAGCTGGCCGCCGATGACGCCCTTGGCCAGCGTCGAGATCAGCAGCGCCTGCGGCGCGGCCAGCGGCTGGTCCGAGATCGAATTGAGGTTGGGCGCGCCGACGAAGCCGTTCGCATGGTTGAGCAGCTCGAGCACCGGCGGCACCACGCACGAACCGGCGATCACGCCGATCAGCAGGCCGACCTGCTGCTTCCACGGCGTGGCGTCGACCAGCTGGCCGGTCTTCAAGTCCTGCAGGTTGTCGTTGCCGATCACGGCCACGGCCAGCACCACGGTGGTGACGAACAGCGCATAGGCGATCAGCGCCTGGGCCACTTCCGGCCCCATGATGCTGCGCCCGACCATGCCCACGCTCAGCGCGGCGCCGAGGATGGTCAGGATGGCGATGCCGGACACCGGCGAATTCGAGGAGCCGATCAGGCCCGCCATGTAGCCGCAGACGGCGGCGGCGAACATGCCGGCGATCAGGATGTAGCCGATGCCGACCGCCACCAGCGGCAAGGCCAGCGACGCCAGCGGGCCGCCTTGCAGGAAGCTGGCCAGCAGCCAGCCGGCCGGCACCATCGACAGCAGCGTGACCAGGCCGACCACGAAGATCGGCAAGTCCTGCTCGGTGCGATCGAGCACGCCGCCATTGAGCTTGGCCTTGCGCGCCGAGTCCATCGCCGACTTCAGGCCGCCGAAGATCGGCTTGGCCAGGCCGGCCAGGGTGATGATCGCGGCCATGCCGATCACGCCGGCGCCCATCATGCGCACTTCCTTGGACCAGATGCCCAGCGCGTGGGCGGAGGCGTCGACGCCGGCCGCGGCCGGCGACAGGGAGGTCATCAACGGCACCATGATGCCCCAGGCGATGACCAGGCCGGCCAGCATCGCGATGCCGACCGTGATGCCCATCAGGTGGCCGGCGCCGATCAGCGCCAGCGAGCTCGAAGCGCCGATGCCGGTGGCGCCGGCGCCGGTGCGGAAGTAGATCGCCACTTCGCCGGCCATCAGCTTGACGGCGGCAAACGCGGCGAAGGCGGCGGAAGCGACGCTGCCCCAGATCACGGCCCACAAGCCGGCCTTGCCCTCGGCGGCGCCGGCGCGCGAGGCCATGCCGACCTTGAGCACCTCGGCGGCGGCCACGCCTTCCGGGTAGGGCAGGTCGGACTGCGACACCAGCGCGCGGCGCAGCGGCATGGTGTACATCACGCCCAGCACGCCGCCGATGGCGCAGGCGCCGAAGGTCGGCCAGAACGGCACCTTGGCCCACCAGCCTATCATCAGCAGGCCGGGCAGCACGAAGATCACCGACGCCAGCGTGCCGGCGGCCGAGGCGATGGTCTGGACGATGTTGTTTTCCTGGATGGTGGCGTCCTTGAAGGCGCTCAGCAGCGCCATCGAGATGACGGCGGCCGGGATCGAGGTGGCGAACGTCAGGCCCACTTTCAGCCCCAGGTAGACCTGAGCCGCCGTGAAGACCAGCGTGATCAGTATGCCCAGGATGATGCCGCGAACGGTGATTTCCTTGGGGTTGGACGGTGCAGCTATGCTCATCTTCAGCACTCCGGTGGAGAATAATATTGTTTATATAATCAGAAAAAGGGAAAAGCGCCTCATGATATCCGAAGTCCAGGCGAGCCAGCAGGTAAAATAGCGGATTGTCAGAACGATTTTGAAGGTCAGAGCATGTCGATACAATGGTACCCAGGGCACATGAACGCCGCCAAGAAAAAGGCGGCCGAGCAGATGGAGAACACCGATCTGGTGATCGAGGTGGTCGACGCGCGCCTGCCCGAGGCCAGCACCAATCCGATGGTGGAGGAGTTGCGCAAGTTCCGCCAGCGTCCGTGCCTGAAGATCCTCAACAAGATCGACCTGGCCGATCCGGCCGCCACGGCGGCCTGGGTGGCTTATTACAACGCGCAGGAAGGCGTGACCGCGTTCGCGATGACCACCAAGAAGCCGGCCGACGTCACGCGCGTGCCGGAACTGGCCAAGCAGCTGGCGCCGCACCGCGGCGTGCCGACCAAGCCGCTGCGCATCATGATCATGGGCATCCCCAACGTCGGCAAGTCGACCCTGATGAACGCGCTGCTCAAGCGCAAAGTGGCCAAGGTCGGCGACGAGCCGGCCGTGACCAAGCAGCAGCAGAAGCTTTACCTGGACAAGAACACCATCCTGGTCGACACGCCGGGCATGTTGTGGCCGAAGATCGCGTTGCCGAGCGACGGCTTGATGCTGGCGGCCAGCCACGCGATCGGCTCGAACGCGCTGATCGAAGAGGAAGTGGCGGTGTTCCTGGCCGACGAGATGCTCAAGTACTACCCGCAACTGCTGGTGGCGCGCTACGGCTTCAAGGATATCGAGAGCTTCGACGGCATCGCGGTGGTGGAGGGCGTGGCGGCCAAGCGCGGCTTCCGCCAGAAGGGTGGCGACCTCGATTTCGAGAAAGCCTCGCACACCTTCCTGGGCGACTACCGCAGCGGCATCCTGGGGCGCATCTCGCTGGAGACGCCGGCCAGCCGCAAGGGCCGGCTGGAGGTGCACGACGCCGAGATGGCCGTCAAGAACGCCGAGAAAGCCGCCATCGCCGCCGCCAAGGCCGAAGCCTACGCCAACGGCAAGCGCGGCACCTAGTACCCAACCCGCAGAGCCGGGCAAGGGTCGGACCCCGCACGGGGTCCGACCCTGCGTCCGCATTGCGGGGTGGCGCCGCGGCTAAGCCACAGCCGCCCGCCCGAAGCGGAAGCTGGAGACCGCCAGCGATCCCATGAACGCATCCTCGTGGTAGGGCACGGCCGCCGGCTCGTTCTCCGCCGCGCCCAGCGCCACCATCAGCGGCAGCAGATGTTCCTCGCGCGGATGCGCCATGCGCGCGGCCGGCGCCTGTTCCCATTCCAATAGGCGCGCCGTGCGCTCCCGCGGCGGCAGCGCCATGGTCGCGCGCAGCCAGCCGTCAAACGCGTGCGAGGCCGCCGCGCCCTGCGCGTTGAAGGCGCGCAGGTTGTGGTAACTGAGCCCGCTGCCGACGATCAGCACTCCCTGCTCGCGCAAGGGCGCCAGCAAGCGGCCCACTTCCAGATGCGTCAAGGGATCGAGGCCGCGCTTGAGCGACAGCTGCACGATCGGCACCTGCGCATCCGGATAGATCGGATACAGGGCGCTGAAGGTGCCGTGGTCGAAGCCGCGCTGCGCATCCAGCCGCGCCGGATGGCCGCCCGCTTCGAGCAGCAGCTGGACCTGCGCCGCCAGCTCCGGCGAACCCGGCGCGTTGTACCGCACCTCGTAGGTGTGCGGCGGGAAGCCGCCGTAGTCGTAGATCATAGTCGGCCGGGCCGACGACGACAGCGTGAAATCGCGCTCCTCCCAATGCGCGGTAATCACCAGCACCGCCTTCGGCGTCACGCCGAGCTGGCGCGGAATATCGCGCAGCGCGGCGTCCAGCTGGCCGTACAGATGGCCCACCTGGTCCATCATGAACGGCCACGGACCGCCGCCGTGGGAGAGGAAATAGCTGGGCAATGCATGCATGAAAAGCTCCGGTTTGAGTATCACCCCACTATAAGCACCGTCGCCGTTGCGATCAATGCACGAAATATAGATAGGTCCTATCTAAAATGTTAATGATCCGGGGCGCCCGCGTATAATGCCGGGGTTCTGGTGCTTGCCCATGTGCTCACATGGGCGGTTAAACGGGAAACACAAGGCCGCCCGCGCCCACGGCGCGACGGCCAAGGTGTGCTGCCCCCGCAACGGTAACGCGAGGCGACGTTCAGCCTTGCCAGCCCGGATATCGGCCAGACTGGGGGAAGCGCGCAGCGACAACGTCCGCGCGGCTTCCGTACACTTCCAGCCTGCGGGGACGCGGGCGGATGTCTCTTTTGAAAATGACCTGACATGCAATCCTCCGCCTTCCAACCGCGCCTGCTGGCCGCCGCCGTCTCCCTGTGCTTTGCCGCCGCCGTTCCCGCCGCCGCCCAGATCTCCGAGGTGCTGGCACCGGTCGTCATCACCGGCTCGCGCTTCGACGCCAACGCCGCGCTGACGCCGATCGGCGCCGTCGTCATCACGGCGGAAGACATCCAGCGCGCCGGCGCCAACGACGTCAACACCGCCATCCGCAAGGTCGGCGGCGTGTACGGCCGCCAAAGCCTGGACGGCAGCCCGGACTTCAGCCTGGACCTGCGCGGCTTCGGCAGCAACAGCAGCCAGAACATGGTGATCGTGCTCGATGGCGTGCGCCTGTCGGAAAATGAACTGAGCAACGCCATCCTGTCGACCATTCCGATCGACACCGTGGACCACATCGAAATCACGCGCGGCGGCGCCAGCGTGTTGTACGGCGACGGCGCCACCGGCGGCGTGATCAACATCGTCACCAAGCGCCCGGTCAAGAATACCCGCCGTGGCAGCGTGTTCGTCGAGGGCGGCCAGTTCCGCGCCGGCGAGGCGCGCGTGTCCGGCTTCCAGGCCTGGGACGGCTTCGCCGCCGACGCCACGCTGGGTACCCAGCGCACCGACAACTACCGCGACAACAACGAATTCAAGCAGACCCACTTCAGCGGCGGCGCGCAATGGTTCGACAACGCCGGCCGCGCGGGCTTCCGCTACGAAGGCGCGCGCCAGGACATGCGCCTCCCCGGTGATCTGACCGAGGCCATGTACAAGGCCAATCCGCGCCAGGCCAAGACCCCCGACAACTACGGCAATCTCGATAGCGACCGCCTCACCGCCTTCGGCCAGCGCCGCATCGGCGGCTATGAACTGGCGGCAGATCTGTCGTACCGCAAGAAGAAGGCGGTATCGACTTACGTCGGCACCTCCGGTCCATCGACCTACACCCTCGATAGCAAGCAAACCCAGTTCTCGCCGCGCGTGCGCCGCCTGGGCGAGATCGGCGGCCTGCTGAACGAGATGGTGGCCGGCTTCGACTGGACTGTATGGAATCGCGTCAGTACCGACAGCGGCCACTATTCGGCGGGCGACGCCACCCAGCACTCGAAAGCGCTGTATGTTCGCGATGAGCTGCGTTTCGATGCCGCCCATGAAGGCCGCGTATCGGCCGGCGTGCGCCGCGAAATCTTCAACAAGGACTTCAGCGATCCGCTGAACACCTTCGGCGTCAACACCTACAAATTGGCGCAAGGCCTGAAGGCATGGGAACTGCAGGCGAGCTACATGCCGGTCGCCAAGCTGACCGTCTACGGCAAGGCCGGCCAGAGCTACCGCGTCGCCAACTCGGACGAAAACGGCTACACCGTCGACACCAACAAGGTGCTGCTGGTGCCGCAGCAGTCGCACGACCTGGAACTGGGCGTCAGCTACGGCAGCGCCGCGCGGAAGATCACCGGACGCGTATTCCGCCACAATCTGACCAACGAGATCTTCTACGATCCGACCCTTAACTTCAACAACGGCGCCAACACCAACCTGGCGCCGACCCGCCGCCAGGGCTTCGAGCTCGACGCCGAGCAGCGCATCAACGCCGCCTGGAACCTGACCGCGCACTACCAGCATGTGGACGCCAAGTTCACTGAAGGCGTCAACAACGGCAAGGAGATGGTGCTGGTGCCGAAGAATACGCTGACCGCGCGCCTGAGCTGGACCCTGGCCACCGGCCACACCGCCGACGTCGGCGCGCAGTGGGTCGACAGCCAGCGCAACGGCGGCGACTTCGACAACAAGTGCCCGGCGCAGATCCCGTCCTACACCACCGTGGACGCGCGCTACGCCCGCAAGCTGGGCCAGTGGGAGTTCGCCGTGTCCGGCCTGAACCTGACGGACAAGCGCTACTTCTCGCAAGCCTTCAACTGCAAGGACGGCATCCAGGGCGGCATCTACACCGCCGACGGCCGCCAGCTGAAACTCTCGGCCCGCTACGAGTTCTGATGCGCGCCGTGACCACGAGCATCCGCTGCGCCGTGCTGGCGCTGGCCTGCGCGCCGCTGTGCGCGCAGGCCGCCGTCACCGTGCAGGACGACGCCGGCAACAGCGTCGCCCTCGCCAGGCCGGCGCAGCGCATCATCTCGATGGCGCCGCACATCACCGAGCTGCTGTTCGCGGCCGGCGGCGGCGAGCGCGTGGTCGGCGTGATGAACTACAGCGACTACCCGGAAGCGGCCAAGCGCATCCCGCAGGTCGGCAGCAACGCCACCATCGACATGGAACACGTGCTGGCGCTGCGCCCGGACCTGCTGGTGGTGTGGAAGAGCGGGAACACCGCGCGCCAGCTGGAGCAGCTCAAAAGCCTGGGCATCCCGATCTTCCACAGCGATCCGCGAAAGCTGGACGAAGTGGCCACCAGCCTGACCCGCCTGGGCCAACTGATGGGCACCGAGGACGCCGCGCAAAAGGCGGCGCAGGATTACCGCCAGCGGATCGCCAAGCTGACGGCCACCTACGCGCAAAGGCCGACGGTGCGGGTGTTCTATCAAATCTGGGAAAAGCCGATCTTCACGCTCAGCGGTGAGCACATCGTCAGCGACGCGATCCGCGTCTGCGGCGGCCAGAACGTGTTCGCCGCACTCAAGCTGCCGGCGCCCACTGTCAGCACCGAGGCGGTGTTGCAGGAAAACCCGGAAGCGATTTTCGGCGGCGACCAGCACGACGCCGAATCCGGCATCAATATCTGGAAGCAGTACAAGGGCATGCTGGCGGTCCAGCGGGGCAACCTGTTCACGCTGGATGGCGAACAGCTGGTGCGCGCCACGCCGCGCATCGCCGACGGCGTCGCCGCGTTGTGCGAACGGCTGGAGACGGCGCGCCGGCGCCGCCCCTGAAGCTTAGCGCCGCCGTCATTTGCACAGCGCGGAAAAGGTGGTAATCTCGCGGCGTTTGCCACTTACCTTGTCGAAGGACTGTTATGCGTTTCCTGAACTTGCTGCGCCCCCTGATCGCCACCGCCGCCTTCATGGCCTTCGCCGCCGGCGCCCACGCCGCCGAATTCAAGAACGGCATCGATTTCACCACGCTGGACGCGGTCAACCGTCCGGAGACCGGCAAGAAGGTCGAAGTGCTGGAAGTGTTCATGTATCACTGCCCGCATTGCAACGCGCTCGAGGCGCCGCTGGCGGACTGGGTCAAGAAGCAGGGCGACAAGATCGTATTCCGCCGCATGCACCTGGGCGAGGACGCGCAAGCCAAGGCTTTCTTCACGTTGGAAGCGATGAACGCGCTGGGCAACGGCTTGCACGAGAAGTTCTTCCACGCCGTGCACGTCGAGCACTACCGCCTCAACACCGACCAGTCCATCCTGGACTTCGTCGTCAAGAATGGTGTCGACAAGGCCAAATATCTGGAATTTTTCAACTCGTTCGCGGTCCAAACGAAGATGAAACGTGGCGTGCAGGTGGCAAACCAGTATAAACTCGACAGTGCTCCGGCCCTGGTGATCGACGGTCACTATACGACCTCGCCAGCGGTGGCCGGCCACGGCCTGGCGACGGTTCCCGAGGCGCACGCGGCCATGTTTGCGGTGATGGATAGCCTGGTTGCCAAGTCGGCCCAGGAACGCGCCACTAAGAAGTAAGGAAAGCCATGAAAGAAATCAGCGACGAACGCAAGGCGGCCGAGGGTGAGGTCATGAAGATCTACAAGGAATCTTCGCCGGTCATTGAAACCCTGTTCGAATGGGCCTACATCAACCACGTGGCATGGAGCCTGGCGGTGCTGGCGCTGGGCTTCATCGTCTGGCTGCTGATCGCCTTGAGCAATGCCGAGAACCAGCGCAACGCGCTGATGACCAAGCAGTGCGCCGATCCCGTCTTCAAGGGGGAGCTCGACAAGAAGTGCCTGCGCACCGTGCACTCGCGCGAGCACTGGTGGGAGCACGTCGGCTATGCGCTGACCCACGTCAGCCCGGAAAAATAGGCACGACACCAGCCCGCAGCAGCGGGCTTTTTTCTGTGGCATTTACTTTGACTAGGCGTCCGATGAAACAAGTGATACTGGTGACCGGCAGCAGCCGGGGCATAGGCGCGGCGACCGCGCTGATGGCGAGCCGCCGCGGCTACGCTGTGTGCATCAACTACCTGCGCGACGCGCAGGCGGCCGCGCAGCTGCGCGCGCAGATCGTCGCCGAGGGCGGCGAGGCGATCGCCGTGCAGGCCGACGTCAGCGTGGAGGCCGACGTGCAGCGCCTGTTCGAGACCATCGACGAGGAACTGGGGCCGCTGACGGCGCTGGTCAACAACGTCGGCATACTGGAGCAGCAGTGCCGCCTGACCGAGATGTCGGTGGCTCGCCTGCAGCGCGTGTTCACCACCAATGTGATCAGCTACTTCCTGTGCTGCAAAGAGGCGGTCAAGCGCATGTCGACCGCCGACGGCGGGCAGGGCGGCGGCATCGTCAACTTGTCGTCCGGCGCGGCCCGGCATGGCGCGCCGAATGTCTACATCGACTACGCCTCGTCCAAGGGGGCGATCGACGTGATGACGCTGGGCCTGTCGAAGGAAGTGGCGGCTGAAGGCATCCGCGTGAACTGCGTGCGGCCGGGCATGATTTATACCGACATCCACGCCAGCGGCGGCGACCCTGGCCGCGTGGCGCGGCTGGAATCGAACGTGCCGATGCTGCGCGGCGGCCAGCCGGCGGAAATCGCCGAGACGATCCTGTGGCTGCTCAGCCCACAATCGTCCTACGTCAGCGGCGCCATCATCGACGCCGCCGGCGCGCGCTAGCCGGCGCGGCGATTTTCAAACGCCGCAAGCAGGTGCTTCAACGGCCAGGCCAATTCTCGCGGGGCGGCGGGCGGCGCACAATCCGGGCATCCACACAACGTAAGGAATCGCCCATGAAACGCTCCCTCCTGCTCGCCGCCTTGCTGCTGGCTGGCGCCGCCAACGCCAACGATCTCACCGTCCAGGCGGCGCGCCGCTACGCCGCCTTCTGGAACACCGGCGATCCGGCGCTGGCCAAACAGGCGCTGTCGCCCGACTTCATCGACCGCACCTTGCCGGCGGGCCGCGAGCAGGGCGTCAACGGCCCGCTGCAAGCGTCGAAAGGCTTCCGCACCGCCGTCCCCGACCTGAAGGCGGAAATCACCGACATGGTGGTCGACGGCGACCGCGTCGCCGTGCACCTGCATTTCAGCGGCCACTTCACCGGCAGCTTCGGCGCCACGCAAGGCAAGGGCCAGTCCATAGCCTTCCAGGCCTTCGACCTGTACCGCGTGGCCGACGGCCGCATCGCCGAGAACTGGCACCTGGAAGACAAGCTGACGCTGTTGCAGCAGATGGGCATCATGCCAGTCTCGCATTGATCCACCTAGCTGTGGATCACCACCGTGCAGGTGGTGCCGGCCACCAGTTCGAGCCCCTTGGGCTGCCGGTCGATATGGATGCGCACCGGCACCCGCTGCGCCAGCCGCACCCAGTTGAAGGTCGGGTTGACGTCGGCCAGCAATTCGCGGCCGGTGTTGGCGTCGCGGTCGGTGATGCCGTGGGCGATGCTCTCGATATGTCCCTGCAGCTGCGCCGCGCCGCTCATCAGGTGCACTTCGACGGCGTCGTTCACCTTCAGCAGCGGCAGCTTGGTCTCCTCGAAATAGCCGACCACATAGAACGAAGCGCTGTTGATCATCGCCAGCTTGGCCGCGCCGATGGCGGCGAAATCGCCCGCGTGCACGTTCAGGTTGGTGACGTAGCCGGTGACCGGCGCGCGCACCACCGTGCGCTCCAGGTTCAGCTCCGCCAGCTGGCGCGCCGCCAGCGCCGCCTGGTACTGCGCCGCCGCCGTGCCGACCGCGAATTCCGCCGTCTCCTTGCTCTCGGCCGAGATGATGGAGTTGTCCAGCCCCGCGCGGCGACTGGCTTCCTTGCTGCGCCGGCCTTTCTCCACCTGCTGCGACGCCAGCACGGCGCTGGCCTGCACCAGCGCGCTCTGGTAGCGCGCCTTGTCGACCACGAACAGCACCTCGCCCTGCTTGACCAGCTGGTTGTCGCGCACCATCACCTCGGTGACGGTGCCGGCGACGTCGGTGCTGATGGTGACCACGTCGGCCTTGATGCGGCCGTCGCGGGTCCAGGCGGATTCCATGTAGTGGTCCCAGGCCGAACGTCCCATCCACAGGGCGGCCGCCAGCAGCAGCATGGTCAGGAAAAAGCGGAAGATTTTGGATGCACTCACGGCGGGCTTTCTGATTGAATTGAGTTTATTTGTACAGCGTGACCAGCAGGGCGCTGAAGATGCAGACGAACAGGCATAGGCGCACCAGCGCCGGATGCCAGCTGCGGCGGTAGGCGCCCAGGTGGCTCAGGGCGCTGTCGAGCGCCGCTTGCAGCACCAGGCTGACGAGGAACAGCGGCAGCACGCCGGGCAGCAGCACGCCGAAAAAATCGATCTCACGCGGCATGGCCGGCTTCTCCTGTAGTGATCTGGTCCAGCAGGGACGTGTAAATGGAATGCAGGTCGGTCAGCGCGGTGTGCAGGCGCAGCCGGCGCTCCGGCGTGGCGGAGGGCAGGGCGGCGCGCACGCTGGCGCCGGCGTCGAGTATCGTTTGCATCGCCGTCTCGCCGCTGGCGCGCGCCGGCGCCCGCAGATAGGCGGCCAGCTGGCGCACCACCAGTTTCAGCGCCACCGGCACCGGGCCTGGTTGCGAGCCGGCGACCAGCTGGCGCAGCTCGATCACGGCGTGGCCCAGTTCCAGCAAGGTCAGGCCCTGGCGCACCACGGCGCGCGCGGCGTCGTCGGGCGTCGGGCCGGCGGCTGCGTTCAGTTGGCTGAGCAGGTCGCGCACGCGGTTGTCGAAGCGCCGCTTCAGCCGGTACATCGACGCGGTGCAAGCGCCTTGCGCCTCGCGCCACAGGGCGGCGGCCACGTGGTCCTTCTGGCCCATGGTGTGCTCCGGCAGCACCACCTTGAACATCAGGTAGGCCACCGCCACGCCCATCGTCAGCGACAGTTCGCTGCTCATGAAGCTCTCGACGTCGTAGTGCATCAAGTTGGTCGGCACCACCAGTGTGGCGCAGAACATGCAGATGCCGATGCCCACGCCGGCCCGGCGCGGGCTGGTCATCAGATAGCTGCCCAGCACAAAGATCGGCAGGGCCGCGACGATCAGCGTGGGGAAGTCGTTGGCGCGGGCCACCAGGAAGAATTCGGTGGCGAAGGCCAGTGGCGTGGCGACCAGGAAGCCGACCAGCACCTGCTGCACCATGGCCGTCGGCCGCGGCGACGACGAGGCCAGCGCGCAGAAGATGGTCGCCATCAAAATGGCGTTGCCGAGAAAGGGCCAGGCCAGCCAGTACCACACGCCGGCCGTCAGCAGCAGCGTGACGCCGGCGCGGAAGCCGCTGGCGACGATGATGGCCGGCGGCGTCTTCGGCGTGTAGGAGCCTGGATCGCTGACCTGCTGCCGCTTCTCCTGCGCCAGGCCGAGATACAAGCCGGCGAAGGCTTCCATGTCGCGCACGTAGCGCTCCAGCAGTTCCACCGCCGTGTCGAAGTCGATCCGCTGCGCGCGTTCGACCGGCGCCGCGGTTGTCCCCGCGCCTGCCGCCAATTGGACGCGGGCGGCGGCGATGTCGCTGGCCAGGCCGGTGCGCATCCGCGCCATGCGCTGCGGCGTCAGCTCGTCGCCCATGGCCTGCGCCAGGTGCGCGTGCATCGGCTCGACCAGCGCCAGCACCGGCCGCGCATGAGCCGGCGCCGCGCCGCGCAGGCGGTGGATCAGGCGGTGCAAGGTGTAGAAGGTGGTCAGCACCGTCATGAAGGCGGCGTTGAAGGCATGCAGTTGGCGCGTGTGCGAGCGCGGATGGTCGGCCTCGAAGAAGGCGGCGGCGCGGCCCGATTCCAGCGCCGCGATGTCGGCGGCGAACTTCAGGTGACTGAGTTCCGTCTCGGCCGGCGTCAATCGCTGTTCCAGCACCTGGGTGCAGAAGGTGATGAAGCTGGCGTAGCGCGCCTGTACGGTGCGCATCACCGCGCGCGAATGGCGGCGCGGGAAGACCACGTCGTGCACCACGGCGGCGCAGATGATGCCCAGTCCGACCTCGGTCACGCGCGTGACGGCCAGCGTGAACACGTGGTCCGGCGCGTCGATGGCGGGGACGGCGATCATGCAGGCGGTGTAGCCGGCCAGGACGAAGCTGTACGACTGCTGGTTGCGGTGCATGGCGGCGCCGCCGGTGCACAGGGCGATCCAGACCGCCACGCCGAGCAACAGCAGCGGCGGCGATTGGGGAAACAGCGCCACCAGCAGCAGCGCGGCCGAGCAGCCGACCAGCGTGCCGAGAAAACGGTAGAAAGCCTTTTCCAGCACCATGCCGCTGCTGGGCAGGGCCAGGATCACGGTGGTGGCGAGTGCGGTGTAGGGGGCGTCGAGGCCGAGGCGGAAGGCCAGCCACAGCGCGCAGAAGGACGCCAGCATGGTCTTGGCGACGAACACCCAGCGCGCGCCCTCGGTGTTGAACCAGCCGGCGGTTTGCGCCGCCAGCCAGCGCATTACTCCCCTTGCCGCGCTGGGGTCCTGTTGGGGAGTGGCGGCTAGGGGAGGGTTCATGGCGTCGGTTCAGGCTATGTGAGTGCTTCGAGATTATCCAGCTGCCTTTTGAGCAGCGCTTCAAGTACTTTAACTTCTTCAGGGCTGTAGCCGTCGTAGGCGCGGGTGGTGGTCGCCCAGACTTCCGGCAGCACTTTGGCGGCCAGCTCGCGGCCGGCGTCGGTCAGCGTGATCATCACGCAGCGGCGGTCGCCGGGGCGGTTGCCGCGCGAGATCAGGCCTTGCGATTCCAGGTCGTTGCATACCCGCGTCAGGTTGGCCGGCTTTTCCATGCAGGCCTCGCCCAATGTGGATGCCGTCGATGTCTCGTCGTCCGAGCCGTACAGCACGGCCAGCACCATGTAGCTGGCGTCAACCAGCTCATATTTGCGCAGCGCCGCGTTGCTCAGGTCTTTCATCCTTTTTTGGATGTGGTAAGTCATGCGCAGCACGCGCATCAAATCCTCGGGGAACTCGGGCATTCGGGCATGGATGTTTTTAAGGCGTTTTTTAGTCGCTTCAAAACTGCTCATTGCCTGCTCCTCATACGTTTTTCAAAGGCTTTGATTGTACTATCTAAGCATCATGGCAATTCCAGTTTTATGCCGCCACCCAGCGCGGTCATCAACAATGTGTAGTTATCTAGTTGTTTGCTAGCCACTTGCGCCATCTGCTGTTCCTCGTTCAATAAGGTCAGCTGCGCATTGATCACGTTCAGCGCGTCGGTCATGCCGGCGCGGTAGGCGCGCTCCGCCAGTTCCTGCTGGCGGCGGGCCGAGGCCAGCGCGCGCCGCGCCAGCCGGTCCTGCTGCGTGACCGAGGCGATGCGCACCACCGCGTTGGCCACGTCGGCCATCGCCTGCACCACGGCGGCGTTGTACTGCTCGACCGCGCCGTCGTAGAGCGCGGTCTGGTTGCCGAGTTGACTGCGCAGGCGGCCGCCTTCGAAGATCGGCAGGCTGATGGCCGGCGTCACGCCGCGCATCGCCGAATTACTGTCCAAAAAATGCGTGAACCCCAGCGACTGGAAGCCGACAAACGCCGCCAGGTTGATGTTCGGGTAAAAATCGGCCTTGGCGCCGGCGATGCGGGCGGTCGCCGCTTCCATCCGCCAGCGCTGGGCCGCGATGTCGGGACGGTGGCCGACCAGTTCCGCCGGCAGCGAGGCGGGCAGCGCTTCGCCATGGCCGGCGTCGAGGGCCAGCATCGGCCGGGCGATCGCATCGCCGTCGCCCGGTCCTTTGCCGATCAGTGCCGCCAGCTGGTTGCGCAGCAGGGCGATCGATTCGCCGATCTGCTCATGCTCGCGCCGTCCGGCCGGCAGCGTGGTTTCTATGCTCGCGACGTCGATCTCGCTGGCCAGGCCCGCGGCCTGGCGCTTGCGCGTGATCTCCAGGATGCGCTGGCGCTGCGCCAGGTTCTGCGCCACGCTGTCCTGCAGCGTGTATTCGAGCGACAGCTGGATGTAGCTGCGCACGATGGCCGATTCCAGCGTCAGCCGCGCCATCTGCGATTCGGCCGACGCCATATGCACCTCGTCCAGCGCGGCGGCCAGCGCGTCGCGGTTGCGGCCCCACAGATCGAGGTCGTAGGAGCCGGACAGCGCGGCCGTGTTCTTCCACGCATAGTTGCCGGCCAAGGGAGCGGGCACGGTGCTATGCGCGGAATACAGTTCGCGGTCGGCGCTGGCGGCGGCGCTCACCTGCGGCAGCGTGCCGGCCCTGGCGACGCCGGCCAGCGACTCGGCCTGGCGCACGCGCGCCTGGGTGGCGCGCAGCGTCGGGTTGTCGGCCAGCGCGGCGGCCACCAGTTGGTTCAGCTGCGCGTCATGCAGCGCTTCCCACCATTGCTGCTCTGGCCAGTCGACAGGGGCGCTGGCGGCGGCGATGGCTTTGCCGGGATGCAGTTCTGCCGGTTTCAGCGCGACTGCCTGCGGCTTGATCTTGCCCATGTCGGCGCAACCGGCCAGCAGCGCCAGCACGCAGGCTGCGAGGGCGAAGGACTGGACGGCGCGCGGCGATTTCATGGGGCTGTTTTCCGATTACTTGACGAAGTGCTTCTTGGTCTGGGCGACATCCATGTCGGCTTCAGTTTCGATCAGCGTGCCGTTCTTGCGCGCTTCGAGGAACTCGGCCTGCACCTGGGCGCGGGTCAGGCCGGCCGGTTGGGCTTTGGTGGCCGTCGCCAGCGCGCCGTTGGCGACGACGGTTTGCGCGGCGGAAGTGGTGGCGGCGGTGTTGGCCGTGGTGGCCGTGGCCGGCGCGGTGGTCTGCGCGAATGCAGTGGTGACGGTGGTGGCCGCGGCGGCGATAGCAAATGCGACGGTGGCGGCGGCGGTGATCAGGTTTTTAGTCGTGATGCTCATGGTGCTACTCCTTTGGGTTGGCTGCGGTATGAGTTAACTATAGAGATGAACATTACATTTGTAAAGTAAAAAATTCCTATCGGCACGATAGCCTTTATGCGTGGTCGCGCACGGAACGGCCGCGACGGCGGTGGTCAAATAGGGGTTTTCATAGGGAGGGCAGATCATGTCTGACAGTACCTTGGAGCCGGATAACCTACCGGTAGGCACCGACCGCACGCTGGGGCGCGGCCATGGAACGCGGGCGCTGGGCCCCGGCGACAATTCCGACAGCGGCAGCGACGTCGCCGGCGAGCCCGACCTCGGCCTCGATAGCGACACCGACGCCGAAGGCACCGGCGAGCGCGCCGGCGTGGAGATTGAATCGCTGCCGGCCGATACGGACATAGGCTTCGATTACATCGAGACCATACCGGTGGTGGACGGCGCCTTCCACGACGCCGGGCCGGACCAGCGCCCGGAACGGCGCGACTGGTCGCGCACCAACTAGCCGGTCTTACTTATGGCTGGACGAGCCGGCCCACAGATTGATGGCGCCTTCCTTGGCCAGCAGGTCGATATCGGCCAGCTCGCTGGCGCTGAAGGCCAGGTTCTGCAAGGCCGCCACGTTCTCGCGGATCTGCGCGCTGCTGCTGGCGCCGATCAGCGTGGACGTGACGCGCGCATCGCGCAGCACCCAGGCCAGCGCCATCTGCGCCAGGGTCTGGCCGCGTGCCTTGGCGATCTCGTTCAGGCCACGCACGCGGTCGAGGTTTTCAGCGCTCAGGTGCGCCTTCTGCAAGGAGCCGCCGCCGGGCCGGTTCACGCGTGAGTCTTCCGGTATCCCGTTCAGGTATTTGTCGCTCAGGATGCCCTGCGCCAGCGCGGTGAAGGTGATGCAGCCCATGCCCTGCGCGGCCAGCGTGTCGAGCAGGTCTTCCTCGATCCAGCGGTTCAGCATATTGTAGGACGGCTGGTGGATCAGGCACGGCACCTTCCACTCGGCCAGCAGGCGCGCCGCCTCGGCGGTCTTCTCCGCCGAATAGGACGACACGCCGACATACAGCGCCTTGCCCTGCTGGACCGCGTGCGCCAGCGCGCCCATGGTCTCTTCCAGCGGCGTCTCCGGATCGAAGCGGTGCGAGTAGAAGATGTCGACGTAATCAAGGCCCATGCGCAGCAGGCTCTGATCCAGGCTGGCCAGCACATACTTGCGCGAACCGCCGCCCTGGCCGTAGGGGCCGGGCCACATGTCCCAGCCGGCCTTGGTGGAGATGATCAGCTCATCGCGGTAAGGCTTGAAGTCTTCCTTGTACAGGTGGCCGAAATTGGTTTCGGCGGAACCGTAGGGCGGGCCGTAGTTGTTGGCCAGGTCGAAGTGCGTGATGCCCAGGTCGAAGGCGGTGCGCAGCATGTCGCGCTGCGAGGCCAGGGGATTGGAGTCGCCGAAGTTGTGCCACAGTCCGAGGGACATCAGTGGCAGTTTCAGGCCGCTGCGGCCGCAGCTGCGGTATTGCATGGCGTCGTAGCGTTGCGGCGATGCGAGGTAGGTCATGTTTGATGGGCTCCAGGGTGGATGGGGGCGTCCGCGATTATAGGCATGCCGGCGAAATTTTGCCGTGCAATCCAGCCGTCGATTCTTGCAAACCGTCGCCGCTGCTGGCGTTTCGTCGCATTCCGGCGGCTTGCCGGACCAGGTTTGGGCATGCTGCCGTTTTTATATCGGATGCGGCGCGATGTTCAGACTATCGTTTTCCATGATGCTGCGCGACTGGCGCGCGGGCGAGTTGCGGTTCTTGCTGGCGGCGCTGATGCTGTCGGTGGCGGCGCTGTCGTCGGTGAATTTCTTCGCCGCGCGCATGGGCGCCGGCATCGCGCGCAACGCCAGCCAGGTGCTGGCCGCCGACCTGGTGCTGGCCTCCGACCAGCCACTGCCCGCCGACGTGCGCGCCGAAGCGCAGCGGCGCGGCCTGCGCAGCGCGGACACGGTCGCGATGCTGAACATGGCGATCGCCGGCCGGGACGAGCAGGGCGCGTCGATGCTGGTCGCGCTCAAAAGCGTCAGCGACGCCTATCCCTTGCGCGGCCACCTGAAGCTGCGCCGCGACGGCCAGCCGGACGCCGTAGCCACGGCCATGCCCGCGCCGGGCACCGTGTGGGTCGATGCGACGCTGTCGGCGGCGCTGAACCTGCACACCGGCTCCGTGCTGCGCATCGGCGACCGCAGTTTGACGGTGGCCGGGGTGATCGCCTCCGAGCCCGATGCCGCCGCATCCTTCCTGGCGCTGGCGCCGCGCGCCATGATCTCCAGCGCCGACCTGATGTCCACCAAGCTGCTGCAACAACATGCCATCGCCACCTACCGCCTGCTGCTGGCGGGCGAGCCGGCGCTGCTGGCGGGCTTTGAACAATGGCTCAAGGCACATATCGCCGCCACGCCCAAGCTGGGCATTGAAATCAGCTCGCTCGCCTCGGCGGGCAAGGACAGCCAGTCGATGCAGGACCAGGTGCGGCAGTTCCTGTCGCTGGTTAGCTTGTTGTCCGCGCTGCTGGCCGGGATCGCGGTGGCGATGGCTGCCGGCCGCTTCATGCAACGTCACCTCGACGCCTGCGCGGTGCTGCGCTGCCTCGGCCAGACGCAGGCGCAACAGACGCGCATGTATCTGCTGGAGTTCCTGATGCTGGGCGTGGCCGGCAGCGTGGCCGGCGTGTTGCTGGGCTTTGGCTGCCACTTCGTGCTGCTGGAATGGCTAGGCAAGCTGGTCGACGCCGACCTGCCGCCGCCCGGCTGGCAACCGGCGCTGCAAGGGCTGGCGGCGGGACTGGTGCTGCTGCTTGGCTTCGCGCTGCCGCCGCTGCTCCAGCTGCGCAATGTGTCGCAGGTGCGATTGCTGCGCCGTGAGCAGGAAGCGCCGCAGGCGCGCGCCGTCGCCGCCTATGCGCTGGGCGCCGCCACCTTCACCGCCTTGCTGGTGTGGCAGACCGAGGATGTGATGCTTGGCCTGATGGCGGCCGTCTGCTTCGCGCTGTGCGGAGGCGTGTTTGGCCTGGTGGCCTGGCTGGGCGTCGGTTCGCTGGCGCGGCTGCGTCGCCTGTTCAATCATCCCGCCTGGCGCTTCGCCATCACCGACTTGCGCCGCCGTCCTGCGGCCAGCGTGACGCAGATCGTCGCGCTGGCGCTGGGACTGACCGCCTTGCTGCTGCTGACGATGGTGCGCGGCGACCTGCTGGCGGCCTGGCATCAGGCCACGCCGGACGGCGCGCCGAATCACTACATCATCAACATCCAGCGGGACCAGCAGCAGGAGCTGGCGGCGCGTCTGAAAAAATACGGCCAGCCGCCGATGCATGTGCTGAGCCGTGGACGGCTGATCGGCATTAACGGCAAGCCCGCCAAATCGGACGATCCGGGCGCGAAGGAAATGATCGAGCGCGAACTTGAAATCGAGCAGGCCGACCAGCTGCGGGCGCCCAACACCATCACCGCCGGCCGCTGGTACGACGGCAGCGCGGCGGAGGTCTCGGTGGACCGGGGCATCGCCGAAATCCTTGGCATCAAGCTGGGCGACACCCTGAGCTTCGACGTGGCCGGCGAAACGCTGGAAGTCAAGGCCACCAGCCTGCGCAAGATCGACTGGCGTTCGCACCAGGTGGGCGCGGCGTTCGAGGTGGCGCCCAAGCTGATGGCCGGCATGCCGATGACGCTGGCGACGACGGCGCATGTGCCGGCCAACGACCGGCGCTTCGCCTACCTGCTGGCGCGCGACTATCCGAACCTGAGCGTGTTCGATATCAGCGCCTTCATTCAGCGCATGCAGGATACGCTGGCGCAGGTCAGCGCGGCGGTCGAATTCCTGTTCGGGTTCACGCTGATATCGGGATTGCTGGTACTGTACGCTGCGATGGCGGGATCGCTGGATGCGCGCAAGCGCCAGGCGGCCCTGCTGCGCGCCTTGGGCGCCACGCGCAGGCAGCTGTCGCAGGCACTATGGATAGAACACTTGCTGACCGGCGCCCTGGCGGGCTTGCTGGCGGCGGGCGGCGCAACGGCCGCCAGCTGGGCGCTGGCGCGCTTCAGCTTTCACCTGGAATGGCAATGGTCGCCGCTGTTGTGGATAGCCGGCCTGGCCGCCGGTGCGCTGTGCGCGCTGTTGGGCGGCTGGGCGGGTCTGCGCGGCGTGTTGAACCAGCCGCCATTACTCAGTCTTCGGGAAACTTAGGAGTAGCAATGACCAATATGAATCTCGCCGCCAGCCTGCTGCGGCCCGCGATTGCTGTAAAAAGCCTGTGCAAGCGGGTGGCCGACGCCACCGGCGAACTGACCATCCTGCATGACGTCGACCTGACGGTGCAAGCCGGCGAGACGCTGGCCATCGTCGGCGCCTCCGGCTCCGGCAAGTCGACGCTGCTGGGCATACTGGCGGGGCTGGACTTGCCGACCAGCGGCACGGTGGAGCTGGAGAACACCGACATCTTCCAGCTCACCGAAGACGGTCGCGCCGTGTTCCGGCAGCAGAACGTGGGCTTTGTGTTCCAGTCGTTCCAGCTGCTGCCGCATCTGACGGCGCTGGAGAATGTGATGCTGCCGCTGGAGCTGCGCGGTGAAGGGCAGGCCAGCGAGAAGGCCAAGGCGATGCTGGAGCGGGTAGGCTTGTCGGCCCGCCTGCGCCACTATCCGAAGTACATGTCCGGCGGCGAACAGCAGCGGGTGGCGCTGGCGCGCGCCTTTGTCTGCGAGCCGCCGCTGCTGCTGGCCGACGAACCGACCGGCGCGCTCGATGCCGCCACCGGCGCGGCGGTGATCGAATTGATGTTCGCGCTCAATCGCGAACGTGGCTCGACGCTGGTGATGGTCACCCACGACCTGTCGATCGCCGCGCGTTGCGGCAGAACCGTTACGATGACCGCGGGCCGTCTGGGCCACGCTTGAGAAAGAGGACTGCATGCGTATGTCACATCTGATGTTGATCCCGGTGCTGGCGCTGGCCGGCGGCGCCGCCCATGCCGATGGCCTGACCGATTTGAAGGCCGCGCTGGAGCGCTTGCAGGAACCGGTGCCGTTGAAAGCCTCGCTCGATTCGAGCGTATGGCGCCGCAACGGTGAAGGCAAGGATGCCGATGAAACCAGCGGCCAGGCGGTCGTCGCCATCGAGGATGGACAGCGCGGCATGCAGCTCAGCTACAGCCGCGAGATGCTGGCCAAACTGGATGCCGAGGCCATGACCGTGGCGCGCAACCCCAACGCCAAGACGCCGACCCTGAACGCCGCCCGCGAATTCAGCCCGACCGACCTGCGGCCGATGATTTCTGCGGCCGGCAGTCTGTCGCACATGCTGGAGAAGACCAGCTTCCTGACCGAGAAGGCCGACGTCTACCAGGGCAAGCCGGCGCGCATGCTGAGCTTCGCGCAAGGCATCGACGCGCTGGCTGACCGCGATCGCAAATACGTCAAGGAGTTCGACGGCCGCCTGCACATATGGATCGCGGCCGACGGCACGCCGTTGGCGAGCCGCATCACACAGAGCGTCTACGGCCGCGCCTTCATCGTGGTCACCTTCGAGGCCAAGAATGAAGAGTCCAGCGTCTACGCGCTGGCGGGCAACCGGCTGGTGTCGATCCGCAAGGAGAGCCACAACACCGCCTCCGGCGCCGGCGAGAAGAGCGACTTCAAAACCGTTAAAACACTGCAGCTACAATAAAAAAAACCGGGGTCAGGTCTGACATTCGGACACGAACTCTGCCGTAACATGCCGTTACGGCAGAGTTCGTGTCCGAATGTCAGACCTGACCCCGGAGTGGCTACTCAGATCGCTTAAGCGAAGTTCGCGGCTGCGAAGTCCCAGTTGGCCAGCTTGAAGAAGGTCTCGACATACTTAGGACGCACGTTGCGGTAGTCGATGTAGTAGGCGTGCTCCCACAGGTCGCAGGTCAGCAGCGCTTTGGCGTCGGTGGTCAGCGGGGTGGCGGCGTTCGAGGTGTTGACGATGTCCAGCGTACCGTCAGCCTTTTTCACCAGCCAGGTCCAGCTCGAACCGAAGTTGCCGACGCACGACTTGGTGAACTCTTCCTTGAACTTGTCGAACGAACCCCACTTGGCGTTGATCGCGTCGGCCAGCGCGCCGTCTGGTGCGCCTTTGCCGTTCGGGGTCAGCCCGTTCCAGTAGAAGGTGTGGTTCCATACCTGGGCGGAGTTGTTGAAGATGCCGCCGGACGATTTCTTGACGATCTCTTCCAGGGACAGGTTCTCGAACTCGGTACCCTTGATCAGGTTGTTCAGGTTGGTCACATACGTTTGATGATGCTTGCCGTAGTGGTATTCCAGCGTTTCTTGCGAGATGTGCGGCGCCAGGGCGTCGATTGCATACGGCAGTGGTGGCAGGGTATGTTCCATTGTTCTTCCTTTTGTTGGTTTGACGATGTGAAAAAGATCGAGGTGATTCTTGCCGAAACGTCCGTCATTGTAAAGCGGTTGGGGCTTCGCTGCAGAAAACACCAGTTTTCTGTGTGGCTACTGCGGTCAGCGCACGCGCCGCGTGGTTTCGCGCACGATCAGCTCCAGCGGCGGCACTTCGCCCCGTGCTTCCTCGCCGTTGATGATGCGCAGCAGCGCCTGGGTGGCGATGCGGCCGATGTCGTACAAGGGCTGGCGTATAGTCGTTAAAGGCGGTGTGGTATATGACGAACCGGGCAAATCGTCGAAACCGACCAGCGAGATGTCGTCCGGCACGCGGATGCCCTTGCGGTACAGCGCCAGCCGCGCGCCATACGCGCTCAGGTCGTTGGCGGCGAAGACTGCGGTAAATTGCTGGTGCGTATCGAACAGGCGGTTCATGGCCAGCATGCCGCTGGACTCGTGGTAGTTGCCTTCGACGATCAGGTTCTGGTCCAGCTCGATGTGCGCCTCGCTCAGCGCGCGCGTGTAGCCGGCCAGGCGCTCGGCGGCGTCGATGTTGTTGGCCGGGCCGGAGATGAAGGCGATCTTGCGGTGGCCCAGTTCGATCAGGTGGTGGACCGCCAGGTAGGCGCCCGATTCGTTGTCCAGCTTGAAGCCCAGGGCGCTGCGGGTCTGCAGCGCGCGGCCGGTGGAGACGATCGGGCGCTGGCTGGAAAAGCCCAGCACGGCCTGGTCCGACATGCGGCCCGACAGCAGGATGATGCCGTCGACCTTGCGCGCCAGCAGCAGGCGCATGCGGTCCGCTTCCTCTTCCGCGTTCCAGTGGCCGCTGACGATCACCGAGGCGTAGCCGGTGCCCTTGAGCCCGTCGTCGACGCCGCGCAGCGTTTCGTCGAAGAAGGGCGAGGAGATGTCCTGCACCACGATGCCGATGGTCATCGAGCGGCCTTTTTTCAGGCCCTGCGCCATCTGGTTGGGCGCGAAGTTCATCTTGTCGATGGCGGCCAGCACGGCCAGGCGCTTGTCGTCCGATACCTTGGCGGTGCCGTTGAGGATGCGCGACACGGTACTGGGCGATACTCCCGCCTGGCGTGCAACATCCATCAGGGTCGATGGGCCGGAGGAGTGAGGGATGTCTGCCAAGGTGAGTCCTGTTCTTATCTGAAAACCTTTTCGCCGGAAGATTACCATAAATCCCGCGGCTTTCCGGCAAATCGGCCCCTGACGCCGCATTGACTTTCATGCGGATACGGGTTTTAATGAAAATGGTGCTTGAAAACGTTTTCATAAACGGCGTGGCATATAATCGAGCGGCCGGCAAAAACAAGGAAGAGACCATGAAACGCGAATCTTTTTCGCACCTCGCAAACGGCCCGCGCCTGCTGGCCGACATCGGCGGCACCAGCGCCAGCTTCGCCCTGGAGACCGCCCCCAACCGGATCGAGGCGATCTGGGTGACCGATTGCGCGGCCTATCCGACGCTGGGCGCGGCGCTGGTGGCCTATCTGTCGCAGACGGCCGCGGTGGCGGCGGGCGGCTACCAGGCGCGCTTCGCCGGCATCGCCATCGCCAATCCCATCGACGGCGACTGGGTGACCATGACCAACCACCACTGGTCGTTCTCGATCGAGGCGGTGTGTTCGCAATTCAGCCTGAAATCGCTGGTGGTGGTGAACGACTTCACCGCCCTGGCCAGCGCCTTGCCCTACCTGGCGCCGGACCACAAGCGCCAGATCGGCGGCGGCGTCGCGCGCGCCGGCGCCACCATCGGCCTGGTGGGCGCGGATGCGGGACTGGGCGTGTCCGGCCTGGTGCCGGCCGGCGACCGCTGGATCGCCATCGACAGCGAGGGAGGCCACAGCACCTTCGCGCCGATGAACGAACGCGAGATCGACATCCTGCGCTATGCGCGCCGCTACCACGAGCACGTGTCGAGCGAGCGGCTGGTCTCGGGCATCGGCATCGCGCTGGTGTACCGCGCGCTGGCCGAACGGGCCCGCGTCGAGCCGCAGGACCTGAACACCGCGCAGATCATGGAGCGCGGCCTGCATCGCCTGTGCCCCGTGTGCGAGGAGACGCTGGACGCCTTCTGCGACATGCTCGGCACCGTGGCCGGCAACGTCGCGCTGACGCTGGGCGCCAAGGGCGGCATCTACATCGGCGGCCGCATCGTGGCGCAGATGAGCGAGTTCTTTGAACGCTCCGGCTTCCGCGCGCGCTTCGAACAGAAGGGCCGCTTCTCGGACTACCTGTCGCACATTCCCACCTTCGTCATCACCGAACAATTTCCCACGCTGATCGGCATGTCGGCCATGCTGTCGGCCGGCTGATCACAAATCCCGCTGCGGCTCGAGCGGCAGGCATAGCTCGCAATCCTGCGCCTCCACGCAAGCGTCGAGCCGGTCCGGTTCATAGCGTTCGAAGCAGGGGCGGGCCGCGGCCTTGTAGCGGCCATACAGCACGCCGTCGCGCAGCAGCCGGTGCCAGGCGTCCTTGCTCAGCACACGCGGACCGATGAAGCGCAGCACCGCATACGCGCCGCCGGCGATGGTCTTGATCGGCATGCCGGCCGGCGCCACAAAGCCGTCGGGCACTTCCACGCAGACGTCGTAGCGGCACTTTTCCGGCGCGGTGATGTCGGGATCGTCCAGCCCCATGCCGTAGCGCGGCGAGGGCGGCAGCCCATGCTGGCGGCACCAGGTATCGAGCTGCGACCATTGCGCCGCGCTGTCCACATCATAGGGGCCGAAGTGGCGCGTGTAGGCCACCCGCGCGGTCGGCAGGCGGACGATGCGCACCGGCCCGTTCTGGCCGGCCACCGGCCCCTGGCTGCTGGCGGCGGCCATGTCGCGCCGCTCATCGCGCCAGCGCGACGGCGACAGCCCGAAGTACTGGCGGAAGGCGCGGGCGAAGCCGTCGGCGGTGTCGAAGCCGCAATTCTGCGCGACGGCGGCGATCGAATCGGACGAATACAGCAGCTGCGACGCCCCGGTCTCCAGCCGGCGCCGGCGCACGTAGGCATGCGGCGCCTCGGCGCTCCATTGCTGGAAACGGCGCAGGAAATGATAGCGCGACAAGTGGGCCAGCGCGGCCAGGCAGTCGAGATTCAGGTTCTGCCCCAGATGCCCATCGATGTAGTCCAGCACCTGATTGAGCCGGTACTCCAGCGGCCGGGACGTGGGGGAGGGCATGTGCATAAACTGGTTCCGTCCTGCTAGTTGATAAATGACAAATGCTGTAAATATATAAAGACAAGTGAAACGTTTCCATCATAGTCATCTCTTTCCTGCAAGACCAGCACCGTTACATGTGCTGTGGTTGAAAAGACACTCTCCACGCTGCGCAACTTTGAACGGGTGGTGGACTGGCAATCTGACTATGCTTTATCCGTATGCAATGTTGTTGTTTGGCATTGCATACACGGAGATCTCTTACAAAAATAGGATGGAGACTAAGCAAATGGCATACACCACGTTTTCCAAATTGACGCTCGCGGCAGCCATCACGCTCGCCTACAGCGCACCCGGCATGGCCGCATCGAGCTGCGAGCGTTACGCCTCGTATCCGGTGCTGGGCGAGACCTACACCGTCATCACCAACTACTGGAACGACAAGGCCAGCGGTTCGCAGTGCATCAACGTCAATCCCGACACCGGCGAATGGAGCTTGAGCAGCGCGCCGTCGTCGCCGGACAGCACGCCGGCCTCGTATCCGGCCATCTACAAGGGCTGCCACTGGGGCTCGTGCACCAAGGACAGCGGCCTGCCGCTGCAGGCGAAGGCGCTGAGCTACGCGCCGACCCGCTGGCGCATCGCGCCCGGCGCGGCCGGCAACTGGGACGTCGCCTACGACATCTGGTTCTCGTCCGGCCCGACCGCGCCGGCCAGCGGCCAGCCGGACGGCGCCGAGATCATGATCTGGATTAACCACAACGGCCCGGCGCAACCGGCCGGCAGCAAGACCGGCAACGTCAACCTCAATGGCATGAACTGGGACGTGTGGGTCGACTGGAAAAATCCGGGCGGCTGGCCGGGCTGGAACATCATTTCCTACGTCGCCACCTCGCCGGTGAATGAAGTCAACTTCGACCTGGTGCCGTTCTTCCGCGACTCGGTCGGGCGCAACGTGGTCAACAACAACTGGTACCTGCTGGACGTCGAAGCGGGCACCGAGATCTGGCGCAACGGCGCCGGCTTCACCAGCAGCGCCTTCGACGTGCAGTTCCACACCGACCCGGTCAAGGGCATCGACCCGAGCAAGTGGTACAGCGTGGTCAACAAGAACAGCGGCTCCTGCATCGACGATGCCGGCTACTCGACCAGCAACGGCGCGGCGGTCCAGCAATGGGCTTGCGACAGCCGCGGCGCCGCCAACCAGCAGTGGCAGTTCACGCCCACCGACAGCGGCAACTACCGCGTCAGCACCCAGCAGGCGCCGGCGCTGGCGTGGGACGTGGCCGGCTGGGGCACGGCCAACGGTTCGCCGGTCCAGCTGTGGACCTACGGCGGCGGCAGCAACCAGCAATGGCAGGCGGTCGACCAGGGCGACGGCTATTACAAATTCGTTGGCCGCGCCAGCGGCAAGTGCCTGGACGTGCCGGCCGCCTCCACCTCCAACGGCGTCCAACTGCAGCTCTGGGACTGCAACGGCACACCGGCCCAGTCGTTCAAGCTGATCGCCCAATAAGGACCAGCGACAAGTTCATCGCTTCGCCCGCCGCGAAGTTGCCGGCCTCGATACAGGGGCCGGCTTTTTTACACCTATAAAAGCAGGAGACTTATTTTGCACGCGATGACCAAGAAAACATTAATGAGCCTGGCAATTGCCGGCGCCTTCAGCCTGACGGCGCAGCACGCTTTTGCCGCCGCGGAGGATGCGGCCGCAGCTGCTGCAGCGCCAAAAGTCGTCGGCGCCGACATCGACAAGGACGGCATCCCGGAAGTGAAGGTAACCGCCACCCGCTACGCCACCTCGCTGTTGAAAACCCCGCTGGCGGTCACCGCCTTCACCCAGGACAAGCTGACCCGCCAGGGCATCACCACGCTCAAGGGCATTTCCGGCGAGCTGCCCAATGTGCAGATGACCGAAGGTAACGATTCGGCGGTGCAGATCACCATCCGCGGCATCAGCGCCACCAACTTCACCGAGATCGGCGACCCGTCGGCCGGCCTGCACGTGGCGGGCCTGTACTCGCCGCGTCCGCAGGGCGCGCAGGCGTTGATGTTCGACCTGGAGCAGGTGGAAGTGCTGCGCGGCCCGCAAGGCACGCTTTTCGGCCGCAACTCCACCGCCGGCAGCATCAACATCATTCCGGCCAAGCCGGAATTCGGCAGCACCTACGGCAGCAGTTCCTACGAGATGGGCAGCCTGCACATGAAGCAGCTCAACATGATCCAGAACATCGCCGTCAACGACAGCCTGGCCTTGCGCGCCACCTTCATGAAAGTGAAGAAGGACAGCCGCCTGAACCAGCTGCAGGACTTCACTGGCTACAGCGACAAGGGCTTCGGCGCGGTATTCCCGGCCGGTACGCCGCTGGTGGATCAGCGCTACAACACCAGGGTCGACGCCGCCCACGCCTACAACAACCAGGACGAATGGGCCGGCCGCCTGGCCGCGCGCATGAAGTTCGGGCGCGACGTCGAATGGCTGCTGACGGCGGAAAAATTCCAGAACAACGGCGCCGGCTACGTCAACGTGCGCGATTGCGACCAGGCCGCCGGCACCCGCTACGCCTGCACGCGCGGCCAGTGGGATGTGCTGATCAACGTGCCGGGCAAGACCGACATGACGATCAACACGGTGCGCTCGCAAGCGACCTGGAACGTGAACGCCAACACCACGCTGGACTACGGCTTCGCCTGGGCCGACCAGCAGCGCAGCCAGGTGCACGACGACGACAACGGCTTCCATCCGCTGCCGTTCCAGATCGAAGCGAGCCTGCCGCTGCCGTCTGGCGGCAACTGGGGCACCTGGCCGGTCAAAGACAGCGCCACCCGCACCCATGATTCGCGCTACAAGTCCACCGTCAACGAGCTGCAGCTGAAGCAGACTTTCGGCGCGCTCAAATACGTCGCCGGCCTGTTCTGGATGCACGAGAAAAACCAGATCAACTTCTCGCAGGAGAACCTGGTCTACGGCCCCTACGGCGCGCCGATCTCGCAGTACTACGCGCAGCCCGACCGCGAGATCGACGCCAAGGCCGCCTTCGCGCAGGCCGACTGGAGCTTCGCGCCGACCTGGACCGGCACCGCCGGCGCCCGCTTCAGCCGCGACAGCAAATCCGACCAGGGCGGCATGAACTACGGCGGCGGCAGCTGGGGCGGCGGCTTCCCCAACGCCTACTATCTGGGCCTGATCAATCCCGGCGTGCCCGGTTCGCCCGGCTGGCGTCCGCACAACGGCAACGACCTGACCACGGCGATGGGGCCGAACAACGGCCCGCAAGCCTTGCTCGGCTTCGGCGATCCGACCCCGAACGACCATGCCGACAGCTGGCGCAAACTGACCTGGCGCCTGGGCCTGAGCAAGCAGATCAACGCGCAGGAAATGGCCTATGGTTCGATCTCCACCGGCTACAAGTCCGGCGGCTTTGGCGACAAGCACGATCTGTGCGGCGGCATGGTGTGCGTGAGCGGGCCGACACCCAACATCACCTACACGCCGTACGGCCCGGAGACGGTCATCAACTTCGAGCTGGGCTACAAGGCCAAGCTGCTGCAGAACCGTCTGGGCCTGTCGGTGGTGGCGTTCTTCCAGCGCTACAAGGACATGCAGATCACCGGCGACAACTTCTTCGCCCAGATCATACCGAAGAGCCCATGCACCTCCGATCCGGCGTGCGACATCCAGCACGGCTGGCAGACCGTCAACGTGGCCAAGGTCAACATCCCCGGCGTGGAAATCGAATGGGACTACAAACCGTGGGCCGGCGCCAAGCTGGGCGGCTTCGCCAGCTACATCAAGCCGACCATCCATGACTACGATTCCTACAACGACGGCTACCTGTGCAACGAGCGCATCGAGTTCAAGTCGGCCTCGCAATGCCCGGCGATGTACAGCGGGCCGGAGGCGCGCCTGCGCGGCCGCCGCGCCCGCAACCTCGAAGGCAACACGCTGCCGAACGCGCCGAAGTACACCTTCGGCCTGAACCTGTCGCAGGACTTCAATCTCGACAGCGGCTACAAGCTGGTGGCCTGGGGCGGAATGCGTTACCAGAGCAAGATATACTTTGACCTGCTCAATTTCGACGACCCGCATATCGGCCTGTCGCAGAAGGGCTACGCCAAGGGCGACGTCTCGCTCAAGTTGATCAGCCCGGACGACAAATGGAACCTGGACGGCTATGTGCGCAACGTCAGCGATACCTGGGCCAAGACCTGGGGTGGTGCGGCGACCGGCGGCCAGATGCAGGCCGGCTATATCGAACCGCGCACGGTCGGCGTGCGGCTCGGCATCAACTACTAACTTGGAGCGCCACGGCGTCTGCGGCCGCCGTGGTTTGCCTCGACCACAAGGAGACACTTTGAAATCTGCTTTGAATCTTCGTTTGCTGGCGATGGCGCTGGCGATAGCCGGCGCGCTGTCGGCCAACGCTGCCGACACCGTTCCGGCCGACCGTCCGTGGCTGGACGCCAAGCTGGGTGCCGACCAGCGCGCGACGCTGGCGCTGCAAGCGATGACGCAACAGGAAAAACTGGGCTGGGTGATGGGCTGGTTCGGCAACGACTTCGCCGACAAGAAGCGCAACCCGGCCGCGCTGCCTTTATCGGCGGGCTATATCGCCGGCGTGCCGCGACTGGGCCTGCCGGCGCTGTTCGAGACCGACGCCGGCCTGGGTGTCGCCAGCCAAGCCGGCAAGACGCCGCGCGAACGCACCTCGCTGCCATCCGGCCTGGCCACCGCCGCCACCTGGGACCGAAAGCTGGCCTACAGCGGCGGCGCGATGATAGGCGCCGAGGCGCGCGCCTCCGGCTTCAACGTCATGCTGGCGGGCGGCGTGAACCTGCTGCGCGAGCCGCGCAACGGCCGCAATTTCGAATACGCCGGTGAAGATCCGCTGCTGGCCAGCACCATGGTGGCGCAGCAGATCAAGGGCATCCAATCCAATCACGTGATCGCGACGATGAAGCACTTCGCCGTCAACGATCAGGAGACCGGCCGCTTCATTCTCGATAGCCGCATCGACGACGCCAGCAACCGCATGTCCGACCTGCTGGCCTTCCAGCTGGTGCTGGAGCGGGCCGAGCCCGGCTCTGTGATGTGCGCCTACAATCGCCTGAACGGTTCCTATGCCTGCGAAAACGACTATCTGCTCAACCAGGTGCTGAAGCAGGACTGGGGGTTCAAAGGCTATGTCATGTCCGACTGGGGCGCGGTGCACAGCACCGTGGCCGCCGCCAACAACGGCCTCGATCAGCAATCGGCCTGGGAGTTCGACAAGAGCCGGTACTTCGGCAACGCGCTGGAAGAAGCTGTGGCCAACGGCCATGTGCCGCAGGCGCGCCTGGACAATATGGTGTTCCGCATCCTGCGCACCATGTTTGACAAGGGTGTGGTCGATCATCCGGTGGCGGAGGGCGGAGCGATCGATTTCGCGGCGCATGCGCTGGTCAGCCGCAGCGATGCGGAGGACGGCATGGTGCTGCTGAAGAACGCCGGCAACGTGCTGCCGTTGAAGGCCGGCGCGAAGAAGATCGTCGTCATCGGCGCGCATGCGGATGTGGGCGTGCTGGCCGGCGGCGGTTCGTCGCTGGTGTATCCGGTCGGCGGCAGCGCCGTCACGGGCATCGCCCCGACCACCTGGCCCGGTCCGGTGGTCTACCATCCGTCGTCGCCGCTGAAGGCGATCCAGGCGCGCGCGCCGGGCGCCAAGGTGGTCTACCTCGATGGCGTGGATGCCGCAGCCGCCGCCCGCGCAGCGGCCGACGCCGACGTTGTGCTGGTGTTCGCGCAGCAGTGGATCGGCGAGGCGCTCGATGCGATGTCGCTGGCGCTGCCGGATAATCAGGACGCGCTGATCGCCGCCGTCGCCAAGGCCAATCCGAAGACGGTGGTGGTGCTGGAGACTTCCGGTCCGGTGCTGATGCCGTGGCTGGAGCAAAGCGCCGCCGTGCTGCAAGCGTGGTACGCCGGCACCAGCGGCGGCGAGGCTATTGCCCGCGTGCTGTTTGGCGAAGTCAATCCGTCGGGCCGTTTGCCGGCGACCTATCCGGCGTCGGCGTCGCAGCTGCCACGGCCGGTGCTGGACGGCGATCCGAAGGATGAGAGGACACGCTTCGCCGTCACCTATCACGAAGGCGCGGCGGTCGGCTACAAGTGGTTCGACCTGAAGGGTTTGAAGCCCTTGTTCCCGTTCGGTCATGGCTTGTCATACACGCAGTTCGCGTATTCCGGCCTGGCCGCGAGCCAGAAGGACGGCAAGCTGCAACTGCGCTTCAAGGTGACCAACACCGGCGCGGTCAAGGGCAAGGACGTGCCGCAGCTGTACGTGGCGCCGCAGGGCGCGAAGTGGGAAGCGCCGAAGCGCCTGGCCGGCTGGGACAAGGTGGAGCTGGCGCCGGGCGAAAGCAGGGAGGTCAGCGTGACGGTCGATCCGCGCCTGCTGGCGACCTACGACAGCGGCAGCAAGAGCTGGCGCGTGGCCAAGGGCAGCTACAAGGTGCTGCTGGCGCGCAGCGCAGCCGATGCCGGCGCGGCCAGCATCAACGTCGCCCTGGAGGCGCGAACGTTCAAGCCGTAGGAATTGTCAGTGCGGATTGATGCGCTCCGTCGGTGCACATCAATCCGCCCCAAAAAGTTGTTCCAGTAAGCGGCTGGATTCGGCCATGCCATGTTCAGTAAGTACGACAGACTTTGCTTTTCCGACTGGGTCCGAAATTAGCCCTTTCGCATGAAGCCGATTCATCGCATCCCAATCAAAGGTCTTCCAAACCCGGACGTCGTCGTGGAGTCCAAGTTGTAGCAGCGCTAGTATGGCGTCGTCGATTTTTTGGGGATCAAGATTCATGATGCATCTCCTTGCACTAAAATAGCTGTGCCGTATCTGATCAGTCCGACTCAACCCTTTTGTTGGGCGATACGTGCCATGATTCTTTGAAAATCCAGTCCAAGTTGATCAAGAGTGGAAGCAAATAAATTTGGTTCAAAACCGAACGCACCATTCCACTCCTTACCGCCTTTCGCAACAGGATATCTGTATAGCATGCTTGGAACCGGAGTCGTCTTTTTGAGTGCTCGAATTTCAGCCTCAGTAAGCTCTCCCCACTCGGTCTTGAACGGAATGTCCCATTCAAAAGAAGGCTCAACGAATCGCTTCTTGTATTCGGTATTCAGATCATCCAGGAGATGATGCTCGACCAAAGCTGTCGGGTCTTTCGCAAGAATTGCACCTTTCAGAAAAAGTTCTGTGGCATGGGCCGCAAGTAGCAGAGTTACGTTGGCATTTGGCCATGTGCACATTGACCTTTCCGATATCATTGACGCACAAAGTACTGAAGCTGCGTTTCGATAAGCCTTCGCATACTCCAAAAATCGTTCCGACACGGACTGGTGCGCGAGTTCGGAATCAGTAACCATATTCCAGTTCATTCTGGGCCCCAACGCGAGAATTTAGCGGCGCCGGCAGACGTCCGCTGGAACTAAAGGTTAGCCGCCTTCGATACGGCTGACCCAGTAACCAGGCCTTCTACGATGATGGACGACAGCGACTACTAAGATTTCAGTCGCGCTCGCCCGATACACCACACTAAATGGAAAGCCTTTTACAAGTCGCCGGCGAGTTCCGCCCGTTGACGGAGCTCCACCAGTGGGATTGGCGACGGCCATGTTTACTGCAGATTCCACCGCGCGTTGAAATTTGATACCGAGGCCAGTACCGGCAGCTGAGAAATACATTACTTCCTTCAGTAGCTCAGCTTCAGCATCAGGGAGAAACCGAAACTTGATCATCGGGCAAGGCTTCGCGCTTTGGCAAAAACATCTTCCCCTGCGACGCTCTGTATTTCTCCACTGTCGTACGCTGCTAATCGCCGCTCAATTTCAATAGCCCAAGCAGCCTCCACCTCGTTTGTAGGTGACTCGTGGAGCGATTCAAGCAAGAGGTCAACGAGGCGTGAACGATCTTCGGTCGAGAGCGCTATGCCGCGCTGCGCGAGTTCTTTCACTTTGTCATTCATGACTATCTCCCCGAAATTAACACCAACAGTCTATACCTTTTGAGACGTCGAAGCATTGAGACTCGGGATTGAGACGGCTAACACCTGAACTAACCCGCCGTCGACCCAGGTCGATTGGTTTGTGACAAGCCAGACCTCGGCGGTTGGGGGGAACGAATTGTTATGCCGTTGCCAGCTTGAGCTTGCCAACACGTTGTAGATTGACGTGCAGCCGAGCCAAGCAAAGATCGTGATTGTTTTGCATAGCGAGCCAGCTCTCGGGCGAACGGCCAATGGCCTTGGAAAGCCGAAGCGCCATTTCTGGCGTGATGCGACTCGTTCCTTTGAGAATGCGGTTAAGGGTCGAGGCCGCAACATCAAGCACTACCGCAAGCTCACTGGCACTGATGCCATTGGGCTCCAGATAGATTTCGGTGATAAACTCACCCGGGTGAGGAGGGGTGTACATGACCATTAGTGATAATCCTCGTAGTCTAGAACGTACGCGTTACCGCTTTTGAACTCAAACGCTAAGCGCTAGTTGCCGTGCACAGAAACCGCTCACCTATCAGGGAATTCTAACGAAAAAGTAACTGGCTGCTGGAACGCGCGGCGTGGAGGCTGCCCAGTTGACTGTAGAGTTGGGTCAAGCCAATACCTTTATGGGGTGCTGCATGAATCGCCAATATGTACCACCTTTTCAAGCACCGGCACCGCGCGGGCTATTTCCGAAGCTACCGCAGGATTCGCAGAAATTGACGTACTTCCAAGCAGTAAATCTTTAATGTTTTGCGCCTTCTCGGATGCCCCAAGTAAAGCAATCGCGAATACCTTTTTCACGAGACGTTGATTTTCGATTCCAGTGACGCCGTTACGAATGATGATCAGGTCGCGCAAATGACTGAGTTCAATATCTGCTTCGTAAATTGATGTCGTCAACTGCATAAGCCACGTCGCCTCCGAGGGATCTGATCTGCGGTACCCGCTGGCGATAGCACTAATGCTCTTCGCCCGGTCCCGAAGATCGACGTTGACTGCCTTCACAGTTGCGTCCGAAATGTAGATCTCACAGCCAGCAAAACTTGTAGCCGGAATCAGAAGTGCAATTTTGACGAATGCAATCCATTTCATAGCCCCTCCTTCAAAAAAAAACACACGCCATCGCCCTACATGTCTGTTCAGCGGTGCCGTCAGGCATCTGTTTTAACTGAAGGTCGGGGGCGCACTATTCGCATTGCCGCTGTCAAAGCCTATCTCCGAAGAGGCGCCAGTCCTTTAAAGTCGCGACGAGTGCGAGATCTACTCCATCTTCGCTTTCGATAGTCGTGACGACTAGAATAATTTCATTTAAATTCGCGCTGGGTTCCGATCTCACGGTCGCATCTCGATCTGAAAGGCGAACGCTGAACTCAAACGGAGCGCGCGTCAGCGCGTTCGCAATTTCCTCAGGCGACTTCTCAATGGCAAATGGATCCGACTTGGTACGTCCCTGCCATTCGTAATAAATGCGGTACTTGTACGTGTTCACACAATTCCTTTTTTTGTCGTTCAACGTGACTGTTCAGCGGCAGAGTTAGGCGTCCGCTGGAACTGAAGGCCAAAAGCAAACTCAGTCGCTGGCATAGTACCGGAAATTACAGCCGCTACCGCTTCAGGTTCCTCGTCTAGGTGAAGCTTGCCAGCCCATCCTTTGATGAAGCACCACTTCAGAAAAAGTGCGATGTGGGTGCCGCCGTGTTCTTCTGGTTGGTCCTGGGGGATGTCCCGCCGGAGTGCCCACTTGCGTCGTCGCATTTTGCCATGTTGCGCTTAGGTTTTGCCGAGCGATAGCCAAAGGCTGTCCACTAGAGTGGGAGCGCGGTATCATGTAGGGTGTGCGGAAAACTTAACGCCGAGTGCACGAGCGACTTTGAGAATGGTTTCGAGACGTGGCTTTGCGCCAGGCGCCAGTGCCTTGTAAAGGCTTTCCCGTCCGAGTCCCGCATCCTTGGCAACTTGCGCCATACCCTTTGCACGTGCGACGTCACTGAGCGCAAGAAGAAAAAGTTCTGTATCTTCGGTGTCAAGGACCGCCGTCATGTACTCGGCAATTGCCTCGTCATCTGTGAGGTAACGAGCCGCGTCGAATGGGAGCAGCTTTGTTTTGGCCTTAGAAGTATTCATTATTCAAGCTCCAGCTGATGCAAGATTTTTTGTGCCCGTTTGACATCTCTTGCCTGAGTTGATTTGTCACCGCCTGCCAGCATGACGATCAGGACATTCTGGCGTTTAGTGAAATACAAACGGTAGCCTGGGCCAAAGGCGATGCGCATCTCTGACACTTCGCTTCCGACAGGTTTCCAATCACCAAGATTCCCGGCCTCGGCCAATCGTAGCCTTGCGACGATGCGTAACTGCGCCTTCTTGTCCTTGAGACCATCGAGCCAGTCTTGGAATTCTTGTGTTTGCCTTACGGTGAACATACCTTGATTGTATCCAAGTAGATACGAAAGTCAAGTAAATGTGATCCTGCGGGACAAGCCTGTGGCGACCTGAAAATGCAACGGCAGGCCGGCCAGCAGCGACGCGAGGTAGGGCGGCTGATGAAAACAAAAAATGATCAACGCCGCCACGCCGGACAATAGCGAGCAAGTGGCCAGTTGCCGGCGTAATTCGATTTTCTTTATGGCCTGGCTCATTCGCGTAGCAACTGGGACAAGGCTCTGTCGATATCGATGGCGTAGAACGCCGTGCGCATTTGATATGGCGTCTGGCAGGGCACTACCAGCCTGCCGCCGTCTTTTAGGCCGAACGCCACTTCGTGCCGCGCCAGGCAGGCGTTGGTCATGGCCGGGCCGGTGCCTGCGTCGCCGAATACCGGATGACCTTCGATGCTGGTCGCGTAGCTGTCCTTGTGGATCGATTTGCAGACCGTCATGCCATCGAGGATGATGCCTTCCGGCGTCTCGGTGGTGCCGCTGCGGCCGGCGCAATCGTCGACCATCAGCTTGACCACGGCGCGCAGCACCATCCGGTCCCGCAAGCCCTGGCTGGGCGTACGCAGCGTGGCCAGCCCGGTCTTGGGCAGCACTTCGTTCCACTGCTGTTCCATGGTCGCGGTGGAGGTCAGCAATGCCGGCAGCACCTGCGGTTTGCAGGCCGGCATGTCGCCGCATTCCAATGCCTGCGCGAAGTCGGGCACCTGGCCTTGGCGCAGCTGATGGTAGAAGCGGTCGAAGCGCGCCAGCGCGGTGCCCGGTCCCTGGCGCTCCGCCAGGCTGTAGACGTAGGCCGGCAGGCCGCACAGGTATTCAAGCCGCTGACTGCCGATCTGGCGCGGCGTCAGCGCGCGCCAGCTTTTGCCTTCGGTGTAGAGGATGCATTCGGCCAGCGCCTTGTCCAGTTGCGCCGCCGCTTCCTGGCGCGTGAGCCAACCCTGCTGCACCGATGTCAGCCAGCGCAGGAACTCGCCGCCGCCTTCGTTGATCAGGCGCGCGTCGGGATAGACATCGACCGCGTCGCGCAACTGAAAGCGGTGGCTGAATTCATGTGACACCAGCAGCGTCAACTTGGATTTTTCGTCCGGCCCTTGCACCTGCGGCCAATTGAACAAGGTCAGGCGCAGGATGTTGCTGGCGTCGCCGCCGACATTGGGCCCTCCAGGTTCGCTGGCGGCGATGGCGGCAATCACCGGCCGGGTGAATCGCGCCAGCGGCAGTTGCTGGCTCAGATAGGAGATCGTGCCATCGGCCACCTCGCGGATTTGCGCGACCGTCGCCGCCGACAAGCGCGGATCGAAGTAATCCAGCGAGGTCGAAGTCTGCGGCGCCAGCATCAGCATGGCGGCGGTGTCGCCGCCGGTGGCGGCGTTGGCGCTTGCCGTGTCGCGGTAGCGCTGGCCGTCCATGACGATATCCGGCGCCAGGTAGCGGTAGCGCACCGGCCCGCAGCTGTCGGCCAGGGCGTAGTTGGAACTGTGGACGTACATGCCGCCGGGGGCGGGGAAGGAACCGGGATAGCCGCTGATCTTTTGCATCGTCGCCGGCACGCGGAAGCGCGCGGTGCAGGCGCCTGCGCTCTTCAGCAGATCGCCTTCCGCAGTGGCGCAATCGTTCTGCTTCTGCCATGCGGCGCGGATCTCCTGGCCGCCTCGTTCGTCTTTGAGGAAGGCGAGGGCGGTGCAATGCTCGGGCAGTGCAAAGCTCACTTCCAGGGCGTCGGCGGAAATCAGTTTAATGTCGACGTCCACCGTTGCCGAGTGGGCGGTGAGCGGCAGCAGCGCTGCGCCCAGCAGGTGCAGCCAGGTACGCGGAATTTTCATGGCAAGTGGATGCTGTGAACGACCGCAAAAAATATCATAAATGCAATCGCGGCACAAGCGGCCGTTGATACCACCCGGTCGATCTAGTCCAGCGAAGGCTGCACCGATTCCACTCCCACTTTGGCGCTGCCTTCCGCCAGGCGCACGGTCAGCGTGCTGCGCGGCTTCAGCTGCGCCGGCGCGCGCACGATGGCGCCCAGGTCATCGGTGACGATGGCGTAGCCGCGCTCCAGCGTGCGCTGCGGGTTCAGCAGCTCCAGCTGCGCGGACAGCGCCGCCAGCGCGTCGCGGCGCTGCGTCAGCTGCGTGGAGACGCTCAATGTCACGCGATGCCGGAAGTCCGACAGCTTGGAACGCGCCGCCGTCACATCCGGCCTGCGCGCGCCGAGGCGGCCGCTCAAACGATCCAGTTGAAAGCGCGCCTGTGACAGCGGGGCGCGGTTGGCGTGCGTCATCGCGGTCGACAGCGCCAGCAGCTTCAGGCGCTGCTGGCGGATCTGCGCGCCGGGGCTGAGCAGGCGCCGCGTGCAGTTGTCCAGGTTCTGCGACGCCTCGCCGACGCTGCGCCGCATCGCGCGCCGCAGGTCGACCACGTCGGCGCGCAGCGACGCCATCCAGTCCGCGCGCGGCGTGACGGCCAGTTCGGCGGCGGCGGTGGGCGTGGCCGCGCGCAGGTCGGCGGCGAAATCGCAGATCGTGAAGTCGGTCTCGTGGCCGACGCCGGAGATCACCGGCATGCGGCAGTTGGCCACGGCGTAGGCCACGTCTTCCTCATTGAAGGACCACAGATCCTCGATGCTGCCGCCGCCACGGCAGACGATCAGCACATCGCAATCGTTGCGCAGCGAGGCGGTATCGATGGCGGCGGCGATCTTGTCGCCCGCGCCCTGGCCCTGCACCGGCGTTGGATACAGCACCACGTTCACGTGCGGCGCGCGCCGCTTCAGCGCGGTCAGCACGTCGCGCAGCGCGGCCGCCTGCGGGCTGGTGACGATGCCCACCGTGCGCGGGAACAACGGCAAGGCGCGTTTGCGCTCCGGGTGGAACAGGCCGGCCGCATCCAGCTTCTCCTTGAGCCGCTGGAAGGCCTCAAACAGCGAGCCCACGCCGGCGCGGCGTATCGCCTCCACATTGATCTGGTAGTCGCCGCGCGCGCCGTACAAGGTCACCAGCGCCCGCACTTCGACCTTGTCGCCTTCGCGCGGAATGAAGCCGGCGTATTGGGCACGGCCGCGGAACATCACGGCGCGCACCTGGGCCGCGTCGTCCTTGAGCGTGAAGTACCAGTGGCCGGAACTGGCCTTGGTGAAGTTGGACACCTCGCCCGAGATCCACGTCAACGGGAAGCTGCGCTCCAGCAGCCGCGCGACCGCCTGATTGAGCGCGGTAACGCTGATGACAGGGGCGGCGGCGGGGGCGGTGTCGTTACGGTCGTCGAAGTTCATAAAGTTCAAAAATTGAAACTATCCACACTTTGTTATTTTTGTAACACAGCGGTCATAGAGTATCTAAAGCGGTAAGTATTATAGGTAGGTATATGATTTTAAAGGGTAAACATTTCTGCCGTATTTGCGTGCAACAAGGAAAAACCCTTACGGATCAAGTACTTTGCCGCAGCCACCAGCAGTTACGCACAAAGTTATCCACAAAAGATGTGTGAAACTTTTGTGATCGATAGCTATTTTCTTCTTGTTGATTTTATCATGCTTAAAATTTACGCAGAGAAAGTATATTGTGACAAATCAATGACTTAGATAGTGATGCAGGGCATTACACACACTTTTATCCACAGAAGATGTGCAAAACTCCCGACTTGCCCCCAGGCGACGCATGACGATGAATAAGGGCGATGTGGGCCGGCGCGCCGGTCGCCGTTCGGCCTGGGGATAAAAAATCGCTTGCTTCATTTTTGCGCATGGCAATAAAAACGATATAAATCAAAGACTTTGCCCGCACTGCGCAGCCTTGCTAACAATCTTATCCACACAAAATGTGCAGAAGTGTTCGCTTACTGGCGATAGGCAGGCATTATCGCTCGCGGACGCGACCGCAGCGGTGGAGAACTGGCTTTTAGCTATGAAAAACGGTCAAAAACCGAGGTCTGCACTATTTTTACTCACGGCAAAAAATCCCTTATAAATCAAGGCTCTTTCACTATGTGGGAGGCGTTGCTCACAATCTTATCCACATTATGTGTGCAGAAGTCCACAGGCCCAGCAGCGCCGACGGCGAGTGTTTTTGGCGGTTTTTTGCTGCGCTTTTTTTACGCATGGAAAAAATACCCTTATAAATCAAGGACTTTGTATACAGTCGGGTTCCTTGCTAACAATCTTATCCACATTATTTGTGCAGAACTCGGCCGGCGTCGGTCGATGGCCACTTTTGGTGGCTGAAATTATTGGAAAGGCAATGGATGGGGTGTGGATATGGCCATATGCCAGATTTTTACGCAAGGGTATAAGTTTGATTGAAATCAATGACTTGGATGGTCATGGCCTGCCTTGCTCACAATCTTATCAACAGAATATGGGCATAACTGGGCATAACTTTTGCTGAGCAAAAAGCGGGCCCGTAGTCATCAATTGCGTCATTTTTAAGCTTTGAAATTATCTTCTTTAAAATCAATGGCTTGAATGGGGTAGGTGGGCATTGCACACACAATTGTCCACAGAAAATGTGCAGAACTCTTACGGTTGTACGATGACCGCCTTGAGGACGGCGGTCCGGCAGTCATCCACCACTTGCCGAGGACGGCCCAACAAGATACATTGCGCCTTCGGGTGTTTATCTAGACAGGAGTTCCTTTTGCTCGCCATATTACAAGCTGCCGGTTGGCCTATCTGGTTGTTGCTGGTCGCATCGATCGTCGCGACTGCCCTGATCATCGAACGCTTGCTCTATCTGCGCCGCAGCAAGATCCTGCCGAAAAAGTTGCTCGACGAAGTGGTGCAGGTCTACCGCGGCGGCAATATCACGCCGGACGTCATCGACAAGCTGGAGAAGAGTTCGCCGCTGGGCGTGGTGCTGTCGGCCGCGCTGCGCAACATCGATTCGCCGCGCGACGTGATGAAGGAATCCATTGAGGAGGCCGGCAGCGGCGTGGCCCACACGCTGGAACGCTTCCTGACCACGCTGGGCACCATCGCGACCCTGGCGCCGCTGATGGGCCTGTTCGGCACGGTGGTCGGCATGATCGAGATTTTCGGCGCGCAAAACGCGACCGGCGCCAACCCGGCGCAACTGGCGCACGGTATTTCGGTGGCCTTGTATAACACCGGCTTCGGCCTGGCGATCGCGATGCCGACGCTGGTCTTCTATCGTCACTTCCGCGCGCTGGTGGACAGTCTCGTCATCGAGATGGAACAGCAGGCGGTGAAATTTGTCGATGTCGTGCACTGCAAGCGCAAGTAAGGACGCCGCATGAATTTCCGCAAAGGCCGGCACCGTGAAGACCCCGAGATCAACCTGATCCCGTTCATCGACGTGCTGCTGGTGATTTTGATCTTCCTGATGGTGAGCACCACCTACAGCAAGTTCACCGAACTGCAGATCACGCTGCCGACCGCCGACGCGCAGAAGGCGACCGACAAGCCGTTCGAGCTGAACGTGACGGTGGACGCCAAGGGCAACTACACGATCAACGGCGATCCGGTGTCCTTCCACGACGTGGCCGGCTTCGCGCAGGCCATGAAGAACGCCGCCGACAAGGGCGGGGCGGGCGGCAAGTCGCCGGTGGTGATCGTCAACGCCGACCAGTTCGCGATGCACCAGATGGTCATCAACGTGATGGAAGCGGCGCGCATCGCAGGCTACGAAAAGCTGACCTTTGCCGCGCAGACCAGTGCCGCAAAATAAGTGTCTACCTCTACTCCCACCAAGACGTCCGCGCTCGAAACGACGCTGACGCGTAACTGGCTGCGGCGCGGGCCGCTGGCGTGCGCCTTGTGGCCGGTGTCGCTGCTGTTCCGCGCGCTCAGCGGCCTGCGGGCGGCCTTGTTCCGTGCCGGCGTGCTGAAGTCCTCGCGGCTGCCGGTGCCGGTGGTGGTGGTGGGCAATATCTACATCGGCGGCACCGGCAAGACGCCGCTGACGATCTGGCTGGTGCAGGCCCTGCAGGCGGCCGGCATGACGCCCGGCGTGATCTCGCGCGGCCACGGCAGTGACGGCGACCACGCGCGCGAGGTGACCGCCTTGTCGACGCCGGCGCAGGTCGGCGACGAGCCGCTGCTGATCCAGCAGCGCACCGGCTGTCCGGTGATGGTCGGCCGCGACCGCGCCGCCACCGGCCGCGCGCTGCTGGCCGCCTATCCCGACGTGAACATCGTGCTGACCGACGACGGCCTGCAGCACTACGCCTTGCAGCGCGACGTGGAAATCATCCTGTTCGACGGCCGCGGCGCCGGCAATGGCTGGCTGCTGCCGGCCGGCCCGTTGCGCGAGCCGGTCTCGCGCCGGCGCGACTTCACCGTCATCAACACCCCGGTGTTGACCGAGGAGCTGGCGCGGTCCGTCGGCTGCCCCCCCCAGGAGGCGGGGTCTGACCCCGTGCGGGGTCAGACCCCTGTTCGCTGCGGTGCGGGGTTGAACCATGCCGGCCAGCACCCGATCCAGATGACGCTGGTGGGCCAGTACGCCGAACAGCTGGTCGATCGCTCACAGCGCCGCTCGCTTTCAACGCTTGCGGAATCCGGCCTGCGCGTGGCCGCCGCCGCCGGCATCGGCAATCCGGCGCGCTTCTTCGGCATGCTGAAGGCCGCCGGCCTGCGCATCACGGAGCTGCCTTTGCCCGACCATCACGACTTCCAGGACCGCCCGTTTGCCGCGCTCGATGCGGACCTGATCTTGATGACCGAGAAGGATGCAGTAAAATGTGCGCAAATTGAAGAACTCAGAGACGACCCGCGACTATGGGTCGTCCCGGTGACGGCGCACCTCGACGGCGCGCTGGCCGACCAAATTGTGGAGAAATGTCGTGGACGCTCGATTGCTTGATATCCTGGTATGCCCGGTCTGCAAAGGCCCCCTGGAGTACGATAAAAAAGCCCAGGAAATGATATGCAAGGGCGACCGCCTGGCTTATCCGATCCGCGACGGCATCCCCATCATGTGGGCCGACGAGGCGCGCACCCTGCAAGACAAGGCGGATTAAGCAGTGTCCTCATTGTCCCCGTTCGTCGTCATCATTCCGGCCCGCCTGGCCTCGACCCGCCTGCCGAACAAGCCGCTGGCCGACCTGGGCGGCAAACCGATGGTGGTGCGCGTGGCCGAGCGCGCGCAGCAGGCCGGCGCCAGCCGCATCATCGTCGCCACCGACCATGAAGACATCCGCGCCGCCTGCGCGCAGCACGGCGTGGAAGTGTGCATGACGCGCGCCGACCACCCGTCCGGCACCGACCGCATCGCCGAAGTGGCGCGCGCGCTGAACCTGCCGGCCGACGCCGTGGTCGTCAACCTGCAGGGCGACGAGCCGCTGATCGATCCGGCGCTGCTGCAGGCGGCCGCCGCGTGCATCAACGCCGACGTGCCGATGGCGACCTGCGCCCACCCGCTGCACGACGCCGCCGACGCCTTCAACCCCAACGTGGTCAAGGTGGTGCTGGACAAGGCCGGCCGGGCCCTGTATTTCTCGCGCGCGACCATACCCTGGAACCGCGACGCCTTTGCGCAGTCTAAATCCACGCTGCCGGACGGTTACGTGCCGCTCCGCCACATCGGACTGTACGCCTACCGCAACGACTTCCTGCAAGCCTACCCGGCGCTGGAGGTGTCGCCGCTGGAAGCGATCGAAGCACTGGAGCAGTTGCGCGTGCTGTGGCACGGCTATTCCATCGCGGTCCACGTGACCGACTCGGCCCCGGCGGCCGGGGTGGACACGCCGGAAGACCTGGTGCGCGTTCGTCAGTTCTATTGATTTGCATCAAACAGGCGCGTCAGCCAGTAGTCAGTTACAACTGATATAACGAAGACAACGGTGCGATATTCATACGGAATATCTCTCTGTAACCCGGTTTCGCCAGCTAAGAACGGTCCAAGCCGTCACAAATTGGCGTTGAGACGAAGTTTTGTGGTAAGTTTCGTACGATCCGATACCAACTAACCCATCCATATCTGTTTTAGGAATTTTTCATGCGTCTTATTCTTTTAGGAGCACCAGGAGCCGGCAAGGGCACCCAGGCTAATTTCATCAAAGAAAAATATAACATCCCGCAAATCTCCACCGGCGACATGCTGCGCGCCGCGATCAAGGCGGGCACGGAAATGGGCCTGGCAGCCAAGAAGGTGATGGATGCAGGCGGTTTGGTATCGGATGACATCATTATCGGCCTGGTCAAGGACCGTCTGGCCGAGCCGGATTGCGCCAACGGCTACCTGTTCGACGGCTTCCCGCGCACCGTGGCGCAAGCCGACGCGATGAAGGACAGCGGCGTGGCGGTCGACTACGTGCTGGAAATCGACGTGCCGGACGCCTCGATCATCGAACGCATGGACGGCCGCCGTTGCCATCCTGGTTCGGGCCGCGTCTACCACGTCAAGTTCAATCCGCCCAAGGTCGAAGGCCTGGACGATGTCACCGGCGAGCCGCTGGTGCAGCGCGACGACGACAAGGCAGAGACCGTCAAGAAGCGCCTGGACGTCTATCACAACCAGACCGAAGTGCTGCTGAGCTACTACAACAACTGGGCGCAAACCGGTCAGCCGGGCGCGCCGAAGTATCGCCGCATCGTCGGCGTCGGTCCGGTCGAGCAAATTCGCGACAGCGCGTTTGCCGCGCTCGCGGATTAAGCGTTAAAGTAGAGCGGACCGAGTGTCCGCTTTTTTTGCGCCCGAAATCGGCTGGATGCCATCCCGTTTTATGAAGTGTTGCAGTTCGCAGGTTTAGTTGGCTGCGCTTGCCTACCCGGCGGGCGTTGGTTTTCTGAAGTGTGGGTTGGTAGGCTCGATCAATAAAAATAAGGGGACACTATGGCAGCTAGTCTTTGGTTTGCAGTGGCGTGCGGCGTTATCGCCGTGATTTACGGCTTATGGTCAAGAAGCTGGATTTTGCGTCAGGACGCGGGCAACGCCCGCATGCAGGAAATTGCCCTGGCCATCCAGGAGGGCGCCGCCGCCTATCTGGCGCGCCAGTACCGCACCATCGCGATCGTCGGCGTGGTGCTGCTCATCCTCATTGCCGCCTTGCTCGACATGAAGACCGCGATCGGCTTCCTGATCGGCGCGGTGCTGTCCGGCGCCTGCGGCTTCATCGGCATGAACGTCTCGGTGCGCGCCAATGTACGCACGGCGCAGGCGGCCACCAAGGGCATGAACGAGGCGCTCGACGTCGCCTTCAAGGGCGGCGCCATCACCGGCATGCTGGTGGTCGGCCTGGGCCTGCTGGGCGTGGTGCTGTTCTATATGTTCCTGACGGGGATGGCGCCGGGCGCGCCGAATCCGCCGCTCAATCCGCACGATGTGATCAAGCCTTTGATCGGCCTGGCCTTCGGCGCGTCGCTGATTTCGATCTTCGCCCGTCTGGGCGGGGGCATCTTCACCAAGGGCGCGGACGTCGGCGCCGATCTGGTGGGCAAGGTGGAGGCGGGCATCCCCGAGGACGACCCGCGCAACCCGGCGGTGATCGCCGATAACGTCGGCGACAACGTCGGTGATTGCGCCGGCATGGCGGCCGACCTGTTCGAGACCTATGTGGTGACCCTGATCGCCACCATGCTGCTGGGCGCCTTGCTGATCACCTCGGCGCCGACGTCGGCCATCGTCTATCCGCTGCTGCTGGGCGCGGTGTCCATCATCGCCTCCATCGTCGGCTGCTCGATGGTCAAGGCCAAGCCGGGCAAGAAAATCATGTCGGCGCTGTACACCGGCCTGTGGTGGGCGGCCGGCCTGTCGCTGATCGGCTTTGCCGTGGTGACCTGGCAGGTCTGGCCGGACGAGGCCATGCGCATGAAGATGATGGGCTGCACCGTGGTCGGCATCGTGCTGACCGGGCTGATGGTCTACATCACCGAGTACTACACCGGCACCGATTTCGCGCCGGTCAAGCATATCGCCGAGGCTTCCACCACCGGCCACGGCACCAACATCATCGCCGGCCTGGGCGTGTCGATGAAGTCCACCGCCTATCCGGTGCTGGCGGTGTGCGCGGCGATCCTGGTGTCGTATCAGCTGGGCCAGTTGTACGGCGTGGCGATCGCCGCCACCGCGATGCTGTCGATGGCCGGCATCGTCGTGGCGCTGGACGCCTACGGTCCGATCACCGACAACGCCGGCGGCATCGCCGAAATGTCGGGCATGCCGGAATCGGTGCGCGCCATCACCGATCCGTTGGACGCGGTGGGCAACACCACCAAGGCCGTCACCAAGGGCTATGCGATCGGTTCGGCCGGCCTGGCCGCGCTGGTGCTGTTCGCCGACTACACGCACGCGCTGGAATCGACCGGCAAGAGCATCACCTTCGATTTGTCGAACCCGATGGTGATCGTCGGCCTGATCATCGGCGGCCTGATCCCGTACCTGTTCGGCGCGATGGCGATGGAGGCCGTGGGCCGCGCCGCCGGCGCCGTGGTGGTGGAAGTACGCCGCCAGTTCCGCGACATCAAGGGCATCATGGAAGGCACGGCCAAGCCGGAGTACGACAAGGCGGTCGACATGCTGACCGCGTCGGCGATCAAGGAAATGATCATCCCGTCGCTGCTGCCGGTGGTGGTGCCGATCGTTGTCGGCATGCTGCTGGGGGCCGCCGCGCTGGGCGGCATGCTGATGGGGACCATCGTGACCGGCCTCTTCGTGGCGATCTCGATGACCACCGGCGGCGGCGCCTGGGACAACGCCAAGAAATACATCGAGGACGGCCACTTCGGCGGCAAGGGTTCGGACGCGCACAAGGCGGCCGTCACCGGCGACACCGTGGGCGATCCGTACAAGGACACGGCCGGCCCGGCGGTCAATCCGCTGATCAAGATCATCAACATCGTGGCCTTGTTGCTGGTGCCGCTGCTGCCGGCCTCGGGCTGGCTGGCGGTGTCCGTGCCGGTGCCGGTCAGCGCGATCACCGCGCCGGAGCCGACGATGATGGTGGCGCCGGACAGGGGCATGATGAAGCCGGCCGATGCGCCACCGCCACCGGTCGGCGCGCCGATGACCGAAGGCCCGGTCCCGAGCCCGGGCGCGCCAGCCGACCAGCCGCCAGCTGCGCCACCGCAAGGCAAGTAAGCGTTACCAATTGTTTCAGATGCTTCCCTCCGGTGCTACACCTGCTAATAATGAAGGTGTAGCACTTCGCGAGGTGACGCCATGAACATGTTGAAACCGGCGCTGACGCTGGCCTTCCTGCTGGGAATGCTGATCAGCCCCAATGCCTGGGCGCAGCATGGCCACGGTGGCGGCGGTCATGGGCATTTCCATGGCGGAGGCGGCCACGGCTATCATCACGGCCACGGCGGCTACGTCCGCGGCGGCATCTTTATCGGTGCGCCGCTGTACTGGCCGCGCTACGGCTACTACGGTCCCTACTACAACGGCTACTACTATCCGCCCGGCTACTACGCCGATGCACCGCTGTACCTGCCGCCGCCCGATGCAGGGATCTCGTCGCGGCGCCTTTACTACTGTGACAATCCGCGCGGCTACTATCCCAACATCACCGCCTGCCTGCTGCCGTGGCGGGCCATGACGGCCACCGTGGTGCCGCCGCCATGACATTGCGTACCGCCCTGTGCCTGATGCTGGCGCTGCCAGGGGGGCTGGCCGTCGCGCAGGCGCCGGAGCCTGGCGCCGTCAGGATCGCCGCCTCCACCAGCCCCGAGTTACGTGAATACGCCAAACTGCCGGTCTGCACACTCAGTGCCGACGGCCTGCGCCTGGCGGTCGAACCCTGTCGCACCGCGCCGGCGCGCAAGCCGATGCCGCGCCGTCCGGTCTCTCAGATCATCCAGCGCATGCCGGTAGTCAAGCAGGCGCCGCAAGTGGCGATGCCTGCCGCGCCGCCGTCGCCGTCGCTGCAAACCTTGCTCAATCCTCCCAATGCGCCCAAGGCGTTGAACAACTGCGGCCCCACCGGCTGCAATGACGCCAGCGGCGCGCGCATCAACAACGCCGGCCCCGGCACGGCCATCTCACCTGCCGGCAAAGTCTGCAATCGTAATGGCGTCTGGTTGCAATGCTAATGCGCAACTTACCGGCTTGTGGTGACAATGTGAGTAACTTTTGTACCCTGTGATCAAGTATTCTGTCTGCTTATCAATGAATACGGGCGTAGCGTACATGAAGTTCAACCTAGTCAACCTTGGCGCACTTATGGTCTGCGCGTCGGTCGTTTCCCATGCCGCCGCCGCTGCTGACGTGAGCCCCGTCATGGTCGCCGACAGATTCGTGGATGCGCTACAGCACCAGCGGTATAAGGACGCGGCGGCGCTGTTCGCGCCGGAGCCAACGCAAAAAGCCGGGACGACCGAGCGTGCCTTGAAACGCGTCGACGATAGCCTTGGCGGTTTTTCGACGATACATTCTGTCGCGACGCTGCCCGACGGGAAAAGCATCAGGTTGGAAGTCCCCCGGCATAAAAACCTCCCGTTCAAAGTCCAGAACTTTGTTCAAGTCCGCTACGCTTCCACCGCCAGCGATGGGCAACCGGTGTTTTACGAATTGAACCTTAGCGCCGACAACACGCCGCCGCAGGTCATGTCGTTCAGGTTGCATCTCCCCGCGACAGATGCCAAGTCAAGCAAACGTGCGTATCAACTGGCGGCTGTCATCAACCGCTGAAGTGGCGCCGCCGCGTTCCAAGCGCACCCAAAATCGACGCGTTTGTTTGACGTAGTCGACATCGGCACCTGAGGCCAATGTCATAGTGATAGGGCTGGTTCGTCTAACCCAGGACTATCACAACCCCCATGACCATCGACTTGAGCCAAGCGCAGGAAGTCAACGACTCAGCCCAGGCCAACACAGCCGCCGCTTGTCCATTGGTGGTCGATCTCGATGGCACATTGACGCCAACCGATACGCTGCTTGAATCGGTCATCCAACTCGTCAAGCAATCCCCCCTCAATTTGCTGCGCCTGCCTTTCTGGTTGCTGAAAGGGCGTGCAGCTTTCAAGGAAACGGTCTCATCCCATACAAGGATCTCGGCAGCCCACTTGCCTTACCGTGAGGCCTTTCTGGCCTATCTCTACGGCGAAAAAAACAAGGGGCGCCGTATCATCCTGGCCACGGCGGCGCACCGGTCAATCGCCCATGACGTAGCCGACCACCTGGCGTTGTTCGATGAGGTACTTGCTACGGACATGGGCTGCAACCTCAAGGGCAACACCAAACTGGCAGCCATCCAGCAAAAGGTTGGCGCCGAGTTTGTGTATGCCGGCGATAGCCGCGCGGACATTCCCATCTGGAACGCGGCGCAGGCAGCTGTTTTGGTTGGGGCCTCGGCCGGCTTGAGCAAATCCGTCCGGCGCCGCAACTCGGTTGAGCAGGAATTCCCCAGGGAGGCTGTCGGTTTTTCCACGTGGCTGAAGGCACTGCGGGTTCACCAGTGGCTGAAAAACCTGCTGTTGTTCGTTCCCTTGCTGACCGCTTTTTCATTCATGGATAGCGCCCGGCTTGCGACCACCGCCATCGCCTGCCTGTCATTTTCGTTGGCCGCGTCTGCAACGTATGTGGTCAACGACTTATGGGACTTGGAAAGCGACCGGGCGCATCCACGGAAAAAGCACCGTCCGCTTGCCAGCGCCAGGATACCGATACTTGCAGGACTTGCTGTCGCCGGCGGCTTGCTCCTGCTGGCGGTGGCGCTGGCGCTGGTGGTCTCCCAGCCTTTCTTTTTCATGCTGCTGTTGTATGTCGTGCTGACCAGCACCTACAGCTGGCTGTTCAAGGAATACGTGCTGATAGACGTGATCATGCTGTCCATACTTTACACCCTGCGCATCCTGGCCGGTTCCGTGGCCATTGCCGTTGTCACCAGTGCCTGGCTACTGGCCTTCTCGGTGTTTATGTTCTTGAGTCTGGCACTGGTGAAACGCTGCTCTGAACTGATTTCGCTGGAACAGATCGGCAAGGCCGCTGCCTGTGGGCGCGACTACCGGGTAACGGACCTGGCGGTGTTATCGCCGCTGGGGCTGGCATCCGCCATGTCCGCAGTCGTCGTGTTCGGGCTTTTCATCAACTCCCCCGATACCCAAGCCCGCTACGCGACACCGGATTTATTGTGGCTGGTGGCTTTGGGATTGATTTACTGGCTGGCCCGGCTTTGGATCAAGACCGCGCGCGGAGAGATGCACGACGATCCCGTGATCTATGCGATCAAAGACCGTGGCAGCAGGAGCGCCATCATTGTCATGGGTGTCACGATGCTGATCGCACATTTCTTTGGGTTGAATTAGGGGGGGCTATGCGTGAGAAGCAGTGGCTGGTTCTGATTTTGCTGGTCGCGTTTCTGGTGCGGATCGCGACAGCCTTTGCTTTCCAATTCCAGCCTGTCAGCGACTATGCCGGATACGAACGCATGGCGGTGAACCTGTTGGCGGGCAAGGGTTTGGTTGACGGGGGAAATGCCGCATTTTTGAGTGCCGGCTACCCCTTGTTTGTTCTGGCGCCGGTGTACGCCGTGTTCGGCCACCATCTGCTGGCGGCGCTGCTGGCCAACGCATTGCTGTGCACGGTCAGCGCCTGGCTGATTTATTTGATCGCGCGGGACGCCGGCGCCGGCAAGGTGGGGCGGCTGCTCAGTGCCGGCCTTTTCGCCGTGTACTTGCCGTCGTGGATATATGCGGCATATCTTTCCAAAGAAAATCTCATGACGCCGCTGATGCTCGGCGTTGTCCTGCTTTCCTTGCGATGTACAGCGCGGCCTTCGGCGCGGATCGCGATCTCGGTTGGCGCGGTTCTTGGTCTGCTTGCCATCACAGGAAATTCCGGTTTGGCGCTTACCCCGATACTGGCGATCGCGTTGATGACCACATCCTGGCCGCTTCCCCGGAAGCTGGCCACACTGGGCCTGGCCGGATTGGTTGCCATGCTGGTGGTGGCGCCCTGGCTGATACGCAACTACCAGGTCGTTGGCGCCCCGGTTTTAAATACCAATGGTGGCTTTAATCTCTACATAGGTAACAATTCCTCGGCCGACGGCATGTTTGTCTCCATTGCCGACACGCCAAGAGGCGCCAGCTGGCAACAGTTGCGCAAGCAGGGCGAGGTCGTGGCAAATGACACCTTGAAACATGAGGCGATCGATTGGATCAAGCAGCATCCGGCACAGTTTGTTACTCTTGCATTGAGGAAAGTTGCTCTGTTCTGGATGCCGCCGGTACACGAGGGGGAGGGCCCCCAGCCCAGGGGCGAGGCTTTGACGCGGCTGGCCTGGCTCGCACAATACCTGTTGATCTGCGGCGCGGCGGTGGCCGGCGTTGTTTATCGGCGGCTGCGCAGCAAGAATACCGGCCTGCTCTGGCTTGCGGTCCTGTGCTACACCGCCGTGCACATGATGTTTTACGTGATTTATCGCTACCGGGAGCCGATCATGCCCTTGTTGATCGTGCTTGCCGCGATGGCGATGGAGCAGGCGCTTCAAGCGCGCATGCAGTCGAAAAAAACGGTACCGCAAACGACTTACTCGAAGATGAAAAATTAGCTACAATTGCGATGTGACGTTAACGTAAACGTCAAATAAAAACGAGATAGGGACAGACATGCAAATTCAGAACAATGTATTCATCGTCACCGGCGGCGCGTCGGGCCTGGGCGCCGCGACCGCGCGCATGATCGTCGAGCAGGGCGGCAAGGTGGTGCTGGCCGACGTGCAGGTGGAACCGGGCGAGGCGCTGGCCGCCGAACTCAAGGCCGTCTTCGTCAAGTGCGACGTCACCTCGGAAGCCGACGGCAAGGCCGTGGTCGACGCCGCCGTCGCCTTGGGCACGCTGCGCGGCCTGATCAACTGCGCCGGCGTGGCGCCGGCCGTCAAGACCGTCGGCAAGGACGGCCCGCACCCGCTGGACGTGTTCCAGCGCACCGTCAACATCAACCTGGTCGGCACTTTCAACATGGCCCGCCTGGCCGCCGACGCGATGGGCAAGACCGCCGCCACCGATAGCGGCGAGCGCGGCGTGATCATCAATACCGCCTCGGTCGCGGCCTTCGACGGCCAGATCGGCCAGGTCGCCTACGCCGCCTCCAAGGCCGCCGTCGCCGGCCTGACCTTGCCGATGGCGCGTGACCTGTCGCGCAGCGCCATCCGCGTGATGACCATCGCCCCCGGCATCTTCGAAACGCCGATGTTGATGGGCATGCCGGAAGAAGTGCGCACCGCCCTGGGCAATATGGTGCCGTTCCCGCCGCGCCTGGGCCGCCCGGACGAATACGCCCACCTGGCCAAGACCATCATCGAGAACACCATGCTGAACGGCGAAACCATCCGCCTGGACGGCGCCATCCGCATGCAGCCGAAGTAAACGGTTTACTCGATTTCGTGTAGGATGCCAGAGTGATCGGGCGCGCGGCCCTGGCCGCGCGCCTCTTATTTTGGAGAGTCCATGTTCCGCAAGTTTCATATCGAGCCTTTGGCGCTGAGCCTCGCGCTGTCCCTTTCGCTGCTGCACGCACCTGTTTACGCACAGCGCACCGGCGCCGACGTGGCGCCCGAAATCGCCACCGGCTACACCGAGAAAGCCGGCAAGTCCGCGCAAAAATTCATGGTGGCGGCGGCCAATCCGCTGGCCACCCAGGCCGGCTACCAGATGCTCAAGCAGGGCGGCAGCGCGATCGACGCCGCCATCGCCACCCAGCTGGTACTGACCCTGGTCGAGCCGCAATCGTCCGGCATCGGCGGCGGCTCCTTCCTGCTGTACTCCGACGGCAAGCGCGTGCAATCCTACGACGGCCGCGAAACCGCGCCCGCCTCGGCGGACGAACACCTGTTCCAGGACAAGGACGGCAAGGCCGTCTCGCGCGAGATCGGCGTGATCGGCGGCCGCTCGGTCGGCGCGCCCGGCGTGCTGCGCATGCTGGAGCTGGCGCACAAGGAGCACGGCAAGCTGGCGTGGAAGGCGCTGTTCGCGCCGGCCATCAAGCTGGCCGAAGACGGCTTCAATGTCAGCCCGCGCCTGAACGCGCTGCTCAACTACGACCGCTACCTGGCGCGCGATCCGGTCGCCAAGGCCTACTTCTTCGGCGAGGACGGCAAACCGCGCCCGGTCGGCTACCTGCTGAAGAACCCGGAACTGGCGCGCACCCTGCGCGAGATCGCCGACGGCGGCGCCGACGCCTTCTACAAAGGCCGCATCGCCGGCGACATCGCCGCCAAGGTGGCCGCGCATCCGACCAATCCCGGCAAGCTGACCGCCGCCGACATCGCCGGCTACCAGGCCAAGGAGCGCGCGCCGGTCTGCAGCGACTACAAGGCGTGGACCGTGTGCGGCGCGCCGCCGCCGTCGTCCGGCGGCATCGCCATCGCGCAGATGCTGGGCATCCTGGAAGTGAAGGACATCAGCCCATATAAACCGGTCAACGGCATGCTGACAGCCGAAGGCATCCACCTGTTCACCGAGGCCGGCCGCCTGGCCTACGCCGACCGCAACCGCTACGCCGCCGACACCGATTTCGTGCCGCTGCCCGGCAAGGGCGTGGCCGCGCTGCTCGACAAGGGCTACCTGAAGCAGCGCGCGGCGCTGATCGGCGAAAAATCCATGGGCCGCGCCAACTACGGCACGCCGGCCACCATGCAGGTCGCGTGGGGCGCCGACACCGCCATCGACAAGCCGTCCACCTCGCACCTGGTGGCGGTGGACGCCTTTGGCGGCGGCCTGTCGATGACCACCTCGGTGGAAGACGCCTTCGGCGCGCGCCAGATGGTCGACGGCTTCATGCTCAACAACCAGCTGACCGACTTCTCCTTCGATTCGCAGGACGAAAACGGCCCGATCGCCAACCGCGTGCAGGCCGGCAAGCGCCCGCGCAGCGCCATGTCGCCGACGCTTGTGTTCGACAAGGGCACCCACAACATGGTGCTGGCCACCGGCTCGCCGGGCGGTTCGACCATCATCAACTACGTGGCCAAGGTGCTGGTCGGCACGCTGGACTGGAAGCTCGACGTGCAGCAGGCCATCAGCCTGCCCAACTTCGGCAGCCGCAACGGGCCCACCGAACTGGAAGCGGGGCGGGTGTCGCCGGCCGTGGTCGAGCAGCTCAAGGCGCGCGGCCACCAGGTGCGCGAGTTCGAGCTCAACTCCGGCCTGCAGGGCATCCAGCGCCGCACCGTCGAAGGCAAGCAGGAGTGGTTCGGCGGCGCCGATCCCCGTCGCGAAGGTGTCGTATTAGGCGACTAATGCCTCTAAACTGGCTCCAAACTGGCCCCCGCGCCTCCCCAAACCCGGTAGACCCTGCTAATCTTGTCGTATGGGAATTCAAAAGAAAACAGGGTTGATCCTGACGGGCGGCGGCGCCCGCGCCGCCTACCAGGTGGGCGTGCTGCAGGCGATCTCGGAGATACTGTGGGAAGCGGGCTGGCCGCCCGCGCGCAATCCGTTCGACATCATCTGCGGCACCTCGGCCGGCGCCATCAACGCCACCGCGCTGGCCTGCCGCGCCGACAACTTCGGCGAGGGCGTGCAAAAGCTGCTCGACGTCTGGCAGAACATCGAGGTCGAACAGGTCTACCGCGCCGATTCGCTGGGCGTGATCCGCTCCGGCGCGCGCTGGCTGTCGCTGCTGTCGTTCGGCTGGCTGCTGCGCAAGTGGCGCGCCGCGCCGCCCGCCTCGCTGCTGGACAACACCCCGCTGGTCGGCCTGCTGCACCGCATGCTCGATCTGCCGCGGCTGGACGCGGTGCTGTCCGAAGGCCTGCTGCACGCGCTGGCCGTCACCGCCTCGTCCTACACCGCCGGCAACCACCTGACCTTTTACCAGACCGCCGCCGACATCGCGCCGTGGATACGCATGCAGCGCGTGGCTCTGCAGGACCAGATCGGCGTCGAGCATTTGCTGGCGTCGTCGGCGATCCCGTTCATCTTCCCGGCCACGCCGCTGTACATGGGCGGCCACCGCGAATACTGCGGCGACGGTTCGATGCGCCAGCTGGCGCCGATCTCGCCCGCCATCCACCTGGGCGCCAGCAAGGTGCTGGTGGTCGGCGCAGGGCGCCTGACCGAACCGGCCCGCAGCGCCGCCGAAAAAAGCGCGGCCCGTTATCCCAGCCTGGCGCAGATCGCCGGCCATGCGATGTCGTCGATCTTTCTCGACAGCCTGGCGGTCGACATCGAACGGCTGGAGCGGATCAACAAGACGCTGTCCATGCTGCCGCCGGAGCTGCTGGAGAAGACCCCGCTCAAGCCGGTGCAGCTGCTGGTGATCGCGCCGTCCGAACGGCTCGACGATATCGCCAGCCGCCACATCGCCAGTTTGCCGGCGCCGATACGCACCATGCTGTCGGGGATAGGCGCGACCGAAACACGCGGCGCCGCACTTGCGTCGTACCTATTGTTCGAATCGACATATACTTGCGAGTTGATCCGCCTCGGACAGCGCGACACGCAAGCGCGCAAGGACGACGTACTGGCTTTTTTCGAGTCCTGACGTGCGCGCGATATCTGGATAAACGGGGCTCCCTTGCTGTTTTTAATCCGCCTCTGTAGCCGTTTGCTGCTGCCCGTCCTGCTGTTGTGGGGCCTGGGCGGGGCCGCCGCATGGGCGGGGGCGCCGCCACGCACGCTGCGCTTCGAGCAGCTCAGCGTCGAGCACGGGCTGGCGCAGGAATCGGTGCTGGCCATCGCCCAGGACAAGCAGGGCTTCGTCTGGCTCGGCACCCAGGCCGGCCTGACCCGCTTCGACGGCTACCGCACCATCACCTACAAGAGCGCCGTCTCCGATCCGCGCAGCCTGGCCGACAACTGGGTGCGCGTGCTGCACCTGGACCGCAGCGGCCAGCTGTGGGTGGGCACCGACGGCGGCCTGGATCGCTACGACGCCGCCACCAAGAGCTTCACCCACTTCCTGCCGCACGAATCGCCGCAGCGCGGCAACGGCAACCGCCACGTGCGCGCCATCGCCGACGACGGCAAGGGCGGCCTGTGGCTGGCCAGCGCCGACGGCCTGCATCACTTCGACCCGGCCAGCGGCCGCTTCACCAGCTGGCACCACGACCCGGCCGATGCCGGCAGCCTGGCCAACGACCAGGTCAACGCGCTGGCGCGCGACGCCGCCGGCCGCCTGTGGGTGGCCACCGCCACCGGCCTCGATATGCTGGCGCCGGGCGATTCGCGCTTCCAGCACTTCACCATCGACGCCAGCGGCGACAGCAAGTTCAACGCGGTGCTGGCGCTGCAGGTCGACAGCGCGCAGACGCTGTGGGTGGGCACCCTGGGCGGCCTGGAACAATGGCGCCTGCTGGGCAAGGAGCCGCAGCGCCGCCGCCTCGGCCCGCGCGAAGGCATCAAGCCGGGCATGAGCATCACCACCTTGTACGTCGACGCCGAAACCAACGTCTGGGTCGGCACCCAGGCCGACGGCCTGCTGCGCTGGCTGCCGTCGGAGAACCGGCTGGTGCAGTACATCCACCAGTTCAGCGACAGCCACAGCGTGGCGGACAACCAGATCTCGGCGCTGTTCCGCGACCGCGTCGGCACCTTCTGGGTCGGCACCTGGAACGACGGCGCCAGCCGGGTGGACCTGGGCAGCGGCGGCTTCGCCCGCATCGTGCGCCAGGCCGACATCCCCAACACGCTGTCGGACAACAAGGTGCGCGCCATCGTCGCCGAGGCGCGCGGCCAGCTGTGGCTGGGCAGCAGCGGCGGCCTGAATCTGTACGATCCGGTCAGCGGCGAGGGCAAGGTGTGGCGCCACGATCCGCAGCGCGCCAACAGCTTGAGCGACGACCAGGTCACCGCGCTGTGGCGCGAGAAGAACGGCAATATGTGGATAGGCGGCCGGGCCGGCGTCAACCACCTGAACGTGGAGAGCGGCGCGATCAAGGCGCTGTCCTTCGTGCGCGGCGACCCGGCCAGCGACACCATCCGCAACATCGTCGGCGACCGCAGCGGCATCCTGTGGATCGCCTCGCGCGGCGGCTTGCACCGGCTCGACCCGCAGACCATGGACGTGCGCACCTTCCGCCACGACCCGTCCGACGTGAACAGCCTGTCCGACAACGTGGTGCGCCCCATCCTGGAGGACCGCAAGGGCCAGCTGTGGATCGGCACCTTCAACGGCCTCGATCTGCTGGACCGCAAGACCGGCAGGTTCCGCCACTTCCGGCGCGACCCGGCCGACCCGTTCAGCCTCAGTCACGACGAGGTGCACTACCTGTACGAGGACGGCCGCGGCGTCATCTGGGTCGGCACGGCGGCGGGCCTGAACAAGATGGAAGTGGCGGCCGACGGCGCCATCCGCTTCCGCCGCTACCTGCGCAAGGACGGCATCGCCGACGACGCCATCGCCTCCATCCTGCCCGACGACACCGGCAACCTCTGGCTGAGCACCAACAGCGGCCTGTCGCGCCTGAACACCGGCACGGGCCTGGTGCGCAACTACAGCGGCGCCGACGGCACCATCGAGGGCGCCTACTTCGACGGCGCCGCGCTGCGCACGCCGGACGGCACGCTGTACTTCGGCGGCTTCAATGGCATCACCGCCTTCGTGCCGGCGGAGGTGCGCGAGAACAGCGTGGCGCCGACCGTCGCCATCACCGATTTCCAGATCTTCAACAAGTCGCTCAAGCCGGGGCAGGGTGAACATCCCGACGTGCTGAAGGTGGCGATCGAATACACCAACGCGTTGACGCTGTTGGAGAGCGACTCCGTGTTCTCGCTGGAGTTCGCGGCGCTGCACTACGCGGCGCCGCAGCGCAACCGCTTCGCCTACCAGCTGCAGGGCTTCGACGAGGACTGGGTCGTCACCGACTCCACCAAGCGCTTCGCCACCTACACCAATCTCGATACGGGCCGGTACACCTTCCGCGTCAAGGCCGCCAACAAGGACGGCATCTGGAACGACAACGCCGCCACGCTGGAGATCACCATCCTGCCGCCGTTCTGGAAGACCTGGTGGTTCCGCAGCCTGTTCGGCGTGGCCCTGCTGGGCTCCGCCTACGCCGCCTACGCCGCGCGCGTGCGCAGCCTGCACCAGCAGCAACAGCGGCTGGAGGAGCTGGTCGGCTCGCGCACGGCGGAAGTCGAGCACAAGAACCTGCTGCTGCAACAGCAGAAGCAGGAACTGGAGCAGCGCCGCCTGGAGGCGGAGGCGCAGCGCGCCGAGGCCGAGCAGCGCCGCGTCGACACCGAGCGGCAAAAAGAGGAAGTCGAGCGGCAGAAGGAAAACGTCGAGCAGGCGCACCGCAACATCTCGGTCCTGAGCGAACTGGGTCGCGAGATGAGCGCCACGCTGGACATGGAAACCTCGATGCGCACGCTGTACCGCCACGTGCACCACCTGATGGATGCGCAGATCTTCGGCATCGGCTTCGTGCGCGAGGAGCAGGGCGTGATCGACTTCCCGTTCGCCATCGACGCCGGCGTGCGCACCTTGCCCTACCAGCGCCGCCTGGATCAGCCCAACCAGCTGGCCGTGTGGTGCCTGAGCGAGCGCAAGCCGGTGTTCATCAACGACTTCGACGCCGAGTTCCGCAACTACATGGACGAATCGGGCCTGGACACGCTGGTGACCTGCCTGCGCGAAGACGGCCTGCCGGCGGCCGTGGCGCAATCGATGATGTATGCGCCGCTGGTGGCCAACGACAAGGTGGTCGGCCTGCTGTGCGTGCAGAGCGTGGAGAAGAACAGCTACCAGCAGGTCCACATGGACATGCTGCAGACGCTGGCCTCGCACGCGGCCGCCGGCCTGGAAAACGCCCGCGCCTACCAGCAGCTGGAGGAGACGCTGCAAACCCTGCGCCAGACCCAGGCCCAGTTGCTGCAACAGGAGCGTCAGGTACGGCTGCACACCGAGGAGCTGGCGCTGGCCAACCGCGCCTTGCAGGAGAACGACGAGCGCCTGCGCCTGGCCAAGCAGAAGGCGGAAGACGCCACCCGCCAGAAGTCCGAATTCCTGGCCAATATGAGCCACGAGATGCGCACCCCGCTGGCCGGCGTGATCGGCATGCTGGGCTTCGCGCTGCGCGACAGCCGGCTGGCGGTCAGCACGCGCGAGCAGATCCTGCGCGGCCAGGCCAGCGCGCAGTCGCTGCTGTCGATCATCAACGACCTGCTGGACTTCTCGAAGATCGAGGCCGGCAAGCTGACCATCGAGAATATCGATTACTCGCTGTCGTCGGCGGTGGAGAACGTGGTCAGCCTGTTCGAGGAGCAGGCCGCCGCGCACAGCGTGCAATTTTGCCTGGAGTTCGGCGAAGGCCTGCCGCAGTTCGTCGTCGGCGATCCGACCCGGCTGCGCCAGGTGCTGGTCAACCTGGTCGGCAACGCCTTCAAATTCACCGAGCACGGTTCGGTGCGGATGCGCGTCGAACGCGTGCCGCATGAGGACGACGCGCGGGCCCGCGCCGGCTACAAGGGAGCGCTCAACCGCATCCGCTTCAGCGTCACCGACACCGGCATCGGTATCGAGGCGGAGGCGATACCGCGCCTGTTCCAGCAGTTCGAGCAGGCCGACGCCTCCACCACGCGCCGCTACGGCGGCACCGGCCTGGGACTGGCGATCTGCCGCCAGCTGGTCGAACTGATGGGCGGCGGCATCAACGCCGTCAGCGCGCCGGGCGAGGGCAGCACCTTCTCGTTCGAACTGCCGCTGGCCAACGGCGTGCCGCCGCCGCTGGTGCCGCACGTGCCGCGCGAGCCGCACAGCCACCAGCTCAAGGTGCTGTGCGCGGAGGATTTCCCGACCAACCAGATCATCATCCGCATGATGCTGGAAGACCTGGGCCACAAGGTCGACATCGCGGCCAACGGCGCGCTGGCGGTCAAGGCCTGCTCGCTGACGCGCTATGACCTGATCCTGATGGACGGCCGCATGCCGGAAATGGACGGCGCCAGCGCCACCCGCATGATACGCTCGGGCGGCAGCGAGGCGGCGCCGGTGCGCGACCAGGAACTGATGATCATCGCGCTGACCGCCAACGCCAGCGAGGAAGACCGCAGCCGCTACCTGGCCGCCGGCATGGACGATTTCCTGACCAAGCCGATCGACGAGGACAAGCTGCACTTCCAGCTCAGCCGCGCGATCGAACGCCAGCTGCAGCGGGGCGTGCAGCTGCCGCGCATGGAGGTGCGCCACAACCCGGCGCTGGGCACGCCGGAGCTGGACTCGCTGTTCGGCGTGGCGCCGGCCGACGAGGAACCGGCCCGGCTGGCGCAGCACAGCGGCGGCAGCGACCTGAAACTGCGCCTGCGCAGCGCCTTCCACCAGGACGCGCCGCTGCGGCTGGCGGAGCTGGAACGCGCGGTGGCGCAGGCCGACGCCGACACCGCCAGCCGTCTGCTGCATGGCATGAAAGGCAGCGCCGGTTATCTGGAAGAGCAGGAATTGCAGGCGCTGTGCGGGGAACTGGAGCTCGATGCGGACCATGGCAACTGGCCGCGCATCGCCGATGCCATGCCCCAGCTGCGCGCCTTGCTGCGGCGGGCCGGCGCGGCTAGCACTTTGTAAGCTGCGGCAATTCGCACAAATCCTTGTCTGTCCAGGACGTATGGACCCGGTTTTTCATGTAATATCGTCGGAAAGTGCCGTACTGAGGTCACACAAGAGTAGTTGTTTAGGGCACAGGGAGTCTCATGAAAGTTCTGGTAGTCGACGACGATGTCGTCTCGCGCATGGTGTTGATGCACCTGATCGACAGCTGCGGCAAGTTCGATATCGTCGAAGCGGAAGACGGCGCCGACGCCTGGCAGCAGCTGGAAGACGGCCTGCGTCCCGCGATCTGCTTCTGCGATCTGCGCATGCCGCGCCTGTCCGGCATGGAGCTGCTCCAGCGTGTGAAGGCGCATGCGGAACTGAACACCATGCCCTTCGTGCTGGTGACGTCGGCCAACGACAAGGACACCGTGCAGGAGGCCTCCAGTTCCGGCGCGGCCGGCTACATCGTCAAACCATTCCAGGCCGAGCAGGTGCGCGTGCACCTGGTAGGTTTCCTCGACCAGGCGGCCAGCGGCTACGACCACCACGCCGAAGATCCCGCCACCACCCTGCGCCGCCTGGGCATCAACGCCGAGCGGCTGCTGGTCTACCTGAGCGGTTTCCAGAACCAGCTGACCGCCGCCGGCGGCGACCTGGAGGTCCTGCTGGCCAAGGCCCAGCAGCCGGAGGCGCAGGCGCGCATCGACCGTCTGCACGCCGGTTGCGTCACGCTGGGGCTGGACGGCGCGGCCGTCGCGCTGAAGGGTTTCGATCCGGGCGGCCTGACCAACGACGCGGTGCAAGCGGTGCTGGCCGACGTGGTGCGCGCCGTGATCCATCAATCCGGCCTGGTACGGCAGGGCGCCTCCGCCTGAACGATAGCACTTGATGTCGAGATAGTTTAGGTTTAAAGTATCTGCTGGGTGAGCAGCGGACACCGAACGACCTTCAACTTCAGGGCGACCATGACCAGACCGACAGCCAGTTCCGCCAGCGCTTCCGTCGCCAGCGGCGACAGCGCACATACCGACCGTTTCGCGCGCGAGCACTTGCCGCCGCCGGAGCAATGGCCCGAGTTGCGCTTCGACCTGCCCGAGCTTCAATATCCGCCGCGTCTCAATTGCGTGGCGGAGCTGTTCGAGGGCGCGCTGGCCGGCGGCGGCGCCGAACGCGTCGCGGTGCGCGGCGAGCAGCTCAGCTGGACCTACGCGCAACTGCTGGAGCAGATCGACCGCATCGCCCACGTGCTGCGCGGCCCGCTGGGACTGGAGGCGGGCAACCGTGTGCTGCTGCGCGGCGCCAACAATCCGATGATGGCGGCCTGCGTGCTGGCGGTGCTCAAGGCCGGCTGCATCGCGGTGCCCACCATGCCGCTGCTGCGCGCGCGCGAACTGGGCACGATCGCCGCCAAGGCCGAGATCAACGCCGTGCTGTGCGCCGACGGCCTGCGCGCCGAAATGGAAGCGGTGGATTTGCCCTCCGCGGTGAAGGCGAAGACCTTGTGGTTCGGCGCCGCCGATGGTGGTTTGGAAGCGCTGATGGCGCGGCAGCCGGCCGGTTTCGACGCGGTGGACACGGCGGCCGACGACGTTTGCCTGATCAGCTTCACCTCCGGCACCACCGGCATCCCCAAGGGCACCATGCATTTCCATCGCGACGTGATGGCGATCTGCGACTGCTTCCCGCGCTCGGTGCTGGCCTCGCAGCGCAGCGACGTTTTCATCGGCACGCCGCCGCTGGCCTTTACCTTTGGCCTCGGTGGCTTGCTGCTGTTCCCGTTGCGGGTCGGCGCGACCGCCGTGCTGCTGGAAAAACTGACGCCGGAAACCCTGCTCAAGGCGATCGAACAATACCGCGCCACGGTATGCTTCACGGCGCCCACCTTCTACCGGCAGATGGCGCCGCTGGCCGACAAGTACGACATCGGCAGCCTGCAGAAAAGCGTCTCGGCCGGCGAGGCGCTGCCGCTGGCCACGCGCGAGAGCTGGCGCCAGGCCACCGGGCTGGCGATGATAGACGGCATAGGCGCCACCGAGCTGCTGCACATTTTTATTTCGGCGGCGGGCGACCAGATACGGCCGGGCGCCACCGGCAAGCCGGTGCCGGGCTACCAGGCCTGCATCCTCGACTACGACGGCAATCCGGTCGGGCCGGGCGTGATTGGCCGGCTGGCGGTGAAGGGCCCGACCGGCTGCCGCTACCTGGCGGACGAGCGCCAGCGCGACTACGTGCTCAATGGCTGGAACCTGACCGGCGACGCCTACGAGATGGACGCCGACGGCTATTTCTACTACCGCTCGCGCACCGACGACATGATCATCTCGGCCGGCTACAACATCGCCGGCCCGGAAGTGGAGGACGCGCTGCTGCGCCATCCCGCCGTGGCCGAATGCGGCGTGATCGGGCGGGCCGACGAGGAACGCGGGCAGATCGTCGAGGCCCACGTGGTGCTCAAGCAGGGCCACGGGGCGTCGCCGGAGTTGACGGCGCAACTGCAGGAGTTCGTCAAAGGGCAGATCGCGCCGTACAAGTATCCGCGCGCCATCCGCTACCTGACCGCGCTGCCCCGCACCGAAACCGGAAAGCTGCAGCGTTTCAAGCTGCGTACCGAATAAAGAGACTCGCATGAATATTGTTTGCATAGGCGGCGGCCCCGCCGGGCTGTATTTCAGCCTGTTGATGAAGAAGCAGGACCCGTGCCGCCAGATCACGGTGGTGGAGCGCAACCGTCCCTACGACACCTTCGGCTGGGGCGTGGTGTTCTCCGACCAGACGCTGGGCAACCTGATGAACTCCGACGAGGCGACCGCGCGCGCGATCCTGCAATCGTTCAACCACTGGGACGATATCGACGTTTTCTTCAAGGGCGAGAAGGTCACGTCCGGCGGCCACGGTTTCTGCGGCATCGGCCGCAAGCGCCTGCTCAACATCCTGCAGCAGCGCTGCGAGGAGCTGGGCGTGTCGCTGGTGTTCGAGACCGAGGTGATGGACGACCAGCAGATCGCCGCCCGCTACAACGCGCAGCTGGTGATCGCCTCCGATGGCCTGAACAGCCGCACCCGCGGCCGCTACGCCGACAGCTACCAGCCGCAGATCGAGGCGCGCCAGTGCCGCTTCGTGTGGCTGGGCACGCGCAAGAAGTTCGACGCCTTCACCTTCGCCTTCAAACAGACGGAGCACGGCTGGTTCCAGGCCCACATCTACCAGTACGACGGCGACACCTCGACCTTCATCGTCGAGACGCCGGAATCCGTGTGGTGCGCGGCGGGACTGGAGGACATGAGCGCGGAGCAGTCGATCGCCTATTGCGAGCGGCTGTTCGCGGAACAGCTGGATGGGCACGAGCTGATGTCCAATTCGGCGCACCTGCGCGGCTCCGGCATGTGGATCAAGTTCCCGCGCATCGTCTGCGGGCAATGGGTGCACTGGAATGGCGATGTACCGGTGGTGTTGATGGGCGACGCCGCGCACTCGGCGCACTATTCGATCGGTTCCGGCACCAAGCTGGCGCTGGAGGACGCGATCGAACTGGCGCGCTGCTTCGGCCAGCATGCGGATGCCAGGGCCGCGCTGGCGGCGTACCAGTCGGCGCGCGCGGTGGAGGTCATCAAGCTGCAAAGCGCGGCGCGCAATTCGATGGAGTGGTTCGAGAACGTCGAGCGTTATACGGCGATGGAAGCGCCGCAGTTCGCCTATTCGATGCTGACGCGCAGCCAGCGCCTGTCGCACGAGAACCTGCGCCTGCGCGACGCGGCCTACGTGGCGGACTACGAGCGCTGGTTCGCCGCCCGCGCCGGCGAACAGGCCGGCCTGGCGCCGGCCAAGGCCGCGCCGCCGATGTTCACGCCGTTCAAGGTGCGCGACGTCGTTTTGAAAAATCGCATCGTGGTCTCGCCGATGGCGCAATACAGCGCGGTCGACGGCGTCGTCGGCGACTATCACCTGGCCCACCTCGGCGCGCGCGCGCTGGGCGGCGCGGCGATGGTGTTCGCCGAAATGACCTGCGTGTCGGCCGATGCGCGCATCACGCCGGCCTGTCCCGGCATGTACGCGCCGGAGCACACGCAGGCCTGGAAGCGCATCGTCGATTTCGTCCACCAGCACAGCGACGCCAGGATCGCGCTGCAACTGGGCCACGCCGGCGCCAAGGGTTCGACCCGCGCCATGTGGGACGGCATCGACCAGCCGCTGGACAAGGGCAACTGGCCGCTGGTCTCCGCCTCGCAGCAGCAATACCTGGCCGGCATATCGCAGACCGCACACGCCATGACGCCGGCCGACATGGACCGCATCGAAGCCGACTTCGTGCGCGCCACGCAGGCGGCCGACGCGGCGGGCTTCGACTGGCTGGAGCTGCACTGCGCGCACGGCTACCTGCTGTCGTCCTTCATCTCGCCGCTGACCAATCAGCGCGGCGACGAATATGGCGGCAGCCTGGAAAACCGATGTCGCTATCCGCTGCGCGTGTTCGCCGCGATGCGCGCCGCCTGGCCGCAGCGCAAGCCGATGAGCGTGCGTATCTCCGCGCACGACTGGGTCGAAGGCGGCATCACGCCGGACGACGCGGTGCACATCGCCCGCCTGTTCAAGGCCGCCGGCGCCGACATGATCGACTGCTCGTCGGGCCAGGTCAGCAAGCTGGAAAAACCGGTCTACGGCCGCATGTTCCAGACGCCGTTCGCGGACCGCATCCGCAACGAGGCGGGCATCGCCGCGATCGCGGTCGGTTCGATCTTCGAGGCCGACCACGCCAACGGCATCATCGCCGCCGGCCGCGCCGACCTGTGCGCCGTCGGCCGCCCGCACCTGGCCAATCCGGCGTGGACGCTGGCGGAAGCGGCGAAGATCGGTTATTCCGCCATCGCCTGGCCCAAGCAGTACCTGCCGGCCAAGCAGCAGCTGGAACGCAATCTGGAACGCGAACGCCAGCTGGCTGCGGCCAGCACCGGCCTCACGCCGCAGCAGGTCGCGGCCAGGCTGCTGGAAGGGTGAACGGATGAACACCGCGAACAAATCCCGCGCGGCCTATCTGGCGCCCGGCTCGACCCCGGTTGGCGCGAACCTGCCGCTGGCCGGCAAGCACGCGCTGGTGACGGGCGGCGCGCGCGGCATCGGCGCTGCCTGCGCGCTGGCCTTGCTGCTGCGTGGCGCGCGCGTCACGCTGGCGGGCCGCGATGCGCAGGCGCTGCAGGCCGCCGTGGTATCCATGAACGCCATCGCCCAGCCGCTGGGCGGCGCGGTCGCCATGCAAGTGCTGGACGTGACCGATGAGGCATCGGTGCGCAGCGGCTTCGCCGCCGCCGTCGCATGCTTCGGCCGCGTCGACATCCTGGTCAACAACGCCGGCCAGGCCGCTCCCGCGCCGTTCGGCAAGACCGACGCCGCGCTGTGGCAGCGCATGCTGGACGTGAACCTGACCGGCACCTTCCACTGCACCCAGGCCGCGCTACCCGGCATGCTGGAGGCGAAGTGGGGCCGCATCGTCAACGTCGCCTCGACGGCGGGGCTGGTCGGTTATCGTTACGTGTCGGCCTACGTCGCCGCCAAGCACGGCGTGATCGGCCTGACGCGCGCGCTGGCGCTGGAGGTGGCCACCAAGGGTGTGACGGTCAACGCCGTCTGTCCCGGCTACACCGAAACCGATATCGTGCGCGAGGCGGTCGCCAACATCATCGCCAGGACCGGCCGCAGCGCGGACGAGGCGCGCGCCGAACTGGCCGCCGGCAATCCGCAGAAGCGGCTGGTGCAAAGCGAGGAAGTCGCCAGCGCCGTGGCCTGGCTTTGCCTGCCCGAAGCGGGCGCCATGAATGGACAATCCGTCGCCGTCGCCGGCGGCGAAGTCATGTGAAGTACGAGGAAACTATGCCACCATTTTCAGACAACGAGAACGAACAAAACCCGGTCGAGGACGAGGATGCGCCGGTGCTGGACCTGGCCAGCCGCCTGACGCAGGACCATCACCAGTCGCTCAAGCTGTGGCTGCGCATGCTGTCCTGCACCGTCAGGATCGAGAACGAAATCCGCAGCCGGCTGCGCGCCAGCTTCGGCATCACCTTGCCGCGCTTCGACCTGATGGCGCAGCTGGAGCGCTACCCGCAGGGCCTGCGCATGGGCGAGCTGTCCAAGCGCATGATGGTCACTGGCGGTAACATCACCGGCATCACCGACCAGCTGGAGCAGGAAAAGCTGGTGGTGCGCGTACCGGACCCGAAGGACGGCCGCGCCTACAGCGTCAAGCTGACGGCGGCCGGCCGCAAGGCCTTCGCCACCATGGCCGCCGAACACGAAGGCTGGATCGCCGAGCTGCTGCAAGGCCTGTCCGGCGCCGACAAGAGCCAGATGATCGAGCTGCTGTCGCAGATGAAGCAGCACCTGAACGCCTCGGACGAAAAATAAGGAACCACACCATGCGATATCTTCCCGGCGAAGCCCAGCAACTGCCCGGCAACCGCGCCGCGCTGGCCGACTACCAGGCCAGCCATTTTCTGTTTGAGGTCAGCGGCGGCGTCGCCACGCTGACGCTCAATCGCCCCGAGCGCAAAAACCCGCTGACCTTCGATTCCTACGCCGAGCTGCGCGACCTGTTCCGCGCGCTGGCCTATGCGGACGACGTCAAGGCCGTGGTCATCACCGGCGCCGGCGACAACTTCTGCTCCGGCGGCGACGTGCACGACATCATCGGCCCGCTGACCAGGCTCGATATGCCCGGCCTGCTGGCGTTCACGCGCATGACGGGCGACCTGGTGAAAGCCATCCGCGCCTGCCCGCAGCCGATCGTGGCGGCGGTCGACGGCATCTGCGCCGGCGCCGGCGCGATCCTGGCGCTGGCCTCGGACATCCGCCTCGGCACGGCGCGCAGCAAGACCGCCTTCCTGTTCACGCGGGTCGGCCTGGCCGGCTGCGACATGGGCGCCTGCGCCTTGCTGCCGCGCGTGATCGGCCAGGGCCGCGCGGCCGAGCTGTTGTACACCGGACGTTCGATGTCCGGCGCGGAGGCCGAGCGCTGGGGCTTCTTCAACAGCCTGCAGGAACCGGAAGCGCTGCTGGCCTCCGCGCGCGCCTTCGCCCAAGGCCTGGCCGACGGCCCGACCTTCGCCCACGGCATGACCAAGAAAATGCTGCAGCAGGAATGGAATATGGGCGTCGACGAAGCCATCGAGGCGGAAGCGCAGGCGCAGGCGATCTGCATGGCGACCAACGATTTCCACCGCGCCTACCATGCTTTCGTGGCCAAGCAAAAACCTGAATTCGAAGGCGACTGATGAGCGATAAAACCTATCTGGAATGGCCGTTCTTCGAGCCGCGCCATGCGGTGCTGGAGCGCGAGCTCGAGGCCTGGGCCGCGCAGCACGTCGCGCAGCATCACGAGGCCGACGTCGATGCCGCCTGCCGCCAGCTGGTGCGCCAGCTGGGCGACGCCGGCTGGCTGCGGCACGCGATCGCCGGCGCGGCGGGGGAGAGCATCGACACCCGCGCCATCTGCCTGATCCGCGAGACGCTGGCGCGCCACAACGGCCTGGCCGATTTCGCCTTCGCCATGCAGGGCCTGGGCTCGGGCGCCATCAGCCTGCACGGCACGCCGGCCCAGCGCGAGGCGTACCTGCCGCGCGTGGCGCGCGGCGAGGCGATTGCCGCCTTCGCGCTGTCCGAGCCGCAGGCCGGTTCCGACGTCGCCGCCATGCAGTGCGCGGCGGTCCAGGATGGCGACCACTATGTGCTCAATGGCGAGAAGACCTGGATCTCCAACGGCGGCATCGCCGATTTCTACGTGGTGTTCGCGCGCACCGGCGAAGCCGCGCAGCCGGGGGCTGCGCGGCGGGCGGCGGGCATCAGCGCCTTCATCGTCGACGCCGATACGCCGGGCTTCGAGATCGCCGAGCGCATCCAGGTGATCGCCCCGCATCCGCTGGCGCGCCTGGTGTTCCGCGATTGCCGCGTGCCGGCCACGCAGCGCATCGGCGCGGCGGGGCAGGGCTTCAAGGTCGCGATGTCGACGCTGGACGTGTTCCGCACCTCGGTGGCGGCGGCCGCGCTGGGTTTCGCGCGGCGCGCGCTGGACGAGGCGCTGGCGCACGCCATGCAGCGCAAGATGTTCGGCCAGATGCTGTCGGACTTCCAGATGACGCAGGCCAAGCTGGCGCAGATGGCGACCGGCATCGACGCCGCCGCGCTGCTGACCTACCGCGCCGCCTGGCAACGCGACCAGGGACGCAACGTGACCAGGGAGGCGGCGATGGCCAAGCTCACGGCCACCGAAACGGCGCAGCAGGTGATCGACGCCGCGCTGCAGATGTTCGGCGGCCTGGGCGTGGTCAGCGAGCAGCCGGTCGAGCGCCTGTACCGCGAGATCCGCGCGCTGCGCATCTACGAGGGCGCCACCGAAGTCCAGCAACTGATCATCGCGCGCGAATTGCTGCGCGCGGCACACACCAAGGAACAATGATGGAATTTCTTCAACCGCCGGGCTGGGTCCGGCCGCGTGGCTATTCGAACGGCGTGGCCGCCAGCGGACGCACGGTGTGCGTCAGCGGCATGATAGGGTGGGACGGCGAGGGCGTGTTCCACACCGACGACTTCGCCGGCCAGGTACGCCAGGCCTTGCTCAACGTGGTGGCGGTGCTGGCCGAGGCCGGCGCGCGGCCCGAGCACATCGTGCGCATGACCTGGTATGTGCTCGACAAAAAGGAGTACGTCGGCGCCTACAAGGAGGTGGGCGCGGCCTACCGCGAGGTCATCGGCCTGCACTTCCCGGCCATGACGGCGGTGCAGGTGGCCGGGCTGGTCGAGGACCGGGCCCGGGTGGAGATCGAGGTGACGGCGGTGGTGGCCGATGCGTGAGAGCGGGCGCTCAGAAGTCCAGTGAGGCCGCCAGGGCGACCGTGAACACGGCAGCGCCGATTACCAGACTCTGCCCATCGAACGGCGCAACGCCAGTCCCGCTCCGCAGCATAGACGCGCGCGCGAATTGCTGCGAGCGCAGCAAGCGGGCGCCATATAATCAAAATAACAAGGACAATTTGAATGAAAGCTCTTCAACCGCCAGGTGGGCCGCCTTGCCCGGCGATGACGGCGGTCCCGGTGCCGGGTGTGCTGGACGCACCCGCCTTGATGGAAATCGTCGTCACCGCCATCGTTCGGGATATGCTTACTTGATTTGCAAAAGAACAAACTATTAATTTTAATTGCCAATGTGCTATATTTAGCACATCGGATAATTTTGTATAAGAGGTAATGCCATGAAGACCGTTGCAAAGAGAGTCGTCACAGTAATGAGCGCCACGCTGGCACTGGCGCTGGCGCTGCCTGGCGCCGCCGGCGCCGCAGGTGCGGGGCTGCTGACCAACGCTGACCAAGCCCAGCTGGCTTCGTGGCTGGATCGGCCCGATTTGAAATTGTCTTTGTTGTTCAGCAAATCGAGCGGCGATACCGCGACGCAATTTCATGCCGCGGTCGACAATAAGGGCCCGACTTTCTCCATCATGGAGGCAAGCAATTCGTCCGGTCAGACCTGGGTGATCGGGGGCTACAACCCCTACAACTGGAATTCCTCAGGCACCCCGACGATGACCGTGCCGCAATATCATCGCATCGGCCTGCTTTTCAATCTCACCTCGGGCAAGATCTACAACCAGATCCCGCGCTATGACATTCCGGACGATTTCGGTGCGGTACTGGCGTTCAACGATCCTTCGAGCGGTCCCATCTTTGGTGCCGGCGCCGACCTGGCGGTGGACTACAACCTGAACACCGGCTCGTCGTCCATGGTCAGCTATTGCAGCAATTCCTGCAATAGCGCGTGGACCAGCCTGCTGGACAATTCGGCCGACACGTCGATCACCTACGGTCGCATCGAGGTGTATAAAATCGCGGCGGTGCCCGAGCCGCAGTTATGGCAGTTGTTGGTCGCCGGCCTGGCGCTGGTCGGTGTCGCGCGGATGCGGGCGGGCCGCCGGGCTTGAGTGGACTCGGGCGGGCCTGATAACCCTTGGTGACTGCCGGTGTAGGCGGTACAATACCAGCCGATTGTGGTCGCCATAGTACAATGGATAGTACAAGGTCCTCCTAAGACTTAGATACAGGTTCGATTCCTGTTGGCGATACCAGCGCCGCGGTCAGCGCAAAGCGCCGGCGCGCGCCATCTGTTGGTACAGTGTCGGTAGCGACAGCCACACCACCAGGTCGTCGAATTCCCCTCCGGGCACATCGCTGTCGGTGCTGCCGGGACGGACGATGAAGTCATTGCTGGCGCTGTCGTTGTGTTGCTCGTCGATGTTGCGGGCCGCGCCGTTGGCCAGTCGCGCACCCTGTTCAGTCACGCCAAAGTTTTTGCGCCCGCTGGAATAGACGATGGCCGGCGCGCACTGCGCGGTGACCTCGCACACGGTTCGCCCCAGCAAAAAATATTTCTCTCCGGTCGCGTTGCGCGTGACCAGGCGCTTGGTCGCCACCGTTTCCACCGCACTGAAGTTTTTCCTGCTCATCGGCGGCGTCACGCTGTAGCGCAAGCGCTTGCCCCAGGCATCGGTGGCGGGAATGCCCAGCGCCTTCCATGGCAGCAAGCCGGTGCACGCGATTTCGTCGGCGCAGTCGGCCTCCCGCTCGCGGCCGTCGGTGGCGGAGATCGCGGGGCGGGGTAGCCGTCCATTGCGCAGCGCAAAGCCGGTCAGCGCTTCGCGCGCTGCGCTCAAGGTCAGCAGCGTTTCGCGCTCGCGCCGCTGGTCGCCCTGGCGCACGTTGAAGCTGTTGATCGCCGCGACGGCGGCGCCCAGGCCTATCGTGGTGACCAGCACCAGCAGCGCGGCGCCGCGCTGGCGGGCAAGGAGGGGGGCAGGTGTCATGGGTTCCTCATCGGATGGCCTGTGGCGATGCTACCCCATCCTGGCGCGCAAGGCCATCCCGTCAAGCTTGTCGGCGCGCTTCGATCTGTTCCCAGCGTTCCAGCGCGGCCAGCAACTCGGCTTCGATCGCCTCGACGCGGGCGTTGACCCGCTTGGCTTCGGCCGCGTTCTTTTTGTAGAAATCGGGCGCCGACAACTGCAGCGCCAGCGCGGTCTGCTCGTTCTCCAGCGTGGCGATCAGGGCCGGCAACTCTTCCAGTTCGCGTTGTTCCTTGAAGCTGAGCTTCTTGGACTTGGTCGCCGCCGCCGGTGTGGAAGGCTCGACCTTGGGCGCCGCCTTGCTCGCCTTGGGCTGCGCGGCGATGGTGTCGCGCACGCGTTCCCAGTCGCTGTAGCCGCCGACGAATTCGCGCCAGTGGCCCTCGCCTTCAGCCACGATGACCTGGGTGACCACATTGTCGAGGAAGGTGCGGTCGTGACTGACCAGGAACACCGTGCCGGGGTAGTCTTCCAGCAGTTCCTCCAGCAGCTCCAGGGTCTCGATGTCAAGGTCGTTGGTCGGCTCGTCGAGCACCAGGCAGTTGGCCGGCTTGGCGAACAGGCGCGCCAGCAGCAGGCGGTTGCGCTCGCCGCCGGATAGCGACTTGACCGGTGAGCGCGCGCGTTCCGGTGCGAACAGGAAGTCGCCCAGGTAGCTCATCACGTGTTTGCGCGCACCGTTGACCTCGACCCAGTCGCTGCCTGGGGCGATGGTGTCCATCAGGCTGGCTTCCTCGTTGAGTTGGCTGCGCATCTGGTCGAAGTACGCCACTTGCAGCTTGGTTCCCAGCTTGGCCGTGCCGCTGTCCGGCGCCAGTTCGCCCAGGATCATCTTGAGCAGGGTGGTCTTGCCGGCGCCGTTGGCGCCGATCAGCCCGACCTTGTCGCCGCGCAGGATGGTGCCGGTGAAATTGTTGACGATGACGCGCTCGCCGAAATGCTTGCTGATGTTTTCCAGTTCGGCGACCACCTTGCCCGAGCGTTCGCCGGCCGTCACCTCCAGCTTGACCTGGCCTTGCTGGTCGCGGCGCGCGCTGCGCTGCAGGCGCAGCGCTTCGAGGCGGCGCACACGGCCTTCGTCGCGCACGCGGCGCGCCTTGACGCCCTTGCGTATCCAGACTTCCTCCTGCGCCAGCACCTTGTCGAACTTGGCGTTCTCGACCTCTTCGTTCTCCAGCAACTCGGCCTTGCGTGCCTGGTAGGTGGTGAAGTTGCCGGGGAAGGACAGCAGCTTGCCGCGGTCCAGTTCGATGATGCGGGTGGTCACGTTGTCCAGGAAGGAGCGGTCGTGGGTGATGAACAGTACGCTGCCCTTGAAGTCGCGCAGCAGGCCCTCGAGCCACAGGATGGAGCTGAAGTCCAGGTGATTGGTCGGCTCGTCCAGCAGCAGCACGTCCGGCGCCGACACCAGCGCGCGCGCCAGCGCCACGCGCTTTTGCATGCCGCCCGACAGGGTCTTCATCTGCATGTCGCCGCGCAGGTTCAGGCGGTCGAGCACGGTTTCGACCTTGTTCGGCAGGTTCCAGGCGTCGGCCGCGTCCAGCTTGACCTGGATGTCGTGCATGCGTTCCATCAGCGCCTCGTCGTTGCCCTGGCCGAATTGGCCGGTCAGCGCGTCGTATTCCTTCAGCAGGCCCGGCAACTCTCCCATGCCGGCGGCCACGGCGTCGTGCACCGCCATGTCCGGATCGAACACCGGCTCCTGCTCGACATAGGCAATTTGCAGGTTTTGCTGCATCACCAGCAGGCCGTCGTCGAGCTTGAAGCGGCCGGAAATGATTTTCAGCAGCGATGACTTGCCGGTGCCGTTGCGGCCGATCAGGCCGACACGTTCGCCAGCCTCCAGGGAGAATTCTGCGTGGTCAAGCAGGGCGACGTGACCGAACGCCAGTTGGGCGGAAGATAAAGAGATGACAGCCATAGGGAATATGAGGGGAAGAGACGTGCCGCGCGCCCGGAGCGGGCCGCTGTTGCGGATGGGGAAACCGGCATTGTACCGGTATCTGCGCTCTGCTGCCATGCAGTTGTCGGCCAGCGTACGCCACACCGGCGCTATGGACAGCCATACTTGCTCCTATTACAATACCGACGGTAGCCACCAGCCCCCCGAGTCTTCCATGCGCCTTCCGTCCTCATGTCCGCCGCCGTGCCGGAGTCCCCGTGTTTGAGCGCGACGCGCTGCCGCGCGTGCTGCCGTTCGCCTGTTACATGGCGTTCATCGCCATTGCCGATCTGTTGCAGCGGCTGCTGGGGGAGGGGGTGGACCTGCGCTGGCTTTATCCGCTCAAGATCACCGTCGTGGCGGCACTGTTGTTATACTACCGGCGCCGCTATAGTGAATTGGCGCTGGCCTGGCCGGCGGGACGCCAGTTGCTGCTGGCGCTGGGCGCCGGCGTGCTGGTGTTGGTGCTGTGGGTTAATCTCGACGCCGACTGGATGCTGATCGGCCACGGCAGCGGCTACGATCCGCGCGACGCGCAGGGGCAGGTCCAATGGGTGCTGGTGGCGCTGCGCATCGTCGGCGCCGCCATCGTGGTGCCGGTGATGGAGGAATTGTTTTGGCGTTCGTTCCTGATGCGGTGGATCGACGAGCCGCAATTTCTCGACGCCCCCCCCGCGCACGCTAGGCTGCGGGGCTTTGTTGTTGCTGTGATATTATTTGGCTTCGAACACAACCTGTGGCTGGCCGGAATGGTTGCCGGCTTGGTCTATGGCTGGTTATATGTGCACAGCGGCAATCTTCGTTCCCCGATATTGGCCCACGGCGTGACCAATGGCTTGCTCGGATTGTGGATTGTTTTCACTGGGAATTGGTCATACTGGTAATTGTCGTCAGTATGCCTGCCCAGCCGACGGACCTTCTCAAAAGAAAATTTTAATGTCGAGATCTTTGCCTAATGTCCCAGTCCGCATGTCCGGACTGCTGACCGTTGTTTTGGGAGTGGCGTGCGTCGCGCCTGCGCGCGCCGAGCTCAGTGATACCATCCATCCCTTCGCCGCCGTCTCGCGCAATTATGACGCCAACCTGTTTCGCCTGCCCGACGGCGCGGCTGGCGCGGGTGGCGAGCGCGACGACACGACGACGCAATATCGCGGCGGCGTGGTGTTTGAGCGGCCGCTGGGCCGGCAACTGCTGACGGGGCGGGTCGAGGCTTCGCGGGTGGCGTTCGCCCGCAATGACTCGCTGGACTACAACGGCAAGGATGCGGCGGCCGATCTGGCCTGGATGCTGGGCAATCACCTGGACGGCCACCTGGGCGTCACCTATGCGCAGACGCTGACCTCGTTCAGCGATTTCCACATCTCCGAGCAGAACTTGCGGGTGCAGCGGCGCGAATACGTGGACGGCGGCTGGCGGTTGCATCCGAGCTGGCGCGTGCACGGCGCCTACAGCACGCAAAAGTCCACCTACAGCCTGGCCGCGCAAAAATTCAATGACCGCACCGAGGACGACGCCAGTGTCGGCCTGGATTACCTGGCCAGCAGCGGCAGCCGCGTCGGCCTGCAGGTGGGGCGGCAGAAGGGGGCCTACCCCAACCATCTGTTGTTGGGTTTCATCCCCATCGACGACAGTTACACGCAAAATGACGTCAAGCTCAACGTGCAGTGGATCTTCAGCGCCACCTCGCAGTTCCAGATGCTGGCCGGACGCGCCCGCCGCACGCACAACTTCCTCGATACGCGCGACGCCAGCGGCGTCAACGGCTCGGCCAGCTTCAACTGGTCGATGCTGCGCAAATTGCGCATGAACAGCAGCGTGTGGCGCCGCTTTACGGCGGTCGAGAGCACCTCGGTGAGCAACAGCATCAACACCGGCGCCTTGCTGACGGGCGACTGGGAATTGACCGGCAAGACGGCCGCGACGTTCTCGGCGCGCCAGGAAAAGCGCGACTTCATCGTCATTCCCGGCGTGACCGCCTTGCGCTCCCTCGACGACCGCACGCGCAACGTCTCGGCCGGCCTGAGCTATCAGCCGACGCAGCAGATCCAGCTGGCGCTGAACCTGTTCCGTGAAACGCGCTCGGGCAACGAGCTGACCAATTACCACACGCATGGCACGTCCTTCTCTGCCAGTGTTCAATTCTAAATAAGTCACCATGACGGTTACCGATATTCCCTTTCTCTCCTTTATCCAGCGCGTGCTCGATCCGCTGCTCATCATGGGGATGCTGTACCTGGTCATCATTCTCGACGGCCAGCAAATGAACGGCTATTCGCTGATCCTGCTGATCCTGGGGTTTTTCATCTCGACCGCGGTGTACCAGCATATTGATCCATACCAGGCCTGGCGCAACGGCCGCATGCTTGCCTACGTGCGCGATCTGATCGGCGGCTGGCTGGTGACGGTGGCGCTGCTGGTGCTGCTGGGCGTGGTCACCGGCATGCGCAGCCACATCGATGGCCAGCTGGCGATGCAGTGGTTCGTCGCCACGCCGCTGTTGCTGCTGGCCGTGCACGGCGTGGTGCGCCGGCTCGGCGGCGGCAAGGGCATGGGCATGGAGCCGCGCTCGGTGGTGATCGTCGGCGCCAACGACGTCAGCGTCAAGTTCGCCAACCGCATCGAGACCTATCCCAATCTCTTCATGTCCGTGCGCGGCTATTTCGACGACCGGGTCGAGGCGCGCCGGCCGGCGAACATCCGCCATGCCATTCTCGGCAACATGAACGACATCGCCGGCTACGTGCGCGAGCACAAGACCAAGATGATCTTCATCAGCCAGCCGATTTCGGCCCAGCCGCGGATACGCAAGCTGATCGACGAGTTGCAGGACACCACGGCCTCGGTCTATTTTTTGCCCGACATCTATGTGTTCGACCTGATGCAGGCGCGCTTCGACAGCGTCGGCGGCATGCCGGTGATCGCCATCTGTGAGACGCCGTTTACCGGCATTAACAGCCTGGTCAAGCGCGTCAGCGACATCCTGCTGGCCTTCGTGATCCAATTGATGCTGTTGCCGGTGATGCTGGTGATCGCGGTGGCGGTCAAGGCCAGCTCGCCCGGGCCGGTCATCTTCCGCCAGCGTCGCTACGGCCTGTACGGCGAGCAGATCATCGTCTACAAATTCCGCTCGATGACCGTCACCGACGACGGCGCCAAGGTGGTGCAGGCGACCAAGGGCGACGCCCGCGTGACCCGGGTCGGCGCCTTCCTGCGCCGCACCTCGCTCGACGAGCTGCCGCAGTTCATCAACGTGCTGCAGGGGCGCATGAGCATCGTCGGACCGCGGCCCCACGCGGTGGCGCACAACGAGCAGTACCGCAAGCTGATCAAGGGCTACATGCTGCGTCACAAGGTCAAGCCCGGCATCACGGGGTGGGCCCAGGTGAACGGCCTGCGCGGCGAGACCGAGACGCTCGACAAGATGGAGGCGCGGGTGCGTTTCGATCTGGACTACCTGCGCAACTGGTCGCTGTGGCTGGATTTGAAGATTATCATGCGCACCGTGCTGGTGGTTTTGAAGCGCGAAAACGCCCATTAGGCGCACGGTTAAGCGAGGCTTAATAGAGCAACAATAAAATTGCACTCTGATAAGTGTTTTGTTGCGCGGCAGGGTTAAGGCTTTGGCATTACTGTAGTATTGTTTATAATCTAATGCGGGTTGCCGTCATGGCGGCGCGCGCACATCGAGTTGATTGTTTTCCATCCTTAAGGACATATCTTGAATCATACTGCCACTGTACGTTTTGGGCGCGGTGCCATCTACCTCGCCGTGGTCGTTGCGCTGGGCCTGGTAGGGTGCGGCAACAGCAAGGAAAAGAAACCTGGCCAGACGCTGGTCAGCGTCAATGGCGAAGAAATCACCATTTTGCAGTTGAATGAAGAGTTGGCGCGCGCCAACGTGCCGGTGGCGCAGCAGGCCGCCGCCCGCAAGCAGCTGATCGAGTCGCTGGTCGACCGCCAGCTGTTGCTCAATCAGGCCGCCAAGGACAAGACCGATCGCGATCCCAAGGTGGTGCAGGCGATCGAGCGCGCCAAGGCGCTGATCGTGGCGCAATCGTATTTGCAAAAGCAGGTGGGGGCGGTCGCCCGTCCGACCAAGGCCGAGATTGGCGAGTATTTCGACAAGCATGCGGACCTGTTCGCGCACCGCAAGACGCTCGACATGCGCCAGCTGGTGGTGGCCAGCGCCGATATGAACGATGCCGCCAAGGCCGCGATCGACGCCAGCAAGTCGCTCGATGAGCTGGCCGGCTGGTTCGACACGCACGGCGTCAAGTACGCGCGCGCCCAGTCGGTGCGCAGCAGCGCCGATCTGCCGCCCGAGTTGGCCGCCAAGCTGCTGGCGATGCCGAAGGGCGAGCGCTTCATCGTCCGTGAGGGCGACCGCAGCATCATCGCCAGCATCAGCGAGGTGCGCGAAACCCCGGTCACCCTCGAGGCGTCGAGCAATCAGATTGAACAGTTTTTGTACAACAAGAAAATCAAGGATGCCAGCGATGCGGAAATCGCCCGCCTGCGCGCCGCCGCCAAGATCGACTATGTGAACCCGGCCGACCAGCCGGGCGCCAAAGCCGCACCGGCCGCGGCGACGCCGCCGGGCGCCGCGTCGGCCGCGCCGGCCTTAGCCCCGGCCGCCGCGCCGGCAACCCCGGCCGAAGACATCAATGCGCGTGGCGTGGCCGGCCTGAAATAACCCCGGCTTTCCGGTCTTTTTTTAAGAAATGAGCACATGATGAAACGATATGTATTGCGGATGGCGCTGTTCCTGCTGGCGCTGACCGGCCAGGCGATGGCTGCGGAACTGACGCTGGGACCGAGCGACGTGGTCAAGGTGACCGTGTATAACAACCCCGATCTGGCGGTGGAGACGCGCGTCAGCGAATCCGGTTTCATCACGTTCCCCTTGTTGGGCCAGGTCGCTGTCAGCGGCCTGACGGTGTCGGCTGCCGAGAAGAAGCTCGGCACGCTGTTGGAAACGGGCGGTTTTGTCAAGAAGCCGCAGGTCAATATGCTGTTGACGCTGGCGCAGAGCCAGCAGGTGTCGGTGCTGGGCCAGATTAACCGTCCAGGGCGCTACCCGATGGACGCGCGCCGTGGCCTGATGGACGTGCTGGCCATGGCGGGCGGCATCGCCGCCGACGGCGGCGACCTGGTCACCGTGGTCAGTACCCGCGGCGATAAGCTGAGCAAGGAAACGGTCGACATCATCCAGATGGTGCGTTCGGCCAATTTCGACCACAATGTCGAACTGGCGCCGGGCGATGTGGTCTATGTCGAGCGCGCGCCGCGCTTCTACATCTACGGCGAGGTGCAGCGGCCGGGTCCGTTCCGCCTGGAACGCAATATGACGGTGGTGCAAGCCTTGTCGGCCGGCGGCGGCCTGACCGCGCGCGGCACCGAGCGTGGCATCCGCATCAAGCGCCGCGACCAGGCCGGCGTGCTGCAGACCATCGACGCCAAGCACGATGACTTGGTGCAGGCCGACGACGTCGTCTATGTCAAGGAAAGCCTGTTTTAAAGTGGTGGCTGGCCGTTTCCAGCCTTTACTGCATTGATTGAAAGCGCACCCATGAATTTCTCACAGTTCTTTTTGATACTACGGGCACGCAAGAAGATTTTCTTGTGGACCCTGCTGGTGACCCTGGTGCTGACCATCGTCGTCAGTCTGGTCATGCCCAAGACCTACAAGGGCATCGCCTCGGTCCTGCTCAATTCCAAAGGCGTCGATCCGGTCACCGGCATGGCCTCGCCGGGCCTGCTGATGCCGGGCTACGTGGCGACCCAGATCGACGTGCTCGGAAGCAAGAACGTCGCGCTGCGGGTGGTCGACCGGCTGCACCTGGCCACCAACCCGGTCATCATCCAGCAGTTCCAGGACGACGCCGACGGCAAGGGCACGGTGCGCGACTGGCTGGCCGAACTGCTGCTGAAAAAGCTCGATATCACGCCGTCGCGCGAGAGCAGCGTGGTGGAGATCAGCTTCAAGGGCGCCGATCCGGATTTTGTGGCGGCGATCGCCAACGCCTTCGTCGAGGAATACCAGAAACTGAGCATCCAGCTCAAGGTCGATCCGTCCAAGAAGGCGGCGCTGTACTTTAACGACCAGATCAAGGTGTCGCGCGACGCGGTCGAGGCGGCGCAGAGCCGGCTCACCAAGTACCAGCAGGAGCACGGCATCGTCAGCATCGACAACCGCCTCGACGTGGAATCGAATCGCCTCAACGACTTGTCGGCGCAGCTGGTCATGGCCCAGGGCCAGTCGATGGAAGCGGCGTCGCGCAAGCGCGCCGCCGGCAGCAGCGATTCGCCCGACGTGGCCAACAACCCGCTGATCCAGAATTTGCGCGCCAGCCTGAGCAACGCCGAGAGCAAGCTGGCCGAGCTGGGCCAGCGCCTGGGCAAGAACCATCCGCAATACCAGAGCTCCAAGGCCGAGGTGGACCAGCTGCACGCCAATCTGGTGACGCAGATGCAGGCCGCCTCCAACAGCGTCGGCAACAACGCCAGCATCCTGAGCCAGCGCGAAGGCGCGATCCGCGCCGCGCTGGCCGAGCAAAAGTCCAAGGTGCTGGAACTGAACCGCACCCGCGACGAGCTCAACGTGCTGCAAAAGGATGTCGAGGGCGCCCAGCGCGCCTACGACACGACCTCGATGCGCCTGTCGCAGACCCGCCTCGAGGGCCAGGCCGAGCAGTCGGAGGTGGCCATCCTCAATCCGGCGGTGCCGCCGGTCGATGCCTGGATGCCGCGCCTGCCGTTGAATATTGCGCTGGCACTGGTGATCGGCACGATGCTCGGCCTGGGCTTCGCGATGCTGGCGGAAATGCTGGACCGCCGCGTGCGCTCCGCCGCCGACCTGGTCGACCTGGCGCAGTTGCCGGTGCTCGGTAGCATCCAGTGGGGCGCGCCTCAGCGTCCCCGTTCCAAACTGGCGAAGGCGTTCGCGCCGCGCCGCGCACGCTTGAATTGAACCATGGATACTACGATGAACCAACCCACCGTTTCCCCTCCGTCGCCGGTCGCAGCCGGCGGGCGCGATTCCAGCATCGGCGCGCTGCTGCTGGCGTCCGGCAAGATCACGCCGGAAAACGCCGAGCGGGTGCTGCGCATGCAAAAAGAGCTGGGCATCCGCTTCGGCGAAGCGGCCCAGCGCCTGGGCCTGATCACCGAGGCCGACATCCAGCAGGTGCTGGCGCGCCAATTCGACTATCCCTACCTGCAGGCCGGCGAGGGCAAGTTCTCGCCGCTGCTGGTGGCCGCCTATGAACCGTTCTCGGCCCAGGTCGAAACCCTGCGCGCCGTGCGTAGCCAGTTGATGTTGCGCTGGTTCGCCCGCGGCCGCAAGGCGCTGGTGGTGGTCGGGCTGGAAAGCGGCGATGGCGCCAGCCTGTTTGCCGCCAATCTGGCGGTGGTGTTCTCGCAGCTGGGCGAGCAGACGCTGCTGGTCGACGCCAACCTGCGCACGCCGCGCCAGCACGAGATTTTCGACTTGCCCAACCGCCACGGCCTGTCCGACATGCTGGCCGGTCGCGCCGACGCCGAAGCGATCCAGAAGGTCGACTCGTTTGTCGCCCTGTCGGTGCTGAGCGCCGGCACGCTGCCGCCCAATCCGCAGGAATTGATCAACCGCAGCAGCTGTGCCAGCGTCAACCTGATGCTCGAGTCGCGCTACGACGTGGTGCTGTACGATGTGCCGGCTGCCGAGCTGGGCTCGGATGCGCTGGCGCTGGCGGCGCGTGCCGGCGGCGTGCTGATCGTGGCGCGCAACAACAAGACGCCGATCGACAGCATCGCCGCGCTGGCGGAGCAAATCTCCCATACCGGCGCGGAGATCGTCGGCTCCGTGCTGGTCGACTTCAAGTGAGTGCTGTGATGCGTAGCCTGCGGATTGGGGAATTGGCCCGTGGCGACGGTATCCGCCTGTGGTGGCCGGTGCTGTTGGGCATGTTGGTGATGTATGTGCCGACCTTCTACGACATGTTCACCGGCATCTGGAGTACCGAGGAGCAGGCGCACGGACCGATTATTTTCGGCGTGGCATTGTGGCTGATCTTCCGCAACTGGCCGGCCATGATGGCGGCCAGCGAGGGCCGCCGCGGCAGCGCCTGGGGCTGGCCGGTCGTGGTGTTGGGCGTGCTGTTCTACATTGTCGGCCGGACCCAGGAAATTCAGATCGTCGAGATGGGTTCCTTCCTGTGGCTGCTGGTCGGTTGCGCGCTGCTGGTGCGCGGCGCCAGGGCGCTGAAGGCCCAGTGGTTCCCGCTGTTTTTCATGCTGTTCATGTTGCCGCTGCCCGGCCCGCTGGTCGACGCGGTGACGATGCCGATGAAGATGGCGGTGTCGTATGTGGCCGAACACGTGTTGTACCAGGTCGGCTATCCGATCGCGCGCACCGGCGTGATCCTGCAGATCGGCCAATACCAGCTGCTGGTGGCCGACGCCTGCGCCGGCTTGCACACCTTGTTTACGCTCGAAGCGCTGGGCTTGCTGTACCTGAACATCGTGCGCCACACCTCGTTCTTCCGCAATGTCACCCTGGCGATCCTGATCGTGCCGATCTCGTTCACCGCCAACGTGATCCGGGTCATGACGCTGACGCTGGTCACCTACCACATGGGCGACGCCGCCGGACAGGGCTTCCTGCACGGATTCGCCGGCATGGTGTTGTTCATCAGTGCATTGCTGCTGATCGTGACCACCGATACGCTGCTGCGCTTTAGCGACCCTGACCGCAAGTCTGCGGCCGCCACCTGATACGCGGGCGCCCGGCGCCCCCCTTTGAGACGAGACGAGACGTGAACAAAACCAAGCTGAGTACGATGATACTGATGTCGCTGATGCTCGCATCGAGCGGCGCCGCGGTGCTGCTGCACCCCGAGCGCCAGGCGGTGGCGCAGGTGGAAAAGTTGGGCTTGGAGACCCTGGTGCCGGCCGCCTTCGGCGACTGGCGCATCGACGACAGCGTGGCGCCGGTACAGCCGCCGCCGGAGGTGCAGGAAAAGGTCGCCAAGATCTATGACGAGACCCTGGCGCGCACTTATATCAACAGCCGCGGCGACCGCGTCATGCTGTCGATCGCCTATGGCGGCGACCAGACCGGCCGGCTGCGCGTGCACCGGCCTGAATCGTGCTACACGGCGCAGGGATTTTCGGTCAAGCAGCTGGCGATCGAGAACCTGCATTTCGGCGACGTGACGGTGCCGGCCAAGCGCCTGATGGCGCAGATGGGCGGGCGCCAGGAACCGATCACCTATTGGATACGGGTCGGCGGCGAAACCGTCACCGGCATGCTGGGCCAGCGCCTGGTGCAGCTGAAGTCCGGTCTGCTGGGGCAGGTGCCGGACGGTTTGCTGTTCCGCGTCTCGTCGCTGGGTGCCGCGCCGGCCGAGCAATACCTGCTGCAGGACGCCTTTGTCGGCGATCTGGTGCGCGCGCTGGGTCCGCAGAAGTCGGAAAAACTGGTCGGCAAGAGCCTGGACGTGGCGAGCGCAAAGCCTGAATAGATGAGTAAGAATTATTCGGGCAAGGTTTTTCGGCTCAGCATTATCTACTACACCGGCGGCCGCCTGCTGAACGCGCTGGCCGGCTTCAGCATCCTGATCTGGATCTCGCGGCGCCTGTCGGCGGCCGAGTACAGCAATTACATCGCCGCGTATGCGATGCTGGAAATCGGGATGCTGGTGTCCGGCTTCGGGCTGGAATGGGTGACCGTCATTTTTCTGCCGCAGATGCAGCAAAAAGCCAGCGGCAGGGCGATCCAGGTGTTTGTCATGCAATGTGTGGCGGCCCAGGCCTTGCTGTTGTTCCTGGGCGGCGCCGTGTTGTTCGCGCTGGCGCCGATGCTGGCTGGCTGGTTGGGGCTGGGCGGCGCCGTGGCCGTGGTGCGCGCGTACGCAGTGGTGATGTGCATAGAAGGTATCAGCCGGGTCTTCCGCGACCAGTTGCTGGCCTGCCTGATGATGCAGAGCGCCGCACAGACCAGCCAGCTGGCCCGCAACGTCTGCATGCTGGGCTTCGTCTTCTTCGCGCTCGAGCATGAGGCGTGGCGCACCGCCGAGGCGCTGGCGGTGGGCGAGCTGTTCTCCAGCACCTTCAGCCTGCTGATGGCGGCCTGGTATCTGTTCCGCAAGCTGGCGCCGACGCGCCATGATCCGGCCAGCGAACCGGGCTGGACCCATCCCGGCTGGCGGAAGATGCTGCAGACCGGCCGCAATGCGTGGATCGCCAATTTCGCCAACCTGACGTGGGGCCCGCAGGCGGTCATCCTGCTGGCGACCCGTATTTTCGGCACCGACGCCACTGCGCCGCTGGGTTTCGCGCGCAATCTTGCCGAGCAGGTGCGCAAGTATATGCCGATGGAATTCCTGTTCTCCATCGTTCGCACCTTGCTCGTGGTCCGCTACGCGGCCGAAGGCAGCGTGGCGCGCCTCGGCGCACGCATCAGCATGATGTATAAGGGTAATCTGCTGTTCTTGCTGCCGCTGATGGTCGTGGCCATCGTGCGCGGCGACCAGGTGTGCGACTTGCTCAGCGCCGGACGCTATGGTTCGGCCCACTGGCTGCTGGTCGGCTGGCTCAGCGTTTTCGTCATGCTGGCCCACCGGCGGCTGACCGATTTGCTGGCGCACGCCCTGGGGCGTTCCATCGTCACCACCCGCGTCAGCCTGGTACTGTTGCTGACCCCGGTTTGTGTCTGGCTGGCTTTGCAAACCCGTCAGTGGCCCTTGCTGTTCCTGATACTGTTCGGCGTCGAGTTTTGCTACACTTCGCTGGTCATCGGCCGCATGAAAACCGAGGCGTGGCGCTATGCGCCGTACTGGCCGGGTCTGCTCAAGTGCGCGATTGCAACGCTTGCCGCCACGCTGGCGCTATGGGTGCTGCCGCTTGGGAATGGTGCGTGGGCCTTGCTGCTGTGCAGCGCGGTCTCCTGCGCCGTTCTCTGGGGGCTGCTCTATGTGCTGGGAATCTGGTCCCGCGAGGAGCTGGAACTGGTCCCCGCCAAGCTGCGCAAGTACGCAGCGTTGCCGTAACGCCATAGCCGACCATAAAAGTCGGACCCGCCACTGGATTAGTGCCATAATTACAGCAGGTAACTAATCTTGTGCCTGGGTCCGTCCGGACTGTTTCAATTTAAATAACAAAGTTGTTGTTTTTGCCTTTAATTATTGTTTGGCAATCTTATGAGTATAACTCCATTCACCTGCTTTTAATCAAATAAAGCTCAGAATGTTGCTAATCGGCAGCGAAAGTTGCTTCGCGCCGTGCTATCGTAGTGGCCTCGGTACCGCACCAATACATGAAGGAGCACGTAATGCCTGAATCTAAATGGAAATTATTGCTGGTTGGCCTGATGGCGAGCGCTGCGGCGCACGCCCAGGTCGATAAATTGGTTGGTGGAACGACAACGCAGACGGACCTGGGTAGCCGGTATGCCGTCGTCAGCGGTGTGGCCGCCAATGTGTCGGTCGAGACCGACCCGATCGGCACCAAGCCGGTACTGAAGATGCGCGTCATGAGCGGCGACCCCACGGTGGCCGGTGCCTCGGGCTCGTATGTCGCGCCGACCAACGAGAGCGTCAAGAGCGGCTTGCGCTGGTATGCGATGAGCGTTTATTTCCCTGCCGGCTGGACCAATAGCGCGAACCCGGTGTCGGTGTTGCAAATCGCCACATCGCAGGCTTCCGGCCTGGCGCCGCCGCTGTCGATCCAGGTGCGCAACGGTAATCTGGAGGTCAGCCAGACCAGCAACCATCTGATGTCGGGCTCGGCCACCCCCGCCAACTCGGCGAATGAGACCTTTCGTCTGGCCAAGCTCGTCACCGGCAAGTGGTATTGTTTCGTTGTCAAGGCGGAATGGTATCAAACCCTGGGCTCGGGCAATATGACGCTGTGGATGAATGGCGACAAGATTTACGATGCCTACCGCGCGATCAACAACTATGGCACCGCCTTCGGCAACACGCCGCGCGTGGGCCTGATGTATCCGGGTGTCGCCGACGTGGCGGACCGAACCATTTACACAGACTTTGTGCGCCTGGGCGGCGCCACCACCTACGTCGAGCAGATTTATGCCGAGACGCCGTGTGCGGCGACCGCGACGACCAGTTTTAGCGCGGCCAAGGCGGCGGCGACCGCGACCTCGGCTCCGGTCAAATAGACGTGCGCGCTTTCCCGCGCGGATACATATCGTTGGCTGGCCGACTGCCGGCCGCGCAGAACAAAGAGAGGTGTAAGATGCGTTTCGCAAAACTAGCAATGTTGGGACTGTGTGGCTTGGCCGGAAGTGCGATGGCTCAAGTCGATCTGGGGCGCGCCGGCCTCGTCACCACGATGGCGCCCAGCACGGTGGTCGTGCCTTCGATCTCGGCGCTGCTGACCTATAATTCCACGGCCACGGTGCGCTACTTCGGTGACTTGTACTCGCTCAATGCCGGCTTGACGGACGCCGTCAAGCTGGTCCCCGATCCTAGCGGCAAGAGCCGCAATGTCTTTAAGATGAGCCGCCTGCAAAGCGATCCGCTGTGGAGCAGCACCGCGCGGACCGAGGTGGCGGCCCGGAACGAGTACATCATCCAGGGCGTGCGCTGGTACGGCATCAGTGTCTATTTCCCGACGGACTGGTTGTTCAATCCGGCGCCGACGGTGGTGGCGCAGTTGCACACCAGCCAGAAGACGCTGGCGGTTTCGCCGCCGGTTTCGATCGTGGCGTCCGGTGCGAACATGTCGTTGGAGCTGAACTACAATCACCGCGCGCTGGACGGCACCGACCCCGCCACCAAGGCCAATTCGGCGCTGAAATCGATACGCCTGGGGTCGATCCAGACCGCCAAGTGGTATTGTTTCGTGGTGCGGGCGGATTGGAACAACAACGCCGGCGCCGGCAACTTCAGCTTGTGGATGAATGGCGATAATGTCTATACGGCAAGCAACCAGACCAACGACTACAGCACTTGGCTGGGCAATTATCCCAAGACGGGCATCTATATGCCGGGGTCGATGACAGTGCCGTATCGCAACATCTACACCGACTTCATCTGGCTGGGCGGGCCGAGCACCACGTTTGCACAGATGTACGCGCAGACCCCTTGCGGCTCCTGAAGCGCTGACTGATTGCCCGGCTGTCACCACTGACGGTCGCCTCCCTTGGCGACCGTCAGTTTTTTTTTGCCTGGACGGCCGCGCCGCCCGGCGCGCACTGCACGCGTATCGGAGCGGCGACATAATGTGTAGAATGATGCTATTATTTCATGTTGATTTTTCACATGCGTCGGCGATGCGGCTCCCTGGGTCGGGTCGGGGCGCCAGTTTGAGGGCTTGCTAGGCAATGGTACTTAAAATTCATCGTATCGCCCATTGGTTGCATTTGCGCGGCGTGCCGTTGTTGCCCTGGATGTTGCGTGCCTTGAATCGTATCGTGTTTTCGGTGGTCTTGCCGCCGGCGACGCGCATCGGCAAGGGTGTGACGCTGGCCTACGAAGGGCTGGGCACCGTCATTCATCGGGCCGCCGTCATCGGCGACAACGTCTATATCGGCTCCGGGGTCACCATCGGCGGCCGCTCGGGCCATCCCGACGTCGCGGTGATCGAGGAGGGCGCCATGATCGGCACCGGCGCCAAGATACTCGGGCCGGTGCGCATCGGCCGCTACGCATCGATAGGCGCCAACTCGGTGGTGCTGGCCGACGTACCGGCGTTCGCCGTCGCCGTCGGTGCGCCGGCCAAGGTCGTCCGTATCAATCGGGAAGAAGATATTCCCACCTATATCAAACAGTAGAGCGGTTGTCTCCGGCTGGGCAGACCAGGTGCGCCGCTGGCGTGCGCCGGCTAGTTGCAAGGCAGCGCAACGCGGCACGCAAGCACCGGATCAGGACCGTGAACAGCCCGGCTGGCAACGAGCGCACAGCGCGACGGAGAATAGAATGAAATGGTTTAAGAAAAAGTCCGCGGCGCAACCCGGTGTGCCGGCGGCGCCGTCCCAGGGCGCTCGCCGCAAGCGTAGCGGGGCGCCGGTGGCGCTGGTGATATTGCTGGTGTTGTCGACGGTGTTTTTCTCGTTGTTGGTCGGCGTGGGCGGCGGGATTTTCGCGGTGGCGGCCTTGCTGCCCGTGGCGCTGTTCTTCGTCATGGCGATGACCGGGTCCTTCAGCAGTTTCCATTTTGGCGGCGAGGGCGCGTTCTGGGCCATTTTCCTGAGCGTCGTCGGGACGGCGTTCCTGGATACCATTTCGCCGGTGCACACGCGCGGGCTGGTGACGGTGATCCTGATGCTGTTGTCGTTTATGGCGGCGCGCGGGCTGCGCGTGTTCATCGGCGAATCGTCGATGGGCAAGGCCATGGTCTTGCTGATCGGCGTCTTCTTCATCACCGGCCTGGCCGGCGCGATCCACTCGCATCCGCATCTGCGCGCCACGCTGTACCAGGCGGCATACAACCTGAAGCTGCCCTTGATGATCGGTCTCGGCTTCGCCGTCACGCTCGGCGACCGGAGCCTGCGCCGTTTCTGGCGCGTGCAGCAGGCCGTGCTGTTCATCTCGGTGCTTGGCTGCCTGTTCCAGCTGGCCAGTCCGCACCTGTATCACATGGTCGCGCGCGGCGGCGCCAATCTCGGCGGCGCCAACCCGCTGATCCCCTTCCTGCCGCTGATGGCCGGTCCGTTCTCCCATCCGGGCGTGATGGCGTTCACGGCATCGCTGTTCTTCTGCCTGTTCGTGGTGCGCCAGCTGTGCGGCGACGGCAATCGCTGGGAGAACTATTTCACGATGGCCGGCTTCCTGGGCATCATGCTGATTTCGGGTGAGCGCCAGGAGACCTTCGATGGCCTGATCGCCGCCCTGATCCTGGTCTTCATTTCCCGCGTCCGGTATTCGATCCGCGCGATGGTCGCGGTGTCGCTGCTGGTGGTGGTGGCCGCCGCGACGTTGCTGGCGGCGCTGGGCGAAGACCGCGTGACGCGCATGGCGGCCGAACACGGCCTGGCGCCGTCGACCCACGCGCTGGAAATGCCGCGCGCCATCATGTACAACGATGCCTTCTACCTGGCGCGACGTGAATTCCCGCTCGGTACCGGTTTCGGCACCTATGGCGGGGATGCCTCGAAGAACTTTGATCGCTCGGTCTACGAGTCGCTGGGCTACCACCGCTACTGGTGGTATCGCGCCGACCTGTATCTGCTCGACACCTACTGGCCGAACCTGTTCGCCGAAAGCGGCTTCCTCGGCGGTGGCGCGGTGCTGCTCTTCGCCATGATGATGCTGGGCTACGCCTTGTACCAGGCCTGGCGGGTGACCGATCCGGGCGCGCGCCTGTGGTGGCGGATGGCGCTGGTGGGGCAGTTGCTGGCGTTCGGCAGCGCGCTCACCGGTCCCAGCTATGGCGACCCGAGCACGGTCGGCGTGCCCTTCCTGTTCTTCGGCATGGCCTATATGCGCGCCCGTCAATTGCGCCTGGCGCAGGGCGCGGCCGCGCCGGCGCCCTCGAACGGCACGGTGGCCGCGGTGCCGATGCGCTTCGCCTGACTTGCTCCATGCAAGTTCTTGTGTTTCCAATTGTGCGCTGCACCGTTGGCCACATCGGTGATGATATACTCATAACTTGAATGAAACATTTGCAATGAAGGGCGACGGCGCCGCAGGCGTCGGGCCCGGCTCGGGTAATGGCGATAGACGATAGGGGGTGGTGGTGGGGAAGCGGCGTATTTTGATGGTGGGAACCAGTTTCCAGGCGCAGGGCGGCATTACCTCGGTGGTCAGGTCGTATGTGGATTACGGAATTTTCGACGCGTGGGGCATCAATTATGTGGTGACCTATGAGAAGTCGGCCAAGTTGACGCAAGTGCGCGTCATGTGCGCGGCCTTGTGGCGCATCTTTTGGCTGCTGGCCTTGGGCCGGGTCTCGCTGGTGCATATGCACAGCGCGTCGCGCGGCAGTTTCTGGCGCAAGTCGCTGGTGGCGGGGATGGCCTGGCTGTTCCGCGTGCCCTATGTTTTTCATATCCATAGCGGCGAGTTCCCGGTGTTCTATGGCGAGTGCGGTCCGCGCGGCCAGGCGTGGATACGCTGGGTGTTGCGCCACGCCGGCCGCGTGGTCGCCCTGACCGGCCATTGGCAGCGCACCATACAGGCCATCGAGCCGGCCGCGCGCATCGCGCTGGTGGGCAACCCGGTGCACGTGCCGGGGGCGCTGGCGCCGCTGCGGGAACCGGCCAAGACCGTGCTGTTCCTCGGCCGCATGCAGCTGAAGAAAGGCATCTTCGACCTGGTCAACGCGATCCCGGCGGTGCTGGCCGCGGTGCCGGACGCGCATTTCGTGCTGGCCGGCGACGGCGAACTGGCCGCCGCCAAGCAACGGGTCGCCGAACTCGGGGTCGGCCACGCGGTCGAGTTCACCGGCTGGGTGGACGGCGTCAAGAAGCAGGCCCTGCTCGAGCGGGCCGACCTGTTCGTGCTGCCGTCGTATTTCGAGGCCTTGCCGGTCGGCCTGCTGGAGGCGATGTCATCGGGTATCCCGATCGTCAGCACCGCCGTCGGCGGCATCCCGGATTTCATCGGCCACGAGGTGGACGGCATGCTCGTCACGCCGGGCGCGGTGGCGCCGCTGGCGGCGGCGATGGTGGCGCTGCTGGGCGACGCCGGCATGCGTGGCCGCTTGCGCGAGCACGCCTTCGGCCGGGTGGGACGCGAGTATTCGTTTGCGGCCGTGATGGCGCAATTGCAGCAGATTTATGTGGAATTGGGCGAACCGGTCGGTGCCATCGTACCCAAGCGGGCGTAAAGACAGACAGGATGGAAGGCCGCGGCAGCTCGCGGCCCGGATGGAATCGACAATTATTTAAGGAGTGCTATTTTGAAAATCAGTATTTTTGGCCTGGGTTATGTGGGCGCCGTGTCGGCGGGTTGTCTGGCAAGCGATGGTCATGCCGTGATCGGCGTCGACCCGAATGAGACCAAGGTCGCCTTGATCAACCAGGGCCACACTCCCATCATCGAGAAGGACATCGGCGAGATGATCGCCGCCACGGTCAAGTCGGGCCTGCTGCGCGCGACCACCGACGTGCGCGACGCCGTGCTGAACTCGGACATGTCGCTGATTTGCGTCGGCACGCCGTCGCAGCTGAACGGCAACCTCGACCTGAGCCACGTGCGCAAGGTCTGCGAGCAGATCGGCGCGGCCATCAAGGACAAGGACGCCTTCCACGTGGTGGTGGCGCGCAGCACCATGTTGCCGGGTTCGATGAGCAGCGTGGTGATCCCGACGCTGGAAGCGGCCTCGGGCAAGAAGGCCGGCGTCGATTTCGGCGTCTGCAACAATCCGGAATTCCTGCGCGAAGGCACCGCCGTCTACGACTACTACCACCCGCCGAAGACGGTGATTGGCGAGAGCGATGAAAAGGCCGGCGCCATGCTGGTCGAGCTGTATGCGAAGATGGAGGCGCCGCTGGTGCGCACCAATGTCGAGACGGCCGAGATGGTCAAGTACACCGACAACACCTGGCACGCCGTCAAGGTGGCGTTCGCCAACGAGATCGGCAATATCTGCAAGGCGGTCGGCATCGATGGCCACAAGGTGATGGAGATCTTCTGCCAGGATACCAAGCTCAACCTGTCGTCCTACTATATGAAGCCGGGCTTCGCCTTCGGCGGCTCCTGCCTGCCCAAGGACGTGCGCGCGCTGACCTACAAGGCGCGCAGCCTGGACCTGGAGCTGCCGCTGCTGAACTCGATCCTGCCGTCCAACGAGAAGCAGGTGGCCAAGGGCTTGAAGATGATCATGGACAAGGGCGCGCGCAAGGTCGGCATCCTGGGCTTCTCGTTCAAGGCCGGCACCGACGACCTGCGCGAATCGCCGCTGGTCGACGTCATCGAGCACCTGCTGGGCAAGGGCTACGAGCTCAAGCTGTACGACAAGAACGTCAACCTGGCCGCCCTGACCGGCGCCAACCAGGATTACATCCTGAACCACATCCCCCACATCTCCAAGTTGATGGTCAACTCGATGGACGAGGTGCTGGCCTTTGCCGACACCATCGTCATCGGCAACGGCGCGGCCGAGTTCAAGACCGTGCCGGGCCAGCTGAAGGCGGGGCAGCACCTGGTCGACCTGGTGCGCATCAGCACCGAACAAAGCGGAGGACAGTACGATGGCATCTGCTGGTAAGCGCCGGGTCCTGATCCTGGTCGAGAACCTGCCGTCGCCGTTCGACCGCCGGGTCTGGCAGGAGGCCACCACGCTGCACGCCAACGGCTACCTGGTGTCCATCATCTGCCCGACCGGCAAGGGCTATGAAAGCCGCTACGAGGAGATCGACGGCATCCATATCCACCGCTACAGCCTGCCGCTGGAGGCGGAGGGGGCCAAGGGCTATCTGGTGGAATACTCGCTGGCGCTGTTCCACACCTTCCGCCTGGCGTGGAAGGTGCATTTCGCGCGCGGCTTCGACGTCATCCACGCCTGCAATCCGCCCGATCTGCTGTTCCTGATCGGCGGCTTCTTCAAGCTGACGATGGGCAAGAAGTTCCTGTTCGACCACCACGACATCAACCCGGAACTGTACGAGGCGAAGTTCGGGCGGCGCGACTTTTTCTACAAGCTGATGGTGCTGTTCGAGCGCTGGTCGTTCAAGACCGCCGACGTCTCGATCGCCACCAACGAGTCGTACAAGAAGATCGCCATCGAGCGCGGCGGCATGCCGGCCGATAAGTGCTATGTGGTGCGCAGCGGACCGAAGCTGGACCGCCTGCGGGTGTTGCCGCCGGTGCCGGAACTCAAGCGCGGCCGCCAGTTCCTGGTCGGCTACGTCGGCGTGATGGGCGCGCAGGAAGGCATCGACCTGCTGCTGCAGGCGGCGCAATACCTGATCCAGACCCTGGGCCGCACCGATGTGCAGTTCGGCCTGGTCGGCGGCGGCACCTCGCTGGAACAGATGAAGCAGATGGCGGTCGAGCTGGGCATCGCCGACTATGTCACCTTCACCGGCCGCGTGCCGGACCAGCAACTGCTGGAAATGCTCAATACCGCCGACGTCTGCGTCAATCCCGACGTGGCCAACGACATGAACGACAAGTCGACCATGAACAAGATCATGGAGTACATGGCACTGGGCAAGCCGATCGTGCAATTCGACCTGGTCGAAGGCAAGGTGTCGGCGCAGGAAGCCTCGCTGTACGCACTGAAGAACGACCCGGTCGACATGGCGCGCAAGATCGCCGCGCTGCTGGACGATCCCGCCCAGCGCGAACGCATGGGCGCCTACGGCCGCCACCGCGTGGTCAACGAACTGGAATGGGAATACGAGGCGCCCAAGCTGCTGGCCGCCTACGAGCGCCTGTACTCGGCCAACGCGCCGTTGCCGGGCGCGGTCGCGTCGTTACGGAAAGAGGGCAAATGAAGATACTCGTGACTGGCGGTATGGGCTATATCGGCTCGCATACCGTGGTGGAACTGCTGGCGGCCGGCCACGAGGTGGTGGCGCTGGACAACCTCGCCAACGCCAAGGCCTCGGTGCAGCAGCGCGTCGAGCGCATCGCCGGCCGGCCGTTCACCTTCGTCGAGGCCGACGTGCGCGACCGCGCCGCGCTGGAGGCGGTGTTCGCCGCCCACCGCATCGACTCGGTGATCCACTTCGCCGGCCTGAAGGCGGTCGGCGAATCGGTCGAGCAGCCGCTGCGCTACTACGACAACAACGTCACCGGCAGCCTGGTGCTGTTCGAGTGCATGGCCAAGGCCGGCGTCAAGTCGCTGGTGTTCAGCTCCTCGGCCACGGTGTACGGCGACCCGGCCTCGGTGCCCATCCTCGAGCACTTCCCGCTGTCGGCCACCAATCCCTACGGCCGCAGCAAGCTGATGATCGAAGAGATGCTGCGCGACCTGCACCGGGCCGATCCGGGCTGGCGCATCGCGCTGCTGCGCTACTTCAACCCGGTGGGCGCCCATGTGAGCGGCCTGATCGGCGAAGAGCCGAACGGCATCCCCAACAACCTGCTGCCGTATATCGCCCAGGTGGCCGATGGCCGGCGCGAGCGCCTGTCGGTGTACGGCGGCGACTATCCGACCCCGGACGGCACCGGCCTGCGCGACTACATCCACGTGGTCGACCTGGCGCTGGGCCATCTGGCCACGCTGGCCAAGCTGGCGACCGGCGCCGGCATCTACACCTACAATCTGGGCACCGGCCGCGGCAACAGTGTGCTGGAGATGGTGCGCGCGTTCGAGGCGGCCAGCGGCCGTCCCGTCCCTTACCAGGTGGTGGCGCGGCGCGCCGGCGACATCGCCGCCTGCTACGCCGACGCCAGCCTGGCCGAGCGCGAGCTGGGCTGGACAGCCCGGCGCGATGTACAACAGATGTGCGTCGATTCGTGGCGCTGGCAGACCACGGCAACGGAATAGGACTACGCATGAAAGCAATGATACTGGCGGCAGGCAAGGGGACCCGCGTGCGTCCCCTGACGTACGATTTGCCCAAGCCCATGATACCCATCCTGGGCAAGCCGGTGATGGCCTATCTGATCGAACACCTGCACAAGTACGGGGTGACGGAGATCATGGTCAACGTCAGCTACCTGCATGAGAAGATCGAGGAGTATTTCGGCGAGGGCCACCAGTACGACGTCCAGATCGGCTACTCCTTCGAAGGCTACACCACCGACGACGGCGACGTCGTGCCGCAGCCGCTCGGCTCGGCCGGCGGCATGAAGAAGATCCAGGAGTTCGGCGGCTTCTTCGATGACACCACCATCGTGCTGTGCGGCGACGCGCTGATCGACCTCGACATCAAATCGGCGCTGTTCGAGCACCGCCGCAAGGGCGCGCTGGCCTCGGTCATCACCAAGGAGGTGCCGTGGGATAAGGTCTCCAACTACGGCGTGGTGGTCGCCGACAGCAACGGCCGCATCACCGAGTTCCAGGAAAAACCCGGCCAGCAGGAAGCCAAGTCCAACTTCGTCAGCACCGGCATCTATATCTTCGAGCCGGAAGTGATCGACCTGATCCCGTCCGGCCAGACCTTCGACATCGGCTCCCAGTTGTTCCCGCTGCTGGCCGAGAAGGGCATGCCGTTCTACGCCCAGACCCGCAACTACAACTGGATCGACATCGGCAGCGTCACCGATTACTGGGAAACCTGCCAGAGTGTGCTGATGGGGGAAGTGGCGCACCTGCACATGCCCGGCATCCAGATCAACGACGGCCTGTGGGTCGGCCTGAACACCAGCATCGACTGGGAGGGCACCACCATCGAGGGTCCGGTCTACATCGGCTCGGGCACCCGCATCGAGGCCGGCGTGCACATCGTCGGCCCGACCTGGATCGGCCACGGCAGCCATATCTGCGCCGGCGCCAGGGTGGTGCGCAGCGTGCTGTTCGAGTACACCCGGGTGTTACCGAATGTTTCGCTCAATGAAATGATCGTGTTTAAGGACTATAGTGTCGACCGCGCCGGCGAGATGAAACACGTGTCCGAGACCGATCCCGACTCGTGGGCCAATGCCCGCGACCGTCGCAGCAAGCGCCGTACCGAACATCATAATGAATTAACAGATAAGAGAATACGCACATGAAAATTTATCCAGTGATCCTGTCGGGCGGCTCCGGCACCCGTTTGTGGCCATTGTCGCGCGCCGTGCTGCCCAAGCAACTGCTGCCGCTGGTGTCGGAGCGCACCATGTTGCAGGATACCGCGCTGCGCCTGCACGGCCGCGCGCAGATGATGGCGCCGCTGGTGGTGTGCGGCAACGAGCACCGCTTCCTGGTCGCCGAGCAGATGCGCGAGATCGGCGTCGCGCCGCTGGGCATCCTGCTCGAGCCGGTGGGCCGCAACACCGCGCCGGCCGTGGCCGCCGCCGCCCACTATCTGCGCGCCATCGACGCCGACGCCGTCATGCTGGTGCTGCCGGCCGACCACGTGATCGACAACGTCGACGCCTTCTACGCCGCCATCGAACACGCTTGCACCATGGTCGACGGCGGCGCGCTGGCCACCTTCGGCATCGTGCCGACCGCGCCGGAAACCGGCTACGGCTACATCCAGAGCGGCAAGCCGGCCGCCGCCGCGCACTGCTACAGCGTCGACCGCTTCGTCGAGAAGCCGGACCGCGCCGCCGCCGAGGGCTTCGTCGCCGCCGGCAATTACTACTGGAACAGCGGCATGTTCCTGTTCCGCGCCGACAGCTACCTGAAGGAATTGCAGGAATACGCGCCGGCCATCGCCAGCGCCACCGAAGCGGCGGTCGGCAAGGATTACCGCGACCTCGATTTCTGCCGCCTGGACGAAGCCTCGTTCACCGCCTGCCCGTCCGACTCGATCGACTACGCGGTGATGGAACACACCCGCCACGCCATCGTGGTGCCGGCCGACATCGGCTGGAGCGACGTCGGCTCGTGGTCGGCGCTGTGGGAAGTGCAGCAACAGGACGCCCAGGGCAACGCCACCCGCGGCGACGTCTACCTCGACGACGTCAGCGGTTCGCTGGTGCGCGCCGAGAGCCGCATCGTGGCCGTGGTCGGCGTCAAGGACGTGGTCGTGGTGGAAACCAACGACGCCGTGCTGGTCTGCCACAAGGACCAGGTGCAGCGCGTCAAGAACATCGTCGAGCACCTGAAGACCCAGCAGCGCACCGAACACCTGCACCACACCAAGGTCTACCGTCCGTGGGGCTGCTACGAGGGCATCGACATCGGCGAGCGCTTCCAGGTCAAGCGCATCACCGTCAATCCGGGCGGCAAGCTGTCGCTGCAGATGCACCACCACCGCGCCGAGCACTGGATCGTGGTCAGCGGCACCGCCCGCGTGACCTGCGGCGAGCAGGTGACCTTGCTGACCGAGAACGAATCGACCTATATCCCGATCGGCACCACCCACCGCCTGGAAAATCCGGGCAAGCTGCCGCTGCACCTGATCGAAGTCCAGTCCGGCAGCTACCTGGGCGAGGACGACATCGTGCGCCTGGAAGACGTCTACCAGCGCGCCTGATCCCGGCGGCGGCCACGGCCGACACAGCGCGGCCGCCGTTTTCCCGTCTTGACGTAGGGCGTTTCCTACGTCGCCTGCAACATCGCTCCCCATCGCCGTTTTTCCCTCTCAGCGCCGGCGCCGCGCGGCCGTGCCCGCCTGGCGGGCCCGGCCGCGCGCGATTGCGGTTCGCGTCACGCCGCCGTTAGCGCCGGTGCTAGGATAAATCCGCAGTATTTATTCATCCATCGGCGGCCGCGCGGGCTGCGGCCGCCTTTCTTGAGGGAGGTGATTTATGAAGCGTACACCAACAGTCGTGGCGGCGTTGATCCTGGCGGCCGCCACCGGCCTGCCGTCAGCGTGGGCAGCCGATATCAGCCAGGGCGTGCAGACCTTGGACCTGAGCAGCGGCAGCGCGGTGCTCATGCATGCGTTTGGCGCCGGCAACGCCGGCAACACGTTCAGCGACCGCTACAACTTCACGGCCGGCTCCACCGAGATGCTGGGCGCCCTGGTCAGCAGCCTGGACCGGCTGGGCCTGGGCGGGGTCAGCTTCGACAGCTTCCGGCTGTACGACTCGGGCGGCCTGTCGATCGACGGCGTCCGCCAGTCGGCGCCCGGCGCGACGGCCGAAGTGTGGACCCTGAGCTCGCCGCACCTGGTGGCCGACAACTACTACCTGCTGGTCAGTGGCACCGTGCGCAACGCCGCCGCCGGCAATTATGTGGGGTCGGTGGCCATCAGCCCGGTGCCCGAGCCGGCCACCTACGGCATGCTGCTCGGTGGCGTGGGGATCGTCGGCTGGCTGGCCCGCCGTCGTAAGCGGTGACAATGGCGCTATAATTCCAACGGAAGCCGCCGCTTCCGTTTTTTTTTGCCACCTTCACCTGCGAACGACACACTTGCGATTTTTCCTACCTCTCCTGGCCTTCATGCTGACGCTGGCCGGCGCCGCTCAGGCGCAATTCGTTCCGGTCGCCGGCCTCGGCGCGGCTCAGCTGGCGGTGGTCGTCAACGATGACGAAGCCAATAGCGTCGAGATCGGCGAGTATTACCGCAAGGCGCGCAATATCCCCGCCGCCAATATCGTCCATGTGCGCATCCCGCACCGGCCGCACAAGCTCGACGCCGAGCAGTTCGAGGCGCTGAAGGCGCAGATCGACGCCAGGCTGGGCCCCGAGATCCAGGCGGTGCTGATGGTCTGGACCGCGCCGTACGCGGTCGAGTGCAATTCGCTGACCTCGGCCTACACGCTGGGCCTGGATAGCGGACTGTGCGCCAAGAGCTGCGCTCCAAGCAAACCCAGCAGCTACTTCAATGCGCCGCAGGGCAAGCCTTACGCCGACTACCAGCTGCGCATTTCCATGCTGCTGCCGACCGAGTCGGTGGAAGCGTCGAAGGCCTTGATCGATCGCGGCGTGCTCGCCGGCTTCGCCACACCCGCCGCCACGGCCTATTTTCTGCAGACCAGCGACGTCGCGCGCAGCAGCCGCGCGCGCTTCTTCCCACGCTCGAACAAGGTGCCGTCGAAGAAGCTGACCATCAAGACCTTGCAGGCCGACAGCGTCGAGCAGGTCGGCGACATCATGGTCTACGAGACCGGCCTGGCCCAGGTGCCCAAGCTGAACACGCTCAAATTCGTGCCGGGCGCGCTGGCCGATCACCTGACCTCGTTCGGCGGCGACTTGCTGGCCGAGGGCGGGCAGATGAGCATCCTGCGCTGGCTGGACGCCGGCGCCACGGCCAGCTATGGCACCGTCAGCGAGCCGTGCAATCATTGGCAGAAATTCCCCAACCCGGCGGTGCTGCTGTCGCATTACCTGCGCGGCAACAGCGCGATCGAGGCCTACTGGAAAAGCGTGGCGTGGCCGGCGCAGGGCGTCTTCATCGGCGAGCCGCTGGCCGCCCCTTACCGCCGCTGATGCCGTTTTGGCGGCGGGCCGCCAGCGCCAGCAGGCCCAGTCCGGCCAGCCACAGCAGGTAGGTGGCCGGTTCCGGCACCGCGGGCAGGGCGCCGCCCTGCGCCAGCCAGGGGTGGCGGCCATCGCGCAGCGCCAACGGCAGCGCCGCCAGCCCGGATGGCGGCCCGGCGTTCGCCTGGGACGGCGGCTGCGGCGTGTCGAACCACCATACGCCCGCTGGCGCGCCACCGCCCTGGCTGCGGTTCCATGCCATCCAGCTATCATATTCCTGCCGTTTCTGGTCCTCCGACAGCGCCGGCAGATTGCCGTGGCGGGCGTCGCGTTCGGCGTCGCTGACGCTGCACGGGTCGAACGGGAAATCGATATTGATCCTCCTGGCGGGCTGGGGCGCGGGCGGATTGGCGGCCTGGGCGGCGTGATCGGGCGCCGGCGCGGCGGGCGCGGCCAGCACGCAGGCGCCAGCGGCGGCCGGGGCGGCTGGCGCGGCCGCGAAGGCCGGCGCCAGCCAGGGATGCAGCAGGCTGCAGGTGATGAGGACGGTGCGTAAGGTGCTCATGATGCGCGCTCCATGGCGATGGTGCGAGGCCCGGAAAGACGGCAGTCCGCAGGGTTGCTGGCTGATAATTCAAATTTCCTTAAAGTAATCCTAGCACGTGCCTGCCCTGGATGCGAGGAAAAACGGCGTTGCCGCTGAAACTATCCTTAGTCCGAACGGACTAAGGGGGTGTCATCAAGGCGTCAAGCCGGCCGTCTAATATGCAAAATGCAATGTTTAAAATCATTTTGTTAAGACCGCCGCGCCGACCTTTTCTCTCCACCAGGATCTACTCATGAAAAAAACTCCCCACCTGCCAACCGCCCAGGCTGTCGCCACGCCGGGCCGGCGCACCATCATCGCCGCAGCCCTGATGGCGGGCCTGTCGGCGTCGGCCCACGCCGATTCGCCGGTCGTGATCAGCCAGGTGTATGGCGGCGGCGGCAACTCCGGCGCCACCATCAAGAACGATTTCATCGAACTGTTCAACCGCGGCACGCAAGCGGTCAGCCTGGCCGGCTGGAGCGTGCAATACGCCAGCTCCGCCGGCTCCTCGTGGCAGGTGACCAAGATCAGCGGCGCGCCGGTGCTGCAACCGGGCCAGTACTACCTGGTGCAGGAAGCGGCCGGCACCGGCGCCGGTTCCTTGCTGACCCCTGACACCACCGGCACCATCCCGATGAGCGGCACCGCCGGCAAGATCGCGCTGGTGAACGACGCCAACGCCCTGTCCGGCGCCGCCCCGTCCAGCGCCACGCTGGTCGACCTGCTGGGCTATAACGCCGGCTTCTTCGAGGGCACGAACGGCCCAGGCCTGAGCAACACCACCGCCGCGCTGCGCGCCAACGGCGGCTGCACCGACACCGACAACAACGGCAGCGACTTCACCACCGGCGCGCCGACCCCGCGCAACAGCGCCAGCGAGCTGCATTCGTGCAGCGTGCCGCCGGCGCCGCCCATCGTCGCCAGCTGCCCGGCCAACCTGGCGATGGCGGTCGGCTTCGCCGGCTCCGCCGACCTGAGCGCGACCGACGCCGACGGCGTGGTCAACAATGCCGTCATCACCTCGACCGCTGTGCCGGGCATCAGCCTGGTGAACTTCCTGGCCGCCTCGGCCGCCGGCGCCAACGCCACCGTCAGCCTGAACGTGGCCGCCGGCGTGCCGCAGGGCAGCTACCCGGTGGTGGTGCGCTTCGATAACGACCAGGCGCAACAGACCAGCTGCACCATCAACGTCAGCGTGGCCGTGCCGACCGCCGTCAGCCACAGCATTCCGCAAATCCAGGGGCCGGGCGAGACCAGCCCCTACGCCGGCACCGTGCAGACCACCGAGGGCGTGGTCACGGCCAAGGTCGGCTCCGGCTTCTTCATCCAGGATGCGGCCGGCGACGGCAATCCGCAGACCTCGGACGGCGTGTTCGTCTACACCACCGCCGCCAACACCGGCACCGTGCAGGTGGGCGACCAGGTGCGCATCACCGGCACCGTCAGCGACTACGCGCCGGTGGCCGGCGGCCACGCCTACACCGAGCTGCAGAACATCACCGCGATCGTCAAGACCGGCAGCGGCATCGCCATCACCCCGACCAACATCGCGCTGCCATACGCCAACCTGGGCCAGGTCGAAGGCATGCTGGTGCGCTTCACCAACGCGCTGACCGTGTCGCAGCTGGAGTTCCTGGGCGACCGCGGCGAAGTGACGCTGTCGTCCGGCCGGCTGGAAGCGCCGACCAACCACTACCGCGCCGGCTCGGACCAAGCCAAAGCGCTGGCCATCGCCAACGCCGGCAACCAGATCGTGCTGGACGATGGCGTCTTCGTCACCCCGGCCACCATCCCCTACCTGGGCGCGGACGGCTCGCTGCGCGCCGGCGATACCGTCTCCGGCCTGACCGGCGTGGTCGACTTCGGCGCCAAGGGCGGCGGCGGCGCCGGCTTCAAGCTGCAGCCGACCGTGGCGCCGGTGTTCTCGCAAGATAATCCGCGCACCGCGCCGCCTGCCCTGGTGGCCGGCAACATCAAGGTCGCCAGCGCCAACGTGCTGAACTACTTCACCACCTTCACCAACGGCAGCGACGTCGAAGGCCGCAGCGGCCAGGGTTGCGCGCTCGGTTCCAGCGTCAGCAAATCCAACTGCCGCGGCGCCGACAACCTCAACGAGTTCAACCGCCAGACCGCCAAGATCGTCGGCGAACTCAAGGCCATCGACGCCGACGTCTTCGGCCTGATGGAAATCCAGAACAGCGGCGAGTACACGGTCGGCTACCTGGTCAAGGCGCTCAACGAGGCGATCGCGCCGGGCACCGGCTTCCAGACCTACGCGGTCGTGCCCAAGCCGGCCGCCACCGGCACCGACGCCATCCGCGTCGCCATGATCTACAAGCCGGCCACGCTGACCATGGTGGGCGGCGCGCTGTCCGACGCCGACAGCATCAACAACCGTCCGCCGATGGCGCAGACCTTCGTCGCCGCCAACGGCGCCAAGTTCTCGCTGATCGTCAACCACCTGAAATCGAAGGGCAGCTGCCCGACCGGTTCCGGCGCCGACGCCGACAGCGGCGACGGCCAGAGCTGCTGGAACGCCACCCGCGTCAACCAGGCCAAGCGCCTGATCAACGTGTTCGCGCCGCAAGTGGCGGCCGCCGCCGGCGACGCCAAGCTGCTGATGATCGGCGACTTCAACTCCTACGGCATGGAAGACCCGATCAAGGCCATCACCGACCTGGGCTACGTCAACCAGCTGGAGCGTTTCGTGCGCGGTGGCGGCGGCATGCCTTACTCCTTCGTCTTCAACGGCGAAGCGGGCTACCTGGACCACGCGCTGACCAACGCCGCGATGAGCGCCTCGGTGGTGGACGCGGCCGAATGGCATAACAACGCCGACGAGCCGACCGTGGTCGACTACAACACCGACGGCAAGCCGGAAGACAAGTACAGCGCCGCGCCGTACCGCGCTTCCGACCACGACCCGGTCGTCATCAGCCTGAACCTGGCCGCGCCGTACAGCGACGTCAGCGCCAGCGTCAAGGCGGTCGGCAGCGGCCTGGTGTTCAACCGCGCCACCGGCAAGTACAGCTCGACGTTCTCGGTCACCAACACCGGCGGCGCCGCGCTGAGCGGTCCGTTCCAGGTCGAGTTCGACGGCCTGCCGGCCGGCGTCACGCTGAGCAACGCCAGCGGCAGCCATGCCGGCGCGCCTTACATCACGGTCAACGCCGCCAGCCTGGCGCCGGGCGCCACCGTTTCGTTCGCGCTGAGCTTCAGCAAGACCGGCACGGCCAATATCAGCTACACCACCAAAGTCTACAGCGGCACTTTCTAAGGATACGACCATGTTCAAACCAAACTTCTCCCTGACCCTGCGCCATGCCGCGCTGGCGCTCGCGCTGAGCGGCCTCGCCGGCCTGGCTACGGCCCAGACCATGCACGTGGAACTGAACACGGCGTCGCTCGGCAGCAGCGGCTTCCTGGACCTGCAGTTCAATCCGGCGAACACCCCGGCCGCCTTCGCCAGCGCCACCATCAGCCACCTGAGCGGCTTCGGCGACCTGAGCGGCGTCGGCCTGACGGGCGACGTGCAGCAGAGCGCCGGCGGCTTCGCGTTCGGCAACACCACCGATTACAACGACCTGTTCCAGGCGTTGTCCTTCGGCGGCAAGGTCAGCTTCGACGTCACCTTCGGCGGCCTGGCCGATCCGTCGCCGGCGGCGATCCCGAGCAAGTTCGCCGTGTCCTTCTACGGCGCCGACGGCATGACGGTGCTGGGCAACGCCGAACCGGACGGCAGCCTGATGTCGCTCAGCTGGCAGCCGACCGCCGGCGCCGGCGCGCTATCGCTGGCCATCACCGACCAGACCATCGCCAACGTCAGCGCGGTGCCGGAACCGTCGGCCTGGGCCATGCTGGGCGCCGGCCTGGCGCTGGTCGGTTACGCGCGCCGCCGCAAACTCGCCGCCTAAGCTTCGTGCTGGTAAAAAAACGACACCTGCGGGTGTCGTTTTTTGCGTTTAGACAGTGTCTTCTAAATGGCAAGCCATGCAGGCGGGGACTGGATATATATCGCCAAACTCTGAATCCCGCTTGGAAATCATATTAGTAATGCCAGATTGCCTGTTGCATAGTTCTTCCTTTACACGGATTTGCCATGCGACCCGCCCCTATCCTTGTCATTGAAAACGAGCCTGCGATCCAGGAACTCATCGCCCTCAACCTGAGCATGGCCGGGCACGGCGTCCAGCGTGCGCGCGACGCCGAAAGCGCATTGCTGATGCTGGAAGACAGCCTGCCGGCCATGGTCATGCTGGACTGGAACCTGCCGGGCCAGTCCGGCCTGTCGCTGATACGCCGCTTGCGCGCGCAGCCGCGCACGCGCGACCTGCCCATCATCATGGTGACCGCCCGCTGCGGCGAGCCGGACAAGATCATGGCGCTGGAAAGCGGCGCCGACGACTACATGACCAAGCCCTTCAGCCCGCGCGAGATGGTGGCCCGCGTGCACGCGCTGCTGCGCCGCCTGCAGCCGGCCACGCAGCCGCAACTGGAGGACGCGGTGCAGATGGCCGGCCTGCGGCTCGATCCGCACACGCTGCGCGTGACGGCTGGCGCCCGCGAGCTGGCCATGGGCCGGGTCGAATTCAAACTGCTGAGCTTCCTGATGAACCACCCGGAGCGGGTCCACACCCGCGCCCAGCTGCTCGACCAGGTGTGGGGCAACGCCGTCTACCTCGACGAGCGCACCGTCGATGCCCACGTCGGCCGCCTGCGCAGCGCGCTGCAGCCCAGCGGCCACCAGGAGCACATCGAAACCGTGCGCGGCAGCGGCTACCGCTTCGTCGCTTGGGAGCGGGGCGCCAGGGCAGCGCGCGCGACGGCCAGGATCTGAGCATGGAACAATTGGTCATCTTGAGCAAGCTGGAGCAGGAATACCTGCTGCACGCGATCGAAGCGGTGCTGCCGGTGCGGCAGGCGCGCCAGCTGTGTCTGTGGACCCAGGGCCAGTTCCAGGCGCTGCTGCCGCACCGCATCATGGTCTGCCTGCAATTCGGCGCCCAGGACGAGCTGCAGCACGTCGAATGCATGCACAGCACGGTGCTGGACGCCGGCCTGCTGGCCCGCCTGGCCGACAAGGCCGACGGCCTGGCGTTGCGCCTGGCGCGCCACTGCCGCGACGGCGTGCGGCTGCCGGCCCTGCTGGACGCCAGCGCCACCACTACCGGGCCGCTGGACGCGCCGCGCCAGCCATTGGCGCCGTTCCAGGGCGAACTGCGCGCGCTGGGCCTGGACAACCTGCTGCTGCACGGCACCGAGCGCCTGCCGGGCGGCTCGACCTTCTTCGTGCTGTTCGGCCTGCCGCACCGGCCGCGCCCGCGCCACGCCTATTTCTTCGAGCTGCTGCTGCCGCATCTGCACCTGGCGCTGCAACGGGTCGGCCAGCAGCAACGCCAGGCCCGCGCCGGCGCGTTGGCGCGGCCGGTCAGCGCGCGCGAAATGGAAATCCTGCACTGGGTGCGCGAGGGCAAAAGCAACGAGGAAATCGGCCTGATCCTCGGCATCAGCGGCCTGACGGTGAAGAACCATCTGCAGCGGACGTACCGCCTGCTGGGCGTGTCCAACCGCGCCCACGCCATCGCGCGCGGCATGGCCTTGCACTTGTTCGAGCAGGCGCCGGCGCCGCTGGCGCGCGCCGCCTGAGCAAAAAAAAAGCGCCGGGCCTCGCGGCCCGGCGCCATGCACTACGTCGACAGCTTACTGGGCGCCGACGCCGCGTGCGATCCGGTCTGGCTGCGCCAACGGCACCGGATTATTGGTTTCCACTTTCAGCACCGTGGTGGCGGCGACGCTACTGTCGAGACCGAGGTACTGGATGCCACCGTAGTAGCGGGTGCCGGCCGCCAGGCCGGACCAGCTGGCGCTGACCGACGCCGTGCTGGCCGCGTACACCTGGCTCGGCACGGCGACCCGCAGCGCGCCACCGGTATCGCTGCGGTTCACCACGGCCGACGACAGCTTGAAGTCGGTCGCGCTGCCGTTGGCGGCGGCGTAGCCGATCACGCACACGCTGTAGCTGCCGGCGTCCGGCGAGGTCAGGATCACCGCCTCGTTGGCGCCGCCGTGTCCGCTGTAACCGACGACGTTTCCGCCGCTCAGCACTGCCAGGTCGAGATCGTCACCGCCGTTGCCGGAGCTGGTGTCGGCATTGAACAGCTCGAACGCCGCCACCACCGTGTTGGCGGCGATGCTGACCGGCACCACCGTGGTGCCGGTGGCGCCGCTGTTGCAGGCGGCCTTCACCTGGTCGAGCGAGTCGACAGTACCGGTGACCGCCTCGGCCACCGTCATGATGGCGCTCTTGGTGACGGCCTTCATGCCGCCGCTGGCGACGTTCATGCGGCCCGAGAAGCCGGTGCCGATGCTCAGCGAGGTGTTGCCGGTGACCTTGGTGCTGGCCAGCAGCGCCGGCGCGGTGATCGGCTTGCCGCTGCGGGCCGTGACCGGGATGCGCACGATGTGGCTGCCATCGGTCCAGGTCAGCGCACCGTACTGCCAGACGTTGTCGGCGGCGCTGGTGCGGGTCAGCTTGACGGTGAAGCTGCCGGTCGCGCCCGGCGCCAGGCTCAGCGACGACGGCGTGACCACCGTGGTGTAGCCGCTGACGCTGGCGCTGGCGCTGTAGGTGGCCTGCGCCGTGCCGACGTTGGTGACGCTGCGGCTGACGGTGACGTTGCCCAGCACATTGCCCAGCGTGATGGACGGCAGGTTCAGGTTGTAGCCGGCCAGGGTGCCGCTGCTGCACTGGCTGGTGACGCCGGCGCCGCACAGGTATTTCTTGTAGTCGGTCGCACCGGCGTCGTACACCAGGCCCGGATCGGTGGCGCCGTTCGGGTTGTAGGACTTGCCGTCGGCCGGGTGCAGCATGGTGCCGAACGGATTGATGTGGCCCGCGCCCTGCGCCCATGGCAGGATGCCCTGCTGGGTGCCGGCCAGTGCGTCGGCAAAGGTCGGGGTGGCGCTGGTCATCAGCGCCGACTTGATCGCCGCCGGCGACCAGCCCGGATGCTGCTGGCGCAACAGCGCGGCCACGCCGGCCACGTGCGGCGCGGCCATCGAGGTGCCCTGGTACAGCGCCCAGGCGGCCTGCGGCGCCAGGGTGCCGGTGTTGAGCGAGGCTTGCTGCGCCGGCGTCAGTTCCGGCGTCACGCCGGCCAGGATGTCGACGCCGGGCGCCGCCATGTCGGGCTTGAGCACGTTGCCGTCGTTGAGGTTGGGGCCGCGCGACGAGAAGTTGGCGATCACCGGCGCCGGCGACGAGCCGACCGCGTTGACGAAGTGGGTCAGCGCGGCGCTGCTGTTGGCCAGCTGGGCGTAGGCCTTGACCAGCGCGCCATCGGCGGCCGACAGGTGGACCGTCGGCACCGAGTGCACCTCGGCCACCAGGCCGGCGCCGTTGTCGACCATCACCATGCCGACGCCGCCGGCCTGCTTGACGGCCAGGCTCTTGTCGACGCGGGCGTTGGTGCCGCGCACGCAGGTGACGATCTTGCCGGCCACCTTGGCCGGGTCGAGCACGGCCACGCCGCCGTTCGAGCCGGCGCTGTAGCACAGCGTGACGAGGCTGGCGTTGGCGCCGGCCACGGCGGCGTCTTCCGAGCGGATGATCGGGGTGCCGGCCGGCAGCGCGTCGATGTTGAGCGAGGCGCCGCTGTAGGTGGCGCCGCTGCCCAGCTTGACGTCAGCCTTGAGGAAGCGGTTGTGGCTGGCTGCGGCGATGGTCGACAGCCACGGTCCGATGTGGTTGACCGTTTGCGCCGGGCCGTCGTTGCCGGCCGAGGCCGAAACGAACACGCCGGCGTTGGTGGCGCGCAGGAAGGCTTGCTCGACTGCGTCGTTCGGCGTGGTGCCGCCGCTGATCGAGTAGTTGATGACGTGCACGCCATCCTGCACGGCGCGGTCGATCGCGGCCACGCTGTCGTCGGTCCAGCAGCTGTTCTTGCCGCCGGTGGCGTCGGTGGCGTCGTTGTAGGACCAGCACACCTTGTACATGGCGATGCGCGCGCGCGGCGCCATGCCCGACAGGGCGCCCATCGGGATGCCGTTCAGCACCGAGGGCACGCCGTTGTTGCCGCCCGCCGTGCTCGAGGTGTGGGTGCCGTGGCCGCCGTGGCCGACGGTGCCGCCGATCGAGTCGCGCGGCGAGACGAATTCGGTCCAGTGCAGCGATTTGCCGGAGGCGTCGAAGCCGCTCTTGAAGTAGCGTGCGCCGATCAGCTTGTTGTTGCAGGCGGCCACGGTGAAGCCTTCGCCGGTCTGGCAGGTGCCGTTCCAGTTGGCCGGCGCGCTGTAGGCGATGCTGCCGCCCTGGTCGAAGGTCGGCACGCCGTTGCCGTCGACGCGGTCGGCGTAGGACGGGTTTTCCGGCCAGATGCCGCCGTCGACCACGCCGATGACGATGTTCTCGCCCGCGTGTTCCTTGCCGCCCAGCTGCGCCCACAGGCCGTTCGGGCCGTCCAGGCCGAGGAAGGTCGGGGTGTAGTTGGTCAGCAGGTGGTTTTCGGTGTTGGCGGTGATGGTCGACACGGCGCTGTTCGCTTGCAGGGTGCGCACTTCACCGTCGGTCAGCATGGCCGAGAAGCCGTTCAGCACCACCTTGTAGTCGTGGTTGATCGGCGCGTTCGGCACCAGCGCCTTGACGTCGGACTGCTTCTGGTCCAGGTAGTCCATGTACAGCTGCACCGTTTGCGCGCCCATCTGCAGGCGCGAGCCGGGCGCCGGCTGGGTGGCGGCCAGGCCGGCCACTTCGCCGTTGTAGGCGGCGACCGGTTTGTCGGCCAGTTGCACGATGTAGGAACGGCGGGTGTCGTCGGCGTGGGCCAGCGACGCGGCGCCGGCCAGCAACAGCGCCACGGCGGCGGCGACGGGATTGAGTTTCATCATTGTTGTTATCCTTGAACGTGAGGGGGCTTCAGGCTTTGCGGCGGCGGGCGGCGGCTGCCAGGCCCAGCAGGCCGGCGCCAAGCATCATCCAGCTCGACGGCTCGGGCACGGCCGAGGTGAGGATGTTGTCGATCGCGAACTGGCCGCGGTCGCTGTTGAACGCGGTGCAGGAGCCGCCGGCGTTGCAGGCGTAGCCGTAGACATAGAACTCGGAGAACAGCGTGGTGCTGAAGGCGCCGCTGGTGGTGTAGTTGGCGAACTCGAAGCCGTTGGCGCCGGGGGCGCCGAGGTTGAAGGTGGCGGTCTGGGTGCCGAACGCGCCGCTGGCCTGAATCTTGAGCAAGCCCGTCACGCTGGGATTGGTCGGGTCGACCGGTCCCAGGAAGGCGGCCTGGAACGACTTGATCAGGAAGCTCTGATGGTCCTGATTGCGGGTGGCGTACATCACGCTGTCGTTGACGGCGGCCAGGTAGGGGCTGTTGGTGATCGGGCACTGCAGGCTCAGCGCGCACTGGTTGGCGCCGTCGTCGACGATCATGCCGACGTAGTCGCCGGGCTGGGCAAAGGCGGAGGTGGAGAAGTTTTCAATGTAAAAGCCGTTGTTCACGTACGACGTTTCACCGTTGTACATCGCCGCGCCGGCGAGGTTGTTGAAGTCGATGGTGGTATTGGCATGGGCGGCTGGCAGGATAGCCAGCGCCAGCGAGCCGGCCAGTGCCGCTTTGATATAGCGGGACAGCACGCGGTGCAGCGGTGACTGCACAACGGTAGAGACGAAATCATCTTGCATGGAAAAACCCCTTTGATGTTTTTAATTTATTGACAACACCCACAACCCCTGATTTGCTCATTGATCAGGTTGCCTTCGAGTATAGGCATAATTGCAATTGAAGTAGGCAATTGGTCAACGATTTTTATACTAGTTAAAGGCCGTTTTTCCGCGCTTAGTTTGGTTTTGACAATGACAGTTTGATGACGGAATTCTTATAGTTTTATTTTGGAAACGTGATGAAATCACCACAGATTGCCAGAAATGAAAAGATGGAAGAGTTGCCATTTTCGTGGCGTCATGTCGACTTTCAAGAAAAGATTGTCCGGTGTGCAATCCGCGTGGTAGCCTCTGACATCTCGCCCTCAAGGCGTGCGAATTAAGGAGTGGTTCGGATGGAAGTTGCAAAGAAATACCGTCAGTCCGCGGCTCACAAGGCTGGCGGCTTTACCCTGCTGGAATTGTTGGTCGTCATCGTGATCATCGGTTTGCTGGCTGCCTATGTCGGTCCCAAGTATTTCGCCCAGCTGGGCAAGTCGGAAGTGACCATCGCCAAGGCGCAGATCGAAGCGTTTGAAAAATCGCTCGACACCTACCGCCTCGACGTCGGCCGCTACCCGACCACCGACGAAGGCCTGGCCGCCTTGCTGGTCGCGCCGGCCACGGCGGGCGCCAAGTGGAACGGGCCGTACCTGAAGAAGGGCGTGCCGCCGGACCCGTGGGGCCATCCCTACCAGTACAAGGCGCCGGGCAGCAAGTCCGAATTCGACATCACCTCGCTGGGCCGCGACGGTCAGCCCGGCGGTACCGGCGAAGACGCCGACATCACCTCACAATAAGTCTCGCCGTCACGGAAAGTAGTTTTCGCCATGCAGTTCGATGTCCGCACCTTGTCGGCCGATATGGCCATCTCCCATCTGGTGATCGATGGCCGTGATGAGGCCGACGCGCGCCGTCAGGTGGAGGCGCGCGGCCTGTACGTCAGCGCCATCGCGCCGGTGCGGGGAGGGCTCGGCCTGCGGGGTGGCAAGGCGCGCGGCAAGGGCCTCTCGCTGGTGCTGTTCAGCCAGGAGCTGCTGGCGCTGCTGACCGCCGGCCTCGGCATCGTCGAAGGCCTGGAGGCGCTGCTGGAAAAGGAAACCAGCCCCGTCACGCGCAGCGTGCTCGAGCGCCTGCTGGCCGGCCTGCGCGAAGGCCAGCGCTTTTCCGCCGTGCTGGCCGAGCAGCCCGAACTGTTCCCGCCGCTGTACATCGGCATCGTCAAGGCCGCCGAGGGCACCTCGGACCTGCCGCGTTCCCTGTCCCGTTTCATCGACTACCAGCAGCGCATCGACCTGGTGCGCGGCAAGCTGGTGTCGGCCGCGATCTATCCGTGCATCCTGCTGCTGGTCGGCGGCGGCGTCAGCCTTTTTTTAATTGGCTACGTGGTGCCGCGCTTTGCCGAGGTCTACCAGGGCGCCGGTCGCAACCTGCCGTGGCTGTCGCAGCAGATGCTGAACTGGGGCCAGTTCGCTGGCGCGCATACCACCGTGCTGCTGGGCGGCATCGCCGCCGTGCTGGGCGCGCTGGTGCTGGGCGTGCGCCAGCTGATGGGCAACGGCGGCTTCGCCCGCCTGATGGGGCGCTTGCCCGGCATCGGCGAGCGGGTGCGCATCTACGAATTGTCGCGGCTGTACCTGACCTTGGGCATGCTCAGCGAGGGCGGCATCACCATCGTCCATGCGATCGAGACCGTGCAGGGCATGGTCTCGGCCGGCATCCGCCAGAACCTGCAGGCGGCGCGCGCCGACATCGAATCTGGCCTGCCGCTGTCGACCGCCTTCGAGGCCAGCCACCTGACCACGCCGATCTCGCTGCGCATGCTGCGTGTGGGCGAGCGCACCGGCGACATGGGCCCGATGCTGACCCAATCCGCGGCCTTCTACGACGGCGAAATCAGCCGCTGGATAGAACGCTTCACCCGAACCTTTGAACCGCTGCTGATGGCCGCCATCGGCCTGGTGGTCGGCGCCATCGTGGTGCTGCTGTATATGCCGATTTTCGATCTGGCCGGAGACATGTCATGACGGCCCAGGCCACCCCGCACCTCGTCGCCGCAACGCCGGCGTTGGACATGGCCCTGGTCGCGCGCGCGCGCCACCTGCGCCAGCAATCGAAGCGCACGCTGGTCGAGGAACTGGTCGCGCTGACCGACATGGAGCCGCGCCTGGCGGTGCAGGCGCTGGCGCAGCCGTTCGGCATGGCCGTGCTGGAGACCATCGACATGCTGGGCTACACGCCGGCCTTCGAGCTGCTGCCGTTGTCGCAGGCCCTGGCGCGTCACTGCGTGCTGCTGCGCGGGCATGACGGCACGGTGGTCGGCGTGATCGCCGATCCCTTCGACCTGGACCTGCAAACCTGGCTGGGCACGCAGGCGCGCGCCACGCCACACGCGCCGCTGCAAACCCGGCTGGCGCTGCAAGCCGATATCCAGGCCTATCTGTCGAAGCAGGAAGAGTCGGCGCGCGCCACCGACACGCTGCTGCCCGGCGCCAGCGAAGGCCGGCGCGACGGCAAGACCGCCGCCGTGCTGTCGTTCGCCTCGGTGTCGGAAGCGGCCAGTCCGGCCGTCCGCCTGGTCAACTCGACCCTGTACGACGCCCTGAAGGCCGGCGCCTCCGACATCCACCTGGAAAGCACCGCCGGCGGCCTGGCCGTCAAATACCGGGTGGACGGCGTGCTCGATCACGCCACCTCGGTCAACGGCATCGACGTCGCCGAGCAGATCATCTCGCGCCTGAAGGTGCTGGCGGAGCTGGACATCGCCGAACGCCGCGTGCCGCAGGACGGCAGCTTCCGCGTCGAGGCCAACTCGCGCGAGATCGACCTGCGCGTCTCCATCATGCCGAGCATCCACGGCGAGGATGCGGTGATCCGTATTCTCGACAAGCGCGCCATGATCGAGGCCTACGGTTCGCTGACCTTGGAGGCGCTGGGCTTCGACGCGCCGTCGCTGGCCACCTTGCGCGTGCTGGCGCAGGAAGCCTACGGCATGCTGCTGGTGACCGGCCCGACCGGCTCCGGCAAGACCACCACGCTGTACGCGGCGCTGACCGAGATCCACAACGGCCGCGAAAAAATCATCACCATCGAGGACCCGGTCGAGTATCAGCTGCCGGGCATCCTGCAGATCCCGGTCAACGAGAAGAAGGGGCTGACCTTCGCCAAGGGCCTGCGCTCCATCCTGCGGCACGACCCGGACAAGATCATGGTCGGCGAGATCCGCGACCGCGAGACGGCGGAAATCGCCGTGCAGTCCGCGTTGACGGGCCACCTGGTGCTGACCACCGTCCACGCCAACAACGTGTTCGACGTGTTCGGCCGCTTCACGCACATGGGCATCGACCCGTATGCGTTTGTGTCGGCCCTGAACGGCATCTGGGCGCAGCGCCTGGTGCGCATCAACTGCCCGCATTGCGCGGCGCAGTACACGCCGGACGATCACGAACTGGCCAGCGTGGGCCTGGCCCGCGCCGACGTCTACGACTACCGCTTCATGCAGGGCAAGGGCTGCGGCGACTGCCGCGGCACCGGCTACAAGGGCCGCCGTTCGATCGCCGAGATCCTGACCTTGAACGACGAGATCCGCGAACTGATCGTCGACAAGCGGCCGATCCGCCAAATCAAGCAGGCGGCCTACGAGAACGGCACGCGCAGCCTGCGCCTGGCGGCCTTGGAACTGGTCAAACGGGGCGGCACCACGCTGTCCGAAATCAAACGAGTAACCTTGCATGCGTAGAGCAATTGGACAATCCCTGCGCATCGGCGTCTCCGGCTTCGCCGTCAGCCTGCTGCGCACCAGCCGCTGGCGCGGCGAGCCGGTGACGGTGCTGGCCGAGCATGCGTTCGCGCCCTCGGGCGAGCATCCGTTCGACGCCATCGCCAACGCCCTGCGCGCGCTGCTGGGCGAACAGCTCGGCGACAAGAGCGTGGCCGGCTGGCCGGTCAGCATCGTGCTGGCCGACGACCTGACCCGCTTGTGGCGCGTGACGCCGCCGCCGGCAGCGGCGCGGCTGGCCGACATCGAAGCGGCGGCCGGCTTCCGCTTCCAGGCGCTGTACGGCGAGGCGCCTGCGGCCTGGCAGATCTCCGGCGACTGGAACGCCACGCAACCGTTCTTCGCCGCCGCCGTGCCGCGCGCCTTGCTGGCCGTGCTGCGGCTGGTGGCGCAGGAATTCAAGCTGCACGTGGTCGGCATCGAGCCGCACTTCATCACCGCCTACAACCGCTGGCGGCGCGGCGTGAAACCGGGCGCGTGGTTCGGCCTGGTGCACGACCACCTGCTGACGCTGGCCGCCATCGAAGCCGACGGCAAGAGCATCCGCGCGATCCGCGCCTTGCCGATGCCGGCCGGGCAGGGCGCCGATCAATACTGGCTGGGCCAGACGCTGAAGCGCGAAGCGCTGCTGCTGGACATGCCCGAGCCGGAGCTGCTGCAAGTGTGCGGCGCCGCGCCGGCCGCGTGGAGCAAGCCGGTGAGCAATCCCGCGCACATCGCTTGCGCCGTGTTGGACCAGGTGCAGCAGGCATCCAGCGGCGGGCTGTCGACGATGGCGCTGCTGGCGCGCGGCGGGAGCCTGACATGAAGAGCATGAATATCGATTTCGCGCCGCGCAGCCTGCGCCGCACCTTGTTTCGCACGCATCCGGCGCTGCTGGCGCTGGCCGGCGCCGGTCTGCTGCTGTGCGCGGCCGCTGCCTTCGGCGGCTGGAAGCTGGTCGAGCAGAAGCGCCTGCGCGAGCATGAGCTGCGCCACCTGCAGGAACGCGCGGCGGCCATCTCGGCGCGGCCGGTGGAAGTGGCGCAGGTGGCGATACCGGAAGGGCAGGCCGCCTTCGTCAACGGCGCCATCCTGCAACTGAACCTGCCGTGGCGCGAGCTGCAAGATGCGGTGGCTGCGGCCACGCCGCGCAACGTCGCGCTGGTGGCGATGGAGCCGGACCCGCGCAAGCAGGTGCTGAAGATCACCGCCGAAACCAAAAACAGCGACGACATGGTGGCCTATGTGGCGGAGTTGAAGCAGCAGGAACTGTTCAGCGGCGTGATGCTGACCCGTCATGAAATCAATGAGCAGGACCCGAACCGGCCCTTGCGCTTCCAGCTGGAGGCGACATGGATAGCACGATGACCAGGATCAACGTGGCCGCCATCGTGCTGCGTGCGCGGCTGGCGCTGGTGCGCCTGGGCGCGCCGGCCTGCATCGCCATCGCATTGTGCGTGGCCGGCGCCGCGGCGTGGGCCTGGCTGCTGCCGCAGCGCGCGGCGCAGGCGCAGTTGATGGCGCGCCCCTTGCCGACGCCGGCCTCGCTGGTGACGGCGCCACCGCCGCCGTCGGCCAACCAGAACCTGGCCGGCTTCTACGAAGTGCTGGGCGAGAAGCGCTACGCCGAGCAGCAGGTCAAGGTGCTGTTCGACCTGGCGGCCAAGAACAACCTGTCGCTGAGCCAGGGCGAATACAAGGCCGCCTACGACAAGGCCAGCCGCGTCAGCACCTACCAGATCCTGCTGCCGGTGAAGGGGCCGTATCAATCGATCTGGCAGTTCGCCATGCAGGGCTTGCGCGACATGCCGTTTGCCTCGCTGGACGAAGTCGGCTTCCGCCGCGAAGTCATCGCCGAGGCCACGGTGGAGGCGCGTTTGCGCTTCACCTTGTACCTGAAGGACGGCGAGCCATGAAGCCTTATCAAATCGCGATGGGTCTCGCGCTGGCCGTCGCCGCTGGCCTGGTGCTGTTCGGCGATAACTCGCCGTCGGGAGACATCGCCGAGCCGGTGGCGCGCGGCCGCGCCACGCCGGCCGCTGCGCCTGCTCCGCGCGCCGGCAAGGAAGCCAAACCGCAGGCCGAGGTGGCGATCCTGCGCCTGACGCCGCGCCCCATGCTGGTCGGCGAATCCGGCGAGGCCACCTTCGCATCGGGCGAGGGCGTGTTCCAGGGACAGAACTGGAATCCGCCGCCGCCACCGCCGCCGCCTGTGTCCAACGCACCGCCGCCAGCGCCGGTGGCGCCGCCGATGCCGTTCACGGTGATCGGCAAGGCCGTCGCCGACGGCGCCTGGGAAGTCTACCTGGCGCGTGGCGACAAGACTTACGTCGTAAAAAACCAGACCGTCATCGACGGCACGTATCGGGTCGAGAAGATCGCGCCGCCGCTGATGTCCGTGACCTATCTGCCTTTGAACCAGGTACAACAGATCAATATTGGAGTCCTCGACTGATGGCTAGTCATCTGAAGAATTTGGGCCGCCGCGCCGCGCTGCCTGCCATGCTGGCGATCGCCCTGAGCGGTTGCGCCGGACAAATGGCCTATCGCGACGGCCGCGACCTGATCGCCAAGGACCAGCTGGAAGCGGGCCTGCTCAAGTACCAGGAAGCCGTCAAGGCCGAACCGGGCAACGCCGAATACCGCTCGGCCTATCTGCTGGCGCGCGACCGCGCCACGCTGCGCTTCCTCGACCAGGCCGAGCGGCAGCAGTCGGAAGGGCAGCTGGCGCTGGCGGAGCAGGGCTTCCGCCGCGTGCAGGCGCTGGACCCGCTCAACGAGCGCGCCCGCGCCGGCCTGCGCGCGCTGGAGCGCGACGACCGCCAGACCAGGCAGATGGCCGCCGCCGCCGAACATATGAACAAGGGCGAGTACGAACTGGCCAGGCAAAAGCTCAACGCGGTGCTGACCGAGAATCCGGCCAACGACAAGGCGCGCCTGATGCTGCGCGAGGCCAGCGACAAGATCGCGCCGCCGGCGGCGGAGCCGGGCCTGTCGAAAGCCTACAAGCAGCCGATCTCGATCGAGTTCCGCGACGCGCCGCTCAAGCAGGTGTTCGAAGTGATCTCGCGCCGCTCCGGCCTGAACTTCGTGTTCGACAAGGACGTCAAGACCGACCAGCGCACCACCGTGCTGCTGAAGAACAGCACCGTCGAATCGGCGATCTATTTCCTGCTGCTGACCAATCAGCTGGAGCAGCAGGTGATGGATGCGAACACCATCCTGATCTACCCGAACGTGGCGGCCAAGCTGAAGGAATACCAGGAGATGACGGTCAAGACCTTCTTCCTGGCCAACGCCGAGGCCAAGCTGGTGGCCAACACGCTCAAGACCATCCTCAAGTCGCGCGACGTGGTGGTCGATGAAAAACTCAATCTGCTGATCGTGCGCGACAGCCCGGAAGCGATCCGCCTGGCCGAAAAGCTGGTGGCCCTGCAGGATGCGCCGGAAGCGGAAGTGATGCTGGAAGTGGAGATCCTGGAAGTGAAGCGCGGCAGCGTGATGGACCTGGGCGTGGTGTGGCCGACCGGCGTCGGCTTGACGCCTTTGTCGACCTCGGGCGGCACCGGCATCACCATCCGCGACTTGAATAACCTGAACCAGCGCACCATCGGCGTGACCGGCATTGCGCTGGGCGTCAACGCCAACAAGAACGATACGGATTCCAACTTGCTGGCCAATCCGCGCATCCGCGTGCGCAACAAGGAAAAGGCCAAGATCGTCATCGGCGACAAGCTGCCGGTGATTACCACCACCGTCTCCTCCGGCGTGGGCGGCTTCGCCAGCGACAACGTGACCTACGTCGACGTCGGCCTGACGCTCAACGTCGAGCCGACGGTCTACCTGAACAACGAGGTGGCGATCCGTGTGCAGCTGGAGGTGAGCAACCTGACCGGCACCATCACCACCAAGAGCGGCGGCACGGCCTACCAGATCGGCACGCGCCAGGCCACCACCATGCTGCAACTGAAGGATGGCGAGAACCAGGTGCTGGCGGGCCTGATCAACAACGAGGAACGCGGCACCGCCAACCACGTGCCGGGCGCGGGCGACCTGCCGATTGTCGGCCGCCTGTTCGGCAGCAAGCGTGACGACAGCCAGAAGACCGAGATCGTGCTGTCGATTACGCCGCACCTGATCCGCAACGTGCAGCGGCCGGAAGCGGCCGCGTCGGAGTTCTCGGCCGGCACGGAGGCGAGCTTCCGCCGCCGCCCGGACCTGAGCGCGCGCCCCAACGTGGCGATGCCGCCATCGCCGGGCGCCTTGCCGCCGCCGCCGGGCGCGGTGACGGCGCCGGTGCGTCCGCTGCTGCCGGTGCAGTCGATGCCGATCTCGCAGGGCCAGCCGGCGCCGCTGCCGCCTAGCCAGGGGCAACAGCCGCAGCCGGTGCTGCCGCCGCCCGAGCCGGAGCCGGTGCCGCAACAGCCGCAGCCGGTGCAGTAAGCGCATGATGAAGCGCGGCCGTGGCTTCACGCTGATCGAGTTGCTGGTGACGCTGGCCATCCTCGGCCTGCTCAGCGCGCTGGTGGTGCCGACCGCGCAAGTGGTGGTGCAGCGTCGCCAGGAGCAGGAGCTGCGCGAGGGACTGCACCAGATCCGCGCCGCGCTGGACGCCTACAAGCTGGCCTACGACCAGGGCAGGGTCGCCAAGACGCTGGCCGCGACCGGCTATCCGAAGACGCTGGAGCTGCTGGTGGAGGGCGTGCCGGATCTGCAGAACCCCAAGCATCTGAAGATGTATTTCCTGCGCCGGGTGCCGCGCGATCCGTTCAACCCGGACGCCACGCTGGGCGAATCGCAAACCTGGGGCAAGCGCAGCTACGCCAGCGACGCCGACCAGCCGAAGGAGGGCGAGGATGTCTACGACGTCTACAGCCTGAGCGACAAGACCGGCCTGAACGGCGTACCCTACAAAAAATGGTGAACATGAAGACCAAAGGATTCACGCTGATCGAGCTGCTGGTGGTGCTGGGCATCGTCGCGCTGATGTTGACGCTGGCCGTGCCGCGCTACTTCCCCAGCATCGACAAGTCGAAGGAGGTGGTGCTGGCCGATAACCTGCGCAATGTGCGGCAGGTGCTGGACCAGTACTACGGCGACACCGGCCGCTATCCCGACTCGCTGGAGCAGCTGGTGGACAAGAAGTATCTGCGGGCGATGCCGGTCGATCCGATCACCGACAGCGATACCACCTGGGTCATCGTGCCGCCGGAAGACGCCACCAAGGGCGGCGTCTACAACATCAAGAGCGGCGCCCCCGGCAACGACCGCAGCGGCAAACCCTACTCCGACTGGTGATGGGTGCGCGACGCCGGAGCCGCAGCGGCGGCTTTACCTATCTGAGCCTGATCATCCTGCTGGCGATCATCGGGCTGGTGACGGCGTCGGCGTTGAAGCTGGGCTCGGTGATACAGCGCAGCCGGGCGGAGCAGGAGTTGCTCGATATCGGCGCCGCCTTCAGCGACGCCCTGAAAAGCTATGCCGACGCCACGCCCGCCGGCCTGCCGCCGCAGCCGCCGTCGCTGAAGGAATTGTTGAAGGACCCGCGCTTTCCCGGCACCCGCCGGCATCTGCGCCAATTGTTCGTCGACCCCATGACCGGCAAAGCCGAGTGGGGCATCGTCTATCTCGGCGACAAGGTCGGTGTGTTGGCGGTGTACAGCCTGTCAACGGCGAAGCCGGTGAAGATAGGGAACTTCCCTGCGCGCTATTCCGGGTTTGAAAGTAAGAATCATATTTCCGATTGGAAGTTTGCGATGGCGCTGGCAGGGCCTGAGCCAACCTTGATGACCGGACCGCAGCCGCAGGTTTCTGCGAAGGCGGTTGAGCAACCACAAACCGCCAGTCCTTCCGCGCCGACGGCGCCCATCCCTCCCGCGCCGCCAGCGCCGCCCGCCGAAACGCCGCCTGCACCACCGTTGGCGCCGGAAGAGCCTCAGCTTCCCAAGGGCCCGGATACGCCCGAGCCGCCGCCAGTGCCGCAGGAATAGTGGTGGGACTCGGCCGGTTGGCGGGTGCAACCGTGTTAGACATACAACAAAGCATTGCTGCAGCCGCACGCGGAGATTTTACATCCGTGCGGCACAGGCAAGAGTGGCGCGCAATAGCTGCGTTGCTTGCATAAAGTAAGCACAAAATCCGTTGCACTGCGGCATATTTTTTACGCTATGAAATAAGTTGCTACTAAGAAAACTAAAATGGAAAATTTACAATGACAAACCGTGTTGTTATGCTATTATTTGTCCCGTAGCACTTCTACACTCCTATTAACACTTCGGTGGTTGGCGAAAGCGCAGCCACAATTCGTTTGATTAAGGAAAATCACATGAAATTGAAATCTTTCGTTGCTGGCGCCCTGCTGGCCGCCGCTTCGGTTAGCGCGTTTGCAGCTGATCAAACTGTCACGCTGGACCTGAACGATGTTGTATCGTTCACCGCAACCTCGCCTATCCTGGCGGGCGGCGATGATGTCATCACTTTCGACGGCGTAACCGCTGGCCACAAGTACAATATCACCGTGACCATCAGCTCGCAGAACATCACCTGGAATGCCGCGCAGACCATGCTGAACGGCCATACCGGTAGCTTCTCGGGTAACAAACTGCAGTTCGTCGACGTGGACTACACCGGCCTGGCTCCTTTCGCGCTGACCCTGGTCGGCGGTGTGACCAAGGCTGGCAAAGCTTACGGTTACTCGGGTGACGTGGCCGTAGCGGCAGTACCAGAACCAGAAACCTACGGCATGCTGCTGGGCGGTCTGGCACTGCTGGGCGTTGTTGCTCGTCGCAAAGCAAACAAAGCAGCTTAAGTTTTCAGCTGTGACGTAAAAAAACCCGCCTCGGCGGGTTTTTTTACGTCTGGCGTTTCCAGTTCATCGGGCCGTGCGTTTGACGTCGCGCAGGCGGAAGCCCATCGCAAACAGCGCCGCGAAGTAGACCGCGCCGCACACGGCTATCAACAGCATCAGCGCGCCGATCCGCAGCAGCGTGTGGTGTTGCATGCCCAGCCAGTCCACCTGCTGCCCGCCGAACCACGCCGCCGCGCCCATCAGCACGCACGCCACCGCCAATTTGGCGCAGAACAGCGGCCAGCCCGGCTTGGGCGTGTAAATACCGCGCTTGCGCAGGCCGGCATACAGGAAGCTGGCGTTGATGCACGCGCCCAGGCCGATCGACAGCGCCAGGCCGGACACTTTGATATACGGCACGAATATCCAGTTCATCAGCTGCGTCGCGATCAGTACGCCGATGGCGATCCTGACCGGGGTGCGGATATCCTGGCGCGCGTAGAACGCCGGCGCCAGCGTCTTGACCAGGATGATGCCCAGCAGGCCGGCGCTGTAGGCGATCAGCGGGTAGGACGACTGCGTGGCCGCCTCGTCGGTGAATTTACCGTAGTGGAACAGGGTGGCGATCAGCGGCTTGGCCAGCGCGGCCATGCCCACCGCCGCAGGCAGCGCCAGCAGGAAGGTCAGGCGCAGGCCCCAGTCCAGCAGGTCGGAATATTCCTGGCTGTCGCCATCGGCCTTGGCCTTGGACAGGCTGGGCAGCAAAATCGTGCCCAGCGCCACGCCCAGCAGGGCCGTGGGGAACTCCATCAGGCGGTCGGCGTAGGACAGCCAGGAAATGCTGCCCTCGGCCAGCCGCGAGGCGATGCTGGTGTTGATCATCAGGCTGATCTGCGCGGCCGACACGGCGAACACGGCCGGTCCCATCTTCTTCAGCACGCGCCGCACGCCCGGATCGCCAAGGCCGGCGGCCGGATTCCACGACAGGCGCGGCAGCATGCCGATCTTGATCAGCGCGGGGATTTGTATCGCCACCTGCAAGATGCCGCCGACGAACACGGCGATCGCCATCGCGTAGATGGGCTGCTCCAGGTGCGATTGCAGGAACAGCGAGGCGGCGATGAAGGATATATTCAGCAACACCGGCGTGAAGGCCGGAATTTTGAACTCGCGCCAGGTGTTGAGCACGCCCCCGGCCATGGCCACGAAGGCCATGAAGCTAATATAGGGGAACATCAGCCGCGTCATCCAGACGGCGGCGTCGAAGGCGCCCGGCTGCTTGTCCAGGCCGGTGGCGATGAGGTAAACAAACAACGGCGCGCCTATAATGCCGAGTGCGCTGACGAACAAGGTCGACCACACCAGCGTGTTGGCCACATGGTCGGCCAGCGTCTTGCTCGCTTCCTGGCCGTGCTGGTTCTTGTACTCGGACAGTATCGGCACGAAGGCTTGCGAGAAGGCGCCCTCGGCAAACAGGCGGCGCAGCAGGTTGGGAATGCGGAACGCGACGATGAAAGCGTCCGTGTAGGCGCCGGCGCCAAAGGCCCGGGCAAACAAGGTTTCACGCAATAATCCGGTTATGCGGGACAGCATGGTCATGCTGGAGATGGCGGCTAGAGTTTTAAGCAAGTTCATGGGCAGTGATTATAGTTGCTCCTGACGGAAAACATCGCTATAATCGCAGGCTGTACAGAATTCTGTTACGCAGACACTAATGTTTGGCAGGCAGTAGTTTGACTCACATGGTTCGGCAGACGCACTGAACGCACCTGTTTGGCAAACAATAATGTTTGCAAACGCACCTTTACCCTGTTTTAGGAAATTCCATGGCAAATACCGCACAAGCGCGCAAGCGCGCTCGTCAAGCAGTCAAGCAAAACGCTCACAACTCGTCCCAGCGTTCGACCCTGCGTACCGCTATCAAAGCAGTACGCAAAGCGATCCAAGGCGGCGACAAAGCTGCTGCGACGGCAATCTTCCAATCGTCCGTGTCGACCATCGACAGCATCGCGGACAAGAAGATCATCCACAAAAACAAGGCAGCTCGCCATAAGAGCCGTCTGGCAGCTGCCCTGAAGGCACTGTCCGCTTAATCCCCTCGCTGGGATTTAAAGCAAGAACCCGCCTGACCTTTGGTCAGTGCGGGTTTTTTCGCATGGTTGGACGTAAAAAAAGCCGGCCCGAGGCCGGCTTGCTGGCGCTGCAGCGCTTACTTGGCTGGCATCGAGGCCGAGGCCGAGGCCGAAGCTTCTGCCGAGGCTTTCTTGTGTTTGGCTTTCTTGGCTTTTGGTGCGGAAGCGGAGGCGGAGGCCGATGCGGAAGGGGCCGATGCCATCGGGGCCGAAGCCGCGGCCGAAGCGGATGCCGACGCCGATGGGGCGGCAGCAAAAGCGGAAGCGGCAAACAGGGAGGCAACCAGGGCAGCGATGATCTTGGACATGATGAGTTCCTTTGGCAGTGGATTGAACCGGCTAAAAAAAACGAAGATTCATATGAATCTATCTCATTAACGCTGCCCGAAAATTTCCAGTTGACACAAAAACGCACAAAAAGCGGAATTTTATTTGCTGCGACGCATCAATCTAGCCGGCCAGGTCCTTGGCCGATACCTCCATCCATTCGCCCGGCATCAGCGGGTGGGTGGCCAGCGAAATGGCGCCGATGGCGCTGCGCACCAGCCGCAAGGTCGGCAGGCCGACCGCCGCCGTCATGCGCCGCACCTGGCGATTCTTGCCTTCCTGTAGCGTGATCGCCAGCCAGCTGGTCGGATGTTCGGCCCGGCTGCGGATCGGCGGATTGCGCGGCCACAGCCACGCCGGCTCGGCGATTTGCACCGCCTTGCAGGGTTTGGTGACGAAGTCGCCCAGGTCCAGCGGCGCTTGCAGCCGGGCCAGGCTGTCGGCGTCCGGCACGCCATCGACCTGCACCAGGTAAATCTTCGCTTCCTTGTGGTCGGGGTGGGCGATGCTGTGTTGCAGCTTGCCGTCGTCGGTCAGCAGCATCAGGCCTTCGCTGTCGGCATCGAGGCGGCCGGCGGGGTAGATGTTGGGGATCTTCAGGTGGTCGGCCAGGGTGGCGCGGCCGTCCTGTGGAGAGAACTGGCACAGGACCTGGAAAGGTTTGTTAAATAGAATGAGGGACATACTTCTCTTAAGATGATTTTGGTGTAGGCTTGACGGCCGGTGGAGGAAAACCGTAGCGCCCACTAAAATACTGGTGCATAATGTGAAACAGAGTCTTATGTCTTATAGAAGACCTAGGATAAATGTACTAAACCGGCAACGCCCATTTCGGAGATCACGATGTATCAGCATATCAAAGTACCTGCCGACGGCCAAAAAATCACCGTCAACGCCGATTTTTCCCTGAATGTACCAGATAACCCGATCATTCCCTACATCGAGGGTGATGGCACCGGCGTCGATATCAGCCCGGTCATGATCAAGGTGATCGATGCGGCGGTGGCCAAGTCCTACGGCGGCAAGCGCAAGATCAGCTGGATGGAAATCTTCGCCGGCGAAAAATCGACCACCGTGTACGGCCCGGACGTCTGGCTGCCGGAAGAAACCCTGACCGTGCTGAAGGACTACGTGGTTTCGATCAAGGGCCCGCTGACCACCCCGGTCGGCGGCGGCATCCGTTCGCTCAACGTGGCCCTGCGCCAGCAGCTCGACCTGTACGTCTGCCTGCGCCCGGTGCGCTACTTCACCGGCGTGCCTTCGCCGGTCAAAGAGCCTGAGAAGACCGACATGGTGATCTTCCGCGAGAACTCGGAAGACATCTACGCCGGCATCGAATACCAGCAGGGTTCGGAGGGCGCCAAGAAGCTGATGGACTTCCTGATCAAGGAAATGGGCGTCACCAAGATCCGCTTCCCGGAAACCTCGGGCCTGGGCATCAAGCCGGTGTCGATCGAAGGCACGCAGCGCCTGGTGCGCAAGGCGATCCAGTACGCCATCGACAATGACAAGCCATCGGTGACCATCGTCCACAAGGGCAACATCATGAAGTACACCGAGGGTGGCTTCCGTGACTGGGCCTACGAACTGGCGCAAAAAGAATTCGGCGCCGAGCTGATCGACGGCGGCCCATGGTGCAAGTTCAAGAATCCAAGGACCGGCCGCGACATCATCATCAAGGATTCGATCGCCGACGCCTTCCTGCAACAGATCCTGCTGCGTCCTATCGAGTACAGCGTGATCGCCACCCTGAACCTGAACGGCGACTACATCTCCGACGCGCTGGCGGCGCAAGTGGGCGGCATCGGCATCGCGCCGGGCGCCAACCTGTCGGACTCGGTGGCGATGTTCGAAGCCACCCACGGCACCGCGCCTAAGTACGCCGGCAAGGACTATGTGAACCCGGGTTCGCTGATCCTGTCCGCCGAAATGATGCTGCGCCACATGGGCTGGATCGAAGCGGCCGACCTGATCATCAAGGCGATGGAGAAAGCCATCGACTCGAAGAAGGTCACCTACGACTTCGCCCGCCTGATGGAGGGCGCGACCCAGGTATCGTGCTCCGGCTTCGGCGACGTGATGATCGAGCAGATGTAAGACAGCCACTGGCACACACCAGCCCCGCCTCCGCAATGGAGCGGGGCTATTTTTTTGACAGGAGTCCCCACGATGACGCCTTCCGACGCGCCGCCGGCGCCCACCCTCTGGCAAGCCTTCCGCTTCTGGCTCAAGCTGGGCTGCATCAGCTTTGGCGGACCGGCGGGCCAGATCGCCATCATGCACCAGGAGCTGGTCGAGCGCCGCCGCTGGATCTCCGAGCGCCGCTTCCTGCACGCGCTGAACTACTGCATGCTACTGCCCGGTCCCGAGGCGCAACAGCTGGCCACCTACATCGGCTGGCTGCTGCATCGCACGCGTGGCGGCATCATCGCCGGCGCCTTGTTCGTGTTGCCATCGCTGCTGTTGCTGGTGCTGTTGTCGTGGGTGTACATGGCGTTCGGCCAGCAGCCGCTGGTGGCCGGTCTGTTCTACGGCATCAAGCCGGCGGTGACGGCGATTGTGCTGCAGGCCGCGCACCGGATCGGCACGCGCGCCTTGCGCAACGGCTGGCTGTGGGCCATTGCCGGCGCCGCTTTCGTGGCGATCTTCGCCTTGCAGCTGCCGTTCCCGCTGATCGTCGCCGGCGCCGCGCTGGCCGGCTACGCCGGCGGCCGCTTCTTGCCGCAGGCGTTCAAGACCGGCGGCGGGCATGGCGCCGCCAAGGCATCGTATGGGGCCGCCGTGATCGACGATGCAACGCCGCCACCGCCGCACGCCCGTTTCCGCTGGAGCCGCCTGGCGCTGGTCTGCGGCTGCGGCGCGCTGTTGTGGCTGGCGCCGATGGCGCTGCTGGTGGCGACCGCCGGCTGGCAGCACAGCTATACCCAGATGGCCTGGTTCTTCACCAAGGCCGCCTTGCTGACCTTTGGCGGCGCCTACGCGGTGCTGCCGTATGTGTACCAGGGCGCGGTGGTCAACTTCGGCTGGCTGACCCCGCCGCAGATGATGGATGGCCTGGCGCTGGGCGAAACCACACCCGGCCCCTTGATCATGGTGGTGGCGTTTGTCGGCTTTGTCGGCGGTTGGGGGCAGGCGCCGTTCGGCGCGGCGCAACTGCCGCTGGCCGGCGCCGTGGCGGCGGTGCTGGTGACCTGGTTCACCTTCCTGCCGTCGTTCGTGTTCATCCTGGCCGGCGGCCCGCTGGTCGAGGCCACGCGCGACGATATCAGCTACACCGCGCCGCTGACCGGCATCACGGCGGCCGTGGTTGGCGTCATCCTCAACCTGGCGCTGTTCTTTGCGTGGCATGTGATCTGGCCGGCCGGCCTGGCCGGCTCGCCCGACTGGGCGGCGGCGTTGATCGCGGTGGGGGCGGCGGTGGCGCTGCTGCGCTACCAGCAAAAGGTGCCGCGTGTGATCGCGGTCTGCGCCGCGGCAGGGCTGTTGCTCAAGCTGTTCATGCCCTGATACTGATTAACGGGCAGCGCCGCTGGCGCTGGCCCGTCAACCCCGGTGGCGCTTAGCAGGCGTCTTCGCAGGCGGTGAGCTCATCGTTGCACTGGTCGGCGGGCTGGCCGGAGTTTATGCATGCCTTGTATTCAACCACGCAGTAGTGGATGCAGCTGGCCATTGCCGGTGCCGATGCGGCGCCAATGCCGATTGCAAACAAAAACAGTTTCAGTTTCTTATTCATATCGTGCTCCTCCAAAGTGACTGGACGTGGATGACGCCTGCAACCGTGCCGTCCATATACACGGCCCCCAAACCGGGTGGCGCTCAGCGATTCGCTGCTGGCTTCAACTGTTCGAGCGCGGCTTCGATCACCGGCAGCTTGAAGCCGGTGATGCGGCGGTTGCCGATCAGGATCACCGGCACGGCGGTCTCGCCGAAGCTGCGATAGTCCTGCTGGCCTTTGCCGGCGTGGCCGACGTCGATGTCGGCATAGGCGATGTGGTGTTCGTTCAGGTAGGCCCGGGTTTGCTGGCAATACGGACAGGTCTTGGTGCCATACAGCACCACCTTGGTGGAGGCGTCGGGATAGTAGGCCTGGAAGTTGCCTTCGACATAGGCCGGCGTCAGCCATTGCGGCACCTTGGATGCCACCCGGCCCACGCCCAGGCCCAGCGCGAGGATGGCGGCGTAGGCCAGGACGGTTTTGAGTTTCTTGACGTGCATGCTATTCATATGGCCCTTGATAAGAGACGAACGGCGGCGGCGGCACATGCCTGATAGGCACTATTACCTTAACGCATAAGATTATGCATTTTTCAATTTTGGCAATTCTATTGAATTGTCACAGGGGGGGGAGGCGGGAGGCGCCGGTTGTCGGAGTTCTGCAACAGTCGGGCTGAGGTCGGGACGAAAAAAAACCCCGCGTCGCGAGGTTTTTCACATCTACTGCTTAAAAAAATTAAGCCGATTGGATGTTGGAAGCTTGCTTGCCTTTAGGGCCTTGCGTGACTTCGAATTGAACTTTTTGACCTTCTTTGAGGGTCTTGAAACCGTTCATGTTGATTGCGGAGAAGTGAGCGAACAAATCCTCGCCGCCGTCATCTGGAGTGATGAAGCCAAAACCTTTGGAATCATTGAACCACTTAACTGTACCTGTTGCCATAAAAAGAACTTTCAAAATTAAAACGGATCACACGAGCCATAAAAGCAAGAAGCTTCTTGCCCCCTCCTCACGCCTCACTTCTTATCACCTTGTACATTTCTGCACGCAGTCGATAACGCATTGTTAGCGGACCAAATTCTAAAGTCAAGCAGATTTGTATGCATTTTGCTATTTTTAAGCCAATTGGCGAAAAAGCAACTCTTGATTTTGGCGAATGGGGCGCCATCTGCGTCAAGTTCAGAAAACGCGTAAGATGGAAAACAATTGAATGTGTATAGTGAAATGCACATTGCATCAACCCCGAAAGCATTAGAATATAAGCGTATGGCAACCAAGCATGACACCGAAACCCTCTTGGAGCGGCAAACGCTGAAGCCGCCACCTCTGTACCAGGTGGCGCTGCTCAATGATGACTACACACCGATGGAGTTTGTGGTCGCCATCATCCAGGAGTATTTCAACAAAGACCGTGAAACGGCCACGCAGATAATGCTCAGTGTTCATCGCTACGGCAAAGGAGTGTGCGGCGTGTTCTCAAAAGATATAGCCTGTACCAAAGTGGAGTTCGTTTTAACGCATGCACGCAAGGCGGGGCATCCCCTGCAATGCGTGATGGAGGAAGTATGATTGCGCAGGAATTAGAAGTAAGTTTGCACATGGCGTTTGTCGAAGCTCGGCAGGCACGGCACGAATTCATCACGGTGGAGCACTTGCTGCTGGCCTTGCTTGACAATCCTTCGGCAGCCGAAGTGTTGCGTGCTTGCGCCGTCAACATTGAAGACCTGCGTAAAACGCTGACCAACTTCATCGGCGACAACACGCCGACCGTGCCCGGCACGGGCGAAGTCGACACCCAGCCGACGCTCGGTTTCCAGCGCGTGATCCAGCGCGCCATCATGCACGTGCAGTCCGCTTCTAACGGCAAGAAGGAAGTCACCGGCGCCAACGTGCTGGTGGCCATCTTCGGCGAGAAGGATTCGCACGCGGTCTACTACCTGCACCAGCAGGGCGTGACCCGCCTGGACGTGGTCAACTTCATTTCGCACGGCGTGCGCAAGGACCAGCAGACCGATGCCGCCAAGGCCTCGGAAGGCGTGGAAGAGGGCGCACCGGGCGGCGAAGGCCAGACCAAGGAGAGCCCGCTCGACCAGTTCACGCAAAACCTGAACAAGGCCGCCGCCGAAGGCAAGATCGATCCGCTGATCGGCCGCGAGGACGAAGTTGATCGCGTGATCCAGATCCTGTGCCGCCGCCGCAAGAACAATCCGCTGCTGGTGGGCGAGGCCGGCGTCGGCAAGACCGCCATCGCCGAAGGCCTGGCCTACCGCATCACCCAGAACGACGTGCCGGAAATCCTGTCGAGTGCCGTCGTGTATTCGCTGGACATGGGCGCGCTGCTGGCCGGCACCAAGTACCGCGGCGATTTCGAGCAGCGCCTCAAGGCCGTCCTCAAGCAGTTGAAGGACAACCCGAACGGCATCCTGTTCATCGACGAGATCCACACCATCATCGGCGCCGGTTCGGCCTCGGGCGGCACGCTGGACGCGTCCAACCTGTTGAAACCAGCCCTGGCCAACGGCCAGCTGAAGTGCATCGGCGCGACCACCTACACCGAGTTCCGCGGCGTGTTTGAAAAAGACCACGCGCTGAGCCGCCGCTTCCAGAAAGTGGACGTCAACGAGCCTACCGTCGAGCAGACCGTGCAGATCCTGCGCGGCCTGAAGTCGCGCTTCGAAGAGCACCACGGCGTCAAGTATTCGGCGTCGGCGCTGTCGACCGCGGCGGAACTGGCGGCCCGCTTCATCAATGACCGCCACCTGCCGGACAAGGCCATCGACGTCATCGACGAAGCCGGTGCAGCCCAGCGCATCCTGCCGAAATCGAAGCAGAAGAAAACCATCGGCAAGACCGAGATCGAGGACATCATCGCCAAGATCGCGCGCATCCCGCCGCAGACCGTCAACCAGGACGACCGCAGCAAGCTGCAGACCATCGACCGCGACCTGCGCAACGTGGTGTTCGGCCAGGACCCGGCGATCGAAGCGCTGGCCTCGGCGATCAAGATGGCGCGCGCCGGCCTGGGCAAGACCGACAAGCCCATCGGCTCCTTCCTGTTCTCCGGTCCGACCGGCGTCGGCAAGACCGAGGTGGCGAAGCAGCTGGCCTTCATCCTGGGCATCGAGCTGATTCGTTTCGACATGTCCGAGTACATGGAGCGTCACGCCGTGTCGCGCCTGATCGGCGCGCCGCCGGGCTACGTTGGTTTCGACCAGGGCGGCCTGCTGACCGAAGCCATCACCAAGAAGCCGCACGCGGTGCTGCTGCTGGACGAGATTGAAAAAGCCCATCCGGACATTTTCAACATCCTGCTGCAGGTGATGGACCACGGCACGCTGACCGACAACAACGGACGCAAGGCCGACTTCCGCAACGTGATCATCATCATGACCACCAACGCGGGCGCCGAGAGCTTACAGAAGACCTCGATCGGCTTCACGAATTCCAAGCAGGCAGGCGACGAGATGGCCGACATCAAGCGCATGTTCACGCCGGAGTTCCGCAACCGTATCGACGCCACCATCAGCTTCCGCGCGCTGGACGAGGACATCATCCTGCGTGTGGTCGACAAGTTCCTGATGCAGCTGGAAGAGCAGCTGCACGAGAAGAAGGTCGAATCGATCTTCAGCGAGAGACTGCGCAAGTTCCTGGCGAAGAAAGGTTTCGATCCGCTGATGGGCGCACGTCCGATGGCGCGCCTGATCCAGGACATGATCCGCAAGGCGCTGGCCGACGAGCTGCTGTTCGGCCGCCTGGTCACCGGTGGCCGCGTGACGGTCGACTTGGACGAGAAAGACCAGGTCAAGCTGGAGTTCCCGGAACCGCCGGACGCCGCGCCGACCACGCCACCGGAAACCGTCGAAGTCGAATAAGCTGTTTTAGCCTTCAAAGAAGCCCGCCCACGCAAGTGGAGCGGGTTTTTTTTCTTTTAAGCCTAAAGCTGTGCCAGAATTGTCGTTCCATTTGACAAACATTGAAACTGTCCCATGACCCTGCCACGTCCTCTCGTCCTGATGTTCCTGTCCGCCGGCCTGCTGTCCGGCACCGCCTCCGCCGCCGACGCCTACTACCGATATCCCGCCATCCGTGGCGACGCCGTGGTCTTCACCGCCGAGGGCGACCTGTGGAAGACCGGCGTCCACGGCGGCGCAGCGCAGCGCCTGACCACCCACCCTGGCGCCGAAACCAACGCCGCCATTTCGCGCGACGGCAAATGGATCGCCTTCTCGGCCTCCTACGAAGGCGGGCAGGAAGCCTACGTGATGCCGGTGGCCGGCGGCCTGCCCAAGCGCATCACCTTTGAAAACAGCGCGGTCAATGTGCTGGGCTGGACCGCGCAGGGCGAGGTGCTGGTCACCACGCTCGACACCAAAGGCCCGTCGCGCAACAACGTCATCGCGGCGGTCAAGCCGGGCGACCTGCAACGCCGCGTGTTCGCCGTGGCCGATGCCAACGACGCCGTCCTCGACGACGCCGGCAAGACGCTGTACTTCACCCGCAACGGCCTGGCCCTGACCAACGACAACGTCAAGCGCTATCGCGGCGGCGCGCACGCGCAGCTGTGGCGCTATGACCTGAGCGGCGCCTCGGAGGCCGCGCCGTTGCTGGCCTCCGACGCCGGCAACAACAAGCGGCCCATGTGGTGGCAGGGCCGCCTGTTCTTCATCAGCGACCGTGGCGGCTCCGACAACCTGTGGTCGATGGCGGCCGACGGCAGCGATCCGCGCCAGCTGACCAAGCACACCGACTGGGACGTGCGCAACGCCGCGCTGGGCGACGGCCGCATCGTCTACCAGCTGGGCGCCGACCTGCATGTGCTGGACCTGGCCGCGGCCAGGGATGAACAGCTGGCCATCGGCCTGGTCTCCGACTTCGACCAGCAGCGCGCGCGCCAGATCCGTTCGCCGCTGGAGAACCTGACCAATGTGCAAATCTCCGGCAAGGACGAACGCCTGGTGCTGACCGCGCGCGGCCGCGTCAGCGTGGCCGGCACCGGCTCGCAGCGCCGGGTCGAGATCGCCGTGCCGGAAGGCGCCCGCGCCCGCGAGGCGGTGTTCAGCCACGACGACAAATGGGTCTACGCCATCGTCGACAGCACCGGCGAAAACGAAATCTGGAAGTTCGCCGCCGACGGTTCCGGCAAGGGCGAGCAGCTGACCAAGGATGGCAACAACCACCGCTGGCAGCTGTACCCGTCGCCGGACGGCCGCTGGCTGGCCCACACCGACAAGAAGGGCCGCCTGTGGATGCTGGACCTGGCCACCAGGGCCAACACCGTCATCGACGACGGCAGCAAGGTCGGCTCGGACCGGCATGACGAAATCCTGTGGTCCGGCGACAGCAAGAACCTGGTGCTGGTACGCGCCGCCAGCACCGAGCAGCGCAACCAGATCGGCCTGTACAACCTCGATTCGAAGCAGCTGGGTTTCGTCACCGGCGACCGCTACAACTCGCGCTCGCCGGCGTTTTCGCCGGACGGAAAATGGCTGTACTTCCTTTCGGCCCGCAACTTCCAGCTGGCCAATGGCTCGCCTTGGGGCGATCGCAATATGGGGCCGGTGTTCGACAAGCGCACCGGCGTGTATGCGCTGGCGCTCCAGCCGGGCAACCGCTTCCCCTTCAAGCCGGACGATGAGCTGAACAAGCCGGGCGACAAGCCGGCCGAAGGCGCGGCCGAAAAAGCCGTCGAGCAGGCCGCCGAGAGGGCGGTGGAAAAAGCCGTGGCCAAGGCGGTGCCGGAGAAAAAATCCGGCAAGGCGCTGCCGGCCATCGTCTACGCCGGCCTGGCGGAGCGCCTGTTCGAAGTGCCGCTGGCGGCCGGTAACTACCGCAACCTGCAAATCGACGACAAGCGCCTGTACTTCCTCGACGCCGACGGCAGCGACGGCAAGGCCAACCTGAAAACGCTGGCGATCGCCGCCAACGGCCCGCAGCCGGAAGTCTTCGCCAGCGGCGTGCGCGAATACGACCTGGCGTTCGACAAGAAGCACCTGTACTACCGCAGCTTCGCCGCCAGCGGTCCTGGCGACATGCTGGTGGTGGAGGCGGGCGCCAAGGCGCCGACCGACGTCTCCAAGGCCAAGGTCAAGGTGGACGACTGGACCTTCACCTCCAATCCGCGCCTTGAATGGACGCAGATGTTCAACGACGCCTGGCGCATGCACCGCGACTTCCTGTATGACGCCAAGATGCGCGGCGTGAACTGGACCGGCGTGCGCGCCAAGTACGCGCCGCTGGTCGAGCGCGTGACCGACCGCGCGGAGCTGAACGACGTGCTGGGCATGATGATCAGCGAAGTGGGCGCGCTGCACTCGCAGATCGCACCGGGCGAGTTGCGCCGTCCCGCGCCGGAAGGTTCGCCGGCCGGCCTGGGCGCGCTGCTCACGCGCGCCGCCGACGGCTATCGCGTCGACCACATCTACCGCAGCGAACCGGAGCTGCCGTCCGAACGCGGCCCGCTGCTGCAACCGGACGTGGACGTGAAGGAGGGCGATGTCATCACCGCCGTCAACGGCAAGCCGGTGCTGGAGGCGCGCGACATCGCGGACCTGCTGCTGAACCAGGCCGACAAGCAGATGCTGCTGCAGGTGAAGCGCAAAGAGGGGGGCGTGCGCTCGGTGATCGTCACGCCGGTCAACATGGCCAAGCAGGCCGGCCTGCGCTACAGCGACTGGGAACAGAGCCGCGCGCGCCAGGTGGAGGACGCATCCAAGGGCCGCATCGGCTACCTGCACCTGCGCGCCATGGGCCCGCGCGACATCGCCTCGTTCGCGCGCGACTTCTACGCCAACGTCAACCGCGAAGGCCTGATCATCGACGTGCGCCGCAACAACGGCGGCAACATCGACAGCTGGGTGATCGAGAAGCTGCTGCGCAAGGCCTGGGCGTTCTGGTCGTCGCCGGGCGCGCTGCCTGCGCCGAACATGCAGAACACCTTCCGCGGCCATCTGGTGGTGCTGGTGGACGAATACACCTACTCGGACGGCGAGACCTTCGCGGCCGGCGTCAAGGCGCTGGGACTGGCGCCGCTGGTCGGCAAGCGCACGGCGGGCGCCGGCGTCTGGCTCAGCGATAACAACCGCCTGAGCGACAACGGCATGGCGCGCGTGGCGGAGAACGGCCAGTTCAACACGGCCGACGGCCAGTGGCTGATCGAAGGCGTGGGCGTGTCGCCGGATGTGGAAGTGGACAATCCGCCGCATGCCACGTATCAAGTGCAGGACCGTCAGCTGGAAGTGGCGCTGGACCTGCTGGACAAAAAGCTGAAGGCGCAGCCGATCAAGGCCTATCAGCCGCAAGCCATCCCCTCGCTCAAATAAGGATAGACGATGAAACAGATGTTTTCCGCGGCCGTTGCTGCCGCCTTGCTGACGATGAGCCACGGCGCGCTGGCGCTGCCGAGCACCAGCGACACGCGCATGCTGACCGAGCCGGCATTGTCGGCGCAGCACCTGGCCTTTATCTACGCCGGCGACGTCTGGCTGGCGAACCGCGACGGCTCGTCGCCGCGCCGCCTCACTTCCGATCCGGGCGAGAAATCGAACCCGGTGTTTTCGCCGGACGGCAAATCGATCGCCTACAGCGCCCAGGTCGACGGCAATACCGATGTCTACCTGCTGCCGGTTGAAGGCGGCGTGCCGAAGCGGCTGACCTACCATCCCGGCGCGGACGTGGCGCAAGGCTTCACGCCCGACGGCAAGGCGGTGATGTTCACGTCGCCGCGCGCGGCGTTCAACAACCGTTATCGCAAGTTGTTCACGGTGCCGGTGACCGGCGGCGTGGAGACCGAGCTGGAAGTGCCCAACGCCGCGCGCGCGAGCTGGTCGCCGGACGGCAAGCAGATCGCCTACAACCCGTTCTCGCCGGCCTTCATGCAGTGGAAGCACTATCGTGGCGGCACCCACTCCATCCTGTGGCTGTTCAACCGCGCGGACAAATCCGTGCAGCAGATCCCGCAGCCGGCCACGCACTCGAACGACGTCGATCCAGTGTGGATAGGCGACACCGTCTACTTCCGCTCCGACCGCGACGGCGAATTCAATCTGTACGCCTACGACGTCAAGACCAGGGCGGTGCGCGCATTGACCCGGCATGCCGACTTCCCGGTGCTGAACATCGCGGCCAATGGCGGCGGCATCGTCTACGAGCAGGCCGGCTACCTGCATGCGCTGGACCTGGCCAGTGGACAGTCGCGCAAGCTGACCATTGGCGTCAACAGCGACCTGGGTGCGTCGCGCCCGCGCTGGGTCAGCGGCGCCAAGTACATCCGCAATGCGTCGATCTCGCCGTCCGGCGCGCGCGTGGCGTATGAGTTCCGCGGCGAGATCGTCACCATCCCGGCCGACAAGGGCGACGTGCGCAACCTGACGCAAACGCCTGCCGCGCATGAACGCTCGCCGGCGTGGTCGCCGGACGGCCGCTCCGTCGCCTACTTCTCGGACGAATCGGGCGAGTACGCGCTGCACATCCGCGCGCAGGACGGCAAGGGCGAGCCGCGTAAATTCAAACTCACCGGTGCCGGCTTCTACGACAACCCGGTCTGGTCGCCCGACAGCAAAAAGATCGCCTACACCGACAACGCGTGGACGCTGTATGTGCTGGATATTGCCTCGGGCACGACCAGGAAAATCGCCAGCGAACCTCTGTACGGCGTGAACAAGACGTTGCGCGCCGCGTGGGCGCCCGATTCGCGCTGGATCGCCTACGCGCTCAATTCGATGACCTACACCCGCAGCGCCTACATCTATTCGCTGGAGCAGAACAAATCGTGGCCGGTGACGGATGGCTTGTCCGACGTCGTCGATCCGGTGTTCGACAAGAGCGGCAAGTATCTGTACTTCTTCGCCTCGACCAACGCCGGGCCTAGCAACAACTGGTTCTCGCAGCAGAACGAAGACAACCGCGTGACCCGCACGGTCTGGATGGCCGTGCTGCGGCGCGACCTGCCGTCGCCGTTGATCAAGGAGAGCGACGAGGAAAAGAGCGCGGCGGCCTCCGCGCCGGCCACCGCCAAGGAAGCGGCCAAGCCGGAACCGGCCAAGGTCGATCCGAAGACGGGCCGCGACGATCCGAAAGTGACGGTCGCGCCGGTGACGCCGATCTCGATCGACTTCGACGGCATCGAAACCCGCATCGTCGACCTGCCCATTCCTGCTGCCGCCTTGTCCGATCTGGGAACCGGCGAAGCAGGGCAGATCTTCTTCCTGCGCGAGAACGACGGCAAGAAAGCCATCCAGCGCTTCGACCTGAAGGACCGCAAGGCCGAAACCCTGCTGGCCGAAGCCGACGATTTCGAAGTCTCCGCCGACGGCAAGAAGATCTTGTACCGCGCCAAGGAAGCCTGGGCCATGGGCAGCGCCACCGCCAAGACGCTGACGCCGGGCGAGGGCAAGGTCAAGGTCGAAGCGATCGAGGTGCACGCCGAACCGCGTGCCGAGTGGACGCAGATCTTCAACGAAGCCTGGCGCATCAACCGCGACTTCTTCTACGACCCCGGCATGCACGGCGCCGACTGGAACAAGATGCGCGCCAAGTACGCGCAGTTCCTGCCCGAGCTGTCGAGCCGCGGCGACCTGAATCGCCTGATCCAGTGGTTGTGCAGCGAGATAGGCGTGGGCCACCATCGCGGTGGAGGAGGCGACTTCTTCACCGACGCCAAGGCGGTGCCGGGCGGCCTGCTGGGCGCGGACTACGAGGTCAGCGACGGCCACTATCGCTTCAAGAAAGTGTACGGCGGCTTGAACTGGAACCCGGCGCTGCGCGCGCCGTTGACCGAGCCTGGCCTGAACGTCAAGGCCGGCGAGTACCTGCTGGCGGTGGAAGGCCGTCCGCTGCTGGCGCCGACGAACCTGTACAGCGCCTTCGAGAATACCGCCAACAAGGCCATCGACATCACCGTCGGCCCGAACGCGGACGGCAGCAAATCGCGCACCATCACCGTGGTGCCGGTAGCGACCGAGGACGCACTGCGCAACCGCGACTGGATCGAAGGGAACATCCGCAAGGTGAACGCGGCCACCGGCGGCAAGGTCGCCTATGTGTACGTGCCGAACACCGCGACCCTGGGCCACACCTACTTCAAGCGCTACTTCTTCCCGCAGGCCGACAAGGACGCCGTCATCATCGACGAACGCTTCAACGGCGGCGGCAGCGTGGCCGACTACTACCTGGAGATTTTGCAGAAGAAGGAAATCGCCTGGTGGACCATGCGCTACGGCGCCGACATGAAAACCCCGTCGGCCTCGATCCAGGGGCCGCGCGCGATGCTGATCGACGAAACCGCCGGTTCGGGCGGCGACCTGCTGCCGTGGATGTTCCGCAAAAACCAAATGGGACCGTTGATCGGCAAGCGCACCTGGGGCGGCCTGGTGGGCATCCTCGGCTTCCCGGTGCTGATGGACGGCGGCGGCATCACCGCGCCCAACCTGGCCTTCTGGACCCGCGACGGCGGCTGGGGCGTGGAGAACGAAGGCGTCGCGCCGGATATCGAGATCGACCAGAATCCGGCCGACGTCATCGCCGGCCGCGATCCCCAGCTGGAAAAGGCGATTGAGGTCATCAAGGCCGAACTGGCGAAGAACCCGCCGGTGCGGCCGGTGCACCCGGCCTTCCCGATCAAGGCCAAGTAAGGCAAAGTGTTCGGAAGTGAACAGCCATAACGTTCACTTCCGAACATCGGCCGCTGGAATGCGGCCGCGGAAGCGCCTGAACTACCGTGGCATGGATGTTGCAAACGTTATGGGCTTTCCCACCACGGATTTTCAATCACATGAAGCTAAGAGACTTTCGCATCGGCTGGCGCGCGCTGGTTCAGGAGCCGGCCTACACGCTGGCGGTGGTGCTGGGCCTGGGCGTTGGCCTGGCCGCGTGCCTGCTGCTGCTTGGCTTTGTGCGCTACTCGATGGAGTACGACGCCCATTTCCCCGATGTGGACAGGGTCTACGTCGTCAAGCAGCACTTCAACGTCGATCCGGCGTCGCCCCTGCAAGAGGTGGTGCCGATGTTCCTGCGCGAGCCTGCGCTGAAGACGCCGGGCGTGGCAGGCGCCGTGGTCTACATCCCAGCGCGGCCGGAGATCACGCCGCTGACGGTACGGATCAATCGCAATATCTTCGCGGTGCGCGGCCTGACCGTCATGCCAGGTTTTGCCGAGATGCTGGGGCTGCGCGCGCTGCGGGGCAACCTGGCCGATGCGCTGGATAAACCTGACCGCTTTGTCGTCACCGAGGCCGGCGCGTTGCGTTTGTTCGGCACGATCAACGCGGTGGGCCGCACCATGCTGGCGGAAGGGAACACCGTGCAGGTGGGCGCCGTGGTGCCGACGCCGCCGGCCAATACGACGATCCCGTTCGAGCTGCTTTTCGGCGTCAACTCGTTGGTGGCCGGGCCGGATATCCGGCATGAGATGCTGACCGGCGAGCATGGCTGGATGGGCAAGATGCTGCTGCGCCTGCGGCCCGGCGCCTCGCTGCCGGCGATCATCGACCGTTTGCAGCAAGTGGTCGACAGCGCGCCGAGCATGCAGAATTTTTCGCCGGAGACGCGCGCACGCCTCGGCAAGCGCAAGGCGATTGAGCTCACCATGTCGCCGCTGCGCGATGCCTATTTTGACTACAAGATGGAGAACAGCTTTGTATCGGCGCCCGGCGACAGGGCCAACCCTGTGCTGGTCGTCGGCCTGGCTGCGCTGGCGGTGGTGATCCTGACCATGGCGGCGATCAATTACGTCAACCTGAGCATGGTCCGCGTGCTGCGGCGCCAGCGCGAAGTGGCGATGCGCAAGGTGCTCGGCGCCGGCGTGGCTCAGCTGATGATGCTGTTCCTGCTCGAATCATTGGTGGTGGCGCTGACGGCCACCGCGCTCGGATTGATGCTGGCCTGGCTGGCGTTGCCAGTCTTTTCGCAATTGGTCAACCGCCAGCTCGATGGCCTGCTGTCGTTGCAGAACGTGGTCGCCGCGTTCGGCCTTGGCAGTTTGCTGGGCGTGCTGACGGCGATCTATCCGGCCTGGGTGGCGCTGCGGGTGCATCCGACCCAGGTGCTGGCCGGCCGTCCCGACACGGAATCGCGCGCGAGCATGCAATGCCGGCGCGCCTTGACGGTGCTGCAGGTGTCGGTCGCGATGGGTCTTGCCAGCGTAACGATCGCCGTCGCGTGGCAAACCCATTATGCGATGCACGCCTCGCCCGGTTTTGATCCGACGCCGTTCGTGATTGTCGATATGCCGGAACGGGTCAAGGACAGCGAGAAGGCGCGGCGCTTTTACTCGGCACTGGCGGCGCAGCCTGGCGTTGCCGGCGTGGCGATATCGGAAGATCCGGTGGGCCGGCTCGATTGGGCCTGGACCCATGACATGACGCGTCCCGGCGGGCAGAGTGCTGGCATGGAAATGAAATCGGTCAGCGCGAACTTCTTCGAGCTTTACGGCGTCGCGCCGCTGGCCGGACGCTTGTTCCAGGCGTCTATGGACCAGGAGGATGACCGGGTGCCGGTGGTGCTGAACGCGGTCGCTGCGCGCGAGCTGGGTTTCGCCAGCGCCGAGGAGGCAATTGGCCAGACCTTGCTGTTCAAGGGTTTCGAAAACAGGGTGATCTCCAAGCGCATCGTCGGCATCGCTCCGGAGTTGAGATTCCATTCGCTGCGCGACAAGCCGACCGCGACCGCCTATGAACTGTGGACGGCGGGGACGGTGTTGAGCGTGCGTGCAGCGGCTGATCCGGCGGCCGTCGAGCGCAGCGCGCGGGCGTTGTGGCCCAGCTTTTTCCCGGATGCGATCCCCAAGATCATCCGCGCCGGCGATGTACTGGCCGCCAATTATGCGGATGACGCGCGCCTGGCCAAGTTGATGTCGGTCGCCACCGGCATCGCGCTGGCGATCGCCGCTTTTGGCACGTATGTGCTGTCGGCGAACACGGTGCAGCGGCGCGCCAGGGAGATCGTCATGCGCAAGCTGCACGGCGCGCGCGGTGCCGACATCGGCCTGCTGGTGGTACGGGAAATTGGCATGCTGGTGCTGGCGGCGGCGGTGATCGCGTTGCCGATCGCGGTGACTGCGATTCGCCGCTACCTGTCGCGCTATGTCGAACACGCGCCGATCGGTTATTGGACCTTGCTGTTCGCGCTGTCGCTGACGCTGGTCATCGCCCTGATCGCCATCGCCCGCCACACCTGGATCGCCATGCGCATGGTACCGGCCGAGGCGTTGCGAACGTAGTCACAACGGGGTCAAGTCTGACATTCGGACACGAACTCAACTCACAACAGTCACAACGGGGTCAAGTCTGACATTCGGACACGAACTCAACTCACAACGGGAAATAATAAATAATTACGTGGTCATATTTTTTTACAGTACTCTTCAATAATATTTATTATTTTTCGTAAGTGATTGATTTATATGGAATAAAATACTGGATCGATTCCTGCTTATTCTCTTTTTGAAGGAAGGGTTTCTGTTTGCCTTGTTCTTCATTATAAATTTTTACTTCGGAAATTTTAAATAAGAGAGACCATCATGAATGCGAAAATACTGAAGAAAAAAACGCTAGCAGCCGCCATCTGTTTGACGGTTGCGGGATTCGGGGCTGCCGGCAGTGCGCAAGCGACCGCCATAGCGTTTGCTGAAAACAGGCTGACCAATTTTGCGATAACGTCGAGCCCGGGTTCCAACATTAGCGTGACAGGTACGCCGCAACGCAATACCAGCAACTTTGCGACGTTCACCGGATTCCCCGGGGCGGTCTTTCAAGACCCTGTGCCGCTGGGGAACGCTTCGGATGCGCTGGAAGCTTTTTCGGGTACGGGGCCCGTGCCCGGCCAGAACAACTACGTTTTTTTGGCGGGTTCCAGTGGCGGTATGGTTGGCTCCCGCGGCGATAGCGATACAGCGGCCGGCAACCCGTTCGCTCCCGGCGGAGTTCCCCAAGTAAATAATGTCGCCGAGGCGCGGGTCACCACCGGCGCCGGTAAAGCGGGATCGTCGGGAGGGATGAATACCGCGAACGCCGCCATCGCGTTTTCTTTTGTGCTGGCGGGCCCGGGCACCATCACCTTCAATTTCAGTGATGTATACCGGTATTACGCGTCCACCACCACCAACGGCGAAGGCGCGCAGGGCACTATTGCGAACATCTTCACGATTAACGATGCTGCCGGCAATACGGTCTTCAACGACAGCCAGGCAGTGCTCAACGTGAATTGCGCATCCAACAGCGGTGTGCCCAGCGTTTGCGACTCGGGTCTGCTCAGCGGAACGTTCTCGGATACGTCGGGACTGCTGAGCGCCGGGAATTACACCGTCAGCCTGCTGACCAGCAGCGCGGCAACTGTCACATCGCTGGCAGCCGTGCCGGAACCGGCCACCCTGCTCTTGCTCGGCGGCGGCTTGGGCGCGATGGCGTTTGTGCGGCGCCGTAGCGCGGCTCATTGCTAGCCGCATTGCTTGTCTTACTACTGGCATATCCGGCAAATAATCCAGGATTTCCCGGATTTTTTTGCCGGTGTGGAATGTCGCGGCGTTTCCGCGCTTACCGTATCTGTCGTTCGTCCTGCCCGAGGGCGAACTTCATCGCTCGCAGCTTGAGTTCTGTTTCCGCGAATTCGCTTTCCGGTTCCGAATCGCCAACGATGCCGCAGCCAGCGAATAAGGATGCTTCATTATTTTTCACCAGCACGGAACGTAGCGCCACAGCAAATTCTCCTTGTCCTTGCGCGTCCATCCATCCGACCGGCGCCGCAAACCAGCCGCGATCGAGCTGCTCGTGGCTGCGCAAATACGCCAGCGCCGTCGCGCGTGGAAGTCCGCCGACGGCAGGAGTGGGATGCAGCGCCGCGACCAGGTCGAGCACATGGGCGTCGCTACGCAAGCGCCCGGCGATCGGCGTATACAAATGCTGTACGTTTTGGAGTTTAAGCAGGACCGGTTGCGAGGGGATGTCCAGATTCTCGCAGTAGGCATCCAGCGCGTTGCGCAGCATTTCCACCACCAGCGCGTGCTCGTGCCTGTCCTTGTTACTGTTCAGAAGTTGCTCGCCCAGCAGTTGATCTTCCGGGACAGAACGGCCCCGGCGGCAAGTACCGGCGAGCGCGGTGACGTCCACCGTTTTCGCATGCAGCCGCACCAGCCTTTCTGGCGTGGCGCCCAGGAAGCAGCTGTCTCCCCGCGAAATAGCGAACAGGTAGGCCTGAGGGTAAATGTCTTGCAGCCTTTGCAAGGCGTGCCGGACGGCGAATGGCCGCGTGCCGACCGCTTGTACTTCCCGCGCCAGTACCACTTTCTGGATGGCGCCGCCGCGTATGGTGGCCGCCGCATCCCGCACCAGCTGTTTCCATTGCGTGGCCGGCAGGATGTTGCGGTAATGTAGCTGATCCGGTGTGCTTGTCACTTCCGCATCCGGTTCAGTGCGGCCAAGTAGTTGCAGCCAGAGCTGCTCCAACCGCGCGGCTTCCGGCGCCGGCTGTTGGTCCGCCTCGACGATGATATTCACCGTCAGATAGCTGGCGTCCATCGCTTTCGTTAATTGCAATTTCGGAAGTATCAACGAGGCATCCGCGAACCCGTGCCAACGAGGCGTCCTGGTCTGTTCTGGATCGAAAGAAAATCCGCCGCAGAGCATGGGGCCGGCGTTCAGCTCGCCTGCCGGCTTGTCGATCAAGGCTCCGTCCAGCAAGGTGCGCCAGGCGGCAAGGACTTGCGCAAACCTGTCCTGGCCCTGGCCTTCGAGCACCCGGGCGGCATCGACACCGATCAGCGCGAAGTTGGCTGTTCCCTGCGTCCATAAAAACGTCGGGCTTGTTGAAGTGTGGGCGGCGTCGAACACCTTGATCGGATCGAAAGCGTCGATGCGCTGGGTTACGCTGACCAACACGGGGCGGCCTGCCGCTTTTGCCCGCTCATGCCCCGCGTCCAGCGCCTGTCTTAAGTTGCCGCGATCAAGGGACAAGCCGCGCGCTGTCGATCGATAATAGAGTATCTGTTCATTGATAAACCAGGTTATCAGTTCGCGAAATATTCTTTCGATAAAGTCCGGCTCAAGTCCGGCTTTCACGGCCCACATGCGTCTTGGCGGTATCATCGCCGCCACCCGCTCAGGCGCAGGTATACTTTTTTCATCGGCCTTGAATGCCGATGCGGCTTTGACGTAATCGAGGCGGCTGCCAAGCGCGGCAATAATCTGCGCATCGAGCCGGTCAATCTCCGTGCGTACATCGTCCAAACTCAGACATTCTTTTGGAAGTTTCATGTTGACTATTCCAAATCAAGATGAGTTGACATACTCAGTACCGCATGCACTGTTCCCGAGAGGTTAGACGGGCCCGATCGTAGAAAGTTCCGATCGAAAGTCCTGATTTTTTAGTTGTCAGTGTGTACTCAGTGTTGCCCTACAAGCTGGCCAGATTTTTGAATTGCGCGGCGCGGCGGCGCGAGACTTCCACCATCAAGGCGTCGCGCAGGGTCAGGTCCAGGCCGCCGGCCTCGTTGGGGGCGGCGCGTTCTACGTAGTCCAGGTTGACGATATGGCGCCGGCTGGCGCGGAAGAAGCGTTGCGGGTCCAGCCGCTCCTCCAGGTGGTTCAGTGAGCGCAGCATCAGCGGCTTGTGGTGGTCAAAGTAGACGCGCGTGTAATTGCCGTCCGATTCGAACAACCGCACATCCTGCAGACCGACAAACCAGCATCGCTCGCCGTCCTTGATGAACAGCTTCTTGGCCGCCGTCGGCGCCACGGCCGATACGCCAGCCGCCGCATAGGCCAGCGCGCGGCTGTGGCGCAATGAACAGCGTTGCAAGGCCGCCGCCATGCGCGTCGCCTGGATCGGCTTTTGCAGATAGTCCAGCGCATTGACTTCGAAGGCCTGCAACGCATACTGGTCGAACGCCGTGGTGAAGATCACCTCCGGCGCCTCCTCCAGCGCGGCCAGCATATCGAAGCCGCTACCGCCTGGCATCTGCACGTCGAGGAACACCAGGTCCGGCTTGAGCGCGGTGATCTGCTGGATGCCATCGGCCGCGTTGACGGCCTCGCCGACGATTTCCACTTCAGGGTGCGCCGCCAGCAAACGGCGCAGTTCCGCGCGCGCCAGGCGTTCGTCGTCGATCAGCAATGCGCGCATCAAGCGGCCTCCGGCAAGGTCATCGTGGCGCGTACCCAGCCACTGTTTTCAGTCAGATCCAGGCTGGCGTTGGCGCCCAGTGCCAGCGCCAGGCGCTTGCGGGTGTTGACCAGGCCAACCTTGGTGGAATTCGCGAACGGCAGGATCGCGCCCAGATTGGCGATCTCGATATGGATCTTGCCGTCGTCCATGCGCTGCGCGCGGATGCGGATCTCGCTGCCGGTGGGGCTGGTCTCGACGCCGTACTTGACGGCGTTTTCCACCAGCGTCTGCAAGGCCATCGGCGGAATGCGCACCTGGTCCAGCCCCAGTCCGATGTCCACGCTGACCCGCATGCGTTCTTCGAAGCGGATTTTTTCAATCGCCAGATAGGCCTGCACGGCTTCGATTTCAGCCGCCAGCGGCACCGTGTCGTGCTGGCCCGATTGCAGCGCGTAGCGCATCACGCTGGCCAACTGGTCGATCATCTGCGCGGCGGCGTTCTGGTCTTCGTAAATCAGCGCACGTACGCTATTCATGCTGTTGAAGAAAAAATGCGGATTGACCTGCGCCTGCAAGGCGCGCAGCTCGGCATCCTTGGCGCTGATCTCCAGCCGCAGCGCCTCCTGTTCGAAGCGGTTGGCGCGGCGCAGCGATAGCACCGCCATGTAGAAGGTGTTCCACACCAGATAAACGCCCCACCAGAACATCAACACGCCCGGCACCCAGGCCAGGCCGTGCACTTCGCCCATCGGTTTGATGACCAGGTAGCCTATCGTCTGCACGCCAGCGTGAAGGGCGCCCAGTATCAGGATGGCGACCGCCATCATCTTCCAGCTGATTCGCACGCCATGGCGGATCTGGCGCTTGAGCAGCCGGTGCCAGAGATCGGAAATCAGCAGCCCGGCCACCACGCCCCAAGCAGCTATGGCATATAGGCGGGGTGTGTGGTTGGCGCCCGGACTCATGGTCAGCATCAGCAGCGGCAGAAAGTTCCAGCCGGCCAGCTGGAACAGCCAGTACCAGTTCAGGCGCGCGAGCAGTGGGCGGTCGTTGGTCATGATGGGTTTATTTCAAAAAGTTATCGATGCGATCATACATCCAAGCCGGATCGTCGTACATGATGAAGTGGCGGGCGTTGTCGGCCAGCTCCACCTTCACGTTGGGCAGCTGCTGGTACTGGGTTTTGTACAACTGCTCGAACATCGGCTTGGTGCCGTAGTCCTTGTAGGCGATCCAGGAGCCCAGCACCAGCGTCGGCGCCTTGATGCGGCTGACTTCAGGGCGCAGGTCTTCGCTCATCATCTCGACCATGGCGTTGGTGACGGTGGCCGGGTCGGACTGCTTGCCCCAGCCGGCGGCGCGGTCGATATCTTCCTGCTTGGTGATCATGGCGTGCAGGGTTTTCATCTGGTTGCTGCGTTTTGCTTCGGCGTCCATGGATTCCATGCGAGCCCGCATGCCTGCCGCCATTTCCTTCATCTGCGCGCCGGTAATGCTGGGCATCTGGATGGCCGCCAGTGCCGGCAGCGTATCGACGATGACCAGGCGGCCTACTTGGTCGGGATGGTCCACGGCCAGCTTCATGCCCAGGAAGCCGCCCAGGCTATGGCCGATGACGATGGGATGGTCGAATTTATTGGCGGCGATGTAGTCGCTCAGTTGCTGCTCCACGGCCGGCAGCAGCGGGCCTTCGATGGCGGGCACGCCGGCGAATCCGGCCAGCGTGACGACGTGGCACTGGCGGCTGCCGCAGTAGTGGGCGACCGTGCCGTTCCACACTTCGCCGGACGAGGCCAGGCCGGGGATCAGGATCACGGGTTCGCCCTTGCCGGTCACTTCGACCTTGAAGGCTGGATGGGCTGTGGCTGCGGCAGTGCCGGCTGCGACGGCCGGTGCTGCGGCGTAGGCCAGCGCCAGGCTGGCGGCGATGGTGGCGATACGTTGGATGAGCGGGCGTTGCATGGTGACCTCCTTGGTTGTGACGTTGTGTCAAATAAGTGAGGTCATGCTATCGAACCGGCATCGCGCCGGCGACGGCTACTGGATGAGCGGTTTTTTTGAAAGGATGAGCGGTAGTTGGACAGTACCGCTGGTCCTAGTCTGCTTCGGCGCGAAGTTTGCGCCACAGCGTGGTGCGGCTGATGCCGAGGTAATCGGCGGCGGCGTCGCGGCGGCCGCCAAAGCGGGCGAGGACGGCGGTCGCGCTTTCGGCGGATGCGCGGGGCGCAGGAAGTGGTGGTGGCGCGCCGGTAGTGTCGGGCAGGGAGGCTGTGCGCGTCGCCAGTTCCGGCGCCACGCTGAGGACGAAGGCCGGCGTCAACGCCTGCAGTGGTTCTGCGGCCAGGAACAGCGCCAGGCGCTCGGTCAGGTTGCGCAGCTCGCGCACGTTGCCGGGCCAGTCGTAGCGTTGCAGCAGCGGCGCGCAGGTCGCCATCTCGGCGTGCAGGTTGGGATGCGGACGCGCGCCCAGCGAGGCCAGCGCGTTCTTCAGCGACCATTCGGCCAGCGTCATCACGTCTTCCTGCCGCGCGCGCAATGGCGGCAGCGACAGGCGCAGCACCGCCAGCCGATAGAACAGGTCGGCGCGGAAGCGGCCTTCGCGGACGCGCTGCTCCAGGTCGCAGTGGGTGGCGCTGATGATGCGCACGGTGACGGCGATTGGCCGCGTGCCGCCCACCCGCACCACCTCGCGTTCCTCCAGCACGCGCAGCAAGCGGGTTTGCAGCGTCAACGGCATTTCGCCTATCTCGTCGAGGAACAGCGTGCCGCGATTGGCCGCTTCGAACAGGCCCGCGTGGCCGCCGCGCCGCGCGCCGGTGAAGGCGCCTTCCTCGTGGCCGAACAGCTCGGACTCCAGCAGCGATTCCGCAATCGCGCCGCAATTGACGGCGACGAAGGGCCGGTTCTGGCCCAGCGTGCGCGGGCTCTCGCGGTGGATGGCCTGCGCCACCAGTTCCTTGCCGCAGCCGGTTTCGCCTTGTATCAGCACGGTCGCCGGCGATTTCGCATACAGCACCACGGACTGGCGCAGCGCCTCCATCGCCTCGGAGTCGCCGCGCAGGTCGTTGATGCCGTGCTTGGCGCGCAGCGTGTCGGCCACCACGGCGCCGCGCGTGCGGCTGCGGTTCGATTCGAGCTGCGTCAGCCGCGCCATCTCCAGCGCATCGTCGAAGGCGTGGCGGATCGAGGCGGCCGAGTAGACGAATACGCCGGTCAGTCCCGCTTCCTCGGCCAGGTCGGTAATCAGGCCGGCGCCGACGATGGCCTTGATGCCGGCCGCTTTCAGGTCGTTGATCTGGGCGCGCGCGTCTTCCTCCGTGGCGTAGGTGCGCTGTTCGACATCGAAGCCGAAGGTGTTGGCGAATTCGGCCAGTTCCGGCAGGCGCTCCTGGTAGGTGACGATGCCGATGCGGTCCGATATGCGGCGCGCCCGCGCCAGCGCCTGCATCACGTCGAAGCCACTGAACTTGGCGATCACCACCGGCACCGACAGCCGGCCTTTCAAGTAGGCCGCGTTGGAACCGGCGGCGATGACGGCGTCGCAACGCTCGGTGGCCATGCGTTCGCGGATATGGCGCGCGGCTTCGTCGAAGCCGAGGTTGATCGGTTCGATGGTGGCCAGGTCGTCGTATTCCAGCGTGATATCGCGGAACAGGTCGTACAGGCGCGAGACGGACACCGTCCAGATCACCGGTTTGTCGTTGACGTCGAAGGGCAGGGGAGTGGAATGGCGCATGTTTCAATTGTAGTTCATCTGTTTCGTTGTTTCAAATTGAAACGGTAATGAAACGTGAGAAATACGTAAGTTGTTGATTTATATGGGGGGGGAGGTCTGGCACGCCCCTTGCACTAGATACCCCAACTTCACTGCAACATTGAAAGGTCATAACATGAGTCAATACTCCGCAGGCGCCGCGTTCCGCAAAGCCGTCCAAGAAGAATCCCCATTGCAGGTGGTCGGCGCGATCAACGCCAATCACGCCCTGCTGGCCAAGCGCGCCGGCTTCAAGGCGATCTACCTGTCGGGTGGCGGTGTGGCGGCGGGTTCGCTTGGCCTGCCGGACTTGGGCATCTCCAGCCTGGACGACGTGCTGACCGACGTGCGCCGCATCACCGACGTGTGCGACCTGCCGCTGCTGGTCGACGTCGATACCGGCTTCGGCGCCTCCGCCTTCAACGTGGCGCGCACCGTCAAGTCGATGATCAAGTTCGGCGCCGCCGCGATGCACATCGAAGACCAGGTCGGCGCCAAGCGCTGCGGCCATCGTCCGGGCAAGGAGATCGTCTCCAAGCAGGAAATGGTCGACCGCATCGCCGCCGCCGTCGATGCGCGCACCGATGAGAACTTCGTCATCATGGCCCGCACCGATGCGCTGGCCGTCGAAGGCCTGGACGCCGCGATCGAACGCGCCGTGGCCTGCGTGGAAGCCGGCGCCGACATGATCTTCCCGGAGGCGATGATCAGCCTCGATATGTACAAAAAATTCGCCGCCGCCGTCAAAGTGCCGGTGCTGGCCAACATCACCGAATTCGGCGCGACGCCGCTGTTCACCGTGGACGAACTGCGCAGCGCCGATGTGGGCCTGGTGTTGTATCCACTGTCCGCCTTCCGCGCGATGAACAAGGCGGCGGAAAACGTCTACGGCGCGATCCGCCGCGACGGCACGCAGCAGAACGTGGTCGACACCATGCAAACCCGCGCCGAACTGTATGAACGCATCAACTACCACAGCTTCGAGCAGAAGCTCGACGCACTGTTCGCCGCGCAGAAAAAATAATCAGGAGACTTATAAAATGACCGAAGCTACTTTCAAACCAAAAAAATCCGTCGCCCTGTCCGGCGTCACCGCTGGTAATACCGCACTGTGCTCCGTCGGCAAAACCGGCAACGACCTGCACTACCGCGGCTACGACATCCTGGACGTGGCCAGCACCTGCGAGTTCGAAGAAATCGCCTACCTGCTGGTACACGGCAAGCTGCCGACCGCCGCCGAGTTGAAAGGCTACAAAACCAAACTGCGCTCGCTGCGCGGCCTGCCGCAAGCGCTGAAGTCCGCGCTGGAAGCACTGCCTGCATCGGCGCATCCGATGGACGTGATGCGCACCGGCGTCTCGGTCCTCGGCTGCACGCTGCCGGAAAAGGACGACCACAACGTGCCAGGCGCGCGCGATATCGCCGACCGCCTGATGGCTTCCTTCGGTTCGATGCTGCTGTACTGGTACCACTTCAGCCACAATGGCAAACGCATCGACGTGGAAACCGACGACGACTCCATCGGCGGCCACTTCCTGCACCTGCTGCACGGCGAGAAGCCATCCGAGAGCTGGGTCCAGGCGATGCACACCTCGCTGATCCTGTACGCGGAACACGAGTTCAACGCCTCCACCTTCACCAGCCGCGTCATCGCCGGCACGGGATCGGACATCCACTCCGCCATCACCGGCGCGATCGGCGCGCTGCGCGGCCCTAAACACGGCGGCGCCAACGAATTCGCCTTCGAGATCCAGAAGCGCTACGAAAACGCCGACGAAGCCGAAGCGGACATCCGCAACCGCGTCGCCAACAAGGAAGTCGTGATCGGCTTCGGCCATCCGGTGTACACCATCTCCGATCCACGCAACGTCGTCATCAAGGAAGTGGCGCGCAAGCTGTCGCAGGAAGCCGGCTCGATGAAGATGTTCGACATCGCCGAACGCCTGGAAACTGTGATGTGGGACATCAAGAAGATGTTCCCGAACCTGGACTGGTTCTCGGCGGTGTCGTACCACATGATGGGCGTGCCGACCGCGATGTTCACGCCGCTGTTCGTCATCTCGCGCACGTCCGGCTGGGCCGCGCACATCATCGAGCAGCGCATCGACAACAAGATCATTCGTCCAAGCGCGAACTACGTCGGTCCTGAAGACCTGAAGTTCGTCCCGATCAAGGACCGCAAATAATGAACCCCCAATTCCGCAAACCACTGCCGGGCACCAAGCTCGATTACTTCGACGCGCGCGCCGCTGTCGACGCGATCCAGGCTGGCGCCTGGGCCAAGCTGCCGTACACCTCGCGCGTACTGGCTGAAAACCTGGTGCGCCGTTGCGATCCGGCGACGCTCAACGCCTCGCTGTCGCAGCTGATCGAGCGCAAGCGCGACCTGGACTTCCCATGGTTCCCTGCGCGCGTGGTGTGCCACGACATTCTCGGCCAGACCGCGCTGGTCGACCTGGCCGGCCTGCGCGACGCGATCGCGCTGCAAGGCGGCGATCCTGCGCTGGTCAACCCGGTGGTGCCGACCCAGCTGGTGGTCGACCACTCACTGGCGGTCGAATGCGGCGGCTTCGATCCCGACGCCTTCGACAAGAACCGCGCCATCGAAGACCGTCGCAACGAAGACCGCTTCGACTTCATCAACTGGACCAAGAAGGCGTTCAAGAACGTCGACGTGATCCCGCCGGGTAACGGCATCCTGCACCAGATCAATCTGGAACGCATGTCGCCGGTGATCCAGGCGGTGGATGGCGTGGCCTTCCCGGATACGCTGGTCGGCACCGACTCGCATACCCCGATGGTCGATGCGCTGGGCGTGATCGCCATCGGCGTCGGCGGCCTGGAAGCGGAGAGCGTGATGCTGGGCCGCGCATCGTGGATGCGCCTGCCGGACATCATCGGCGTCGAGCTGACCGGCAAGCCGCAAGCCGGCATCACCGCCACCGACACCGTGCTGGCGCTGACCGAATTCCTGCGCAAGCAGAAGGTCGTATCGTCCTACCTGGAGTTCTTCGGCGAAGGCGCATCGCACCTGACGCTGGGCGACCGCGCGACCATCTCCAACATGGCGCCGGAATACGGCTCCACCGCAGCGATGTTCTACATCGATGAGCAAACCATCAAGTATCTCAAGTTGACCGGCCGCGATGATGAACTGGTCAAGCTGGTGGAGACCTACGCGAAGGAAACCGGCCTGTGGGGCGAAGCCCTGAAGACCGCCGAATACGAGCGCGTGTTGAAGTTCGACCTTTCTTCGGTGGTCCGCACCATCGCCGGTCCGTCGAACCCGCACAACCGCGTTCCGACCTCCGAGCTGGCCGCGCGTGGTATCAGCGGCGTGGTGGAAAACGAACCTGGCGTGATGCCTGACGGCGCGGTCATCATCGCCGCCATCACCAGCTGCACCAACACCAACAACCCCCGCAACATGATCGCCGCCGGCCTGCTGGCCCGCAACGCCAACGCGCGCGGCCTGACCCGCAAGCCATGGGTGAAAAGCTCGCTGGCGCCCGGCTCCAAGACCGTGACGCTGTACCTGGAAGAAGCTGGCCTGATGCCTGAGCTGGAGCAGTTGGGCTTTGGCGTGGTCGCTTACGCCTGCACCACCTGCAACGGCATGTCCGGCGCGCTCGATCCGGTGATCCAGAAGGAAGTCATCGACCGTGACCTGTATGCCACCGCCGTATTGTCGGGTAACCGCAACTTCGATGGCCGCATTCACCCATACGCCAAGCAGGCCTTCCTGGCCTCGCCGCCGCTGGTGGTGGCCTACGCCATCGCCGGCACGATCCGCTTCGATATCGAAAAAGATGTGCTGGGCATCGACAGCAAAGGCCAGCCGGTCACGCTGAAGGACATCTGGCCGACCGACGAAGAGATCGACGCGCTGGTCGCTTCCAGCGTCAAGCCGGCTCAGTTCAACAAGGTCTACATCCCGATGTTCGCCAAGCAGGAAGACGACGGCATCAAAGTGAAGCCGCTGTACGACTGGCGTCCGCAGACCACCTACATCCGCCGTCCGCCGTATTGGGAAGGCGCGCTGGCTGGCGCTCGTCCGCTGAAAGGCATGCTGCCGCTGGCGGTCCTGGGCGATAACATCACCACCGACCACCTGTCGCCGTCGAACGCCATCATGCTCAATAGCGCAGCCGGCGAGTACCTGGCGAAAATGGGCCTGCCGGAAGAAGACTTCAACTCCTACGCCACCCACCGCGGCGACCACCTGACCGCGCAACGCGCCACCTTCGCCAATCCAACGCTGAAGAACGAAATGGTGCGCGATGCCGACGGCAAGGTCAAAGCCGGTTCGCTGGCGCGCGTGGAGCCGGAAGGCAAAGTCACCCGCATGTGGGAAGCCATCGAGACCTACATGGAGCGCAAGCAGTCGCTGATCGTTATCGCCGGCGCCGACTACGGCCAGGGCTCGTCGCGTGACTGGGCGGCCAAGGGCGTGCGCCTGGCGGGCGTGGAGGCGATCGTGGCCGAAGGCTTCGAGCGCATCCACCGCACCAACCTGGTGGGCATGGGCGTGCTGCCGCTGGAGTTCCTGCCGGGCGTGAACCGCCTGACGCTGGCGCTGGACGGCACCGAGAGCTACGACGTGATCGGCGAGCGCACCCCGCGTTCGACGTTGACGCTGGTGGTCAACCGTCGCAACGGCGAGCGTCTCGAAGTGCCGGTGATCTGCCGCCTCGATACGGCGGAAGAAGTGTCGATCTACGAGGCTGGCGGCGTGCTGCAGCGCTTCGCCCAGGACTTCCTTGAATCCGTGAAGGCTGCCTGATCATGGCTCATACACCGCAAATCAAGATCCCCGCCACGTATATGCGTGGCGGCACCAGCAAGGGCGTGTTCTTCCGCTTGCAGGATCTGCCGGCAGCCGCGCAACAGCCGGGCGCCGCGCGCGACGCCTTGCTGCTGCGCGTGATCGGCAGTCCGGACCCATACGGCAAGCAGATCGACGGCATGGGCGGCGCCACCTCCAGCACCAGCAAGTCGGTGATCCTGTCCAAGAGCAGCAAGCCGGATCACGATGTCGACTACCTGTTCGGCCAGGTTTCCATCGACAAGGCCTTCGTCGACTGGAGCGGCAACTGCGGCAACCTGTCCGCTGCGGTTGGCGCCTTCGCCATCAGCGGCGGCCTGGTGGACGCGGACCGCATTCCACGCGACGGCATGGCCGTGGTGCGCGTATGGCAGGCCAATATCGGCAAGACCATCATTGCCCACGTGCCGATCACCAACGGCGAAGTGCAGGAGACCGGCGACTTTGAACTCGACGGCGTCACCTTCCCCGCAGCCGAAGTCCAATTGGAATTCATGGACCCGGCGGCGGAAGAAGAGGGGGACGGTGGCTCCATGTTCCCGACCGGCCAACTGGTCGACGAGCTGGAAGTGCCCGGCGTCGGCACCATGAAGGCGACCATGATCAACGCCGGCATCCCGACCATCTTCGTCAACGCGGAGGATATCGGCTACCTCGGCACCGAGCTCCAGGACGCGATCAACAGCGATCCGAAAGCGCTGGCGCGCTTCGAACTGATACGCGCCCACGGTGCGCTGCGCATGGGCCTCATCAAGCATATCGACGACGCGGCCACGCGCCAGCATACGCCCAAGGTGGCCTTCGTCGCCAAGCCGGCACCGTACACCTCGTCCAGCGGGAAGCAGGTCGCCGCCACCGACGTCGATCTGCTGGTACGCGCCATGTCGATGGGTAAGCTGCACCACGCGATGATGGGCACGGCGGCCGTGGCCATCGGCACCGCTGCGGCGATACCGGGCACGCTGGTGAACCTGGCGGCGGGCGGCGGCGTGCGCGATGCGGTGCGCTTCGGCCACCCATCCGGCACGCTGCGGGTCGGCGCGGAAGCGACGCAGCAGAACGGCGAGTGGAGCGTGACCAAGGCGGTCATGAGCCGCAGCGCCCGCGTGTTGATGGAAGGTTGGGTACGCATCCCCGGCGACACGTTCTAAGCTGAACACACCATAAAGGAGGAGACATGAATTACGCTGATTTTTATCAGCGCTCTATCGTCACGCCTGAACAATTCTGGCAGGACGAATCAGCGCTCATCGACTGGAACGCCCCATGCACGAAAGTGCTGGATTACTCCCACCCTCCGTTCGCCAAGTGGTTCGTCGGCGGACAGACCAACCTGTGTCACAACGCCGTGGACCGATGGTGCGTCAGGCAGGGCGACCAGCCAGCGCTGATCGCCATCTCCACCGAAACCAATACGGAGCGCAGCTACTCGTTCAACGAACTGCGCACCGAAGTCGAACGCTGCGCCGCGATGATGCTGGCGCTGGGCGTCGGCCGTGGCGACCGCGTGTTGATCTACATGCCGATGATCGCCGAAGCGGCGTTCGCGATGCTGGCCTGCGCCCGCATCGGCGCGATTCACTCAGTGGTGTTCGGCGGCTTTGCCGCCAACAGCCTGGCCAGCCGCATCGACGATGCGCGGCCGGTGCTGATCATCTCCGCCGATGCCGGTTCGCGCAACGGCAAGGCCATCCCCTACAAGCATTTGCTGGACGAGGCGATCGAACTGTCATCCGCCAAGCCGGCCAAGGTGCTGCTGGTGGACCGCAACCTGGCGGCTATGGAACTGGTGGCAGGCCGCGACGAGGACTGGGCCACTCTGCGCGCCGCACACATGGATGCGCACGTGCCGGTGACCTGGCTGGAGTCGAACGAGCCTTCCTACATCCTCTACACCTCCGGCACCACCGGCAAGCCGAAAGGCGTGCAGCGTGACGTCGGTGGCTACGCGGTGGCGCTGGCGTCGTCGATGAGGTACAACTTCTGCGGCAAGGCCGGCGAGACCTTCTTCGCGACCTCCGACATCGGCTGGGTGGTCGGCCACTCCTACATCGTCTACGGCCCGCTGATCGCCGGCATGGCGACCATCATGTACGAAGGCTTGCCGGTCTGTCCGGACGCCGGCATCTGGTGGAGCATCGTCGAGAAGTACAAGGTCACGCGCATGTTCTCGGCGCCGACGGCGATCCGCGTGCTGCGCAAACAGCCGCCGGAGTTCATGCGCAAGTACGACCTGTCGTCGCTGTGCGCGCTGTACCTGGCCGGCGAACCGCTGGACGAAACCACCTCGCAATGGATACACGATGAACTGGGCGTGCCCATCATCGACAATTACTGGCAGACTGAAACCGGCTGGCCCATCCTGTCGATCGCCAAGGGCGTCGAGGACAAGCCGACGCGCCTGGGCAGCCCCGGCGTGGCGATGTACGGCTACAAGGTCAAACTGCTCAACGAATCGACCGGCGAGGAATGCGCCGCCAACGAGAAGGGCGTGGTGGTGATCGACGGCCCGCTGCCGCCGGGCTGCATGCAGACCGTGTACGGCGACGACCAGCGATTTGTCGATACCTACTGGTCCACCTTCGATGGCCAGCAGGTGTATTCGACCTTCGACTGGGGTGTGCGCGACGAAGACGGCTACTACTTCATCCTCGGCCGCACCGACGATGTGATCAACGTCACCGGTCATCGCCTGGGCACGCGCGAGATCGAGGAATCCATCTCCAGTCACGCCAACGTTTCCGAGGTGGCGGTGGTGGGCGTGGAGGACAAGCTCAAAGGCCAGGTGGCGGTTGCCTTCGTCATCGTCAAGGATGCAACGCGTGTCGCCAGTGATGAGGGGCGCGCGGCGCAGGAGCGGGAAATTCTCGGCGTGGTCGATCATCAGCTGGGCGCCGTCGCGCGGCCGTCGCGCGTGTACTTCGTACCGCAGTTGCCCAAGACCCGCTCCGGAAAACTGCTGCGTCGTTCGATCCAGGCCATCTGCGAAGGCCGCAACCCCGGCGACCTGACGGCGATCGAAGATCCTGCTTCGCTCCAGCAGATACAACGTGTTCTGCAAGCGGGTGTGGTGAAATAGCCTGCGCGTAAGGGGGCGGTAAGTCTCGCGGTTTATTGTGGTCACAAGCTCGAAAAGAAAAGAGTACTGGCCACATATCAAATCACAGGAGACGCGCCATGCATGACGATCTGGTTCAAAAAATAAAGCGGGACCCCAACTACCATCAGCTGGTCAGGGTCCGCTCCCGTTTCGGCTGGGGGCTGACGGCGGTAATGATGTTCGTTTATTACGGCTACATCCTGCTGATCGCCTTCGACAAGGAACTGCTGGCGTCGAAAACCGGCGCCGGCGTGATGACCTGGGGCATGCCGCTTGGCCTGTTCGTGATCGCGTTCACGGTGCTCGTCACCGGCGTGTATGTCCGCCGCGCCAACAAGCAATTCGACGACCTGACCCACGCCATTCAAGAACGGGTGCGGGCATGAGCGCCGCCAAACGCATGCTGCGCGGGCTCGCCGCGTTGACGCTGCTGGGCGTCTGCGGTGCGGCGCTGGCGGCCGGAGTAGATCTGGGCCAGGCGGTCAAGCAGCCAACCAACTGGACGGCGATCTCCATGTTCGGCGCCTTTGTCATCTTCACGCTGTTCATCACCAAGTGGGCGGCTGCCAAGACTAAATCGGCATCCGACTTCTACACCGCCGGCGGCGGCATCACCGGCTTCCAGAACGGCCTGGCCATCGCCGGCGACTACATGTCGGCGGCGTCCTTCCTAGGCATCTCCGCCGCGGTCTTCCTGAACGGTTACGATGGCCTGATCTACGCCATCGGCTTCCTGGTCGGCTGGCCGGTGATCACCTTCCTGATGGCGGAGCGCCTGCGCAACCTGGGCCGCTTTACCTTTGCCGACGTCGCCGCCTACCGCTTCAAGCAGGCGCCGATCCGCATCTTCTCCGCCTCCGGCACGCTGGTGGTGGTGGCCTTCTACCTGATCGCGCAGATGGTCGGCGCGGGGCAGCTGATCAAACTGCTGTTCGGTCTTGAATACTGGATCGCGGTGGTGCTGGTCGGTTCGCTGATGATGATCTACGTGCTGTTCGGCGGCATGACCGCCACCACCTGGGTGCAGATCATCAAGGCGGTGATGCTGCTCGGCGGCGCCACCTTCATGGCCTTCGTGGTGATGGCGCAGTTTAACTTCAGCCCTGAGGCGCTGTTCGCCAAATCGGTCGAGATCCACGCCAAGAAGGACGCCATCATGGGCCCCGGCACCTTCATCAAGGACCCTGTGTCGGCGATCTCGTTCGGCATGGCGCTGATGTTCGGCACCGCCGGCCTGCCACACATCCTGATGCGCTTCTTCACCGTGCCTAGCGCGAAGGAAGCACGCAAGTCGGTGTTCTGGGCCACCAGCTGGATCGCTTACTTCTACGTGCTGACCTTCATCATCGGCTTCGGCGCCATCGTTTTGGTGAGCACCAATCCGGAGTTCAAGGACGCCGCCGGCAAACTGCTGGGCGGGAACAACATGGCGGCGATCCACCTGGCCAAGGCGGTGGGCGGCAATGTCTTCCTCGGCTTTATCTCGGCCGTGGCTTTCGCCACCATCCTGGCGGTGGTGGCCGGCCTGACGCTGTCCGGCGCCTCGGCGGTGTCGCACGACTTGTACGCCACCGTGATCATGAAGGGCAAGGCCAGCAGCGCCAAGGAGCTGCATGTGTCGCGCCTGACCACCGTTGCGCTGGGCGTGGTCGCCGTCGTGCTGGGCATCGTGTTCGAGAAGCAGAACATCGCGTTCATGGTGTCGCTGGCCTTCGCCATCGCCGCTTCGGCCAACTTCCCGGTGCTGTTCATGTCGGTGTTGTGGAAGAACTGCACCACTCGCGGCGCCACCGTGGGCGGCTTCATCGGCCTGACCACTGCCGTGGTGCTGACTGTGGTGTCGAAATCGGTGTGGGTCGATGTGCTGGGACATACCGACGCGCTGTTCCCTTATGCCTCGCCGGCTATCTTCTCGATACCTGCGGCCTTCGCCAGCATCTGGCTGTTCTCGGTGCTCGACAAGAGCCCGCGTGCACGCATCGACCGCGCCGGCTACGAGGCGCAGGAAATGCGTTCCGAGACCGGCATCGGCGCCGCCGGAGCCGCCGCCCACTGATGTAATTGACAAGTGATCGGATGACGACAATGCCCGGCTCTCCGGGCATTGTCGTTTTTAGGGGCGCCGCTCGGTGCGCGCGATGGCTAATGCGCCCAATGTGGTTTATGATCTGCCAACTATGCTGCCGGAAAGTAACGGGCGAGGCGGCATTTTTTTTGGGTGCCATTGGTGTACATGAATCGAGTTTCGACCAATCCTGATTTTGTAGCAGACGCGCTGGCGCTGATCGGCGTTCCCGCGTGCGCCTACGGCACTGATGGCGTGGTGCTGGCTGCCAATCCGGAGCTGGTGGATTTGCTGGGTTTCGATCCCGCCGGGCGGCCGATGGTCGACCTGTTCGCGCGCCACGTGCGCGGCGCCGGCGTCAAGGCGCTCGACGCGGCACTCGATCCGTCCAATGCCGGCCAGCGCTGGGATAGCTGCCTGACCTGCGCCAACGGCCAATACCTGTCGGTGCAAGCCTGGAGCAAGCCGCTGCCGGCCAGTTCGGCGGTGCAGGGCGCCACCATCGTCTTCCACGACATCAGCGCGGTGGAGCGCGACCAGCGCGCCTTGCGCAAGACGCTGCTGGAGCAGCAGGCCATCCTGGAGAATGCCGCCGTCGGCATCCTGTTCACCAGGGACAGGGTTATCCAGGAGTGCAATATCCGCTGCGCCGAAATGCTGGGCTACAGCCGCCAGGAGCTGGAGGGCATGGCCAGCGTGACCGTTTATCCGAGCGAAGCGGACTTTGTCGACTTGGGGCGCAAGGCCGCGCCGCCGCTGTCGCAGGGCTTGTCCTTCATGCAGGAGGCGCAGTTGCGCCGCAAGGACGGCTCGCTGTTCTGGGCCCGCCTGTTCGGTCGCGCCATCGATCCTATCCATACCGCCGAAGGCACGGTGTGGATCATGGAAGACATCAACGAGCACCGCATCGACGAAGAGAAGCTGCGCCGCGCGCTGCTGGAGATGCAGGCCATCATGGACAGCGCGCCGCTGGCGATTGGCTTCCAGCGCGATAACCGCATCCTGCGCTACAACCACCGCTTCGCCGAATTCTTCGGCTTCAACGACGATGGCGGCGTCGGCCAGCTGACGTCGACGCTGTATCCGTCGCAGGAAGCGTACGACGCGGTGGTGCGCAAGGCGCGCCCGCTGCTGGCGCGCGGCAAACCGTACCAGGCCGAGATGGAGATGCGGCGCCAGGACGGCTCGACCTTCTGGGCGCACGCCTTCGGCTACGTGATCAATCCGGGCCGCACGCAGCAGGACACCATCTGGATCTTCGACGACCGCAGCGCGCAAAAGCGGCATGAAGAGGCGACCCGCCAGCTGCTGCTGGAGCAGAAGGCGATCCTGGACAACGCCTCGGTCGGCATCCTGTTCAGCAAGGCGCAGGTCATGTTGAGCTGTAATCCGCGCATGGCGGAGATGTTCGGCTACGACATCGACGAAATGGTGGGACATCCATCGGCGATGGTATTCCCGTCGCAGGAACGCTACGAGGAATTCGGTCGCGAAGCCGCGCCCTTGCTGGGTACCGGCCAGCCGTTCGAGAAAAGAGAATACGAGTTCAAACGCAAGGACGGCAGCGTGTTCTGGTGCCGCGTGCGCGCCAAGGCGGTGGACGACGCGCACAGCGAAGGCGGCACCATCTGGATACTGGAGGACGTGACCAGCACGCGCCAGACGCAGATGGAGGTCGAGGCCATCATGACCAATGCCTCGATGAGCATCCTGTTCACCAAGAACCGCGTCATCACGCGCTACAACCGCGGCTTCGCCGAGATGTTCCGCTACGAGGGCGACGCCGGCTTGGGCCTGCCCGGCCGCGCACTGTATCCGTCGCAGGAGTCCTACGACAAGCTGGGCGCGCAAGCCTATCCCTTCTTGTCGATCGGCAAGCCGTTCCAGATCGAGATGGAGATGCGCCGCTCCGACGATACCTTGATGTGGGCGCAGCTGATCGGCTACGTGGTCAATCCCGACGATCCGACCCAAGGCACGATCTGGGTGATCGAGGACCGCACCGAGCAAAAGAACGCCGAGGAATCGCTGCGCAACGCGCTGCTGGAAAACCAGGCCATCCTGGACAGCGCGGTGCTGGGTATCTCGGTGGTGGAGCAGGGCCGCAACCTGCGCTGCAACACCAAGATGGAAGAGCTGTTCGGCTATGCGCCAGGCGAGATGAACCAGCTGAGCGTGCAGGCCTTCTACGCCGACAAGGATGCGTGGGAAGCGGCGCGCGCCGCCACCGCCGACGACTTCCACGCCGGCCGCGTGCACGCCTCCGAATACCAGCTGGTGCGCAAGGACGGCAGCACATTCTGGGGCCGCTTGTCCGGCCGTCCGTTCGATCTGGCGCAGGCCACCGGGCGTTCGGTGTGGCTGGTGGACGACATCACCGAGCGGCGCGAGGCGGCCGAAGCGGTCAGCCGCGCACGCGACGACCTGGAAGTGCGGGTGCTGGAGCGCACCGCCGAACTGGCCGGCGCCAACGCGCTGCTGCAAGGCGAGATCGTCGAACGCCGCCAGGCCGAGGCGCGCGTGCACCACATGGCCTACCACGACAGCCTGACCGGCCTGCCGAACCGCGCGCTGCTGTCGGACCGGCTGGACCGCGCCATGCTGGCGGCGCAGCGTTCCGAGCGCCGGCTGGCGGTGATGTTCATCGACCTGGATCGCTTCAAGACCATCAACGATTCGCTGGGCCACATGACCGGCGACCAGCTGCTGAAGGAGGTGGCGAGCCGGCTGTGCCGCGCGGTGCGCGCCAGCGACACCGTGGCCCGCCTGGGCGGCGACGAGTTCGTGGTGCTGGTGCCGGGCATCCGTTCGTCCGAGGAGGCCAGCCATGTGGCGGAGAAAATCATCGAGGCGCTGTCGGACAGCTTCCCGCTCGAAGGCCGCAACCTGCACATCACGCCGTCGATCGGCATCTGCGTCTATCCGGACGACGGCGGCGACGTCGAGACCCTGATGCGCCACGCCGACGCCGCCATGTACCACGCCAAGGCCAGCGGCAGGAACAATTACCAGTACTTCAAGGAGGCGATGAACCAGACGGCGGCGGCGCACTTCGAGCTGGAGTCCAGCCTGCGTGGCGCGCTGGCGCAGGACGAGTTCGAGCTGTACTTCCAGCCCATCATGGACATTGGCACGCGCCGCCTGCATACGATGGAGGTGCTGCTGCGCTGGCGTCGCGGGGACGGCGAACTGGTGCTGCCGGACCACTTCATCCCCATCATCGAGGAGAACGGCCTGATTGTGCCGATCGGCGAGTGGGTGATACGCCAGGCCTGCAGGCAGAGCATGGCGTGGCAGCGCGCCGGCCTGGCGCCGGTGCCGCTGGCGGTGAACCTGTCGCCGCGCCAGTTCATGCATCGTGGGCTGATCGAGTCGATCCGCGCCATCCTCGACGAAACCGGCATCGATCCGTCGCTGATCGAATTCGAGATCACCGAGACGGCGCTGATGCAGCACGGCGAGCAGACGCTGGACATCCTGGGCCAGATCAACGCCATGGGCATCCGCTTGTCGATCGACGATTTCGGCACCGGCTATTCGAGCCTGGCCTACCTGAAGCGCTTCCCGGTCAAGAAGATCAAGATCGACCGCGCCTTCATCAAGGAACTGGAAGAGAGCGCGGAAGACCGCGCGATCGTGGCGGCGATCATCGCGCTGTCGGACAGCCTGCAGCTGTCGGTGGTGGCGGAGGGTGTGGAGACCGAGGGCCAGTACGCGCTGTTGCAGCGCAACGGCTGCCAGTATGCGCAGGGCTATCTGTTCTCGCAGCCGGTGCCGCACGCGACGGCCCAGCTGCTGCTGCCAAGGCTTTAGTTAGTCCAGCGTGGCGATCACCGGCGCGTGGTCGGACGGCTGTTCCCACTTGCGCGGCGCGCGGTCGATCACGCAGGCGCTGCAGCGGGCCACCAGCGCCGGTGATAGCAGGATGTGGTCGATGCGCAGGCCTTTGTTGAGACGGAAGCCCAGCGCGCGGTAGTCCCACCAGCTGAACGATTTTTCCGGCTGTTCGAACAGGCGATAGGAATCGGTCAGGCCGATGTCGAGCAAGCGGGTGAGGGCGGCGCGCTCCTTGTCGGACACCAGCACCTGGCCGGCCCACGCGGCCGGGTCGTGGACGTCGCGGTCTTCCGGCGCGATGTTGTAGTCGCCCAGCACCGCCAGTTGCGGATGCAGCGCCGCCTCTTCCTTGATCCAGTCGTGGAAAGACGATAGCCAGCCCAGTTTGTACTCGTACTTGTCGGAATCGACGCTCTGGCCGTTGGGCACATAGGCGCACACCACGCGCACGCCGTCGATGGTGGCGGCCAGGATGCGCTGCTGCGGGTCTTCGTAGCGCGGATTGTTCTTGACGACGTCGGCGATCGGCAGTTTGGACAGGATGGCCACACCGTTGTAGGTCTTCTGGCCGCTATAGGCGACCTGGTAGCCGGCGGCCTCGATGGCGGCCACCGGAAACTTGTCATCCGTTAATTTTGTTTCTTGGATGCAGAGGACATCGATGGGGTTCTCCTCTAGCCATTTCAAGACGTGCGTCAGGCGAACGTTGAGTGAGTTAACATTCCATGTGGCTATTTTCATCTGAGTCAGTGTCCTTGCGGGTTTTGGGGGAGGCGTTAGCCTATATGACCGAATCTTACAGCATCTTGATTTAACACATAGGATTGTTAATTTGACGATTTTTATAAAAAAACATGAAAAAGTCTTTCGTGCGGGCACTGTCAGCGCCTAAAATGTTGCAAAATGTGTGAAATTAAAAAAAAATTGCTAGGAATGTCTCCTTGTTGTCAAAATAGAACGGTAAATAAAGACAAAGTAAGCAAAAGAGAAATATACTGATACAAATTGGGTGGAAAACTTGTGTTTCTGTCGAGCAATCAAAAATAGTAGTGTCCAGGGTTCATTTTTGTGTTGTAACTTAACAAGAAATGGTACTATAGGGAAATTACTTGTGGTTTTAACAGTGAATTGCGCGTAGCGCATTTACAAAGGAATTAAAATGCGAGCTGCATTCGAGACGTGGGCGCAGAAAGACGGTCACATCGTCCGACGCCGGGAAGACAAACCAGAAGAGTATCTGGTTTTTGAAACGCAACGCCGCTGGGTCATCTGGCAGGCTGCGTTGGAGCACGGCAAAACGCCGGGCGGCCGCAAGACGGCTGCACAAAAGGAAGCCGCCGCGCTGGAAAAGGCCAAGGCTGCCGTTCAACGTCCGCCGGCCATCAATTCCGACGAGGCTGCGGTGCGCAACCAGGTATTGAACGAAGTGCTGGATGCGTTCTCCACCCTGGGCGGCGAACGCGGCATGGACGATATCCTGAAAGTGGTACAGGGTCTGAAGAAGAAGCAGCAGGAGCAGGCGGAAGAACGCGTTGCCGCGGCTGAGCCGGTACGGCATAACGCCTGACCGGGATGCGCTTCAGGCACTACAAAGGGGGCCTCTACGAGTTGGTATGCGAGGCCACCCTGGAATCCGATCTCAGTACCATGATCGTCTATCGCGCCGCGAACGGATCCATCTGGACCCGGCCGAAAGACGTGTTTTTTGAAATTGTCGAAGTCGATGGCGTAAAAGTGCAACGCTTTACGCCGCTTGATTGAGCATATAGAACCGCTCGCGGGCTGCTACACTGGGCTGACCCACTAACCCTGAGGCAGACCATGTATTTCCGCCCCGTTGCAGCGGCACTTGTACTGCCGGCCCTGATAGCCGGCTGTGCTTCCCTGACTGAATCCACCCAACAAAACGTGCTGGTGCAAACCGTGCTCGATCATCGCGAGATCGCCGGCGTCGGCTGCGTGCTGTACAACGATGTCGGCAAATGGTTTGTGACCACGCCGGCGCGCATCACGCTGCGCAAGAGCGCGGGCGCGCTGCGCATCGACTGCCAGAAAGAGGGCACGGGCTGGGCCTACGAGAAGGTCGACTCCAAGGTGGACGGGAATCTGTGGGGGAATCTGGCACTGACCGCTGGCGTGGGCTACTTCATCGACAAGAACACCGGCGCCGGCTACGACTATCCCGCCACGCTGACGGTGGTGATGCATGCGGACGCCCAGCGCGACGGCCTGCCGCCACCCGCCCCCGGCGTGACCTTGTACTGATCCGTGTTGCCTTTCAGGTAGGAATATTCCTACCGGGAAAATCCGATTCCTATAGCGGAATAGGATATTTCCTATGTTTGCCTTGCGGCAATATTTGTTACTATTGGTAATGTTGAAAATGTAAATATTATTAATTGTTACAGATATAAGGCGGTGTATGCGTAATTCGGAAATGAGGGTGGTAACGCGGTTGGGCATGGGGTTTGGTTTGGTGGCGGTGTTGCTGGCCACCGTGACGATGTTCGGCATCCAGCGCATGGGGCGCATGCAGGAGCGGGTGGACGAAATCGTCGACGTCAACAGCGTGGAGTCCAAGCTGGTGGCGAAAATGGATTTGACTGTGACCGAGCGCGCGCTGGCGCTGCGCAACCTGATCCTGCTGCCCGAAGACCGGCAGGAAGAAATCCAGATCGAGCTCAAGCGGATTGCGGCGCAGAGCGACAAATACGACGAGGCACAGAACAAGCTGGGCGAAATGTTCTCGACCGACAGCGTCACCTCGCCCGAGGAGACTGCGCTGTATGGCCAGATCAGGCAGCAGGCCTTGTTGGCCGCGCCCTTCCTCGCCAAGGCGAAGGAGCTGATCCAGGAAAAGAAAAACAGCGAAGCCTACCAGTTGCTGCGCTTTGAGTTCCGGCCGGTGCAGAAAAAGTGGTGGGAATTGCTGCGCGAATTGGCCGTCATCGAGGAAAAACAGAATGCGGAAGGGGCGGCCGCCATCCAGCAGGCCTATCAGGAAACCCGCTCGCTGATGCTGGTGCTCGGCGCGCTGGCGCTGCTGTGCAGCGTGGTCGCGGCGGTGATGATCACGCGCAGCCTGCTGCGGCAACTGGGCGGCGAGCCTGCCTACGCCGCCAACATCGCCGCGCGCATCGCGGCCGGCGACCTGAGTGTCGTCATCGACACCGCGCCGCAGGACCGTTCCAGCCTGGTGTTCGCGATGAAGACCATGCGCGACAGCCTGGCCGGCATCGTCGGCCAGGTGCTCGACCGCTCGGGCGCCATCGAATCGGCCTCGGTGCAGATCGCGGCCGGCAACCTGGACCTGTCCTCCCGCACCGAGCAGCAGGCCGCCTCGCTGGAGGAGACCGCGTCGTCGATGGATGAACTGGCGTCGACCGTCAAGCAGAACGCCGACAGCGCGCGCCTGGCCAACGAACTGGCCGTGTCGGCGTCGGCCATCGCGCTCAAGGGCGGCAGCGTGGTGGCGGAGGTGGTCGGCACCATGGGCTCGATCAACGAATCGGCCGGCAAGATCGGCAACATCATCGGCGTCATCGACGGCATCGCCTTCCAGACCAACATCCTGGCGCTCAACGCGGCCGTGGAGGCGGCGCGCGCCGGCGAGCAGGGGCGTGGCTTCGCCGTCGTCGCCACCGAGGTGCGCAACCTGGCGCAGCGCAGCGCGGCCGCCGCGCAGGAGATCAAAGTGCTGATCGGCGATTCGATGGAGAAGGTGGAGATGGGATCGAAGCTGGTCGACCAGGCCGGCGCCACGATGGGCGAAATCGTCGGCAGCATCCAGCGGGTGACCGATATCATGGGCGGCATCACCACGGCCACGCAGGAGCAGAGCGCCGGCATCGACCAGGTCAGCCAGGCCATTACGCAGATGGATCAGGTGACGCAGCAAAACGCCGCGCTGGTGGAGGAGGCCAGTGCCGCGGCAGCGTCCTTGCAGGATCAGGCGGCGGGGCTGGTGCGGATGGTCGGCGTGTTCAAGCTGGCGGACGGACACGCCGGCCGGGCTGCACCGGCGGCGGTGGTGCTGCCGCTGGTGCGCAAGGCGCCGCCCAGGCCGATGGCCAAACTGACGGCGCCGGCCCGTCCGGCGCGCGGCCGAGCAGCCGCCGGCGCCGAAGAGTGGGAAGAGTTTTAACCGTGCTTACGCGCGGTTGATCAGGAAGTTCGACAGCAGCGGTACCGGACGGCCGGTCGCGCCTTTTGCGCCGCCCGATTTCCATGCGGTGCCGGCGATGTCCAGGTGGGCCCATGTGTACTTGCGGGTGAAGTTCTCCAGGAAGGCCGCGGCGGTGCACGAGGCGCCGCCCGGCGTGCCGATGTTGGCCAGGTCGGCGAAGTTGGACTTGAGCTGCTCGTTGTACTCCTCGCCGATCGGCAGGCGCCAGGCGGTGTCGCCGGCGGCTTTACCCGCAGCCATGATCTCGTCGGCCAGCTTGTTGTGGACCTCGTCGTCGCGCGTGAACAAGCCGCTCTTGTGGTGGCCCAGGGCGACGATGCAGGCGCCGGTCAGCGTGGCGATGTCGATCACGGCGGCCGGGTTGAAGCGCTCGGCGTAGGCCAGCGCATCGCACAGCACCAGGCGGCCTTCGGCGTCGGTGTTCAGGATCTCGATGGTCAGGCCGTTCATCGAGGTGACGATGTCGCCCGGCTTGGTGGCGCGGCCGGAAGGCATGTTCTCGCAGGCGGCGATCACGCCGATCACGTTCAGCTTCAGGTTCATCTCGCCGATGGCGCGGAAGGTGCCCAGCACCGAAGCGGCGCCGCCCATGTCGTACTTCATCTCGTCCATGCCTGGACCGGCTTTCAGCGAGATGCCGCCGGTGTCGAAGGTGATGCCTTTACCGACCAGCACCACCGGCGCATCCTTAGGCTTGCCGCCCATGTGCTTGAGGATGATGAACTTCGGCGGCTGCTCGCTGCCGTTGGTCACGGACAGGAAGCTGTTCATCTTCAGCGCTTCCAGCTGTTTGCGGTCCAGCACTTCAACGTCGAACTTGTAGTCCTTGCCCAGTTTTTTGGCGGTGTTGGCCAGGTAGGTCGGGGTGCAGATGTTGGCCGACAGGTTGCCCAGTTCCTTGGTCAGGTCCATGCCGTTGGCGATCGCCTCGGCCTGGGCCAGCGCCAGCTTGGTGGCGGCGGTGCTTGGCACGGCCAGCGCGATTTTCTTCACGCCGGTCGGCGCCGGGTCCTTCTTGCTCTTCTGGCCGTCGGTGCGGAACACGCTTTCGTGCGCGCTTTGCACCACGCAGCGGATCGCCCAATTGACGTCGCGCTCTTTCACTTCGGTCATCGGCAGTGCGATAATAGCGTCGCTCGCGCCCAGGGCGGAGAAAGCCTTCAGCACCGCGGACACGCCGCTGGCGAAATTCTTCTCGCTGACGCCATCGTCGCTACCCAGGCCGACCAGCAGCACGCGTTCGGCGCTCGCGCCTTTCACGCCGCGCAGCAGCAGGGTGGTGCCGGCTTTGCCGGAGATGTCGCCGGACTTCAGCGCAGCCGTGATTTCACCGGAGCCGTCCAGCGCCTTGGCGGCCTGCGACAGCTTCTTGTTCTCAAAGACCGCGACGGCGACAACGCCGGCTTTGGCCGAAGCGATGGTGTTTTTTGTGTCGAATGCTTTTATGCTAAAGTCCATTTGATTCTCCGTGTCGTGTACGAATTGCCAGCCTGTTTGACAGGCTGTTATTTAACTTGTGGCCCTGTGAGGCCCTTAACTACCGAATTATAACTTTCGAATGATCTTTCAACGCGCCCTACGACGTGAAATGGCAAGTGCCGCCGGCGCCACCTTCACCGTGCTGTTCAGCATATGCGTTACCTGGACCCTGATCGCCGTGTTGGGCCGGGCCGCAGGCGGCAAGGTGGCCTCCAGTGACGTCATCGCGCTGATCGCATTCGCAACGCTGAATTATCTGCCAACTATCCTCATCCTCACCAGCTTTATTTCAGTGCTGATGGTGGTCACACGCAGCTACCGCGATTCCGAGATGGTGGTGTGGTTCGCTTCGGGCCTGAGCCTGACCAAGTGGATAGCGCCGGTGCTGAGCTTCGGCCTGCCGATGGTGCTGCTGACGGGCGCCCTGAGTTTCGTCGCCACGCCGTGGGCCAAGCAGAAAAGCTCGGAATACGTGGAGCGCTTCGAAAAACGCGAAGACCTGCAGAAGGTCTCGCCGGGCCAGTTCAAGGAATCGGCGTCGGCCAACCGCATCTTCTTCGTCGAAGGCGTGGCCGGCAAGACGGCGGTGGTGCAGAACGTGTTCGTCAACACGGTCGACGAACATGGCACCGCCGTCATCGTCGCGCGCGAGGGCGTGATCAACACCGGCGCCAAGGGCGAGCGCTATCTGGTGCTGAAGAACGGCCGCCGCTACCAGGGCACGCCGGGCCAGTCGGACTTCCAGACCATGGAGTTCGAGAGCTACAGCATGCGCGTGACCAGCCAGACCCAGGACCTCGAGTCCGAACGCAACACCGACGCCGAGCCTATCATGGCGCTGCTGTCCGACACCACGGCCTTCGGCCGCGCGGAACTGTTGTGGCGCATCTCGTCGCCGGCCACCTGTTTGATCCTGATCCTGCTGGCGGTGCCGCTGGGCTTTGTCAATCCGCGCGCCGGCAGTTCGGCCAACCTGATCATCGCGCTGCTGATCTTCTTCAGCTACAGCAACGTGGTCAAGCTGGTCGAGGCCAGCGTCAAGCAGGGCAAGTCGTCGTTCGCGCTGTCCTGGTGGCCGCTGCACGTGGTCGCGGCGCTGCTGGTGTTCGCGCTGTTTGCCTGGCGCCTGAACCTCAACCATCGCTACCATCCGCTGGCATTGCTGGCGGCGCTGAAGCGCTCGCGCGCGGCCGGCAAGAAAGCTGTCACGCCATGAAAATCCTGCAACGCTATTTCGCCGTCTCGATCTTGCAGGCGGTGGCCTTTGTGCTGGTCGCCTTCCTTGGACTGCAAGCCTTCATGGACCTGACGGGCGAGCTGCCGTCGGTCGGCAAGAACGGCTACGCCATCCAGTATGCCTTCCTGTATGTGCTGGTGCAGTTGCCGGCCCACGTGTATGAAGTGATGCCGCTGGCGGCGCTGATCGGCACCATCTACACGATGGCGCAGTTCGCGGCGACGTCCGAATTCACCATCATGCGCGCCTCCAGCATGTCGACCGGGATGGTGGCGTGGATGTTGGCCAAGATCGGCTTTGTGCTGGTGATCGTCACCTTCATCTTCGGCGAGCTGATTGCGCCGCGCACCGCGCCGCTGGCCGAGAAGATCAAGCTGAGCGCGCGCGGCGCCGCGATCTCGTCGGAGTTCCGCTCCGGCCTGTGGACCAAGGATATCGTCAAGTCGGACGGCATGAGCGGCACCGTGACCGGTTCGCGTTTCTTCAACGTGCGCCAGGTGAGGCCGGACGGCACGCTGGTCGACGTCAAGCTGTACGAGTTCGACACCAGCTTCCGTCTGCGTTCGATCACCCTGGCCAAGCTCGGCACCTTCAAGGGCAACAACAACTGGCAGCTGTCGGATGTGACGGAAAATATCTTCACCAATCCGGCGCTGCTCAAGCCGGGCAGCGAGGCCAACCTGGCCAACAACTTCGCCCAGGACACCAGTCTGATCGAAACCCGCCACAGCGCCACCAAGGACTTGTTGTCCGAGGTGACGCCGAAGATCCTGTCGGTGGCCGGCTCCGATCCGGAGCGCATGTCGGCCAACGAACTGGCGGTGTACACCCGCCACCTGCAGGAGAACAAGCAGGAGACCGAGCGCTTCAAGATCGCGTTCTGGAAGAAGCTGTTCGACCCGCTGGCGATCTTCGTGCTCATGGCGCTGGCGCTGCCGTTCGGCTACCTGCATACGCGCAGCGGCGGCGTGAGTCTGAAGATTTTTGTCGGTATCATGATCGGTGTCAGCTTCCAGTTGGTGAACACGCTGTTCTCGCATCTGGGGCTGCTGAGCACCTGGCCGGCGGTGGTCACGGCGATCGCCCCGAGTCTTTTATTCCTGCTGCTGGCGTTAGGCGCTTTGTGGTGGGTGGAGCGACATTAGATGAACAAACAATCCCTGGTTCTGTTTGCGCACGGCGCCCGCGCCGCATCGTGGGCCACGCCGTTCGAGCGGCTGCGCGAGCTGACGCAGGCGCGCATGCCTGAAGTGCGCGTGGCGCTGGCCTTCCTGGAGCTGATGACGCCGTCCCTGCCTGAGCTGGTGGCCGAACTGAGCGCCGACGACGTCACGCAGATCACCGTGGTGCCGGTATTCCTGGGGCAGGGAGGCCATGTGCTGCGCGACCTGCCGCTGATGGTCGAGCAATTGCGCATCGACTATCCGCAGGCGACGATCAACGTGGTCGAAGCGGCCGGCGAGAACGCGGCCGTGCTGAATGCCTTGTCCGACTATTGCGTGGCCTCGCTGCCGGCATAAGCGGCGGCAGCGCTGTCTACTTTCTGGGTACGATCTTGATCTCGTACAGCTTGGGCCACAGCTTGCCGGTGACGAACAGGCGCTTCTTCTCCGCGTCATAAGCAATACCGTTCATGACGTTTTCGCCATTGAGGCCTTTGCCGGCGCCGGGAAACAGCGTGCCCAGGTCGATCCAGCCGGTGATCTTGCCGTTGGCCGGGTCGATGCGGGCGATGGTGTTGGTGTGCCACAGGTTGGCGAAGATCTCGTCGCCCACCACTTCCAGTTCGTTGACCTGGTCGACCGGGATGCCGTCCGCCGTCACCTTCACGCGGCGCACTTCGAGGAAGGTCCTGGGATCGAGGAAGCGCAGCGTGGCGGTGCCGTCGCTCATGATCAACTCCTTGCCGTTCTGTGTCAGGCCCCAGCCTTCGCCGGGATAGGCGAACTGGCTGCGCATCTCGAAGGTGGCCAGGTCGAACACGAAGCCGGTCTGCGTTTGCCAGGTCAGGCCGACCAGCGTGTCCTTCCATACCGTCAGGCCCTCGCCAAAATACTGCGGCGGGATGTCCTTGCTCTGCAGGACCTTGCCGGTTTCCAGGTTCACCTTGCGGATCGACGATTTGCCATTCAGCCCGGTGCTCTCGTACAGGAAGCCGTCGCGGTACAGCAGGCCTTCGGTGAAGGCTTGCGGGTCGTGCGGGTAGGCGTGGACGACCTTGAAATCGTAGGTCGGGATGGCGGCGGGAGCGCTGGCGGCGGCGGGCAGCAGGGCAAGCAGGAGCAGGGTCTGGGCGTAGTTCGGTTTCACTATTCGTTCGCTGAGAAGTTTTCGAGTTCGATCATGGCGTCGAGCGTCGTGCCGGGGGCGTCGAGTTCCGCCTGGACGCAGGCGCGCGCTTCCGGCGACTGCACCAGCGCCACCGCCTGGGCGCGCGCCGCATCCGCCGCAGCAGTATCGCCGCAGCCGGTCAGCAAGTCCAGCACCAGCGCCAGTTCGTTGATATAGTTGTACACCTCGGCCAGCAGGGCGGACATGCCGGCGGTGGTCAGCACATTGAAGCCGGTGCGCCGCTCGTTGAGCTGGGCCGCCGCCTGTGTCAAGTGCTGCATCGGCTGCGGCAGGTGGCGGCTGGCCAGCGCGTAGTCGCCGCAGGCCATCATCGACGGCATTGCGGAGCGGGCGCATTGCTGCGCCAACGCTGGTGGCAGTTGCTGGAACAGGTGGTAGGTGTTTTGCAGGTCGCCCAGCTTGTCGTTGATGGCGCGGATGTCGTTGAACAGGACCTCGGCGGTGTCGCCGTCGGCCTGGGCCAGCAGGCGCTGGCTGTCGCGGTCACGCAGCTTGACCAGGGCGTGGCGCGCCGGCAGGTGTTCTTCGGCCAGCTTGGCCCACGCGCTCAGCACATAGGACAGGCGCAGCGGCGCGTTTTCCGCGTCGGCGGCGCTGGCGTCGAACAGCCAGATGTAGTCATTGAGCGCGCTATCGAAGGCGCCTTCGGAGTGGGCCTTCCATGCGCGTTCCAGCACTTCGTGAACAGTGTCCATTGCTACCTCGTTTGGTATGAATGGACATTCTATTACGGATCAGGCGCTCAGTTGCTGTACTGCTGAAGGGAGTTGTGCTTCGTCGTTGTGCTGGTGGGCGCGGGTTTTCATCGCGTCGCCCAGCATCACCAGCACCGGGCCGTGGGCCGCGCCCAGGCCCTGCGCCAGCGAGGCGATGGTCAGGCGGCGGATATGCTGGTCCGGACGGCTGCAATTTTCGATGACGACCACCGGCGTATCGGCATGGCGGCCCTGCGCCAGCAGGCGTTCCGCTGTGGCGATGGCTTCACGGCCGCCCATGTACTGCACCAGGGTGTCGGTGTCGGGGATTGCGTCGTGCTCGGCGTGCTCCGGCGCGGTGGAGGAGGTGAAGAAGGCGACGCTGCGCGCCACGCCGCGCTTGGTCAGTGGCTGCTTGCTGGCGGCCGCCGCGGCCAGCGCGGTGGTGATGCCGGGGACGACTTCGACCTCGATGCCCGCTTCTTCCAGCGCGCGCAGCTCCTCGTCGGCGCGGCCGAACAGCATCGGGTCGCCGCCCTTGAGGCGCACCACCAGCGGGAACTTGAGCGCGTTGTCTATCATCTGCTTGTTGATGAACTGCTGCGCGGTCGACAGCTGGCCGCAGCGCTTGCCGACCAGGATTTTCTCGGCCCGAGGGCACAGCTCCAGCATCTCGTCGGTCACCAGGGCGTCGTGCAGCACCACGTCGGCTTGCGCCAGCAGGCGCGCGCCGCGCAGGGTGATCAAGTCCTGGGCGCCGGGGCCGGCGCCTATCAGGTAGACTTTTCCGCGAGCTGCCATTGCCGTTTCCTCTTAGTCGCCGAGGCGGATCATGCCCGCCGCGACGGTCTGGTGCGTGACTTCGTCGATGAGGATGAAGGCGCCGGTGGCGCGGATGTCGGCGTAGGCGTCGGCCGCCAGCGGCTGCTGCACGGTCAGGCCGATGCGGGCGATATCGTTCAGTTTCAAGCCGTCGGCGCTGTGGCGCTGCTGGGTGTTGATGTCCAACAGCGAGTCGATGCCGGTGATCTTGGCCGAGGTCTGCTTGGTGCCGTGCTTGATCCAGTACTTGCGGCGCTGGTCCAGCGGCTCGTCGGACATCCAGCAGACGTCCGCCTTCAGTTGCTTGAGCAGGGTCGCAGGCTGGCTGGCGCCGGCCAGCAGGTCGCCGCGCGAGATGTCCAGGTATTCGTTCAGCAGCAGCGTGATCGATTGACCGACCACCGCCGATTGATGCGAACCTTCCAGCGTGACGATGTCCTTGACGGTCGCGGTCTGGCCGGATGGCTGCACCACCAGCGTGTCGCCGACCGAGACCTTGCCGGCTTCGATGCGGCCCATGTAGCCGCGGAAGTCGTTGGCTTCGTGGCCGTTGTGGCGCGCCACCAGCTGCACCGGGAAGCGGAACGGCGCGTTGTGCGATTCGTCGTACACCGACAGCGATTCCAGCAGCTCGATCAGCGTCGGGCCCTTGTACCAGCTCAGTTTTTCGCTGGCGCTGACGACGTTGTCGCCGGTCAGGGCGGACAGCGGGATCGGCGTGATGTCCTTCAGGCCCAGCGTTTCGGCGAACTCGCGGTAGGCCTTGACGATGCGGTCGTAGATCGCCTGGTCGTAGTTCACCAGGTCCATCTTGTTGACGGCGACCACCACGTGCTCGATCTGCAGCAGGTGGGCGATGGTCGAGTGGCGCTTGGTCTGGATCAGCAAGTCCACGCCGCCGTCTTCATGCAGCTTCACCTTCGAGACGTCGATCAGGATGATGACGGCATCGGCGGTCGAAGCGCCGGTCACCATGTTGCGGGTGTACTGCTCGTGGCCCGGGGTGTCGGCGATGATGAACTTGCGTTTCGGCGTGGCGAAGTAGCGGTAGGCCACGTCGATGGTGATGCCTTGTTCGCGTTCGGCTTCCAGGCCGTCGGTCAGCAGCGACAGGTCGACGGCGTCGCCGACGGTGCGCTTGTGCTTGGAGCGCGACATGGCGTCCAGCTGGTCGGCGAAGATGCCTTTGCTGTCGAACAGCAGGCGGCCGATCAGGGTGGACTTGCCGTCGTCGACGGAGCCGGCGGTGATGAAGCGCAGCAGGCCCGATACGGCGCCCCGGCGTTCAGTTTTTTGTTCGTGGTTGTCAGTGAGTGCGTTCATCAGAAGTATCCTGCTTTTTTACGTTTTTCCATCGAAGCCTCGGAGGTCTGGTCGTCCATCCGGGTGGCGCCGCGTTCGGTGATTTGCGTGACTGCGGTTTCGGCGATGATCTGGTCCACCGTGGCCGCATCCGACGACACCGGGCAGGTGCAGGAGATGTCGCCGACGGTGCGGAAGCGCACCACCTGCGTTTCGACGGTCTCGCCTTCGCGCGCCGGGGTCAGGTCGGTCAGCGGCACCAGCAGGCCGTTGCGCGGAATGACCTGGCGTTCGTGGGCGAAGTAGATCGGCGGCAGTTCCAGCTTTTCGCGGGCGATGTACATCCATACATCAAGCTCGGTCCAGTTCGAGATCGGGAACACGCGCATGTTCTCGCCTGGGTGGACGCGGGTGTTATACAGGTCCCACAGTTCTGGGCGCTGCGACTTCGGATCCCACTGGCCGAATTCGTCGCGGAAGGAGAAGATGCGCTCCTTGGCGCGGGCCTTTTCTTCGTCGCGGCGGGCGCCGCCGATGCAGGCGTCGAAGCCGTGTTCGGCGATGGTTTCCAGCAGCGTGACCGCCTGCGCGGCGTTGCGCGAATCGGTCAGCGGATTACGCAGGCGCACCGTGCCTTTTTTGATCGACTCTTCGACCGAGCCGACGATCAGGCGCTCGCCCAGTTCGGCCACGCGCTTGTCGCGGAAGGTGATCACCTCGGCGAAGTTGTGACCGGTGTCGACGTGCACCAGCGGGAACGGGAATTTGCCGGGACGGAAAGCCTTCTCCGCGATGCGCAGCAAGACCACCGAGTCTTTACCGCCCGAGAACAGCAGCGCGGGGTTGCTGCATTCGGCCGCGACTTCGCGCATGATGTGGATCGCTTCCGATTCCAAAGCGTCGAGGTGGCGCGAATTCACGTGCGCGGCGTGGTTTTCAACTAAAGCGTTCATGGACTATGCCTATTCTTTTGTGTGGGGCGCTTACGCTGCCACGGATTTAATGCGTATCAGTTTACCGTCGACCATGTGCAGGCCGCACTCTTTTGAATCGGGATTCTCCCACCACCAGCGGCCGGCGCGGACGTCTTCACCCGGTTCGATGGCGCGCGTGCAGGGTGCGCAGCCGATCGATGGATAGCCCTGGTCGTGCAGCGCGTTGTACGGCACGCCGTGGTCGCGGATGTAGTTCCAGATGTCCGCCTCCGACCAGTCGGCCAGTGGATTGAACTTGGTCATGAGGTGGGCCGGATCGTCTTCTTCCACCATCAGCGAGGTGCGGGTGGCCGACTGCGCGCGGCGCTGGCCGGTGACCCAGGCCTTGTTGCCGGACAGGGCGCGGCCCAGCGGCTCGACCTTGCGGATGCGGCAGCACTCGCGGCGCATCTCGACGCTGTCGTAAAAGGCGTTCAGGCCGTTCTGCGCGACGTAGGCGTCGACCGCTTCGGTCTGCGGCTTGTACAGTGCGATCTCATAGCCGTCGTAGTGCTCCTTGACGCGGTCCAGCATGGCCAGCGTTTCAGGATGCAGGCGTCCGGTTTCGAGCGAGAAGATGCCGATATCCAGTTTGCCCTTCAGAATCAAGTCGGTCAGCACCATGTCTTCGGCCGCCAGGCTGGAGGCGAAGACCGCCGGGCTGTGGTCCTTGACGATGCGCGCCAGCGTGGCGTTGGTGTCGGCAATCAGCTTGTTCAGTTCACTCATGGCTGCTCCGATCAGATGCCGTAGCCGGCGTCGCCGGGGTTGACGCCGACGTTGCGGGCGTGGCGACGGAACAGCGGCGCCTTCTGGTCCACCGATGCCTGGTAGGTCTCCGAGAAATCGGACAGGCCTTTCAGCGCGTCGTGGATGTTGCGGTCCGGGCGCGTGGCGTAGGCGTCGAAGCCGACGCGCTGCATCGAGAACAGCTGGTCGCGCAGCACATCGCCGATGGCGCGCAGTTCGCCGGTCCAGCCCAGGCGGGTGCGCAGGTTGTAGGCGATCGAGTAGCCGCGGCCATCGGTGAATTTAGGGAAGTCGACGGCGACCAGCGCGACTTTGGACAGGTCGTCCTTCAGCGTTTCCGGGCGTTCGTCGCTGGCGATCCAGACGCCGATCTCGCCGGCGGCGGCGCGCGCCGACAGCAGTTCGCGCTGCACCAGCCAGAGGCTCAGCGGCACGATGAATTTACCCGCCGGGACGGCGACGGTGGCCGGGTCGTGCTTGGGCGCGCCGTCGACCGGCTCGGCCAGGCGCAGCACCTGCCAGTCGTCCTCGACGACTTCACGGCCCTTGATGATCAGGTTTTTCACGGCTTCAGACATATTCATCCTCTCCAACCAGGCGACCGGCTTCGGCGATCGGCGTGGCGTACACAAATTCCTTGAACGGCGCGACGCCCAGGCGCTGCGCGCAGTCGGCGAACGATTCGTCTTCGTAGCGGTCGCGCACATACACTTGCAGCAGGCGGCCTATCACTTCCGGCATTTGCAGCGCGGAGAACGACGGTCCGATGATCTTGCCGATGGCGGCGTTGTTGCCCTGCGAGCCGCCGATCGACACCTGGTACCATTCGCTGCCGTCCTTGTCGACGCCCAGCACGCCGATGCTGCCGACGTGGTGGTGGCCGCAGGCGTTGATGCAGCCGGAGATATTCAGTTCGATCTCGCCGATGTCGTGCTGGAAGTCGATATTGTCGAAGCGCTCCGCGATGGCGGCGGCGATCGGCAGCGACTTGGCGTTGGCCAGCGAGCAGAAGTCGCCGCCAGGGCAGCAGATCATGTCGGTCAGCAGGCCGATGTTAGGCGTCGCCAGGCCCTTGGCCTTGACCTGTTCCCACAGCGTGAACAACTGCGATTGCTCGACGTCGGCCAGCACGATGTTCTGCTCGTGCGTGACGCGCAGTTCGCCGAAGCTGTAGCGGTCCGACAGGTCGGCCATGAAGTCGATCTGCTCGGCGGTGGCGTCGCCCGGCGGCACGCCGGTCTTCTTCAGCGACAGCACCACGGCGGCGTAACCGGGCTGCTTGTGCGGCTTGACGTTGCGGTTGACCCAGTTGGCGAAGGCCTTGTTGCCTGCGTGGGCGGCCACCACGTCGCTGTCGTCGAGCTGCTTGTAGGCCGGCGGCTGGAAGTAGTCGATCACGCGCTGCATCTCTTCGACGGTCAGCGTTTCCGGGCCGTCTTTCAGGTCGGTCCACTCGGCTTCGACCTGGCGGGTGAACTCTTCGACGCCGATGGCCTTCAGCAGGATCTTGATGCGGGCCTTGTACTTGTTGTCGCGGCGGCCGTACTGGTTATACACGCGCATCACGGCTTCGGTGTAGGTCAGCAGGTGCTGCCACGGCAGGAAGTCGCGGATCACGCTGCCCAGGATGGGGGTGCGGCCCATGCCGCCGCCGGCCATGAACTTGAAGCCGATCTCGCCGGCGTCGTTGCGCACCACGGTCAGGCCGATGTCGTGCACCGCGATGGCGGCGCGGTCTTCGACGGCGCCGTTGATGGCGACCTTGAACTTGCGCGGGAGGGCGATGAATTCAGGGTGGAAGGTCGACCACTGGCGCAGCACCTCGGCGTATGGACGCGGATCGATGATCTCGTCGGCGGCGACGCCGGCGTAGGGATCGGAGGTGGTGTTGCGGATGCAGTTGCCCGAGGTCTGGATGGCGTGCATCTCCACCGAGGCCAGGTCGGCCAGGATGTCCGGGGTCTGTTCCAGCTCGATCCAGTTGAACTGGATGTTCTGGCGGGTGGTGAAGTGGCCATAGCCGCGGTCGTACTTGCGGGCGATGTGCGCGAACATGCGCATTTGCTTCGATGCCAGCAAGCCGTACGGGACGGCGATGCGCAGCATGTAGGCGTGACGCTGCATATACAGGCCATTTTGCAGGCGCAGCGGCAGGAATTCGGCTTCGGTCAGCTCATCGGACAGGCGACGGCGCACTTGATCCCGGTATTGGGCGATGCGTTCGCGGACGATGAGATGGTCATATTGGTCGTATTGATACATATTCTTCCTAGATAGTCGCTTGCTAGAACCCCCAAACTAGCGCTAATAGTAATAAACTTCGTCTTTATTCCATACGACTTAGTCTTTATTTGCTTATATACGTATCGGGTATAAGCAAGCTTAATAATTTTTGATGGGCCTGGACCTGCAATGAACCTTCACCAACTGCGCTTCGTGCGCGAAGCTGTACGCCAGAACTACAACCTGACCGATGCCGCCAAGGCGCTGTTTACGTCGCAGCCGGGCGTGTCCAAGGCGATCATCGAGCTGGAGGAGGAGCTGGGCGTCGATATCTTCACCCGGCACGGCAAGCGTATCCGTGGCCTGACCGAGCCCGGGCGGCTGGTGCTGGAATCGGTGGAGTTAATTATGCAGGAAATTGACAGCCTCAAGCGCATCGGCAAGGAATATGCGGCCCAGGACAGTGGCAGTTTTACCATCGCCACCACACACACGCAGGCCCGCTACACGCTGCCGAAAGTGGTGCAGGCCTTCATGCTGAAGTTTCCCAAGGTGCGATTGTCTTTGTTGCAAGGCAATCCGCAGCAGATCGCCGAAATGGTCCAGCGCGACCAGGCCGACCTGGCCATCGCCACCGAATCGATCGCCGGCGTGACCGGTTTGATAACTTTGCCATGTTACCAATGGGAACACGTGGTGGTGGTGGCGCCGGACCATCCATTGCTGAAATCTAAGCAGATTACGCTGGAAGAAATTGCCGCTTTCCCGATTATCACTTACGATGGCGCCTTTGCCGGCCGCAGCAAGATCGACCATGCCTTCTCCCTGCGCGGGCTGAAGCTGGACGTGTTGCTGGAAGCCATAGACGCCGACGTGATCAAGACTTATGTGGAGTTGGGCATGGGGATTGGTATCATAGCGGGCATGGCCTTTGACGCCGAGCGCGACAAATCGCTGCGCGCCATTCCTGCGGGCCACCTGTTCGGCATGAATGTGTCGCGGGTGGCGGTCAAGCAGGGGGCCTATCTGCGCAGCTATATCTACACCTTTATCGAACTGCTGGCGCCTACGCTCAACCGTAAATTGATCGAGCAGGCCATGAGCGGTGCAAAAGAACACTACGAACTGTAAATTAGAAAGTAAGACATGATTACCAACCAGTTGGCACAATTTTATGCCGTCAACGCCGATAACTACGACCAGATCTACGCGCGGGAAGAGCGCTTCGACGATCTGGATGACCTGCAGGAAATGGTCGCCGAGCTGTTCCAGGGCCACAAGGTGCTGGAACTGGCCTGCGGCACCGCCTACTGGACCGACCTGATCGCCGAAGTGGCGGAATCGGTGCACGCCACCGACCTGGTGCCGGAAATGATCGCGCTGGCCGAAACCCGCGGCCTCGACGAGGATGTGGTGACCTTCGGCGTGATGGACGCCTTCAACCTGCCGGATGGGCTGGAAGGCAAGTACACAGCGGTGTTCGCGGCCGGCCTGTGGACCCACGTCAAGCGCGAAGACCAGGAGAAATACCTGAAGACCCTGCGCGCCAAGCTGGGCAAGGACGTGCTGCTGGTGCTGCTGGACGAGACCTATGTCGATGGCGACAGCATGGTGTTCGCCCGTACCGATCTGGAAGGCAATACTTTCCAGATCCTGACCGCAGACGACGAGCAGCGCTACGAAGTGATGAAGAACTACCTGACCGACAGCACGCTGCGCAAGCGTTTCGCGACGTCGGCGCGGCAGATCCGCATCGAGCGCTTGGAGTACTACTACCTGCTCAACTGTCGCTTGAAATAAAAGCAACCTCCCCAAAAGCCGCGTTTCGCGGCTTTTTTTATATTGATGCCGATTTACAACAGATGGTTGATGTCACATTGTTGAAGTAATTGATAGGCATGATACGCCCCGTAGATTGATTACATGCAGTTACTTCTTCCAACCTTAAGTAGAGAACATCAAGTGAAAAAACTTACTCTGGTAGCAATGATCATCGGCGGTTTCGCAGCGCAAGCCCAAGCTCAATCGAATGTCACGATCTATGGCCTGGTTGATGCCGGCCTGGTCAGCGAGCGCGGCGGCGCGGCAGGCAGCGTGACCAAAGTCACCAGCGGTATCGGTGGCCAGTCGCGTCTGGGCTTCCGCGGTACCGAAGACCTGGGCAACGGCCTGTCGGCCATCTTCACCCTGGAAACCGGCGTGAAAGTGGATGACGGCGCACTGGACAACGCCAACAGCGCCCTGTTCAACCGCCAGTCCTTCATCGGCCTGAAAAGCAAGGAAGCCGGCACCCTGACCATCGGTCGCCAATACACCATGCTGTACAACGCCATGAGCCAGGTTGCCGACCCATTCGGCGCCGGTTACGCTGGCAGCATCAAGAACTTGTTCCCGGCAGCCGGCGCGAACACCCGCACCAGCAACGCCCTGGTCTACTCGACCCCGGTGATGGAAGGCTTCAGCGCCGATGGCCTGTACTCGCTGGGCGAGCAGGCTGGCAGCTCGACCGCCGGCCGTCAGTTCGGTTTCGGCCTGAACTTCGCCAACGGCCCGCTGAACGCGCGCCTGGTGTACAACAACCGCAACAACGACACCGCCGCCGTCGGCGCCACCCCGGCCAAGCTGCAAGACAGCGGCCGCAACACCCTGTTCGCGATCAACTACGATTTCGTGGTTGCCAAAGCCTTCTTCGCCTACGGCGCGGACAAGGGCGTGAACAGCGCGGCCCTGCCATCGGCCAACGCCTACGGCTACACCGTGGCGCCTAAGGCCAGCCTGGACAGCAACGACCTGCTGATCGGCGTGCAAGTGCCAGTCGCTCCTAGCGGCACCATCATGGCGTCGTACATCCGCAAGAACGACAAGACCGTCAACAACCAGGACGCCGACCAGTGGGCGCTGGGTTACCTGCACTCGCTGTCGAAGCGTACCGGCGTGTATGTCGCCTACGCCAAGATCAAGAACAAGAACGGCGCCGGCTACACCGTTGGCAACAACAACGAAGCTGGTAGCGGCGACAAGGCCTTCAACGTCGGCATGCGCCACGCGTTCTAAGCAGGATCAGGCGGCGTTTTCCTGAGGCGGCGGCAGCGGCAGCCGGATCATGATCCGGGTGCCGCCGTCGCTGACGATGGCGATGTCGCCATGCAGTGCCCAGACGCGTTCGCGCATCCCGATCAGGCCGAAGGACGACGCTTTGTCCATGTCCTTTTCGGCAATGCCGCGGCCGTCGTCATGGATGGTGATTTGCAGCAGACCGTCGGTGCGGTACAGCGACAGCAAGACCTTGCGCGCTTCGGCGTGGCGGGTGATGTTGGTCAGCGCTTCCTGCGCAATGCGGAAGATGGCGGTGCTGTAGGCGTCGTCCAGTATCAAATCCTCTTCATTCGCGTCCAGCGTGCAGGCGATGCCGTAGCGCGCGACGAATTCCTGGCGCAAGCTCTCCAGCGCAAAATACAAGCCTCCCTCATCGAGCGCGCGCGGACGCAGATTGCTGGCGATGCGCCGCAGCGAGGTGATCGCCGACATCAGCAGCTCATCCATGCCTGCCTGCAGCTTGCGGGCGGCCACATCGTTGCTGTGCTGTTGCTGCAGCAGCGCCAGGTCCACGCGCAGCGTCGCCAGCAGTTGGCCGAGGTCGTCGTGCAGCTCGCGCGCGATGTGCTTGCGTTCCTCCTCCCGTATCGTTTGCAGCGCGGCCGACAGTTCGCGCAATTGCGAATACGACTGTTCCAGTTGTTCCTGCACCTGCTTGCGTTCGGTAATGTCGCGCAGGATGATGGTGTAGATGCGGTGGCCGTTCTCCGCCAGCGACGAGATCGACCCTTCGAGCGGGAAGTACTGGCCGCTGGCTTTCAGGCCGGTTACGGCGTAGTCGCTGGCGCGCCGGCCCTTCATGCGCAGGCGGATGCCGGTGTTGCCGAAGTAGCGGGTGCCGGCCGGCTCGTTGCTCAGGCGTTGGTCGCGCGGGATGAATTGCTGCAAGGGCGAGCCCTCCATGGTCTGCACCGTGGTGCCGAACATGGTGGCGGCCGAGGGGTTGGCTTGCAGGATGGTCTGGTGTTCGTCGGTGGAAATGATGGCGTCGCTGGCATGCTGGATGATGCCGCGGCTGCGTTTGTGCGCGGCGGCCGAGCGCGCGCATTGCCAGCCCATGCGCCAGGACAGGCGGCTGGCCAGCGCGACGGCGCCGCTGAGCAATAGCAGTGATCGGATACGGGCCATGCGCTTCCCCATGCGGCGGGGGCCGCGTGGGTACACACTAAAGTATGCGCAGGGCAGGGGGTTGATATGCCTCAGACGCGCTCGGCGTCCGGGGCGGGATTACATCTGTTTGAACAGGTGCAGGAAGCTGCGGCTCACTTCCAGCTTGTCCGGCTTGCCCTTGATCATGACGAGGTGGCGGCCGCGGATGTCGCGCGTCACGCCTTCGATGGCGTTGACGTTGACCAGCGTGGCGCGGTGGATCTGCCAGAACAGCGCGGGATCGAGCTCCTCGGCCAAGTCGCGCACCGGCTTGCGGATCAGTGCTTCGTAGCGCTCGGTCTGCACGCAGGTGTATTTTTCGTCGGAGCGGAAGAACAGGATTTCCTCGACCGGGATCATGCGCAGGTCCTGGCCGATGCTGGCCTGTATCCATTGCAGGTAGGCGGGTTTCGGCGTTGCGATCTTTTCCGCCAGTTGCGACAGCATCGCCGTCACGCTGGCGTTGACGTCGGCCGCCGCGGTTGGTTTGCTCATGCGGGTCTTGAGGCGGTCGACCGTGATTTGCAGGCGTTCCTGCTCGGGCGGTTTGAGCACGTAGTCGACCGCGCCGCGCTCGAAGGCTTCCACCGCGTAGGCGTCGTAGGCGGTCACGAACACGATGTGGCTCTTGTTGCCGATCACTGAAGCGGCTTCCATGCCGGTCTTGCCGGGCATGCGGATATCGAGGAAGGTGAAGTCCGGCTTGAGCTGGTCGACCAGTTCGATCGCTTCGTCGCCATTCTTGGCTTCGCCAATAATTTCCAGCTCGGGCCAGACCTGGCCCAGGCGCATGCGCAGTTGGTCGCGCATCAAACGTTCGTCGTCGGCAATAATCGCAGTAGGCATCGTGGTAGGGTGTGGTGTGTTAATTATTTAGTTAGTTATTCAAGGGATTATTCAACGAATCGTCGTAATAATCAATCGTTCTTATTTGGATAGCTGGTACGGGACTTCGATCGTGGCGATCACGCCGCTTGGGCTGTTGGCGGCGATCAGCAGCTGGCCTTGGTCGCCATGCAGCAGTTTCAGGCGTTCGCGGATGGTCATCAGGCCCAGGCCGGTGCCGTCGCTGGGCACGGCGCCGAAGCCGAGGCCGTCGTCGGAGACGATCACGCGCAGCTTGTTGTGGGCCACGTCGGCGCGTACTTTGAGTGTGCCGCCTTCGGGTTTGGCTTCCAGGCCGTGCTTGATAGCGTTTTCCACCATCGATTGCAACATCATCGGCGGGAAGGCGGCGGTGCGCAGGCCGTCGGGGATGTCGAAGTCCACGGTCAGGCGTTCTTCCATGCGCATCTTCAGCAGGTTCAGGTAGGCCAGCACCATGTCGGCTTCACGGCCCAGGTTGGTGATCAGGGCGTTGTCTCGCATTTGCGGCAACACCGCGCGCAGGTATTTGATCAGGCTGCGCTGCATGGCGGAGGCGCGCGGCGGGTCGGTTTCGATCAGGTGCTCGACCGAGGCCAGGGTGTTGAACAGGAAGTGCGGTTCGACCTGGGCCTGCATCATCTGCATCTTCGCCTCGCTGAGCTGGCGCTGCATGGATTCGCGTTCGACGGCGGCATTGGCGGTCAGGGTCTCGGCTTCGGCGCGCTTTTTGCCGCCCATCAGGGCCTTGGTGCCGAACAGCGCGAGCACCAGCAGCGAGACGAAGCTCTTGAACCAGGTCGAGGCCTGGCGGTGGTAGCGGGTGACTTTTTGTTCGGCGGCGTCGTCGACGGCCTCTTCAATCGCGTTCGACAGTTCTTCGCCGATTTGCGGCGGCAGGTCGATATGGACTTCTTCGCCCGGCAGGGTGGGGAGGGCGGGGACGGATGCCGCTGACGGTTTGCCGTGCTTATCCGCTTTGCCAGCGGGCGCGGCTGGTTCGGCGGGCTGAGCCGGCTCTGCCGGTTGTGCCGGTTGCGCTGGCTCTGCCGGCGGCGCGACGGGAACTCCCTTGTTGTCGTCGCTGCTGGAATCGGATGAGTCGCTCTTATCGGTCTTGTCGGCATCCTTGTTGCGGATCTTGCCGCGCGGGTTGAAATGGATGCCGCTGTCGTCGATCAGGATATTGGTGTCGCCGTTTTTGCGCTTGGGATGCTTGTCGTTCTTGATCACGACTTCTTCGTCCGGGCTGGACGAGAACAGCTCGTCCTGCAGGATGGAGCCGGCGATCAGTGTCAACACCGCGAAGACCAGGAACTTCCACCACGACAGCTGAGTGACCCATGTGGCGGTCGAGTCAAAGCCGCGGTGCAGCCAGGCGCCGGCGGTTTTCAGGGTGTCTTGCGTTTTAGGCATCGGAAACATGTGAGGCTTTCGTTCTATGTATTGTCATGTACGCGGCAAGTGTAGCCTAACGGTCAACTGTCCAGCTCCCATATTGCTTTGTATGACAATGCTATTGGGACGATGCAACTGTAAGGGATAGCAGGCATGGGAGCCAACGGCATGCGACAGTCTGCAGAAAAACGGGGATGAGAGGCGAAGAGATGGGAAGAGGCGTGTGCCGGCACTTGCGGAATCTGTTCTTGTTTGCTATAGTTCGTCTCCCCGCAAAACGGTGCATGCAAATGCAAAGAACAGCGGGGAGTCGGGAAAAGTAGAGGGGCGATCTAAACGCTTCATACTCTTTCTTCTTCGCTGGCGGACACAACGCTCCGTAGCAAGCAGTACCGAATAAGTTCTTTAAAAATTTACAGTCGATAAGTGTGGGCGTTTGATGAAGGTGCACAGCAGGCTAGTCCTGCTGATACTTAAAATATCAAATGTTCACAAGAAGTAATGAAATAGGCGCTACGCAAGTAGTGGCCTGTCAGTATTTTGAGTGAGCGACCCGTCAGCAATGACGGTGGCAGAAATGCCAAATAAACAGAGATTAAACTGAAGAGTTTGATCCTGGCTCAGATTGAACGCTGGCGGCATGCCTTACACATGCAAGTCGAACGGCAGCGCGGGGCAACCTGGCGGCGAGTGGCGAACGGGTGAGTAATATATCGGAACGTACCCTGGAGTGGGGGATAACGTAGCGAAAGTTACGCTAATACCGCATACGATCTAAGGATGAAAGTGGGGGATCGCAAGACCTCATGCTCCTGGAGCGGCCGATATCTGATTAGCTAGTTGGTAGGGTAAAAGCCTACCAAGGCATCGATCAGTAGCTGGTCTGAGAGGACGACCAGCCACACTGGAACTGAGACACGGTCCAGACTCCTACGGGAGGCAGCAGTGGGGAATTTTGGACAATGGGCGCAAGCCTGATCCAGCAATGCCGCGTGAGTGAAGAAGGCCTTCGGGTTGTAAAGCTCTTTTGTCAGGGAAGAAACGGCCTGTTCTAATACAGTGGGCTAATGACGGTACCTGAAGAATAAGCACCGGCTAACTACGTGCCAGCAGCCGCGGTAATACGTAGGGTGCAAGCGTTAATCGGAATTACTGGGCGTAAAGCGTGCGCAGGCGGTTTTGTAAGTTTGTCGTGAAATCCCCGGGCTCAACCTGGGAATGGCGATGAAGACTGCAAGGCTAGAGTTTGGCAGAGGGGGGTAGAATTCCACGTGTAGCAGTGAAATGCGTAGATATGTGGAGGAACACCGATGGCGAAGGCAGCCCCCTGGGTCAAAACTGACGCTCATGCACGAAAGCGTGGGGAGCAAACAGGATTAGATACCCTGGTAGTCCACGCCCTAAACGATGTCTACTAGTTGTCGGGTCTTAATTGACTTGGTAACGCAGCTAACGCGTGAAGTAGACCGCCTGGGGAGTACGGTCGCAAGATTAAAACTCAAAGGAATTGACGGGGACCCGCACAAGCGGTGGATGATGTGGATTAATTCGATGCAACGCGAAAAACCTTACCTACCCTTGACATGGCTGGAATCCCTGAGAGATTGGGGAGTGCTCGAAAGAGAACCAGTACACAGGTGCTGCATGGCTGTCGTCAGCTCGTGTCGTGAGATGTTGGGTTAAGTCCCGCAACGAGCGCAACCCTTGTCATTAGTTGCTACGAAAG